>NZ_CAJYQD010000039.1 GCF_913776855.1 uncultured Sphingomonas sp. | reverse complement strand
TTACGTTGAAGAATGTCACCGAACGCAAGGGCTTGCTGTATTTCCGGCGCAAGGTCGCAGGGAAGGACACGTACATCCGACTACCGGCGATCAACAGTCCTGATTTTCCCGCCGAATATGCTCGTCTGAGTCAGCCCGACGCTAAATCAGCCCCGCTGCCGCACGGCTCACTAGCTTGGTTGATTGCTGATTACCGACGAAGCCCCGAATGGAACGTCAAGAGTATGAAGACGCGTGAAAATCAACTCCGCTATCTGCAAATGATAGGAGTTGAGCATGGACATCGTTCGGTGTCGGGTGTGCGACCGGTACACGTCTACCGTCTGCGCGACACTTTGGCCGAGACGCCCGGAAAGGCAAATGTTTGGCTTAGCGTTTTCGGCAGTCTGATGAAGCACGCGATGCGGATAGGGATCCGTGACGATAATCCGGCTGCTGACGTGCCCATTCTAAAGATCGGTGAGCACGAGCCTTGGCCGGCCGACCTTCTTGCGGTGTGTTTGGAGGAAGCAACCCCTATGACACGCTTAGCGATTGTCACCGGACTATGCTCCGGCCAGCGGGTCGGCGATTGCATTCGCATGCAGTATGGCTGGATTGCGAACGGCATCATGCAATTTACCCAACAGAAAGTCCGCAGGGGTGGGATCACAAAGGATGTGGCCGTACCCATGCATCCCTTTTGGCAGGATGAACTGCGGCGTTTACCTCGGCGCTCGGTAACCCTGCTCTACGAACGGACTGGTGCTCCATTCAAATCGACTGGGGCAATTCAAGAGCGGCTGAGAGCACTTATGGCCCAGCCTCCGGTTCGAGAAGTGCTGCTGGATTTGACGGCGCGGGAGGTCATTGCGGCCGGCGCTACGTTCACCTTCCATGGGCTTCGGAAGAATGCGTGCTGCTACCAGTTGGAGTGCGGCTTGAACGACACCGAGGTTGGCGAGATCCTCGGCATGTCACCTGAAATCGTACGTCACTATGGGAAGCGGGCTAGGGCCCTAATGATTGCCAAGAACGCAGCGCTGCGAATGACCGGGGGCAAAATCATGCCGCTGACGGGGGCAACCGCTAATGTACCAGCCAAGAAAACCTAGTGTTTTCAAGGGTGGTGACCCCTACGGGAATCGAACCCGTGTTTCAGCCGTGAAAGGGCCGCGTCCTAACCGCTAGACGAAGGGGCCATCTGGTGGCGTGGACGGGCTGTTAGAAGAGGGTCGGCGATCGGTCAACAGCTATTTCAGATTTTTTGCTCAATCGGCCCACGCCATGTCGTCGATATGCAGTTCGGCGGTCGGGCGACTGCCCCAGTCGTCGAGCTTTGCGCGGCCCGCAAGCCACAGCTTGCGATGCGGCGGGGCGCCCAGCAGCGCCATGCCGAGGTCGGTTTCCGCCTGGCGAAAGGCCACGCCCTTGAACCGGCGGCCATCGTCGCCGGTCACGATCGCGCGGACATGGCCGTTGCCTACGACATCCGCCTTCACGATCCGCACCGGTCCCGCCGCCACGCGCGGGGCGGGCCAGCCCATGCCGTACGGACCGCCGGCCTCCAGCGCGTCGATCAGCAGTGGGCTGACCCCGCCGGGCGCCAGTACCGCATCGACCAGCAGCGCACGGTCCTCCCGCGCGCGCTCGACCGGTTCGGCCATCCGCGCGTGCAGGAAATCGGCGAGGGCGGGGATCGCGGCCTCCGCGACGGTCACGCCCGCTGCCGCCGCATGGCCGCCGCCTGCGCTGACCAGCCCGAGTTCCTTGGCGGCCAGGATCGCCGCGCCCATGTCGACGCCGGGGATCGACCGGCCCGACCCCTTGCCCACGCCATGGTCATCGACCGCGATGACCAGCACCGGACGACCGAGCTTTTCCTTCAGCCGCCCGGCTACGATGCCGATGACGCCGGGATGCCAGCCGCGTCCCGACACCACGACGCAGCCGCGCGATTCCTGTGCGCGCGCCGAGAGGTCGGCGGATGCCTGCACATCGCCCTCGATCAGGCGGCGTTCCTCGTTCAGCCGGTCCAGCTCGACCGCGAGGGTGCGGGCCTCTTCCGGGTCCTGTGTCGTCAGCAGCCGGACGCCGAGGTCCGACTTGCCGACCCGCCCGCCGGCATTGATGCGCGGTCCGAGCGCGAAGCCGAGATCGGTGCAGGTCGGGGCGCGGGTCAGGCGCGAAGCCTCGATCAGCGCGGCGATGCCGATATTCTGCCGCCGGGCCATGACCTTCAGTCCCTGCGCCACGAATGCCCGGTTCAGTCCCCGGAGCTGGGCAACGTCCGCGACGGTCCCCAGCGCCACGAGGTCGAGCAGGTCGAGCAGCTTCGGTTCGGCGCGGCCGGTAAAGAAGCCGCGTGCGCGTAACGTCCGTACCAGCGCCGCCGCCAGCAGGAACGCGACCCCGACCGCCGCCAGATGTCCGTGCGCCGCCCCTGCGCCCTCATCCAGCCGGTTCGGGTTGACGATGGCGAGGGCGGGGGGAAGCTCGGTCGTGCATTGGTGGTGATCGACCACCAGTACATCGACCCCGGCGTCGCGCGTGGCGGCGAGTGCCTCGAACGCCTGCGCCCCGCAATCGACCGTGACGATCAGCGTGGCACCTTCGCGCGCCAGCCGCAGCATCGCTGGCGCGTTGGGGCCATACCCTTCGCGCTGGCGGTCGGGGATATAGGGGCGGGCGGCCAGGCCCAGGTCGCGCAGCAACCGCACCAGCAGCGCGGCCGACGTCGCACCATCGACGTCGTAATCGCCGAAGATCGCGACCGGCTCCTTCGCCATCACTGCGTCGGCCAGTCGCTCGGCGGCGCGGTCCATGTCGCGGAAGATCGACGGGTCGGGCATGAATTCGCGGATGCTGGGCGCCTTGTGCGCGGCCAGCGCCTCGCGCGGACAGCCACGGGCCAGCAGGATACGGGTGACGAGATCGTCGGCGACGAACCCGTCGTTGCACACATCGCCCTCCAACCCGCGCCAGCGCCATGGCTGGCCCAGGATCGAGCGATGCACATTGAGTACGGAACGCATCGCCGCGCTCTACCCCTTGGCGGCAGGGCGGTCCAGCGGGGCGCATCTCCACTGGAAATTCTTGCCCCGAGCGCGCAAAGACGGCGCCATGAAGCGCAAGACCGGACAAGACCGCAGCATCACCGCCACCTGGCGTCCCGCAACGCAGGCCGTGCGCGGGGGCACCGCGCGCAGCGAATATGGCGAAACGTCGGAGGCGTTGTTCCTCACCTCGGGCTATGCCTATGACTGTGCCGGCGACGCCGCCCCGCGCGTTGCGGGCGAACAGGTCGGCATGACCTATTCGCGGTTGCAGAACCCGACCGTCGAGATGCTGGAAGAACGCATCGCCCTGCTCGAAGGAGCCGAGGCGTGTCGTACCATGGCGACCGGCATGGCGGCGATGACGGCGGCACTGCTCAGCCAGTTGTCGGCGGGCGACCACCTGGTCGGCGGGCGCGCCGCGTTCGGGTCGTGTCGCTGGCTGACTGACACGCTGCTGCCCAAGTTCGGCATCGCAACCGACGTGGTCGATGCGCGCGATCCGCAGGCGTTCATCGATGCCAGCCGCCCGAACACGAAGGTCTGGTTCTTCGAAACGCCGGCCAATCCGACGATGGACGTCGCCGACCTGACCGCGATCTGCGCAGCCGCACGTGAGCGGGGCATCGTCACCGTGGTCGACAACGCCTTTGCCAGCCCCGCACTGCAACGCCCGATGGACTTCGGCGCGGACGTGGTAGCCTATAGCGCGACGAAGCTTATGGAAGGACAGGGCCGGGTTCTGGCCGGTGCGGTGTGCGGGACGAAGGCGTTCATCGACGACGTGCTGTTGCCCTTCACCCGTAACACCGGCCCGACGCTCAGCGCGTTCAACGCCTGGGTGGTGCTGAAGGGTCTGGAGACGCTCGACCTGCGCGTGATGCGCCAGTCAGAAAATGCGCTGAAGGTCGCAAGCTTCCTCGAAGGGCGCGTGCCGAAGATCAATGCGCCGGGCCTGCCCAGCCATCCGCAGCACGACCTGTGTATGCGCCAGATGAAGATGGCCGGGCCGATCTTCTCTTTCGAACTCGACGGCGGGCGGGCGCAGGCCCACGGGCTGCTCGATGCGCTGCAACTGATCGATATCTCGAACAATATCGGCGACTCGCGCTCGCTGATGACGCATCCGGCCTCCACCACCCATTCGGGCGTGGCCGAGGAAAAGCGGATCGAGATGGGCATTTCCGAAGGCATGATCCGCATCAATGTGGGTCTGGAGGATGCGGACGACCTGATCGCCGACCTCGACCAGGCGTTGCGCGCGGTCGCCCTATGAAGGCGCTGTTCCCGCACGAGGCGACGACCGGCGGTATCGTGGTGCGGGTATCGGCGACCTATCTGCCCGAACAGTCGCAACCGGCGCAGGGGCGCTGGTTCTGGGCCTATCATATCCGGATCGAGAATGATTCGGACCGGACGGTGCAGCTGCTCACCCGCCACTGGATCATCACCGACGGGCGCGGCGAACGGCATAGCGTGGAGGGCGAAGGCGTGATCGGCGAGTTGCCCGTGATCGAACCGGGCGGCAGCTTCGATTATGTATCGGGCTGTCCGCTGACGACCCCGACCGGAGCGATGCAGGGGAGCTATCACATGCTGGCCGATGATGGGGATACGTTCGACGTGGCGATCCCGCGCTTCACCCTGCTGGCACCGGCGGTCGGCGCATGAAGCGGACGCACCTGCCGCTGAACGGCCTGCGCGTGCTGGACGCTGCCGCGCGACACCTGTCCTTCACCCGCGCCGCCGACGAACTGGCGGTGACCCCTGCGGCGGTGGGGCAGCAGGTCCGCGCGCTGGAGGATACGCTGGGCGTCGTGCTGTTCCGCCGTACGACCCGCGGGCTGGAGCTGACGCCGGAGGGTGAGGCCGGATTGGCCGCGTTGCGCGGCGGTTTCCTGCAATTCGAGGAAGCGGTCCGCGCGATGCAGGCCGGGCAATCGTCGAAGTCGCTGACCATTGCCGCGCCGCGCGACCTGACGCAAAAATGGCTGCTCCCCCGCCTGTCGCGCATCGCCGCCGCCGATCCCGACCTGCGCTTCGCGCTGGTCGCGGCCGACGATGCGCTCGACTTCACCGAAGCCAATCTCGACCTTGCCATCCGCTGGGGCGAAGGGCCGGGCGCGCATGAGGGCGAGGCGCTCGAATCGGACGGCATGGTCACCGTCGAACGCGCCGGTGGCGGTGCCGATACGCGGATCGGCTGGCCCGGCTGCAATCCGGAGGATGCGACCGCGCTGGTCCGGGTCGCCGATGCGGGCCTTGCGATCGATGCGGCGGCGGCGGGGCTGGGGCGGGCGACCGTGCCCGAACTGCTCGCCCGCGACGACATCGCCGCCGGACGGATCGCGGTGGTCGGGGAACCGGCGTCGGGGCGCATGGGCTACTGGCTTGTCGCGCCGCTGCCGCAATGGCGGCAGTCGAAGGTGAAGGCGCTGGTCGACGCATTGGCGGGGTAGCGCACAAGCCACCTTTGCCCGGCCTCAATCCATTCTACCCGCCCGCGCGCTTGCCCCGGCGGGCGTCCCGCGCCATCTCACCCCCATGCATACCGCCCTCGATACGCTCGCCCTGATCGGCAACACCCCGCTCGTCCGGCTGAAAGGTCCCAGCGAAGCCGCCGGGGCGGAGATTTTCGCCAAGTGCGAATTCGCCAATCCCGGTGCCAGCGTGAAGGATCGCGCCGCGCTGTCGATCGTCGAGGATGCGGAGGCGCGGAGCCTCATCCAGCCGGGCGGGACGATCGTCGAGGGGACGGCCGGCAATACCGGCATCGGCTTGGCGCTGGTCGCCAATGCCAAGGGCTATCGCACGATCATCGTGATGCCCGAGACGCAGAGCCGCGAGAAGATGGATACGCTGCGCGCACTGGGTGCCGAGCTGGTCCTGGTCCCGGCCGCGCCCTATTCGAACCCCGGTCATTTCGTCCACACCAGCCGGCGTATCGCAGAAGAGACCCCGAACGCGATCTGGGCGAACCAGTTCGACAATATCGCCAATCGCCGCGCGCATATCACCGGCACGGCCGCCGAAATCTGGAAACAGATGGACGGGCGGATCGATGGCTTTACCTGTGCGGCGGGCACCGGCGGCACGCTCGCCGGTGTCGGATTGGGCCTGAAGGAAAAGGACGAATCGGTCACCATCGCGTTGACCGATCCGCATGGCGCGGCGCTTTATGACTACTACGCCCATGGCGAGTTGCGTTCCGAAGGATCGTCGGTCGCCGAGGGCATCGGGCAGGGGCGGATCACCGCGAACCTCGACGGCGCGCCGATCGACACCCAGTTCCGCGTGTCGGATGAAGAGGGCATGGTCTGGGTCCGCCGGCTGTTGGCGGAGGAGGGGCTGTGCCTTGGCCTGTCGTCGGGGATCAACGTGGCGGGCGCGGTGCTGCTGGCGCGGCAATTGGGGCCGGGCAGCCGGGTCGCGACGATCCTGTGTGACACCGGCTTTCGCTATCTGTCCACCCTGTACAATCCCGAATGGCTGGCGGCAAAAGGGTTGGCGGTCGACAGCGGAGCGACTTCGGCGTAACAGCCGTGCAGATGACGCCGCGATCGGACCAGTCCCAATTATTGCAACGCCTGCGTGTCGGCGCGACCGGACTGGTGCTGGTCGTGCTGCTCATTATCCTTGCCAGCGCGCTGTTCCGCTCGGCGATCGACGAAGCCCCGATCGGTGAGGATGTCGCGACGGTCGATGAACAGGCCAATGTCGCGGTCGCCAACCTGACGCCGACCGGCAACCCGGACGAGCCGCTGGCCGAACTGGGCATTTCCCCCGGCGCCGCGCCCAGCGGGAACATCGCGACTCCAGAGATTCGCTGAACCTGTCGCTCTGATCGACATCGCGAAGGTCATGCTGGCACAAGCCGGGACCAGCAGACGACGATAGGCCGCAGGGTCGGCCGTTGCTTACGGGGCGCAGGCGTCCCAGCGTTCGAACCCCCGCGTCTTTCCGTACCGTTTCCTGCCCGGTGGGGCGCCGTCCCAGCGTCCCGCCCACGCTCGCCCAAAAATATTGGCAGAACAAACAACGTACATCCCAAAATCGCCCCGCCAGTGGTGCTTTTTCCCATTCTCACCCAACTTCTCCCATTGTGACCCATGATAGCATTTGGTACGTCTCGAAACGTCACAGGGGGCAGGTCCTGGGATCGTCGCTACACACCGCCCGGCGCGTATTTGCCGGCGGGCGACGCTTCTCCTGCGTGACCGAACAGGGGCTGTGTTGGAGAGGGAACTCTACCTGAGCTACGGGCTACAGGCGGTCGATGCGAAGGGTCGCGTCGCAGTGCCTGCCAAGCTGCGCTCGGTGCTGGAGAAGAACGCCGATTCCCGCGAACTGCTGCTCAAGCGTCATGCCAAGCATGTCTGCCTCAGCGCCTTCGATGCTGCCTGGCCGAAAATCCTGTATTCGCGCAAACCCCAGGGCAGCGACGAGGATGCCGACACCGACTATAATGTCGCGGGCAAGGCGTTCGGCAACCTCGAAACCGCGCCGTTCGACAGTGCCGGGCGCTTCGTCCTGCCGACCTTCTATCGTCGCCGGGCAAAGATCGACAAATGGGCGTTCTTCCACGGCCGTGGCGACACGTTCAACGTCTGGGACCCGCACACACTGATCGCTGATCTGGAGATCGACGCCGACACGCGCGAGCTGTGCGAGTTCCTGATGGAAGAAAAGGGCCTGTTGTGACCGACGCGCCGCACATCCCCGTCCTGATGGCCGAGGCGGTCGCCGCACTGTCGATCCAGCCGGGCGAGGTCCATGTCGACGCGACCTTCGGCGCGGGCGGCTATACCCGCGCGATGCTGGCGGCCGGCGCACGGGTCGTGGCGTTCGATCGCGATCCGACCGCGCACGCCGCCGCCGCGCCGCTGCTGGCCGAGGCGGGCGAGCGCCTGACGCTGATCCAGGCGCCGTTTTCGGCGATGGCGAGCGAACTGGCTGCGCGCGGGATCGATGCGGTCGATGGCGTCGTGATGGACATCGGCGTGTCGTCGATGCAGCTCGATCAGGCGGATCGCGGCTTTTCCTTTCAGTATGACGGTCCGCTCGACATGCGGATGAGCCGTGAGGGCATCACTGCCGCCGAATGGCTGAACACCGCCGCCGAGGCCGAGATTTCTGACGTACTCGACCGCTATGGCGAGGAACCGCGCCATCGCCGTGTCGCGAACTTCATCGTCGGCGCGCGGCCGCTGGCGCGGACCGGCGAACTGGCCGCCGTCGTGCGTCGGGCGCTGGGCCATCGCCCGCATGAAAAGAAGGACCCGGCGACCCGCGCGTTCCAGGCGATCCGCATCCACCTGAACGACGAACTGGGCGAACTGACCGCCGGGCTCGACGCGGCGGAGCGGGTGCTCCGGCCCGGCGGGCGGCTGTCGGTGGTCAGCTTCCACAGCCTCGAGGACCGCATCGTGAAGCGGTTCCTGCGCGAACGCGGCGGGACGATGCCCGCCGGGTCGCGCCACCGGCCGGTCGTGGCGCAGGGGCCGGCGCCCAGCTTTGGCGACATCGCCAAGGCGGTGCGGCCCAGCGACGAAGAAATTTCGGTTAACCCGCGCGCACGGTCGGCTACGCTGCGCGCGGGCCTTCGCACGGCGTCCGCGCCGTGGAGTTCGAACGGGAGTGCGATGTGATGGGTACGTTCGGGTTCGGGACCCTTGGCAAATTGGTGGCGGTCGGCGTGATGGCGCCGGCCTTCTACCTCGTCATTTCGCAGGGGGCGGCGGAACGCGGCCGGGTCGAGGCGGTCGAACGCTCGATCGTGCAGGCGCGCAAGGACATCCGCGCGCTGGAAACCGAATTCGACACCCGTGCGAACATGGCGCAGCTCGAGCGCTGGAACGGCGACGTGCTGGCGCTCGCGGCGCCGCGTGCCGAACAATATGTCGGGGGCGAGCATCAGCTGGCCTCGCTGCCGGGGCGTACCGAGGGCGGTAACGTCGCGCTCGCCTATGTCGTGCCCAGTGCGCCGATGGAAATGGCGGCGGCGACGCCCGAACCGGCTCTCGCCACCGCCCCCGTCGCGACCCCGGCAAAGGGTGCAAAGGGCAAGCCCGTCGTGAAGCCGGTCGGCGCGGTGCGGACGGCGGCGGTCATCCCGGCCAAGGCACGCGCCGTGGCGATGCTCGACCGCACGCTGCTCAGCGACGCCACGATGGCCGACCTTGCCCGGTCGGCGCGCAAGGAAGCGGCCCGGCCGTGATCGTCGTCGTGGCGCCCCCCCTCAACCAGCAACGGGCCGACGGTGCGCGGCATACGTTGGTCAACATCGCCCATTACCGGTTGATGGTGCTGATGCTGTTGTTCGCGGCGGGCGTCACGGTCATTCTCGCGCGGCTGATGCTGCTGGCGGTCGCCGCCGAGCCGCGCTCGGCGATCGCGGCGGAGGCGGCACTGGTCCCGCTGCGCGGTGATCTGGTCGATCGCAACGGCGCGCCGCTCGCCCGCACCATCGATGCCTGGTCGATCGCGGTCCGCCCGGACAAGGTGATCGGCGACAAGAAACAGCTGGCGCAGCAGCTTGCCCAGCTGATGCCCGAACATGACGCTCGCTATTATTACGCGCAGCTCAATCTCGACCGCAACTTCGTCTATCTGCGCCGCCGCGCACTGCCCGAACTGGTGCAGGCGGTGAATGCGCTGGGCGATCCGGGGATCGTGCTGGGTCGCGAACCCGAACGCCTGTATCCGCAAAGCGCGATGGCGGCCCATGCGCTGGGCTATCTCGACATGGACGGGCGCGGCGTGCGCGGCATGGAGAAGTTCCTGAACGCCCGGCTGGTCGACCCGGCCGAGCGCGGTCGCCCGGTCGCATTGAGCCTCGACCTGCGCGTGCAGGCCGCGCTGGAAAGCGAGCTGGCCAATGCGATGGCGGTGTTCCAGGCGCGCGGCGCCGGCGGGATCGTGCTGGACAGCGATACCGGCGAAGTGATCGCCATGACCTCGCTGCCGACGTTCAACCCCAATGCCGTGACCGCCAATACCGGCCAGATGAACACCGTGACGCAGGGCGTGTACGAACTGGGTTCGGCGTTCAAGCCGCTGACCATGGCCGCAGCCCTCGACAGCGGCGTCGTGCCGTCGCTGTCGAAGCGGTACGATGCGACCCAGCCGCTCGCCGTCGGTGGCTTCCGCATCCGCGACGACCATGCGCAGAAGCGGTGGCTGAACGTGCCGGAAACGCTGGTCCATTCGTCGAACATCGCGACCGCGCGGATTGCCGACGAAATGGGGCAGGCGCGGATGGAAAACCTGTTCCGCTCGCTCCATTTCGATGCGTCGCCCGACATCGAACTCGAAAAGTCGCGCCCGATCTGGCCGCATTACTGGGGCCGCACGACCACGATGACCACCGCCTATGGCCACGGCATTGCGGTGACGCCGCTGCATCTCGCCAGCGCCTATGCCGCGCTCGTGAACGGCGGCATCTGGCGCCCGGCGACCATGCTGAAGCTGAAGCCGGGTCAGGCCCCCGCCGGCCGCCGCGTCTTCACCGAAGCGACCAGCGCGAAGATGCGTGGCCTCCTCCGTCTCGTCGTGACCGACGGCACCGGCCGCAAGGCGGAGGCACCGGGCTTCCGTGTCGGTGGCAAGACCGGCACGGCGGAAACGGTCGGCGCGGGCGGCGGCTATTCCAAGAAGGTCAACGTTTCGACCTTTGCCGCGGTCTTTCCGATGGACCGTCCGCGCTATGTCGTGATCGCGATGCTCGACAGCCCGAAGGGGACGAAGGAAACCTTCGGCTTCACCAGCGCCGCGTGGACCGCCGCGCCGGTGGTCAGCCGGGTGATTTCGCGTACCGGCCCGCTGTTGGGGGTGATTCCCGATGGCAATGCCGATATTGACCTCGCCGGACTGCGCTCGCTGCTGTGGCGGGCGCCGGGGGATGCGAAGAAGCTGGCGAACGTCGAATGAAATTAGGAACGATCACGGGCGGCGACGAACCGCAAACGGTGACCGGCTTCGCGATCGATCATCGCAAGGTCGCACCCGGCACCATCTTCGGCGCGTTCGAAGGAGCGCGGGTAAATGGTGAGGACTTTATCCCCGCCGCGATCGCCGCCGGTGCGATCGCCATCGTCGCCCGGCCCGAAGCGGTGGTAGAGGGCGCGGTGCATATCGCCGCCCGCGATCCGCGCGAGGCGTTCGCGCGCGCTGCCGCGACCTTCTTCGCGCCGTTCCCGCCGACCTGCATCGCGGTGACCGGTACCAACGGCAAGACCAGCACCGTCGAAATGGTGCGACAGCTGTGGCGGATGCAGGGGCATCATGCGGCGTCGATCGGTACGCTGGGCGTGACGACCGCCGACGAACGCGTGGTCACCGGCCTCACCACGCCGGACATCGTAACCTTCCTGTCGAACGTCGCCGGCCTCGCGCGCGAGGGCGTGACCCATGTCGCGTTCGAGGCGTCGAGCCACGGCCTGTCGCAATATCGCACCGAAGGGCTGCCGGTCTGCGCCGCCGCCTTCACCAATCTCAGCCGCGACCATCTCGACTATCATGGCGACATGGCAAGCTACCTGACGGCCAAGCTGCGCCTGTTCTCCGAAGTCCTCGCCGACGACGGGACGGCGGTGGTGTGGATCGACGACCCCCATGCCGACCGGATCATGGATCTGGCGCGGGTGCGCGGCAACCGCCTGATCACCGTTGGTGAACATGGCGAGACGCTGCGCCTGACCGGCCGGGAACCGAGCCTGCTGGGACAGGCGCTGACCATCGAGGCGGAGGGCGCGACCCACAAGGTGCAGCTGCCGCTGATCGGCGCCTATCAGGCCGCGAATGCGCTGACCGCCGCCGGCCTCGTACTGGCGACCGGCGGATCGCTTGCCGCGACGCTCGCCGGCCTCGCCCGGTTGCAGCCGGTGCGCGGACGCCTGGAACGGGCGGTGATCCTCCCCAATGGCGCCCCGGTCTATGTGGATTACGCCCATACCCCCGACGCGCTGGAGGCCGCCATCGCCGCGCTGCGTCCCCATGCCGAAGGGCGGCTGATCGTCGTGTTCGGTGCGGGCGGCGACCGCGACAACGGCAAGCGTGCGCCGATGGGAGAGGTCGTGGCCTCACAGGCCGACGTCGCGATCGTCACCGACGACAATCCCCGGACCGAGGATGCGGCGCAGATCCGTGCGCAGGTGCTGGCCGGTGCCCCGAACGCTACCGAAATCGGCGACCGCCGCGCTGCCGTTGCCGCTGCGTGCAGGATGGCGCAACCCGGCGACATCGTGCTGATCGCGGGCAAGGGCCATGAACAGGGCCAGATCGTCGGCGACATGATCCTGCCGTTCGACGACGTACAGGTGGCACGTGACTGTGCCGGCTGACCTGCCGCTCTGGACCGCCGCCGCCATCGCCGCCGCGACCGGGGGCACTGCCTCCACCGATTTTGCCGTGAACGGCGTCGCCTTCGACAGCCGTGAAGTGGGGCAGGGCGACCTGTTCGTCGCGCTGTCGGGCGAAGCGACCGACGGCCACCGCTTCGTCGCGCAGGCTTTTGCGCAGGGTGCGGGCGGGGCGATCGTGTCGCGCCCGGTCGATGGCCCGCACGTCCTGGTCGATGACACCACCGTCGCGCTGAACCAGCTCGCCACCGCATCGCGCGCACGCACCGGCTCGCGGATCATCGGCGTCACCGGATCGGTCGGCAAGACCGGGACCAAGGAAGCGCTCTACGCCGCGATCGACCGGATCACCCACGGCAACGCGCATCGTTCGGTCAAAAGCTACAACAACCATACCGGCGTGCCCTTGAGCCTCGCCCGGATGCCGGCCGCCACGCAGGCTGCGGTGTTCGAAATGGGCATGAACCATGCGGGCGAGCTGTCGCAACTGACCCGACTGGTCCGGCCCGAAGTCGCCATCGTCACGACCATCGCGCCGGCCCATACCGAGTTCTTCACCGGCGAGGACGCGATCGCCCGCGCCAAGGGGGAAATTTTCGAAGGACTGGTCGAAGGCGGCACCGCCATCATCCCCTTCGACAGCCCGCATCGCGACACGCTGATCGCCGCCGCGCGCCCGCACGCCGGCAGGATCGTGACCTTCGGCCTGCGCGACGGCGCCGATGTCCGCGCGATCGAGCATGTCCGCATGTCGGGCGGCGACAGCTTCGTTACCGCGCGGCTGGGTTCGCGCGAAGTCAGCTACACCCTTGCGCCGCCGGGCGAGCATTGGGTCGCCAATTCGCTGGCGGTGATGGCGGCGGTCGATGCGATCGGCGGGGACCTCGGCGTTGCCGGCCTCGCGCTGGCCGATCTTGCGGGTCTTGCCGGTCGTGGTGCGCGTCGCCGCGTGACCCTGGCGGGTGGCGAGGCATTGCTGATCGATGAAAGCTACAATGCCAACCCGGCATCGATGCGGGCGACGCTGAAGGTGCTGGCCGCCGAACGCGCCGATCGTCGCATCGCGGTGCTGGGCGAAATGCGCGAACTGGGTGACTCGTCCGACGCCTATCACGCCGCGCTGGCGGTCCCTATCGACGAAGCGGGCGTTTCGCGCGCCGTGCTGGTGGGGCAGGGGATGCTTCCGCTGGCCAAGGCGCTTGAGGGCCGCATCGAAACCGTCCATGTGCCCGACGCCGCCACCGCTGCGCTGGTCCTGTCCGACCTGATCGCGCCGGGCGACGCGGTACTCGTAAAGGGATCGAACGGGGTGGGGCTGGCGCGGGTCGTCGCCGACCTGTGGGGCCAGGACTGATGTTGTACGAAATCGCCGAATATCTCGGCTTTCCGGGGGTTCTGAACCTCTTTCGCTATCTGTCGTTCCGCACCGGTGCGGCAACCGCGACGGCGCTGCTGATCGGCCTCGTCATCGGTCCGCGCTTCATCGGCTGGCTGCGCGTCCGGCAGGGCAAGGGGCAGCCGATCCGCCTCGACGGGCCGCAAAGCCATCTCGCCAAGCGCGGCACGCCGACCATGGGCGGGCTGATGATCCTGACCGCGCTCGCCACCTCGGTGCTGCTGTGGATGGACCTTGCCAACCCGTTCGTCTGGGCGTGCCTGTTCGTGACCTTGGGGTTTGCCGCGATCGGCTTCCTCGACGATTATGACAAGGTGCGAAAGGCCAGCACGGCGGGGGTGTCGGGCCGGACGCGCCTGCTGCTCGAATTCCTGATCGCCGGCATCGCCAGCTGGATCATCATCCGCCAGACCGGCACGATGCTCTACGTGCCGTTCTTCTCGAACGTCGCGATCGATCTGGGGCCGTTCTACATCCTGTTCGCCGCCTTTACGATCGTCGCGTTCGGCAATGCGGTGAACCTGACCGACGGGCTGGACGGCCTCGCGACGATGCCGGTCATCATCGCCTCGGTCGCGCTGATGCTGATTGTGTACATGGTCGGCAACGCGAAATTCGCGGCCTATCTCGGCATCCCGCACGTGCTGGGCGCGGGCGACCTTGCGCTGTTCTGCGGCGCGATCGTCGGCGCGGGGCTGGCGTTCCTGTGGTACAACGCACCGCCCGCGGCGGTGTTCATGGGCGATACCGGCAGCCTCGCGCTGGGCGGTGCGCTCGGTGCGATCGCGGTGTCGTCGCATCACGAGATCGTACTGGCGATCATCGGCGGGCTGTTCGTGGTCGAGGCGCTGAGCGTCATTATTCAGGTGTTCTGGTACAAGCGCACCGGCAAGCGCATCTTCCGCATGGCGCCGATCCACCATCATTTCGAACAGCTCGGCTGGGCCGAGGCGACAGTCGTGATCCGCTTCTGGATCATCGCCTTCGTGCTGGCGCTGGCTGGCCTCTCGACGCTTAAACTGCGGTGATTACCGCTGCCACCTGGGCGGGGAAAAAGTTCGCGGTGCTGGGCCTCGCCCGTTCCGGCGCGGCGACGGTGCGCGCGTTGCTGGCCGGGGGTGCGGAAGTCGTGGCGTGGGACGGCGACGAGGCGAAGCGCAACCAGTTCCTCCCCGCACGCGGCGAGGAACTGACGCTGGCCGACCCGCTGACGATCGACCTCACCGGTTTCGATGGCGTCGTCGTGTCGCCGGGCGTCCCGCTCAACCGGCATCCGATCGCACAGCACGCCGGCGACACGCCGATCATCGGCGACATCGAACTCTTCGCCCAGGCCCGCGGCGACCTGCCACCGCACAAGGTCGTCGGCATCACCGGCACCAACGGCAAGTCGACCACCACCGCGCTGATCCACCACATCCTCGATCAGGCCGGAATCCCCGCACGGATGGGCGGCAATATCGGCCTCCCGATCCTGGCACAGGACCCGCTGCCGGCCGGTGGCGTCTACGTCCTCGAACTGTCGAGCTACCAGATAGACCTGACGCGCACCCTCGACTGCGACGTCGCGGTGCTGCTCAACATCACGCCCGACCATCTCGACCGCTATGCCGGGTTCGACGCCTATGCCGCATCGAAGGCTCGCCTGTTCGCGATGCAGTCGGCGGGGCACGCGGCGATCGTCGGCATCGGCGACGCCGCCTCGACCGCCATCGCCGACACCGTGCCGCACGCGACGCGCATCGCCGTGCCCGACGACGCCCCCGCCCATGGCCCCGCGCTCGCCGGCCCGCACAATGCGCAGAACGCAGCTGCGGCCATCGCCGTATGCGAGGCGCTCGGCCTCGACGCCGACACCATCCGCGCCGGTCTGCGAACCTACCGCGCGCTCCCGCACCGCATGGCGCACATCGCCGACGTCAACGGCGTCGCCTATGTCGACGACAGCAAGGCGACGAACCCCGATTCCACCGCGCCCGCACTGAACGCGTTCAAGCGCATCTACTGGATCGTCGGCGGCCTCGCCAAGTCCGACGACCTCGACGCCTGCCGCCCTGGTTTCGGCAATGTCGTCCACGCCTACACCATCGGCACCGCCGCCGAACGCTTTGCCGAGCTGCTCGCGCCCGACTTGGCCGTAACCATTGCCAACACATTGGACGAGGCGGTAAAATTGGCCGCGACAGCGGCGCGGCCGGGCGATACCGTGCTGTTGTCGCCGGCGTGTGCGTCGTTCGACCAGTTCAGTGATTTCGAAGCGCGGGGCCGCGCCTTCGCGACGGCAGTGGGGGCATTGCAATGACTGATATGGGTCGCGGGCGCGATGTCCGGGCGCTGCGCCAGCGGGTGGAGACGTTGCAGGGTCGCAGCGCGCGCTCGCCGATCGGCGCGTGGTTTCGCGAAGTCGACCGGGTGCTGCTGCTGATCGCGATGGTGCTGATCGCCATCGGGCTGGTCGCGGTAGCCGCCGCGTCGCCCGCATCCGCCGTCCGCTATTCGGGCGGCGACGTCACCGTGCCGCCGATGATGTATTTCTGGCGACAGGCCGGGTGGATCGCGGTGTCCTTTCCGGTGATGATCGTCGTGTCGATGCTGCCGGTTACGGTCGCGCGGCGGCTGTGCCTGCTGGGCGCGGGGGTGCTGGTCCTCGCACTCATGGTCACGCCCTTCGTCGGGGTCGAAGCGAACGGCGCGCGGCGCTGGATCAACCTCGGCATTGGGCAGTTCCAGCCGTCCGAGTTCCTGAAACCGATGTTCATCGTCACGACGGCATGGCTGTTGTCGCTGCGCGCCAAGGACCCGCAGCTGCCGATGCTGTGGGTCACCGGCGCACTGACCGCCGTGATCGCGGGCAGCCTGATGCTCCAGCCCGATTTCGGGCAGACGGTGATCTTCTGCGGCGTGTGGCTCGCGCTGCTCATCATTTCGGGCATTGCGGTGCGCACCATGGCGCTGCTCGGCGCGGCGGGAGTCGGGTTGGTCGTCGCGGCCTATACCTTCTACGGCACGGCACGCGTCCGCATCGACGGCTTCCTGTTCCCCGATCCGGCAAGCGCGGCGACGGACAGCTATCAGGTCGACATGGCCCACGCCGTGCTGACCGCCGGTGGCGCGATCGGCACCGGTCCGGGCGGCGGTCGGGTCAAGTTCAAGCTGCCCGAGGCGCACACCGACTATATCTTTGCGGTGGTGGGCGAGGAATTCGGCCTGATCGCCTGCGCCATCATCGCCGTCATCTTCCTCGCCATCGTCGTCCGCGTCTTCGTCCGGCTGCTGGACGAAGAGGATGCGTTCAAGCTGCTCGCCGCCGCCGGCCTCGCGGTGCAATTCGGGGCGCAGGCGCTCATCAACATGGCGGTCAATGTCGGCATCGCCCCGTCGAAGGGGATGACGCTGCCCTTCATCTCCTATGGCGGGTCGTCGATGATCGCGCTGTCGATCGGCATGGGACTGCTGCTCGCTTTCACGCGCCGCAACCCGTATCTGAGCCGCTCACCTTACGGCCCACAGCGCTGGAGCGCAGCGAAATGAGCAAGCATTATGTCCTCGCCGCCGGGGGCACCGGGGGGCATATGGTCCCCGCCGCGGCGCTGGCGACCGAACTGACCCGGCGCGGCCACCGGGTCGCGCTGGTCAGCGACGAACGCGGCGTGCGCTTTCCCGACCTGTTCGACGGCATTCAGACCCATGTCCTGCCCGCCGGACGCCTGAGCGGCGGCCCGATCGGCTGGGCGAAGGCCGCGCGGCAGATGCTAGCCGGGCGGTCGATGGCGATCGAACTGTACAAGACCTTCCGCCCCTCCGCCGTGATCGGTTTCGGCGGCTATCCGGCGCTCCCCGCGCTGCTCGCCGCCTTCGCGCAGAAGGTGCCGACGATCGTCCACGAACAGAATGCCGTGCTGGGCCGCGTCAACCGGCTGGTCGCGGGCAGCGTGAATGGCATCGCCACCAGCTACGAACGGGTCGAGCGGCTGAAGGACAGTCACGTTCCCAAGACGCATCTGGTCGGCAATCCGGTCCGCGAAGCCGTGCTGGCCTTGCGTGAGCGGCCCTATCCGGCGCTGGACGACGAAGGCATCTTCCGCGTGCTGGTCACCGGTGGCAGCCAGGGGGCAAGCATCCTGAGCCAGGTCGTGCCCGACGGCCTCGCGCTGCTCCCCGTCGCGTTCCGCCGGCGGATGCAGGTGACGCATCAGGCGCGGATCGAGGATATCGATGCGGTCCGCGCCAAGTACGCCGAACACGGCATTCCGGCGGAAATCGCGACCTATCTCCCCGACCTGCCCGATCGGCTGGCATGGAGCCATGTCGTGATCGCCCGCGCCGGTGCCTCGACCATCGCCGAGCTGACCGCCGCCGGCCGCCCCGCGATCCTCGTGCCGCTGCCCGGCGCGACCGACGATCATCAGACGGCGAACTGCCGGGAAATCGTCGCCGCCGGCGGCGCGCGATCGATCCAGCAGACGCAGTTCACCGCGCCGGAACTGGCCAAGCAGATCCAGAAGCTCGGCCTCGATCCCGCTGCGCTCGCCAATGCAGCGGCGCGAGCGCGGAGTTGTGGGCGGCCGTTCGCCGTCCGCGACCTCGCCGATCTGGTCGAGAGCATCGACGCACCCAGGGCGAAAGTGGGCAGGCGAGCCCCCGCCCAACGACAGAAGGAAGCATTTGCGTGAAGGGCGTCGCTACCGACATCGGCACGATCCATTTCGTCGGCATCGGCGGCATCGGCATGTCGGGCATTGCCGAGGTGATGCATAATCTCGGCTATAAGGTGCAGGGGTCGGACGTGGCCGAGGGCTATGTCGTCGACGGGCTGCGCGCGCGTGGCATCGACGTGCATATCGGCCACCGCGCGGAGAATGTGGAGGGTGTGGCGGTCGTCGTCACCTCCACCGCGATCAAGCCCGGCAATCCGGAGCGCGACCATGCGCTCGCCAAGCGAATCCCGGTCGTGCGCCGCGCGGAGATGCTCGCCGAACTGATGCGGCTGAAATCGACCGTCGCGGTTGCGGGCACCCATGGCAAGACGACCACGACCTCGCTGATCGCCGCGCTGCTCGATGCCGGTGGCGTCGACCCGACGGTCATCAATGGAGGGATCATCAACTCCTACGGCTCGAACGCGCGGTTGGGCGCCTCGGACTGGATGGTGGTTGAGGCGGACGAGAGCGACGGCAGCTTCCTGCGCCTTGACGGCACGATCGCGGTCGTGACCAATATCGATCCCGAACATCTCGACCATTATGGCAGCTTCGACCGGGCGAAGGACGCCTATGTCGAGTTCATCGAGAACGTGCCCTTCTACGGCGCGGCGGTTCTATGCCTCGACCATCCGGAAGTGCAGGCGCTGATCCCGCGCATCCGCGACCGCCGCATCGTCACCTATGGCTTCGCAGCGCAAGCAGACGTGCGCGGCGTGGAAGTGACGGCGGGCCGCGACGGCAATCGCTTCGACTGTGTGGTGCGCGACCGTGACGGCAATACCCGCACGATCGAGGGCATCCACCTGCCGATGGCCGGCCGCCATAATGTCCAGAACGCGCTGGCGGCGATCGCCGTCGCGGTCGAACTGGGGTTGGACGACGCGACCATCGCGCAGGGGTTCGCCAAGTTCGGCGGCGTGAAGCGCCGCTTCACCCGCGTCGGCGAGGTCGCCGGCATGACCGTGATCGACGATTACGGCCATCACCCGGTCGAAATCCGGGCGGTCCTCTCCGCTGCTCGCGAAGCGACCGGCGGCCGCGTGATCGCCGTCGTCCAGCCGCACCGCTATTCGCGGCTGGGCGCGCTGATGGATGAGTTTGCACAGGCGTTCAACGACGCCGATGCGGTCCATGTCCTGCCGGTCTATGCCGCTGGCGAAGCGCCGGTCGAAGGGGTCAGTGCCGAGGCTTTGGTCGACGGCATCCGCCTGCGCGGCCACCGCTCGGCACAGGTCGCGGTCGACAAGGACGCGCTGGCGACCGCGCTCGCTGCGGAGGGCCAGGACGGCGACCTGATCGTCTGCCTCGGCGCGGGCGACATTACGAAGATCGCGGCCGGCCTGCCTGCCGCCATTGGGGAGCGGCTGGCATGAGCGACTGGTTCTCCACCGCGATCGAGATGCAGCGCGAGATCCTGCGCGCGCAACAGGCGCAGCTCGACGCAGCCAAGAAGCTGCTCGACACCGCCGAGACGCGCGACATGACGGAGGTCGGCAAGCAGATCGCCGATGCGCAGGCAGAGGCATGGACCGCCTGGGCGCGCTTCTGGGGCAGCGGCAAATGACCCTGCCGCTGGTTCGTGGCAGGCTCACTCCGAACGCCGCGTTGGCGCCGCTCGTCTGGTTCAAGGCGGGTGGTGCGGCCGAGTGGCTGTTCGAACCGGCCGACACGGACGATTTGTGCGATTTCCTCCGCGCGTTCGACCCCGCGGTGCCGGTCATGGGGCTGGGGCTAGGTTCCAACCTGATCGTTCGCGACGGCGGCGTACCGGGCGTGGTCGTGCGTCTCGGCAAGCCCTTCGCCAAGGTTGTGGTAGACGGCCTGACGCTTAGCTGCGGCGGCGGAGCGAGCGGCATCCTCGTCTCTTCGACCGCGCGCGATGCCGGCATTGCCGGCGTCGAATTCCTGCGCTCGATTCCCGGCACGGTCGGCGGCTTCGTGCGGATGAACGGCGGCGCCTATGGCCGCGAGGTGGCGGACGTGCTGGTGAATGCGCAGGTCGTGACCCGCGACGGGACGCTTACAACGCTTTCGGCGGCCGACCTCCACTACCGCTACCGCCACAGCGACCTGCCCGACGGCGCGATCGTCGTCGCCGCCACCTTCCGCGGCGAAGCTGGCGAGCCGACCGCCATCCAGGCCGAAATGGACCGCATCGCCGCCGCGCGCGAAGCCTCGCAACCGCTGCGCAGCAAGACTGGTGGTTCGACCTTCAAGAACCCGGAGGGGCACAAGGCTTGGGCACTGGTCGACGCCGCCGGCTGTCGCGGCCTGACGCGCGGCGACGCGCAGGTGTCGGAAAAGCATTGCAATTTCCTGCTGAACACCGGCAGTGCCACCAGCGCGGATATCGAAGCCTTGGGCGAGGACGTCCGCGCGAAGGTGCTTGCCGCTTCGGGCGTGACGTTGGAGTGGGAAATCCAGCGGGTGGGGCGGAGGTGACGAACCTAGCCCCATCCAACCCGTTCGGTTCGAGCAGCTTCGAGCCTGTCGAGAAGCGCCCGTCGAGAACTTGGCCGTTTGGGGCAAGCTCTTCTCGACTACGCGTTTCGACTTCGTTCGACCCTGCGCTCGAAGCGAACGGAACTTGCAAAATAACTAAGGAACCGACCGCGTGACCGACCCCCTGCATATCGTCGTCCTCATGGGCGGCTGGTCGTCGGAACGCGAAGTCTCGCTGATGTCCGGCGCCGGCGTCGCGACTGCCCTCGAATCGCTCGGCCACCGCGTTACCCGCATCGACATGGACCGCAACATCGCCGCGCGCCTGACCGAAGCGAAGCCCGACCTCGTGTTCAACGCGCTCCACGGCTCGCCGGGCGAAGACGGCAGCGTGCAGGGCATGATGGACCTGATGGGCCTCCGCTACACCCATAGCGGCCTCGCCACCTCGGTCATCGCGATCGACAAGGTGCTGACCAAGCACGCCCTTGTTCCCGCCGGCGTTCCCATGCCCGGCGGCCGCATCGTCAAGACCGCCGAACTGTTCGAACGCGATCCGCTGCCGCGCCCCTATGTCCTCAAACCCGTGAGCGAAGGCTCGTCGGTCGGCGTCGCGATCGTCACCGACGACAGCAATTACGGCAACCCGATCGCCGCCGACGCCAAGGGGCCGTGGGTCGAGTTCGACGAACTCCTCGCCGAACCCTTCATCCGCGGGCGCGAACTGACCACCGCCGTCCTTGGCGACCGGGCGCTGGGCGTGACCGAATTGAAGCCCAAGAGCGGCTTCTACGACTACGACAGCAAATATACCGACGGCATGACCGAACATGTCTGCCCGGCCGACATTCCCGACGACATCGCGCAGGCGTGCATGGCCTATGCCGTCACCGCCCACCGCGTGCTAGGGTGCAAGGGCGCATCGCGCACCGATTTCCGCTGGGACGACAGCCAGGGCATCGATGGCCTCTTCGTCCTCGAAACCAATACCCAGCCCGGCATGACCCCGCTAAGCCTCGTCCCCGAACAGGCGCGCCATGTCGGCATGAGCTACGAGCAACTCGTCGGCTGGATCGTGGAAGAGGCGATGCGATGACCCAGACCGGCAAGCGCGTCGTCCAGACCCGCACCGTGAAGCCCAAGCGCCGGGTCCAGACCAAGCGCCCGGTCCGTGCCTCGGTCCTCGACCAGGCCGTCGCCGCGCTGCCCGGCGGGGCCGCCACCGCGCGCCGCATCGTCGGGTGGAGCCTGACCGCCGGGGCAGGGGCGATCGCGCTGGCGCTTGCCAACTGGTTCGGCCTGTTCGGCATGGTCGGTGTCGCCGCCGCCGAAGCGGTCGGTGCCGCCGGCTTCCGCGTCGAACAGATTGAGGTGACCGGCCTCAAGCGGATGGACGCGACCTCGGTCTATGCCGTCGCCCTCGACCAGCGGTCGCGAGCGATGCCGCTGGTCGATCTCGACGCCACGCGGCAGAAGCTGCTCGACTATGGCTGGATCGCCGACGCCCGCGTATCGCGCCGGCTGCCCGACACGCTGGTCGTCGATGTGGTCGAACGCGACCCCGCTGCGGTCTGGCAGAACAAGGGGCAGCTGATGCTGATCGACGAGGGCGGTGTGCTGCTCGACGGCGTGCAGCCCAACAAGATGCCGCGCCTGCCGCTCGTGATCGGCGACGGCGCCAATGCGCAGGAACCGGCCTATCGCAAGCTGATGGCCGCCGCGCCCGCGCTGAAACCGGTGGTAAAGGCGGCGGTGTGGGTCGGCAATCGCCGCTGGGACATCCTGTTCCAGACCGGCGAGCGGCTGGTCCTGCCCGAAGGTGACAAGGAATCGGCCCGCGCGCTGGTGAAATTCGCGCAACTCGACGGTACGCTCGGCCTGCTTGGCAAGGGCTATGACCGGTTCGACCTGCGCGATCCGACCAAGCTGGTCGTGCGGATGAAACATGCGACACCGGATAACGATGACGACGGCAGCGAACAGGGCAACAGCGCCGCGACCGCGAAACCGGTCGACGGCGACTGACAGGGGGCAGGACCATGGCGAAATTGGCACCGGAAGGGATCATCACCGCGCTCGATATCGGCACGTCGAAGGTGTCCGCGCTGATCGCGAAGCCGGGCGAGGGTGGCGAACTGACCGTGCTCGGCACCGGCCAGCGCGAGAGCCGGGGCGTCAAGCGCGGCTACATCGCCGACATGAAGGCGACCGAGACGGCGGTTCGCGAAGCCGTGGAGCAGGCCGAACGCATCGCCGGCTTCAATATCGAGGATGTCTGGGTTAGCTTCTCGGCCGGCGGTCTGGTGTCCGATATCGTCAAGCTGGAGGTCGATCTGGGCGGCCACCGGGTCGAACAATCGGACATCGATGCGCTGTTGAAGGCCGGCCGCAACGCGATCGATCCGGGTCAGCGGATGGTGCTGCACGCGCAACCGATGCGCTACACGCTCGATGGCCTTGGCGGGGTGAAGGAGCCGAAGGGGCTGCACGCCGATCGCTTGGGCGTGGAAATCCACGTGGTCGCGACCGAAGGCTCGCCGGTGCGCAATCTCGACCTCTGCGTCCGCTCGGCGCATCTCGAAACCAAATCGATCGTGGCCGCACCCGTCGCGACCGGGCTTGCCTGCCTGTCGGAGGAAGAGCGCGAGCTGGGCGTTGCGCTGGTCGAAATCGGCGCGGGGATCACCAACGTCTCGGTCTTCGCCAACGGCGTGCTGACCGGCCTCGCCTCGATCGCGATGGGGGCCAGCGACATCACCGATGACGTCGCCTCCGCCTTCGGCACCAACCGTGCGCAGGCCGAACGGCTGAAATGCTTCTACGGTTCGGCCAACATGTCCCCGCGCGACAATCACGACATGATCGACGTCGCCCCGGTGCGGGCGGACGAGGATGCGGAGGGCACGCGGATCACCCGTGCGCAGCTGATCTCGGTCATCCGACAGCGGCTCGACCGGCTGGTCGCCGAAATTTCCAAGGAACTCCGCCGCCTGAACTTCGACGATCCGGTCGGGCGACAGGTCGTGCTGACCGGCGGCGGTGCCGAGCTGAAGGGGATCGCAGACTATGCGCAGCAGGCGCTGGGCCGTCCGGTCCGCGTCGGGCGTGCGCGGGGTCTGGCGGCGCTGCCCGATGCGCATTCGGGACCGGGATTCGCGACGCTCGCCGGCCTTGCCATGTTCGCCGCGTCGAACCCGGTCGACCTGCGCGCGCTGCAACCGACCCAGCAAATGGTATCGCGGCCCAGCACGGGGGCGCTGTTCCAGCGTCTGTTGACCGCATTCCGCGCCAACTATTGACGATTTATTACCATCGGGCCGGGTGGAGGGGCTAGGATCGTCCTTCGGCTTGATGCACAACCGCCTATCGAATTTTGTACCCGGTGCCGGCCGGGACAGGGAGACCGAGTATGAGCATCGAATTTCTGGCACCCGACGTCGACGAACTGACCCCGCGCATCACCGTGATCGGCGTCGGCGGGGCCGGCGGCAACGCGATCGCGAACATGATCCGTGCCGAGGTGCAGGGGGTCGAGTTCCTCGTCGCGAACACCGACGCACAGGCGCTGAAGCAGTCGGAAGCGCCGCAGCGTATTCAGCTGGGCGCAAAGATCACGCAAGGGCTGGGCGCCGGCAGCCGTCCCGAAATCGGACGCGCGGCGGCCGAGGAAACGATCGAGCAGGTGCAGAAGTCGCTCGAGGGCGCGCATATGTGCTTCATCGCCGCCGGCATGGGCGGCGGCACCGGCACCGGCGCGGCTCCCGTGATCGCCAAGGCGGCGCGCGAGATGGGCATCCTGACCGTTGGCGTCGTGACCCGTCCGTTCGCGTTCGAGGGCAAGCGCCGTGCGAAGTCGGCCGAGGCCGGCATCGAAGAGCTGCAGAAATATGTCGACACGCTGATCGTCATTCCGAACCAGAACCTGTTCCTGATCGCGAACGCAAACACGACCTTCAAGCAAGCCTTTGAAATGGCGGACGAAGTGTTGCAGCAGGGCGTGCGCGGCATCACCGACCTGATGGTCATGCCCGGTCTCATCAACCTCGACTTCGCCGACGTGCGCTCGGTGATGCAGGAAATGGGCAAGGCGATGATGGGCACTGGCGAGGCGGAGGGCGACAACCGCGCGATCGAAGCCGCGCAGCAGGCGATCGCCAACCCGCTGCTCGACGGCGTGTCGCTGAACGGCGCCAAGGGCGTGATCGTGTCGATCACCGGCGGCGACGACATGCGCCTGCTCGAAGTCGACGAAGCCGCGAACCACATCCGCGAACTGGTCGACGACGACGCCAACATCATCTGGGGTTCGGCGTTCAATTCCGAACTGGAAGGCAAGATCCGCGTTTCGGTCGTCGCGACCGGGATCGAGGACGAAGCCCCGTCGCAGGCCGCGCCGCAGCCGGCACAGGCCGAACCGACCCGCGCCTTCTCGTTCAACGCACCGCGCCGTCCGGCCGCTCCCGCCGCCGCGCCGATCGCGCCCAGCGGTGCCGCCGCCGAGCATCTGGAGGAAGCGCCGGCGCCCGCGCCAATGGACCGCTTTCCGCAGGGGGCGAGCCAGCCGTCGGCGTCGGAACGCATCGTGCCGCATTCGACCTATGACGCACCGGCTCCGGCGCCGCAGGACGAGGACGAACTGGTGCTGGGCGCCGAACAGGCCGCGGCCCCGATGCCCGCGCCGACCCCGGCCAGCGACTTCGGCGCATCGTCGAACGACGGCCGCCGCCGCTGGCTGACCCCCGACGCCCCGGCCGAGGCTCCGCGCGAGGAAGCAGCCCCGGCGCGCAAGCCCGGCGGCACGCTGTTCGAACGCATGGCCAATGCCGGCCGCGCCCCGGCACGCGGCACCGACGATGCCAAGGAACCGCTGGACATCCCGCGCTTCCTGCACCGCCAGAACAACCAGTAAGGCGCCTTCGCGATGCCGTCTCGTGCTTCACGCTACGGGGCGGCACGTCGCGCGATGGCCGTTCTGATCGTCGGTTTTTCAGCGGGCGCGTTCAATCATGCTCGCGATTTCTGGACCCGTGGCTGGCACCCCTATCGTTGGGCACCCCTGCCGGTGTTCGAGCTTTACTGGTCGGCGTTGCTGTTCCTCGATCTGGCCGTTGTCGGCTTGCTGATTGTCGGACACATACGCTTAGGCTTGCTGCTCGCCGTTGCGATCATGGTCAGCGATGTGGCCATCAACATCACCGCCACGCGCCTGGCCGGTTCCGACGACTTCGCGGCGGCGTTGCTCTGGCAGGTAGCGTTCCTCGGATTTGTCCTCGGGGCGGTCGGGTTTCTATGGCCTGCGAAAGCGCCGAGTGCCGTTACGGATTGAAGGAACAGCCTCGGTCCAGCCATTTCCTACAGCGTCAGGCCCTGCCATACTGTCGGTCGGCGCTCTTTGACCCCGCTGCTCGTGAAACTCTCGCCTCGAAAACATGGCGCTCCCGATTGCGGCGAAGTCGACGATGCGCAAAACGCGCACGAGTGTGAACTTTGTGAACTTTGGCGTCCCGGCGCTCGCTTCATCGTCACCACCGCTCGCTTCACCGCCGGATCGCTTGCCCGAACATTCCCCGTTCAGCCGTCCCATGGTTAAGCGGGCAGGCTCATGACCCAGCTCCCAACGCTCCGCGCCATCGCCCTGCTGCTCGCCACCGCCTCGCCCTTGCCCGCGCTGGCCCAGCCCGGCGCGATCGTGCAGCCGCTGACCCCCAATGCTGATCGCCTGTCGGAACAGATGCGCATCCTCGGCCGCAGCCCGAACGACGTGTCGGCGCTGGTGGAGGCCGGGCGGCTGTCGGGCAAGCTCGGCGATACCGATGCCGCGATGCAGTTCCTTGCCCGCGCCGAAAAGGCATCGCCGAGCGACCCGCGCATCCGGGCCGCGCGCGGTGTCGCGCTGGTCGCGATGGAACGGCCGGGCGAGGCGCTGGCGCTGTTCGCCTCGGCCGAACGTGCCGGGGTGGCGATGACGCCGTATCTGCCCGAACGTGGCCTCGCCTACGACCTCCTCGGCCGCGGGTCGCTGGCCCAGGCGGACTATCGGCAGGCACTGCGCATGGGCGAGGATGACGAGGTGACCCGCCGCCTCGCCCTGTCGCTCGGGATCGACGGCAATGTGGCCGAATCGACGACGGTGCTGAACCCGTTGCTGCAAAAGGGCGACCGCGCGGCGTGGCGGGTGCGTGCCTTCGTCCTCGCCATGTCGGGCGACGCGGCGGGTGCGGACAAGATCACCGCCAGCATGTTGCCCGGCTTCTCGGCCAGCCTCTCGCCCTTCTTCCGCCGCCTGCCGCAACTGGCTGGGGCCGACCGCGCCTTTGCCGTGCATTACGGCCGCCTCGCGCCCAGCCCCGAACGGCTGGCCGACGCGCGCCTCGCCCCGCCGCTGCCTGCGCCGGTGCGCACCGCGCCGCCGGTCGCGCTGGCCTCCGCCGCGCCGGTCGCGCCCGCCGCCACGGCGCGCACGGTCACGCGCGCGCCGACCTATGCCGAGCGCCGGGCCGAACGCCAGCGTCAGGCGCAGGCCGCGCAGCTCGCCCAGGCCGAAGCCGCGCGTCGCGTGGCGGACGCGCAGGCGCAGCAACTGGCGCAGGCGCGCGCCGACGAAGCCGCCCGGCGCGCCGCGCTGGCCCAGCGACAGCTCGCCGCGCAACAGGCCGAACAGGCGCGCATCGCCGAGGCGACGCGGGTCGAGGCCCAGCGGGTCGCCGCGCGGCAGGCCGAGGAACGCCGCGTCGCCGCCGAAGCGCTCGCTGCCCGCGACCGTGCCGAACAGGCCGCGCGCGCACCGGTGCAGGTGGCCGCCGCCCCCGTGCCGGTGACGATCGTCGATCGCCCGGCAGAGCCGGCGCCCGCGCCGACCCCGCAACCCGCTGCGCCGGTGCAGATCGCCAGTGCCGCGCCGGCCAGCTCGCCACCGGTCACGCCCGCCGCCTCCAGCGCTGCCGCGACCGTCGCCGCCCGCACCCCGTCCAACGACGACGTGCTGGCCCGCATCATCCGCAACCTCGACATCCCGGCATCGGAACTGGGCGTCGGCCCGCCACCGGCACCCGTCGCCGCCGCTACCAGTACCGCGACGTTCGCCGCCGAAGCCGAAGCGGCCCGCCGCGCCGCCGAAACGCGCGAAGCGACTGAGCGCGCTGCGGAGGCGAAGAAGCTTGCCGCTGCCCGCGCCGCCGAAGCCGCCGAGGCAAAGAAGCTTGCCGCAACGCGTGCCGCCACCGCGAAGAAGGCGGCCGACGCGAAGCGCATCGCCGACGAGAAGAAGGCCGAAGCTGCCGAAGCCGCGCGCGAGGCGCAGGCCAGGCGCGCCGATCCCGAACGCCATTGGGTCCAGGTCGCGGGCGGGGCAAATGTCGCTGGCCTGCCCGCCGCGTGGGCCATCATGGCGGGCAAGGCGCCGGCGCTGAAGGGTAAGCAGGCATGGACCACGCCGCTGCGCGCGACCAACCGCCTGCTGACCGGCCCGTTCAAGAGCGATGCCGAGGCGCAGGACTTTGTGAACACGCTGCGCAAGTCCGGGGTGCAGGCCTTCGCCTTCACCAGCGAGGCGGGACAAAAGGTCGCGCGGGTTCCGGTCAAGTGAGGGCATCCTATGCCGCCGACCCGCAGGCACATGGCGGCCGGCTCCACGCCGAACCGGGCGACGCGACGCGCGGCCCGCGCGACGCGTTCCAGCGCGACCGCGACCGGATCATCCATTCGATCAGCTTCCGACGCCTGCGGCACAAGACGCAGGTATTCATGGCGCCCGATGGTGACCATTTTCGCGTCCGGCTCACTCACAGCCTGGAGGTCGCGCAGATCGGGCGCGCCGTCGCGCGCACGCTCGGCCTGAACGAAGACCTGACCGAGGCGCTGTGCCTTGCCCACGACATCGGCCATCCACCGTTCGGCCATGCCGGCGAGGACGCGCTGGAGGTGGCGATGGCGGGGCAGGGCGGATTCGATCATAATGGTCAGACGCTGCGCACGCTGACCTGGCTCGACAGCCCCTATCCGCGCTGGCGCGGGTTGAACCTGACCTGGGACACGCTGGAGGGGCTGGCCAAGCATAACGGCCCGATCCCGACGCCCGGCTGGGCGCTGGCGGAGGCGGACGCCGCGCACGGCCTGCGGCTGAACGAATGGCCGTCGCTGGAGGCGCAGATCGCGGCGATCGCCGACGACATCGCCTATGACAATCACGACATCGACGATGGCTTGCGCGCCGGGTTGCTGACGCTCGACCAGTTGCTCGAAGTGCCGTTCGTTGCCGCCGGATGGGACGCGGTGCGCGCGCGTTTCCCCGACGTTTCGGCCGACCGGCTGGTCGGCGAGCTTACCCGGTCGCAGATCGGATCGATGGTCAACGACCTGATCGCCGAAACCCGCCGGCGCGTGGCGGCGGCCGGGGTTGAAACCGTCGCCGACGTGCGCGCAGCCGGCCAGTGCCTCGCCCATTTCTCGGCCGAAATGGCGGAGGCGGAGCGGACGCTGAAGCGCTTCATGTACGCCAATCTCTACCACCACCCACGCCAGCTGGCGGCGGCGGCGATGGCGGAAACGGTCGTCGCCGGCCTGTTCGCGGCCTATCATGCCGATCCGGCCGCGATGCACGACGGCTGGCGCGAGACGCTGCCCGAGGCGGAGCCGGATCGCAGCCGCCACATCGCCGACTATATCGCCGGCATGACCGACCGGTTCGCGGTCCGCTGCTACGGACAAGTCGTCGGCCCAATCGACCTGCCTGACGGATTCTGACGCCGCTGGCAAACTCCTGCGACAATCGGGGCGTCTATTCGCCTGCGACGAGCAGCAGTGGAGTCGTGGGCGATGGCGCTGGCGGAGATTGCATGGAACCGGTTCGGGCTGGGCGCGCGGGGTGACGCGCGGCCGCCGGCGGACCCGAAGCGCTGGCTGATCGATCAGTTCGATCGCTGGACCCCGCGCCCGCCTGCACTGGCTGGCGTCGCGACCACCGCCGTCGCGGGACAGGCGGTGGCGCAGGCGCAGGCCGAGCTGCGCATGGTCCGCCAGGAACGCCGCGCGACCCAGGCAACGGCCAAGCCCGATGCGATGCCGATGGCAGCGGACCCGCCCGACAACCGCGCGGCGCAGATCCGGCGCGGCGTCCGGCAATTCTACCTCGACGGCGTCGCGGCCCGCACCGCCGCGGCGGTGGCCAGCGACACGCCGTTCGTCGAACGCCTCACCCATTTCTGGTCGAACCATTTCGCGGTGTCTGCGGACAAGCTGGAGGTGACGGGCCTCGCCGCTGCGTTCGAATTCGATGCGATCCGTCCACATGTGCTGGGGCGGTTCCACGACCTGCTGGTCGCGGTCGAACATCATCCGGCGATGCTGCTCTACCTCGATCAGGCGCAGTCGGTCGGCCCCGACAGCCCGTTCGGCCAGCGGCGGATGGCAGCACGCGCCGGACTGAACGAAAATCTCGCCCGCGAGATACTGGAGCTGCACACGCTGGGCGTCCGCACCGGCTATGCGCAGGGCGACGTTACCGAACTGGCCCGTGCGCTGACCGGCTGGACGGTGGCCGGACTCGGCAGGGGCGGGGCGCGCGTCGTGCCGGGCCAGCCGGGCGAGGCGGTGTTCGCCCCCGCACTGCACCAGCCAGGCGGTCGCCGCATCCTCGGCAAGGACTATGCGGAGGGCGGGGCGGGGCAATCGGCGGCAGTACTGGCCGATCTGGCCATCCACCCCGCTACCGCGAAGCATGTTGCGACCAAACTGGTCCGCCACTTCGTTGCCGACGATTCGCCCCCCGCCGCCGTGGCGCGCGTGGAGCGGGCGTTCCTGTCGTCGCGCGGTGACCTGCCGACCGTGTACCGCGCGCTGGTCGCCGCGCCGGAGGCCTGGGCACCCGGCACGATCAAGTTCCGTACGCCATGGGACTGGACCGTTGCTGCCCTGCGCGCGATCGATGCCCCTCCGGCGGAGGGGCGGGGGCTGGTCAACCTGTTCGGACAGCTGGGGCAGCCGATCTGGCGGCCGGGCCAGCCGATCGGCTTCGACGACATTGCCGCCAGCTGGGCCGGGCCCGATGCGCTGATGCGGCGGATCGAGGCTGCCGAGCGGCTTGCCGGGCGATTGCGCGAGCCGCCCGATCCGCGTGCGCTGGCGGCGCGGCTGTTTCCCGACAGCCTTGCTCCCACCACCGCGACCGCCATCGCCCGCGCCGAAAGCCCGGCGCAGGGCCTCGCGCTGCTGTTCGTCGCGCCCCAGTTTCTGCGGAGATAAGCCATGACCGACCGGCGGAATTTCCTGATCGGCGGGGCGGCGGTGTTGTCCGCCGCCTTCGCCCCGCGCCTCGCCTATGCCCGTGCCGCGACCGACCGGCGCTTCGTGTTCATCATTCAGCGCGGCGCGGCGGACGGTCTCGCCATGCTGATGCCGACCGGCGATCCGGGCTTAGCCGCCTTGCGCGGGGCATGGGCGGAGGATGCGGCAGCGGCGCGCAAGCTCGATGCGATGTTTGCGCTGCATCCCGCGCTCGGCGGCATGGCGGGGCTGTATGATTCGGGCCAGGCGCTATTCGCCCACGCCGTCGCCTCGCCCTATCGCGACCGGTCGCATTTCGATGGGCAGAATGTCCTCGAAACCGGCGGCGCGGCGGCCTACGCCGTGCGCGACGGCTGGCTCAACCGCCTGTTGACCCTGCTCCCCCGCGAGGAGGCCCGCGCCATCGCCGTTGCCGCGACGGTTCCGCTGGCGCTTCGCGGCACGCGGGAGGTCGCATCCTACGCCCCCTCGGCGCTGCCGGATGCCTCGGGCGACCTGATGGGCCGGGTGACGCAGCTCTATGCCGACGACCCGCAGCTCCATGCGCTCTGGGCGCAGGCGATGCAGACGAGGCAACTGGCGCAGGAGGCGGGCAGCGATGCCGGGCGCGATGCAGCCGCGACCGGTGCCTTGGCGGCGCGGCTACTGGCGCCGGCCGACGGCGCGCGGATCGCGATGATCGAAACCGGCGGCTGGGACACCCATGCCGGCCAGCGCGGGCGGCTGAATACGCAGCTGAAGGCGCTCGACGCGATGGTCGCTGCGCTGAAGACCGGCCTCGGCCCGGCATGGGATCAGACTTTGGTGCTGGTCGCGACCGAATTCGGCCGCACGGCGCGGATCAATGGCACCGGCGGCACCGACCACGGCACCGCCACCGCGACGATGCTGCTGGGCGGCACGGTGCTGGGCAAACGGGTCGTCGCCGACTGGCCGGGGCTGACGAAGCTCTATGAGGACCGCGACCTGACCCCAACGACCGATCTCGACGCGCTGATCGCCGGCGCGGTCGCCGGGCATTTCGGGATCGATCCGGCGCGGACCATGGCGACCTTGTTCCCCGGCAGTGTGGGCCGGCGTCCGGTTGCGGGACTGATCCGGGCGTGATCCTTTGCAGGGGCGGCGGTATCGGCTAAGCGGCCGGTTTGGATCAATCGACCGGAACCGCCATGACGCTGTACCCCCGTTTCTTCGCCCATCTCGACCGCGCGCTCGACACGCTCGTCGCCCGTGGCGACCTGCCGGCGGGGCTGGAGCGACGCGCGATCACGGTCGAACCGCCGCGCGACACGACGCATGGCGACCTGTCGACCAATGCCGCGATGGTGCTGGCCAAGCCGGCCAAGACCAACCCGCGCGCGCTCGCTGAACTGCTGGTCGCCGAACTGGCCGGCCTGCCCGAGGTGGCGAGCGCATCGGTTGCCGGCCCTGGGTTCATCAACCTGACGCTGACTGACGATACGTGGCGCGGGGAGCTGACCGCGATCGCCGAGGCGGCCGACGCCTATGGCCGATCGGAAGCCGGCGCGGGGCAGGTGGTGAACATTGAATATGTCTCCGCCAACCCGACCGGGCCGATGCATATGGGCCATTGCCGCGGCGCGGTGGTCGGCGATGCGCTGGCCAGCCTGCTGGAGTGGAACGGCGCGCGCGTCATCCGCGAATATTATGTCAACGATGCCGGCGGACAGGTCGCGGTCCTCGCTCGCTCGGCGCATCTGCGCTACCGCGAGGCGCTGGGCGAGACGATCACGATTCCGGAAGGCCTGTATCCCGGCGACTATCTGGCCCCCGTCGGGCAGGCGCTGGCTGCCGAATATGGCGATCGCTATGTGAATGCGCCCGAGGAGGAATGGCTGACGCTATTCCGGACCAAGACGGTCGCGGCGATGCTGGAGATGATCCGCGCCGACCTAAAACTGCTCGGTATCCATCACGACGTCTTCTCGTCCGAAGCCGAACTGCAGGCGGCAGGCAAGCCCGAAGCGGCCGAAGCCTGGCTGCGCGCCCGCGACCTGATCTATGACGGCGTGCTCGAAGCACCGAAGGGCGAATTGCCCGACGATTGGGAACCGGTCGAACTGCCGCTGTTCCGCTCGACGAAGTTCGGCGACGATCAGGATCGCCCGATTCGGAAGTCGGACGGCAGCTGGACTTACTTCGGCGCCGATCTCGCCTATCATTTCCAGAAGGCGCAAGGGGCCGACCAGCTGATCGACATCTGGGGCGCTGACCATGCCGGTACCGTCAAGCGGATCGTCGCGGCGGTACAGGCGCTGACGGAAGGGCGGACCCGCTTCGACGTGAAGCTGGTGCAGATGGTGCGCCTGCTGCGCGGTGGCGAACCGGTCAAGATGTCGAAGCGCGCCGGCAATTTCGTGACGCTGGCCGATGTCGTCAACGAAGTCGGCAAGGACGTCGTCCGCTTCACCATGCTGACGCGCAAGGCCGATGCGCAGATGGACTTCGACTTTGCCAAGGTGGTCGAGGCGTCGAAGGACAACCCGGTGTTCTACGTGCAATACGCCCATGCCCGCGTCCATTCGCTGGTCCGCCGCGCGGCGGAGGCGGGGATTGCCGAGGATGCAAATGCAGACCTGTCCCGTCTCGATACGGTCGAGCTGGCGCTGGTCAAGCGTGCGGCGCAGTTCCCGCGCGTCGTCGAAAGCGCGGCGGCGGCGCGCGAACCGCACCGGATCGCCTTCTATCTCTATGACTTGGCGGCGGAGTTCCATGCGGCGTGGAACCTCGGCAACGACGATCCGTCCCGCCGGTACCTTCAGGTCGATGACGCCCGGCTGACGCAGGCACGGCTTTTCCTCGCCCGCGCGATCGGGCAGATTATCCGCAACGGCCTGGCGATCATGGGCGTCGAGGCGGTCGAGGAGATGAAGTAATGGCGGACATGATCGCAGCCGGCGATCCCGACCACGAACGCCTGCCCTGGCTGGAAAGCGCAGAGCCGGAGCCGGAACCCGCGCGTCCGGTCTGGCGCACGGTGCTGATCGTGCTGATCGGGCTGCTGATGGTCGCCACGATCGCCTTCGCCCTGCTGCGCCAGCGCGGCGCGCCGACCGCCAGCGGAACGGGCGACCTGATCGCCGCGCCGGAGGGTCCGTACAAGACCCGCCCGCAAGAAGCGGACGGGATGCGCGTCACCGGCGACAGCGACACCGCGATCGCGACGAGCGAAGGGGCGACCGGCGGCAATGCTTCGGTCAACCTGAACGCCGTTCCCGAAGCGCCGATCCAGAGCCGTGCCGCCGCGCCGACTGCCGGCCCGACCAGCAGCGGCACCGGACGGGTCGCGACGGCCGTGCCGACCACCACCGCCAAGCTGGAGGCCCGCGCCCCGGCCGCGGCCGCGCCGGTCGAAACCGCGGCGGGCGCGGGCGGTTCGGTGGTGCAGCTCGGCTCCTTCCCCAGCGAGGGCGTGGCGAACACGGCGTGGAACCAGCTGTCGCGCCGCTTCGCGTATCTCGCGCCGCTCGGCAAATCGGTGCAGGCGGCGGAAGTGAAGGGCAAGACCGTCTATCGCCTGCGGGTGAATGCGGGCAGCGCGAACCAGGCATCGGACCTGTGCGGCAAGCTGAAGCTCGCCGGTGAGAATTGCTTCGTCGCACGATGATCCGCACGGGCGGGGCGACGGTTGTCGCCCGCCCGCTGCTGGGGTAGCTCTCGCCCCATGAAGCCCGTGATCTTCGGCCTGTCCGGCCCGACCCTGACCGCGCAGGAAATCGCCCTGTTCCGCGCCGCCGATCCGCTCGGCTATATCCTGATGGGGCGCAACTGCGTCGATCGCGATCAGATGCGCGCGCTGACCGACAGCTTGCGCGACCTGTCGGGCCGGGGCGACCTGCCGATCCTGATCGATCAGGAGGGCGGGCGCGTCGCGCGGATGAAACCGCCGGTCTGGCCCGCTTTCCCCGCGCCTTCTGCCTTCGCCGCGCTGTACGACCGCGCGCCGTCCTCCGCCATCGCCGCTGCCAAGGCCAACGGGCAGGCGCTGGGCGTGATGCTGGCGGAGGTCGGGGTAAACGTCGATGCGACGCCGCTGCTGGATGTGGCGCAGCCCGACATGACCGGCGCGATCGGCGACCGCAGCTTCGGCGCGGACCCGATGCAGGTCGCCGCCCTCGGCCGCGCGACGCTGGAGGGACTGGCGGCGGCCGGCGTGGTCGGCATCGTCAAGCATATGCCAGGCCATGGCCGGGCGACGGTCGACAGCCACCTTGAACTGCCGCGCGTATCGGCCCCCGCGGCTGCGCTGGAGCAGGATGTGGCGCCGTTCGCGACGCTGGCCTCCGCGCCGATGGCGATGACCGCGCATGTCGTGTTCGAGGCGTGGGATGCGGAGCGCCCGGCCACGCTGTCGCCGACCGTCATCCGCGATGTGATCCGCGGCCGGATCGGCTTCGACGGGCTGTTGATGACGGACGATATCGATATGAAGGCGTTGAGTGGCGCCCCGGCGGACAAGGCGGCGGCGGCGATCGCGGCGGGCTGTGACGTGGTGCTGGACTGCTGGGCGCGGCTGGACGAGATGACGACGATCGCGGATCGTCTGGAGCAGATTTCCCCGCTGTCGCGCGCCCGGCTCGACCGGGCGATGGCGGGGGTAGGGACGGTCGACCCGGTGCCGCTGGCCGATCTTATCGCGACGCGCGACCGGTTGCTGGCGCTCGCCTGAGCGAAGTAATCGATCCTTAACGCGCCGGGACTATCTGTCGGTGGCCTATCCAAGGACCGGATGATGCTGCCCACGGAGCCGCTGCAACTGCATCATAGCTGGCCGATCGTCGAACGCGGCGTCCGGCTGTCGCACGGCGTTCTGGATGTCGGTTATCATCCTGGCCTGCTGGATGACGGGCCATTCTGCTGCGACCTGGCCGCGAACACGCTGGCATGGTCCGATTCGACGTTCGCGCTATTCGGACTGCCGACCGGCAGCACCCCGGTACGCGACGTCGTCCTGCCGATGTACCGCCCCGATTCGCGCTCGGCGCTGGAGCGGTTGCGTGCCCATGCCATCCGCCATCGGCGCGGCTTCACGATCGATACCGAGGTCGACGCCCCCGGCCAGCCGCTGCGCTGGATCCGGATCGTCGCCGTGCCGGAGGTCGAGCGCGGCCGCGCGGTGCGGCTGCGCGGGGTGCATCAGGATGTGACGCACGAATATCGGTGACGGATCGCCATGCCGCCCGGTAGGGTCGCCGCCATGGATGCCGATGCGCCCGTATTGACGATCGAACTGAACGGGTGGGAAGGGCCGCTCGACCTGCTGCTGGCGCTGGCCCGTACGCAGAAGGTCGATCTGCGCCGCATCTCGATCCTGGCGCTGGTCGAGCAGTATCTGCGCTGGATCGACCGGGCGAGTGCGCCGCGGCTCGAACTGGCGGCCGACTGGCTCGTCATGGCGGCTTGGCTCGCCTATCTCAAATCGGCGCTGTTACTGCCCCGCGAACCGGAAATGGACCCCGACCCGGAGGAACTGGCGCTGCGCCTGCAACTCCGGCTCGAACGGCTCGATGCGATGCGCGAGGCCGGGGCGCGGTTGATGGCGCGCGACCGGATCGGTCGCGACGTATTCCTGCGGGGTGATCCGGAGGGGCTTAATGTCGTGCGCAAGGCGCGATGGGATGCGGGCCTGTACGACCTGATCGAGGCGTATGGCCGGATCAGCGCCCGCACGCGGCCGGTGCTGCATGTCGTCGCAACGCGCCCGGTGATGACACTGGAGGTTGCGATCGAACGCGTGCAGGCGATGCTCGGTACGCGGATCGACTGGACATCGATCGCGGCGTTCCTGCCGGAGCAGGACGACGAACGCTACCGCCGCTCCGCGCTCGCCTCGACCTTTCTCGCGACGCTCGAACTCGCGCGACAGGGGCGGGTGGCGATCCGGCAGGACGCGCCGTTCGGGCCGATCGATGTGCGGCGGATCGCGTGACCGACCCGTTCGTCCGCGCGGTCGAAGCGGTGCTGTTCGCCAGCGAGACGCCGATGACCGCCGCGATGATTGCCGCCTATGTCGGCGACGGCGACGTGCGCGCCGCGCTGGCGACGATCGAGGCAGACCATGAAGGGCGCGGCTTCGGTCTCGTCCGGCGGGGCGAGCATTGGCATTTCGAAACTGCGCCCGACCTCGCCCATTTCCTGCGCCGCGACCGCGACGAATCACGCCGCCTGTCGCGCGCCGCGATCGAGACGCTGGCGATCATCGCCTATCACGAGCCGGCGACCCGTGCGGACATCGAATCGATCCGGGGGGTGCAGATATCCAAGGGCACGATCGACGTTCTGCTCGCGGCGGGATGGGTCCGCCCGGCGGGACGGCGCGAGGTGCCGGGGCGTCCGCTGCAGTACGCAACGACACAGGCGTTTCTGGACCATTTCGGCCTCAACACCCGCCGCGATCTGCCCGGAATCGATGATTTGCGTGCGGCAGGGCTGCTCGAACCAATCGACGATGCCTTTGCAAGCGTGCTGGAAAGCGGCGGCGATAGCGACTAAGTGATCGGCAACGATATGTTTCGCTTGGAGTGTGGACGATGGGTGGTCTTAGCATTTGGCACTGGCTTATCGTCGGCGTCGCCATCTTGCTGTTGTTCGGCAAGGGTCGTTTTTCCGACATGATGGGCGACGTGGCCAAGGGGCTGAAGAGCTTCAAGAAGGGCATGGCGGAGGATGACGAGGTTCCCCCGCCGCCGGCCCGTCCGCGCGAACGACTGGAACAGCGTCCGCTCGACAGCGCCTATGACCATGATCTGCCGCCGCGCGATCCGGTGCATCGCGATCCCGTTCGCGACGACCGCCCGCACGGCGACCGCTGATCTTTTCATTCCCGGCGGGCGTCATGCCCGCCTGACTCCGAGCGCCGATGTTCGATATCGCTCCCACCGAATTGATGGTCGTCGCGCTGGTCGCGCTGGTCGTCATCGGTCCCAAGGATTTGCCCAAAGCCATGCGCATCGTCGGCCTGTGGGTCGGCAAGGCGCGCGGCGTGGCCCGTCAGTTCCGCTCCGGCTTCGACACGATGGTGCGTGAAGCCGAACTGGCGGAAATGGAAAAGAAATGGGCCGAGGAGAACGCGCGGATCATGCGCGAGCATCCAACGGAAGCTTCTCCGGCGGTGCATCCGGTCGATGCGCCATCGCCGCCGCCGCCGGTGCAGGACCCGCCGGTGCCCGCCCCGCACGACGATACGCCTGCGCCGGTGATGGTCGAGCGTCCGGAACTGCGTGAGGCACCCGGCGATCAGCCGCCCGCCGCCGATGGCAAGGCCCCGTCATGAACGATATCGACGACAGCCAGGCTCCGCTGCTCGATCACCTGATCGAACTGCGCCGCCGCCTGCTCTACTCCGTGCTGGCGGTAGCCGTCTGCTTCGGGGTTTGCTTCTATTTCTCGCACCAGATCCTGACCTTCCTGGTCAAGCCATTGCTGGCCGCGGGACAGACGAAGCTGATCTTCACCCAGATATTCGAAGCGTTCTTCGTTCAGATCAAGGTCGCGTTCTTCGCGGCGATGATGCTGTCCTTTCCGGTGATCGCCAACCAGTTGTGGCAGTTCGTCGCACCGGGGCTGTACCGCAACGAAAAGCGAGCGCTGTTCCCGTTCCTGCTGGCAACGCCGGTGCTGTTCATCGCCGGTGCGGCGTTGGCCTATTACGTCACCATCCCGGTCGCGCTGCATTTCCTGCTCGGCTACCAGGGCAATCTGGGCGGGGTACAGCAGGAGGCGCTGCCGTCGGTCGAGGCCTATCTGTCGTTCGTGATGCAGTTCCTGTTCGCGTTCGGGCTGGCCTTCCTGTTGCCGGTGCTGCTGATGCTGCTGGAACTGGCAGGCATCGTCACGCGAAAGCAGCTGGTCGGCGCGCGGCGCTATGCGATCGTCGGCGCCTTTGCGATTGCGGCGGTGGCGACGCCGCCTGATATCGGGTCGCAGTTCCTGCTCGCCGTGCCGCTGATCCTGCTTTACGAACTGGCGCTGGTCGCCATCTGGTTTACCGAGAAGCGCCGCGCCAAGCGCGACCCGGAGGCAGCGGAGGAGGAAGCGGCCTGACCGCACCGTCGCGAAGGTGGCAGGCCTCCAACAGAAAAAGGGCGGTCCGGATGATCCAGGCCGCCCTTTTTGTTGTGAACCGTAGTCCGCTGCTTACTTGGTGTCGCGCGCCGCGCCGGCAACTGCGCTGCCCGCCGACGACACGTCCTTGCCGACACCTTCGACGGTGTTGCAGGCGCTGATGGCAAGGGCACCGGCGACGACGGCGAGGCTCAGGATCTTACGCATGTTCTTCTCCGACATGATGCGGGACTCGCCCGCTTCGGGAAGGGGAATGTCCGAAGATGCCATTCGTTCCAGCACCACAACGAATAGCCCACCAAAAAAGCGACCCGCCAGCGTTCGGCTGACGGGTCGCTTAGGTGAAACCAGTATATGGACCCGGTGGCGCTACCGGGGGGGGAGGGTCTACGCCTACCGGGTCCTTTTAGCGGATAGCGAGAGCGGGGGGGCAAAAGATCGCTATCCGAGGGTGATAACGGCAATCGCTATCCTTGGTTCCCGGCGTTCCTCGCATTTTTCTTGGAAAAAACGATCAGCTCGGAAATGCACCGCAGCGCTTGGTCTGCCACACGCCCTTGCGCCAGCATTTCGGGTTTTCGAACTGATACAACCGGATAGGGCGCATATACGGAATCTGCCGGGTGAACTGCTGCTCGCCATATGCCACCAGTGAGTTGCGCAGCTTGCGCATCCGCAATTCGGCAAATTCGCCCAGATAGCCGCGCGGCACGAACAGCGCCTCCTGCCCGATCTCGTTCGCCGCCTGGCAGAAGCCGAGCTGCGCCGATACGGTCGAAAAGCCGGAATAGACGCGCGTGCCGAACTGGTCGAGCGCGGTCTGGCCGGCCTTCAGCGAACCCGTAGTCCGGTCGAAATATTTGTCGAGCGCGGCATAGCTGGCCTTCAACTCATCGGCATGGTTGAACAGCAGGGCGTTGTAGTTGCTGAGCGTCAGCATGGTCGGTTCGAACTGGCACTGCAGCGCGGCGACGTTGAGTGCCGAGCGCAGGTTCCACAGCACGGCGGCGCGCAGTTCCGCCGGGGTCGCACCCGGAAGCGCTTGCGACGTGATGCCGGGTTCCTCACCCGTGACGCGAGGGCCATCCATGTCATAGGGCTTGAAGAAAAATTGGGCCGACGCGGGGGATGCCGCGACGGTCAGGGCGGCGGCAGCGGCCAGGACCAGGGTACGCACTACGCTCATCTCTTCCTTTCACGGCGCGACAGGGCGCCTGGGCAGGCAGCGATGGTTAAGGCGTTTTTGACGGGGACCCAAGCCCCAACTTGCATCCGTCGTCCACGTTTCGCCGCATGGGGGCGTAACAATTCGCACGGGCAGCGGGCCGTAACGAAAAGGGCCGCCCGGCTGCCCGGACGGCCCTTCGCCAGAATAGCCGAAGACGGCTGATTACATGGCGTTGGTCATGCCGGCTTCGTTCGACATCATCGTGTCGTTCGACATCATGCTGTCGTTCGACATCATCATGGTGTCGTTGCCCATGGCGCCGTCGACGGCGGTCATGTTGTCCGACATCGTGCCGTCCATCATGTCGGTCGAGTTCAGGTCGGTGATGGTCGCGTTGTCGGCAGTGGTTTCGGTCTTGCCACCGCAAGCCGACAGCGCCAGCGCCGCGCCGGCGATGATCGAACCGGTCAGGATCTTCGAGAATGCACGCATGGTAAGCTCCCTAAGCTATGGATAGGCGGCGTTTCTTTGCCGTTAATACCCAATCCGCGCTGGACATTAGTCGAAGGGATGCCTGCCCTCAAGCCTCTTTCGCAGGGGGGTACAGCCCGTCCAGAAAGGCCGGCAAACCGGCGGCGAGCGCTGCATCGAACATCGCGGGATCGATGGTTTTCCCCAGCGCCGCGGCGCTGGTCACCGGAAATTCGGCGATCCCACATGGCACGATGCCCCCGAAATGTGACAAATCTGGGGCCAGATTGACCGAAAATCCGTGCAACGTCGCCCAGCGCCGTACCCGGACACCGATCGCGCCGATCTTCGCCTCGCTGCCGCAATCGGCCGTCCAGATGCCGATCCGATCGGGCACGGCATAGGCATGGATGTCGAAGGTACCGAGCGCACCGATGACCCACGCTTCGACCGCGTGGACGAACCGGCGGACGTCGCGTCCCCGCCGGGTCAGGTCGAGCATCAGATAGCCGATCCGCTGTCCGGGACCATGATAGGTATAGCGCCCGCCACGTCCGGCGGCATGGACCGGAAAGCGCGGGTCGAGCAGCTCGGCCGGGTCAGCACTGGTTCCTGCCGTGTAGAGCGGCGGGTGCTCCAACAGCCAGATCATCTCGCCCGCGCGGCCATCGGCGATGGCGGTCGCGCGCGCCTCCATCGTCGCCAGTGCCGTCGGATAGTCGATCTGTCCGCTTTCGGTGCGCCATTCGATCTGCTGGGCGGTCGCGATGGAGGGGGCGAGGGGATCAGGAGCCATTTTCATTCAGGATCAGGATGGGTACAGCGTCCATCGGATAAAAGGGGAGCAAGTGCAACGATGGCAAAGATCGGGACGGTCTGGGACCGGGCAGTGGATTTCGTCCGCGACCATGGTGGACAGGCGATGCCGGTGCTGCTGGCGACGCAGTTCGCGGTGCCGGCGATCAGCGGCAGCATGAACGGCCTTCGCACCGAAGCGACCGGAGGCACGGCGGCGGCGCTGGGGCTGGTGTCGGTTGTGGCCGCGCTGATCTCGCTCTGGGGTGCGCTCTACCTGATCGCCTTTGCCGCACAGCCGGATGGGCAGGAACAGCACCGCGTCGCGCTGTCGCTGGCAAAGCGCCGGTTCCTGCCGATGATCGGCGTCAGTATCGTCCTGATGGCGATCCTCGCCGTTCTGGCGATACCGGGCGTCGTGCTGGCGGTGGCCAGCGGGTTCGACTTTACCTCGGTCATGAACGGTGTTCCGCCGCAGCCGGCGGAGATCGCCCGGCTGGGCATGGCGCTGCTGTATTTCCTCGCGCTGGCGCTGGTTGTGCTGTGGGTGTCAGCGCGGCTGCTGCCGATCAACGCGGTCGTCGCACTGGAGCGCCGCGGCGTCGGCGCGATCCGACGGGCGTTCGACCTGACGCGCGGCATGACGTGGAAGCTGATCGGCGTGCTGATCCTCTACGCCATCGTCGCCGGGGTCGCGGTATCGGCGGCGCAGTTCGTGGTCGGTGGCATCGTCGGCCTGTTGACCAGCAGCAGCGGCGCCCTGTCGCCGACCATCATTGCCACGTCGATCGCCGTCGCGGCGGTCAGCGCGGCGCTGGCGCTGTACCAGAGCGCTTTCGTCGGCAAGCTGTACCGCGATATCGTCGGCCGGCAGGATGACGCGGCCGTCTTCGCATGAGGCTGAACGTCGCTGCCGCCTGCCAAGAAGCACTGGAACTGTGGAAGCGCGAACGCGACGTGATCGCCGCGGTCGCAGGTGTTTTCTTCTTCCTGCCCAATCTGGCGCTGGCGCTGTTCATGCGTATGGACAGCGTCGCAGCCCGTGCGGGCGCGCAGGACGATCAGGCGCTGCTGGCGACGATGCAGTCCTATCTGGTCGATAACGCCCCGCTGCTGGGGTTCCAGATGATCGCGGAACTGGTCGGGGTCGCGGTGCTGCTGGCGCTGCTGCTCGACCCGGCCCGCCCGACGGTGGGTGAAGCGCTGCGGATCGTCGCGCGACGGCTGCCGGTGCTGCTCGCCGCGACGGTGCTGCTGAATATCGCGATCGCCGGTGGCATGTTGCTGTTCCTCGTGCCGGGCCTGTACGTCATCGGTCGCGCCGCGCTGGTGCTGCCGGTCCTGCTCGGCGAGCCGGAGCGACGCTTCGGCGATGCGGTGGGCCGGGCGCTGGACCTGACGCAGGGACGGGTGATCCAGCTCCTGTCGCTGCAGGCGCTGATTTTCGTCGGCGCCTATTTTGTCCAGAGGCTGTTGCAGGGCCTGGCCGGCGTAGCGTCGTCGGGGGGCGGCAATCCCGTCACGATGGGGATGCTGGCGGTTTCCACCGCCGCGGTATCGATGGCAACCACCATCGCCTATACGCTGGTCCGCGCGACGATCTATCGCCGGCTTGCCAGCAACGGATAATGCGGTGCGCAGTCGTCGGGCAGGACCCCGGCGACGCGCGGATCGGCAAAGGTTTCGATCGTTCGCTGGTACGGCACGAAGCCCGACCGGCGATAGAAGCCCAGCGCGCCGGGGTGGTCGAGCGTGCAGGTATGCACCCACACCCGCCGTACATCCTTTGCCCATGCCATCGACAAGGCGTGCGCCATCAGCCAGCGACCATGGCCCTTGCCGGCGAGTTCGGGGATCAGTCCGACATAGGACAGCTCGCATTCGCCGCTTGCACGGAAATCGAGTTCGAGCATCCCGACCTCGATTCCCGCCCGATCTACCACCGCCCACACGCGGACGCCTTCGGCGTGGAGGATCGCTGCCAGCCGATCGTCGTCCATGACCAGGCGCGAGAACCACAGCCACGGACCGCCGACGCGCCGGAACAGCGCACGATAACGCTCAATCCCCGGCCGCTCCCACCGCACCAGTCGGAGCGGCGAGGCGGGTAGCGGCGCAGGACGCGGCCGCTCCAGCATCTCCAGCGAGGTGACGATCGTCGCGACCTCGCCCGGCTTGACCGGGATCAGCCCCATGGCGTCAGCTCCACGTCGCGAGCGGCGGCAGGCTCATCAGGATCGCATCGATATTGCCGCCGGTCTTCAGGCCGAACAGCGTGCCACGATCATAGACGAGGTTGAATTCGGCATAGCGCCCGCGCCATTCCAGCTGTCGCGCGCGATCGGCATCGTCGAACGGCATGTCCATGCGCCGGCGCACCAGCTGCGGATAGATCGACAGGAACGCTTCACCGACAGCGCGGGTAAAGGTGAAGTCGACGTCCCAGTCGGTGCCGAGATGGTCGTAGAAGATGCCGCCGACGCCGCGATGCACGCCGCGGTGCGGGATGTAAAAATAATCATCGGCCCATTGTTTGAACTTCGGATAATGCGCCGGGTCATGTGCGTCGCACGCCGCGCGCATCGCATCGTGGAAGTCGGCGGTATCCTGCGCATAGGGGATGGGCGGATTGAGGTCGGCGCCGCCGCCGAACCAGCGCTTCGTCGTCACGAGGAAGCGGGTATTCATATGTACTGCCGGCACATGCGGATTGGCCATGTGCGCGACCAGGCTGATGCCCGTCGCAAAAAAGCGCGGGTCCTCGGCCGCACCGTGGATCGACTTGGCGAACTCGCCCTCGAAGGTGCCGCCGACCGTAGAGACGTTGACGCCGACCTTTTCGAACACGCGCCCCTTCATCACCCCGCGCACCCCGCCGCCGCCGGGCGCGCCCGACGGATCGGTCCGGTCCCACGGGGTATAGGCAAAGGCGGCGTCCGATCCGGCCTCGCGCTCAATCGCCTCGAACGCGGCACAGATGCGGTCGCGCAGCGATTCGAACCAGGTGCGGGCGGATTGTTGCTGATGGTCGAGCGGTTGCATAAAACGCGACTTAGGCCGGATTACGCACCCCCGCAAAGCCTCACCGTCATCAACGGTAGAAACCGGTGTCAAAAACAGGCTCGACTGCGCTAGTCGAGCGCTTTACCAAGAGGGCAGCAAGACGGAAGTCATCGGTACGGCGCCCCAATATCGCTGATACCGGTTACCATCAGGAGAGAACGATGTTCGAACGGACCTATTATGCCACGCACCCGGACATGATGGAATGCGTGTCGAACGAGGAGTTGCGCGATCGGTACCTGATCGACGGGCTGTTCCGCGAGGGCGAATGCGTGTTGAACTACACCCATGCCGACCGGTTCGTGATCGGCGGCGTGGCGGTGGGCGATGCCCCGGTGAAGCTCCCTGCGCAGACCGAGCCGAAGTCGGCGGAAGGACATCCCTTCCTCGAGCGGCGCGAGATGGCGGTGGTCAACGTGGGCGGGGTCGACGGCACCGTGACCGTCGATGGCGAAGTGTTCACCCTCGGTAACAAGGACTGCGTATACGTCACGATGGGCGCCAGCGACGTGGTGTTCGGCGGTACGGGTGCGCGCTTCTACATCGCGTCCTGCCCGGCGCATAAGGGCTTTCAGACCCGCAAGCTCGGCATTGCCGACGCCAATGCGCTGGAGCGTGGCAGTCTGGAGGAATCGAACGAGCGGACGATCTATCAGCTGGTCATTCCCGGCGTGTGCGATTCGGCGCAGCTGGTCATGGGCCTGACCGTGCTGAAGCCCGGCAGCGTGTGGAACACCATGCCGCCGCACATCCATGAGCGCCGCAGCGAAATCTATTTCTACTTCGAACTGCCGACCGACAACGACAAGGTATTTCACTACATGGGTGAGGGTGAGGCGATGCGCCACATCGTCATGGGCAATGAGGAAGCGGTGATCTCGCCGCCCTGGTCGGTCCATATGGGATCGGGCACCCGCGCCTATGCCTTTATCTGGGCGATGGCGGGCGAGAATCAGGACTATACCGACATGCAGGTCCTCGACATCTGTCAGCTGGCGTGAACGCGATGGTGAACCCCTTCGATCTGTCGGGCCGGGTCGCGGCCGTCACCGGGCCCAATACCGGCATCGGTCAGGCGATCGCGGTCGCGCTGGCGACAGCCGGGGCGGATGTCGCGCTGATCGGGCGGACCCCGGCCACCAATACCGCGCAGCAGGTGCGGGCGCTGGGCCGCCGGGCGGAAATCGTGTCCGCCGACCTGTCGACCATCGAACCCGTCGCGCGGGTCGTGGCGGAGACGCTCGACAAGCTTGGTCGTCTCGACATTCTGGTCAACAATGCCGGGATCATCCGCCGCGCCGATGCGGTGGACTTTACCGAGGAAGACTGGGACGCGGTGGTCGACACCAACCTCAAATCGGTCTTCTTCCTCTCGCAGGCCGCCGGGCGGCACATGATCACGACCGGCAAGGGACGGATCATTAACATCGCCTCGATGCTGACCTTTCAGGGCGGGGTGCGCGTGCCGAGCTACACCGCGTCGAAATCGGGCATCGGCGGGCTGACGAAGCTGCTGGCGAACGAATGGGCAAGGCACGGCGTGACGGTCAACGCGATTGCGCCCGGCTATATCGCCACCAACAATACCGCCGCATTGCAGGCCGATCCGGTGCGCAACAGCGCGATCGTCGATCGCATTCCGGCCGGGCGCTGGGGCGATGCCGCCGATCTGGGCGGTGCGGCCGTCTTCCTCGCCTCCGATGCCGCCGCCTATGTGCAGGGGCATATCCTCGCCGTCGATGGCGGGTGGCTGGCGCGATGATCCTGTGCTTCGGCGAATTGCTGCTGCGCCTGACCGCGCCGGGTCGCGAGCTGCTGATGCAGACCGGGCGGTTCGACGTCCATGTCGGCGGGGCGGAGGCGAATGTCGCCGTGGGCCTCGCCAATCTCGGCCATACCAGCGCGATGGTCAGCGCGGTGCCCGACAATCCGCTGGGGCGCGGCGCGGTCGCCGCGATCCGCGCGCAGGGCGTCCACTGTTCGCGCGTGGCGGTGCGCGACGGGCGGATGGGGCTGTACTTCCTCAGCCCCGGTGCCGGATTGCGCGCGTCCGACATCGTGTACGACCGTGCGGGGTCGAGCTTTGCGACCGCGCCGGCCGATAGCTGGGACTGGGATGCGCTGCTGGCGGGCGTCACCCGGCTGCACCTGTCGGGCATCACGCCTGCCTTGGGTGACGAAACCGCCAAGGCGGCGATCGCCGCGGCCGAGGCTGCACGTGCGCGCGGGCTGACCATCTCGTTCGACGGCAATTACCGTGCCCGCCTGTGGGAAGCGTGGGACAGCGACCCGCGCGCCGTGCTGACCCGGCTGGTCGGGATGGCCGACCTGTTGTTCGGCAACCACCGCGACGTCTCGCTGCTGCTGGGCCGACAGTTTTCGGGCGATGGTGAAGATCGCCGGCGCGAGGCGGCCGAAGCGGCGTTCGCGGCCTTTCCAAACCTGCGGCACATTGCCTCCACCGCGCGTCACGTCGACGATGCCGATCGCCACCGCCTGTCGGCGCGGATCGATACGCCGGCCGGGTCGGTGCAGACCGACGAAGTGGCGATCGCCGGCATCGTCGACCGGATCGGCGGGGGCGATGCCTTTGCCAGTGGTGTGCTGCACGCGCTGATGTCCGGCCGGGACGAAGCGACGGCGGCCCAATGGGGGCTGGCCGTGGCAGCGCTCAAACATTCGCTGCCCGGCGATTTCAGCCTGTTTCGTCAATCGGATATCGACGCATTCCTGTCCGGCGGGCTGGACGTTCGCCGCTGATCCTAGCATAGCGGGGCGGGGGAACGGCCGCGGGGGCGCCACGTTCCGTCATGGATGCGAGGCGACGTGGAACAGGGCGGCGAAACGAGCGGACGGGCGGCCAGCGACGACCGCCGCATCGCGCTGGAGATCGCCGGCGTGGATGGCGGTACCGATCCGTTCGTCGCCGCCGTCCGCGCGACGCGGATGCCGATGCTCATCACCAATCCGCGCCTGCCCGACAATCCGGTGGTGTTCGCCAACGATGCCTTTTGCCGGATGACCGGCTATCGCCGCGATGCGATCATCGGTCGCAATTGCCGGTTCCTGCAAGGGCCGGATACCGATCCGGCGGCGGTTGCGCGGATCCGCGATGCCGTGGCGGCGGTGCAGTCGATCGAAATCGATGTCCTGAACTACCATGCCGACGGTACGTCGTTCTGGAACCGGCTGCTGCTGGCTCCGGTGCATGACGCCGATGGCAAGCTCGTCTATTTCTTTGCGAGCCAGGTCGACGTCACGCTGGAACGCGCGCGGCTGGAGGGGCTGGAATCCAGCAATGCCGCGCTGCTGGCCGAACTGGCCGGCCGGTTTCGTGAACAGGAAGAGCGCGAACGCGAGATGCTGTTCGCGCTGGAGGCGGGACGGTTCGGCACCTGGTCGTTCGACCGTGCCACGCGCCAGCTGACCATGTCGGCGATCTGCCGGACGAATTTCGGCTTCGATGCCGATTACCCGCCATCGACCGCCGAAATCTCGGCCATCGTGCATCCCGACGATCGGCCGGCGGTTCTGGCGGCGATCGAGGCCAGCTTCGCCGGCGCGCCGCTGGAGATCGAGGTGCGCATTCGCCAGGCGGACGGCGACATCCGCTGGATCGCCAGCCGGGGGCAACCGACGCTGGACAATGATGGCGATGTCGTCCGCCTGACCGGCGTGTCGATCGACGTCACGATCTACAAGCGGCTGGAGCGGATGCGCGCGGCGATGGCCGAGCTGAACGATGCGCTGCGCCTGCTCGACGATCCGGTCGACATGGGGGTCGCGGCGGCGCGGATCATCGGTGAGGCGCTGGGTGTCGACCGGGTGGGGTACGGCGTGGTCGATCGCGCGGCGGAGACCATCACGATCGAACGCGACTGGAATGCGCCGGGGGTGACCAGCATCGCTGGCGTGCTGAACTTCCGCGACTATGGCAGCTATATCGACGACCTGAAGCGCGGCGAGACGGCGATCGTCGAGGATGCGCGTGCCGATCCGCGCACCGCCGGCACCGCGCAGCAACTGGAGGCGATCAACGCCCGCGCGTTCATCAACATGCCGCTGACCGAACTGGGCGGGGTCGTCGCGCTGATCTACACCAATCACAGCGAACCCAGGGTGTGGCGCGACGACGAGATCGCGTTCGTCCGCGAGGTCGCCGAACGGACCCGCGCCGCGACCGAACGCCGTCGGGCCGAGCGCGAACTGGCGGCACTGGCCGAATCGCTGGAGGAACAGGTCGTCGACCGTACGAAGGCGCTGGTGACCGCACAGGACGCGTTGCGCCAGAGCCAGAAGATGGAGGCGATCGGCCAGCTGACCGGCGGCGTCGCGCATGATTTCAACAACCTGCTGACCATCGTCCGATCGTCGGTCGACCTGTTGCGCCAACCGACGTTGAGCGACGAACGGCGCGAGCGGTATCTCTCTGCGATCAGCGATACGGTCGATCGCGCCGCGAAACTGACCGGGCAGCTGCTGGCGTTCGCCCGTCGGTCCGCGTTGCAGCCGCAGGTGTTCGACGTAAACGAAGCGGTCGCGGCACTGGGCGACATCGTGCGGACGCTCGCCGGATCGCGGATCGCGGTGACCATCCGTCGCTGCGACGCGCCGGTGTTCGTCGATGCCGATCCCAACCAGTTCGATACGGCCATTGTCAATTTCGCCGCCAATGCCCGCGACGCGATGCAGGGGGAGGGGGGGCTGGTCCTGTCGGTTGATCGCGTCGACGGCATCCCCGCCGCGCCCGGTGCCGCCGCACAGCCGGGCCGGTTCGTCGTCATCACCGTGGCCGACACCGGCAGCGGCATCGACGACGAAACGCTGACCCGCATCTTCGAACCGTTCTTCACGACTAAGGAACTGGGCAAGGGTACCGGTCTCGGTCTCAGCCAGGTGTTCGGCTTCGCGAAGCAATCGGGCGGGGAGGTCCGCGCGCGCAGCGAGCCGGGCAATACCGAATTCGCCCTGTACCTGCCGCAGGTGACGGGTCCCGACCCAGCCACCGCGCCGGTCCGCGAGGTGCCGGAACCGCTGGCGGGCGACGGGCTGCGCGTGCTGGTGGTGGAGGATAACGTCGCGGTCGGCACGACCACGACGCAGGCGCTGGAGGCGCAGGGGTTCGTGCCGGTGCATGTCGTCGATGGACAGGCGGCGCTGGCGCTGCTGGCCGGGCAGTCCGACGGGTTCGATATCGTCTTTTCCGACGTGATGATGCCGGGGATCGATGGCGTCGAACTGGCCGCGCGGGTCCGCGATCGCCATCCCGGCCTGCCGGTGCTGCTGACCAGCGGCTATAGCGACGTGATCGTCCGCCACGGTACCATGGGGTTCGAGTTGCTGAACAAGCCCTATACCATCGGCCAGTTGGTCGTCGCGCTGCGCCGGGTCGCGGGGCGTTGATACCGCACCCGGCCGTGCCCGCGCGCGGTTTCGTGCCGCTCTACACGCTGGCCTATTGCGGGCTGTTCGTCGCGTTCATGCCGTTCGTGTCGATCCTGTTGCAGGTAAAGGTCGCAGCGATCGATCCGGCGAACCGGGTCGCGTTGCTGGGATGGGCGGTGCTGGGCGGTGCGGTCGTCGCCAGCGCGGCGAACATCGCCGCGGGTTGGCTCAGCGACCTGCACTGGCGCCGCAGCCGCAGCCGGCGGCTGCCGATCGCGGTCGGCCTGATCCTGCTGGCGCTGGCATTCGCCGCCATCCACCGCGCCGGCGACCGAACGTCGCTGCTGGTCGCGATCGCGCTGTGGCAGGTCGCGCTGAACCTGATGTTCGCACCGATGGTGGCGGTGATGGCCGATGAAGTCCCCGACGCGGCCAAGGGGCGGGTGTCCGGGCTGCTCGGCATTTCGCATCCGATCGGCATGATGTCGGCCGCTGCCGTCACCGCGCCCCTGTTCCCGACCGAGGGACTGCGTTTTACCGCAAACGTCGTCCTCGCAGCATTGATGATCGGACCATTTCTCCTGTTCGCACGCGAGCGGGGCGGCGGGGGCGATGCGCGGCCGATCGAGACCGTACCGGCTGACGTCGTGCGCGGCGATCTGGTGCGGGCATGGGTGGCGCGGCTGGCGATGCAGGTCGCGGGCAACGGGCTTACCGCCTATGCCTTTTTCCATTTCGCCGATCGCTGGCGGGGGGCGGGTGATGCCGCCGGCCCGGTTGCCCAGGCGATGGCCATCGTCACCGGCGTCGTCGTCGTCGCCACGATCCTTGCCGGCCGCTGGTCGGACGGCGTGGGCGGGCGCAAGCCGTTTCTGGGCGGCGCGACATTGCTAGTGATCGCCGGGCTGATCGGCATGGCGGTGGCGCCGGCCTTTGTCGGGGCGGTCATCGGCTATGGCATTGCGCAGACCGGCCTGTCGGTGTTCCTGGCGCTGCATTCGGCGCTTGCGATGCAGATGCTGCCGTCGCCTGCCACGCGCGGGCGCGACCTGGCAGTCTTGAACCTGACCAACACGCTGCCGGCCTGTGTTCCGCCGCTGCTCGCCGCACTGGTACCGGCGGGAGCGGGGCTGGGCGCGGTATTCGTCGTGCTGGCGCTGGTCGCGGCGATCGGCGGTGGGACGGCACTGGCGATCCGTTCGGAGCGCTGACCGGCTTCGTGCGTTGCTGAGGGTCAAGTCCATCGCCGGGAGTGCCTGATGATCCGTCTGTTCCATGTCAGCGACGTTCATTTCGGCGCGGAGGACAAGGCGGCGATCGCGTGGTTCGGCGAAGCGGTTCGCCTGGAACAGCCCGATGCGATCATCATGACCGGCGACCTGACGATGCGCGCGCGCACCGCCGAGTTCGAGGCGGCGGCGGAATGGCTGGAGAGCCTCGGCCGTCCGGTGACGGTAGAGGTCGGCAACCACGACCTGCCGCTCTACAATCTCTTCGCCCGGTTCGTACGTCCCTATCGCCGGTACAAGCGGCTGGAGCGGATGATCGAGCGTCCGTTGGAGATCGATGGCGTCGCGATCGTGCCGCTGAAGACCACGGCGCGCTTCCAGTTCCGGTGGGATTGGTCGAAGGGGTATGTCAGCGATGGCGCTCTGGCGCGGACGCTCCGCCTGATCCGACGGGTACCGAAGGACGACCTGATCCTTATCGCCGCTCATCACCCCCTGATCGATGTCGGTACGAAGTCGAGCGGAGAGACACGTGGCGGCGCGGCGGCACTGGATGCGGTCGTGGCGGCGGGCGCCCATGCGGTGCTGTCGGGCCATGTCCACGACCCCTTCGACATTCCCTACGCGGCTTCTGGGGGGGAGTTGCGCATGGTCGGTGCCGGCACCCTGTCGACCCGCACCCGCGACGATCCACCGTCGTTCAACGAAATCCGGATCGAGGGAAAGCGGTTCGAGACGATCGCGCGAAAGATGGGGGCGGAGGATACGCCCGTGACCGTGGGGGTATAGGTCGGCGAGCGCTTCCTCAGCCATGTTGCATCCCCGCGAAGGCGGAGATGCAGGATGTTGACGCAAGGCCCATCAATCAGCGCCCTGGCCCCGGCCTGCGCGGGGGTGCGCTATGTGCTGGGACCGATCGACCTTCAGCGCATTGGACGACCGCTATGTCCCCCATCGTCACTCTCGCGTGGGCGGAAGTCCATCTGCGCTAAGGTCGCGAATCCAGCTGAAGCGGCAGCGGTATGGATTCTCGCCTGCGCGGGAATGATGGAAATCCACGATTGGCGCTGAATGTCGATCCGGCCTGGTCCGACGGACCGTACGGCGGCGATCCAATCGGGCCGTTAGCCGCGCCAACCCCGGATGCGGGACCTTAGGACAGCCGCTGCCCGATCAACGTGCCCTTGGTCCCGCGATTGACCAGTTCGAACCGGAAATTCGGCCACCGCTTGCGCCAGCGCTGCGCGACGACGCGCTCGCCCGGCCGCGCACCATCGTCGAGCATCACGACACCCCCGACCGGCAACCGGTCGAACAGCGTCTCGGCGGCACCGCGCACATAGGGATGGATCGTCCAGGGCGGCCCGTCGATCAGCAGCAGGTCGACCTTATCGGGCAACGCGTCGATGTCATACCAGACGCCCGGCCAGTCACCGGGCGCGGCAACCAGCGGTGCGGCGCGCAGGTCGGCGGCAATGCCATGTTCGGCCAGCCAGTCGCGCGTCGCATCGACGAATCCGGCGTGCTGGTCGAAGCTGATGAGCTGCCCGCCGCCATGCTTGGCCAGTGCCGCGCCGGTGACGAGGCTCGATGCGCCGGTACCCAGTTCCACGACGGTCTGCGGGCGGGCGGCGGCGATCTGGTCGACGATCAGCGACAGATACCCGGTATCCGCCTTCCAGCTGCCGAGGTTCGGCAGGGCGTCGGGGGCAAGGCCCAGCTCGGCCATCAACCGCACCTTGTCGGCCTTCTTGCCGCCCGACAGGCTGCGCAGCAGCCACGGCCACTGGATCGCACCGAACGCGATGGTGAACAGCTTGTCGGACAGGCTGCGGCGCAACTCGTCGGGCCACAGGTCCGCATCGGCAAGCGGCAGCAGCGAGGTCTTGGCACGCGATGTCATGGCGTCTCTTGGATGGTTCCGCCAGCGTGCGGACGCACTCTCGCTATACGGTTACGATCCAAACGAAAAGGGCGGCCCGATACCGGACCGCCCCAATCGGTACGCATTTGGCCGCAAACCGGAACCTTTTCGGCTCCCGCGCGTGCCTTTGCGACTTAGCGCTTCGAGAACTGGAAGCTGCGGCGGGCCTTCGCCTTGCCGTACTTCTTACGCTCGACGGCGCGGCTGTCGCGGGTCAGGAACCCGGCGGCCTTGACCGGCGCACGCAGGACCGGCTCGTACCGGGTCAGAGCCTGGCTGATGCCATGCTTGACCGCGCCGGCCTGGCCCGACAGGCCGCCGCCCTTGACGGTGCAGATCACGTCATACTGACCATTGCGGTCGGCAACACCGAACGGCTGGTTGATGACGAGGCGCAGGGTCGGACGTGCGAAATACACTTCTTGGTCACGACCGTTGATCGTGATCTTGCCCGAACCCGGCTTCAGCCAGACGCGCGCAACGGCATCCTTGCGACGGCCGGTCGCATAGGCGCGACCGTACTGGTCGATTTCCTGCGCACGCAGCGGCATCGTCGGACGGGGTGCTTCGACCGGAGCGGCGGGAGCTTCCGCGCCGTCGGTCTGCGGAGCCGACGCCTGCGGTGCGGCGGCGGCCGGCGCCTGCTGACCGGTCAGGTTCGCGAGGTCGGAAAGGGACTGGCGGTTGTCGGACATTATGCGCCCACCTTGTTCTTGCGATTCATGCTCGCGATGTCGAGAACCTGCGGGTTCTGCGCTTCATGCGGATGCTCGGCACCCTTGAAGATGCGCAGGTTGCGCATCTGCTCACGACCCAGCGGGCCACGCGGAATCATCCGCTCGACGGCCTTTTCCAGGACACGCTCGGGGAAACGGCCTTCGAGGACCTTCTCGGCGGTGACCGCCTTGATGCCGCCGGCATAGCCGGTGTGCTTGTAATAGGTCTTCGTCTTCGCCTTGTTCGAGGTGAAGCGAATCTTGTCGGCGTTGATGACGACCACGTTGTCACCGCAATCGACGTGCGGGGTGAACGACGTCTTGTGCTTGCCGCGCAGTACGTTGGCGATGATCGACGCAGCGCGACCGACCACCAGGCCGTCGGCATCGACGATATGCCACTTCTTCTCCACCTCGTGCGGCTTAACCGACTTGGTGGTCTTCATGAGCGCCTTCATGGGCGTTGGACCTTTCGGATATATGACGCGTCCACCCCGAACCGGGACGGTGCGAACGCCGGGCAATTGCCCGCACCGACGCAATAAGTCAAGTAAAGTGCGGCTTTGCTGACGGGTATCTAAATACCATACGGACGGCGCAGCGTGATCCGGGTCGTGGCGATCGATATCGCGTTGCCGCTTTCGATGCGTACCGTGGAGGTTTGCCGCACGATCATGCCGGTCGCCGCGTCGACGGCGCGGACCATGCTGCTGGTCCGTCGACCGCCCGGCCGGCCGCCGGTCGCAGCGATGTCGCCGGTCAGCCGTTCCTCGGCGATCAGCTCGCGTCCTTCGGCATGGATGCGTTCGGTGCCGGTCACTTCCGACCCGGCGCCGAACGGTGGCGCGCCTGGGCGGCGGACCGGCCGTTCGGGCTGCACGCCCAGACGCAGGACATCGGGGGCGAGGAGGTTGGTCAGCATCGATCCCAGCATCGCCACCTGCTGTCGCTCGGGCATTGCGCGCAGCGGTGCAGTCAGGCGGGCGAGCATTGCCGACTTCGCCGGGTCGCTGCCCCCCTGCGCCGCAATGGCATCGACCAACGCGGACCAGATGGCGGCCCGATCGATTACGTCGGTCACTTCACCCCGGTCGGACAGGCGATAACGGATCGGCCGTCCGCGCAGGGTCGCGAACGCGCGTTCGAACATCGCGCCGGGACCGCCCGACAGGCTGCCGTCGACCGTCTCGATCACCATGTCGGCGACCAGCCCGTCGGCCGTGCGCCGGAACCGGACGCTGCGGTCGGTGGTGTAGCGGCGGACGGCACCAGCGTCATCGCGCTGCTGTTCGATATGATAGCGATACTCGTTGTCCAGCACCGGCGCGAAACCGGTGGCCGCCGTGGCTTCGATCGCGGGCGGGGGCAGGGCGATCATCGCCGGCCGACGGCGTGCGCCCCCCAGGTGGTGGCGACGACCAGTAGCGCGCCGCCCAGCTGGTGCAGCGCAGCGACCTCGATCCGCACCCCGGTCATCACCGTGCTGACACCCAGCAGGATCTGCACGCCGAACGCGATATGGATCGCCCGCGCGACCTCGGGATGGCCGGTGCGCTTGGCAGCGCGTGCGAGGATTATCAGCGCGGCAACCGCGACCCATGCCCACCAGCGATGGATGAAGTGAACGATATAGGGATCGTTGACGATCGCATCCAGCGGAGCGCGCAACGCCCACTCGTCGGCCGGAAAGAAATGCCCGTTCATCAGCGGCCATTGGTTGGTGACCAGCCCGGCGTTCAGTCCGGCGACCCATGCGCCGAACAGCAGCTGGACGAACAACACCAGCAAGGTGATCGCCGCGATCGCCGTCATCCGCGCCGGACGGGCATAGCGGTCCGCCGCCAACTCGCGCAGGTCGAGCGCGGTCCATACCGTACCGGCCAGGATCACCAGCGCATTGAGCAGATGCACCGACAGGCGGATATGCGACACATCGGTCCGCACCGACAGGCCGGAGGCTACCATCCACCAGCCGATCGCCCCCTGCAATCCGCCCAGCGCCAGCACTGCCACCAGGCGCCCCTTGTAGCCGGTGGGAATCGCACCGCGGATCCAGAACCACGCCAGCGGCACGGCAAAGGCGACGCCGACCAGCCGGGCCAGCAGCCGGTGGAAATATTCCCAGAAGAAAATGCCCTTGAACTGGGCCAGCGTCATGCCTTGGTTCAGCAGCTGATATTCCGGAATTTTCCGGTAATTGGCGAACTCCGCCTCCCACTGCGCGGCGTTGAGCGGCGGCAACGTGCCCGACAGCGGCTTCCATTCGGTGATCGACAGGCCCGATTCGGTCAGCCGGGTGATGCCGCCGACCACCACCATCGCGACGACCAGCGCGGCGACCCACCAGAGCCAGCGGGCGACAGCGCCCGGACGGGCACGCGAGGGGAGGGGGGGGGCGAGCATCGCCGGTGTCTAGCGCGGCGGCGACAGGCAAGAAAGGGGGGCATATGGCTTTACCGCCGGTTGCGTGCCTGTACGGTGACGCCATGCGGAATATTCACCCATGACGATCGAGGCGCTGATTGCCCGCTATGGCCTCGGCGCGCTGTTGCTCGGCGCCGGGATCGAGGGGGAGACGGTCGTGGTCCTCGGCGGGATTATGGTGCAGCGCGGCGTGCTGCCCTATGTCGGGGCGATCCTGGCCGCCGCGATCGGGTCGTTCATCGCCGATCAGCTATTCTTCGCGGCCGGCCGGCGGTTCCGCGACCATCCCCGTGTCTGCCGCTGGAGCGGGAAGCCGGCCTTTGCCCGTGCGCTGTCGACGTTCGAGCGGCATCCCACGCTGTTCGTCTTCGCCTTCCGTTTTCTCTACGGCCTGCGAACCGTCAGCCCGGTGGCGATCGGCACGACGCGACTGCCACTGTCGCGCTTTGTCGTGCTGAACGGTGCGGCGGCGCTCGTGTGGGCGGCGACGTTCGTGTCGATCGGCTATTGGTTCGGGCATGGGCTAAGCGCGCTGATCGGCCGATGGCTGCCGTCTTGGCAGGTGCTGGCCGGCGGCGGGGTCGCGATCCTGCTGCTGGGCGGGCTGGCCTGGTGGTGGCGGCAACGGACTTAGATGCGCCCCGTGCCGGGGAGGGCCGCGGAACTATTCTCCCTTGCGACCGAGTTTCTCGACCCGTGCGATCACCTCTTCGCACACCGCTGGCGACACGAACTTCGCGATCGACCCGCCATACATCGCGATCTCCTTGACCAGCCGCGATGCGATCGGCTGCAGCGAGACATCCGCCATCAGGAAGACCGTTTCGATCCGGTCGTTCAGCTGCTGGTTCATACCCGCCATCTGATATTCATATTCGAAATCGGCGACCGCGCGCAGGCCCCGCACGATAACGCTCGCGCCCTGCCGCTCAGCAAAGGTCATCAGCAGCGCATCGAACGCCACGACCTGAATATCGCCGCCGACCTCCGCCACCTCGCGCTCGACCATGGCAAGGCGTTCGCCGAGCGTGAACATCGGCGATTTCGACGGGTTGGTCGTGACGCCGATCACCAGCCGGTCGACCAGTTTCGCGCCGCGGCGAATGATGTCCATATGCCCGCGCGTGATCGGATCGAAGGTGCCGGGGTAAACGCCGATCCTCACCGGTCGCGCTCCAGCACATAGCGGGCGATCGCGCGAAGCAGGTCGGCTTCATGGCCAAAGTCGCGCAGATGCTCGATCGACTGGTCGACCAGCAACCGTGCCTGTTCGCGCGCACGATCGAGGCCGAGCAGCGAGAGAAAGGTTTCCTTGCCCGCTTCGCCATCCTTGCGCAGCGCCTTGCCGACCGCCGCCTCGTCACCCTCGACATCGAGGATGTCGTCGGCGATCTGGAAGGCGAGGCCGATGTCGCGGGCATAGCCGCGCAGCGAGGTGCGCTGGTCGGCGGGAATGCGGCCGAGGATCGCGCCCGCCTCGACCGAGCAGGCGATCAGCGCGCCGGTCTTCATCGCCTGCAACCGGGTGACGGTGTTCAGGTCGAAGCTGGTGTCCTCCGCCTCCAGGTCCATCGCCTGTCCACCCGCCATGCCCGACGGGCCGGAGGCGTGGGCGAGGTCGGCGATCAGTTCGATGCGGACATGCGGATCGGGATGGGTCGCCTCGTGCGACAGGATTTCGAATGCCAGTGCGTGGAGGCAATCGCCTGCAAGGATCGCGGTTGCCTCGTCATACGCCTTATGCACCGTTGGCTTGCCGCGGCGCATGTCGTCATCATCCATCGCGGGCAGGTCGTCATGGATCAGGCTGTAGACATGGATGCATTCGATCGCGAGCGACGCACGGGCGGCCCGGATACGCTCGACATTGAACAGTCGGGCGGTGGCGAATACCAGCAGCGGCCGCAACCTTTTGCCCCCGCCGATCGCAGCATGGCGCATGGCGCGGTAGAGGTTCGCGCGTGGATCGCCGGGTACGGGGAGCAGCGCGTCGAACTGGCGATCCATCTCGGCCGAGATTTCGCGAAGGGCGGCGTTCAGCGACACCGGCGGCGCGACGGTCGCCATTATTGCGCGTCGAACGGCTGGGTGGTGGCGCGTCCTTCGGCATCGACGCGGATCGCCTCGATCCGGGCCTGCGCCGCATCGAGCCGTGCGGCGCATTGCGCGCGGAGCAGGTCGCCACGGGCATAGAGGTCGATCGCGGTCTGCAGGTCTTCCTGACCCGTTTCCAGCCGGCTGACGATGGTTTCGAGCTCGCGCAGCGCGTCTTCGAAGGACAGGGTGGAAACATCGCGTTCGTCGGACATGGGCGATGCTATGGGGCAGGGGGCGGGGCGATTGCAACCGGGGTAAGCCGGTTGTTGTGGATTAAGAGCGCGATCGACCCATGGGCGCGGCAGCTGCTGGAATAATCATGCTCGACGGTGCTTCCTGCCTGATTGTAACGTTCTGGCATAGCAATCGCGCCGACAGTATAGCTGTCGTGGAGGTGCCGTGTGAGTGTCGATTTCTACGTTGCAATGCCCGCCGCCAATTGGCCGACCGCAGCTGTGGTACAGCAGTGCATGACGGATCGTGGCTTTCCGGTAGCGATCAAACGGTTTCCTGCACTGGATAGCGCGGGCGTCGTGCACGACGGGATGTTGGTGGCGATCGATGGCAACGACGCGTATTTGCAGGGAGAACTGGCCCCGGCTTCGCTGATGCCGGAGGATGTCAAGATCGTGAATGATTCTCTATCGAAGGTCTCCGCCTCAGAACGGATTACCGGTAAGGATGCGTTCCTGAGCATTCGGATCAGCACGCCGAATGAGATGCGGGCTACTGCTTATGTCATCTCGGCGCTGGTTGTATGCTTCGATGGGTTTGCCTTCGAACCACAAGGCAACACCTTTGGGCGGAAAGATTTCGCTGAAACGCTCATTCGCGGTTCGGAGGCGCTCAAAGGGTTATAGTAGCATAGTTCTGCGCGTGGCGGCTTGTCCGCCCAGAACTGGGGCGCTCGATCATTCATACCTGAGGTATTTCATAATCGCATTCCACGCCGGCTGCTTTGCCGCCACGCCAACCGTATGCAGCGGGCTGCTCGACGGCAGGGCCAGCGTCTCGATCCCATGCACCAGCGTTTGCCCTGCCTTCGCCGCCGTGCGGCCATTGAACGCCACCAATTTGAGTTCCGGCAGGGTTGCGATCAGCGCCGCCACGTCATTCGCGGTGGCGTCGCGGATTGCTGCGTCGCTGCTGCCGGGCCGGGTCGCGCTCTGCACCACGTCCCACAGGCCGATCCCTGCCGCCTTCAGCGCCGCCAGCTTTTCGCAATAATCGAGCGCGGGCAGATCGACCTCGACCACCGGTGACAGCAGCCGCCAGAACTGGTTCTGCGGATGCGCATAATAGCGCCCCGCCGCCAGCGATGCATCGCCCGGCAGGCTGCCGAGGATCAACGCCCGTGTCGACAGGTCGACAACTGGCGGGAAGGACGCCTTGCGGCTCACACCGCCTGGCCCGCTGCCCAGCCGCTCGACCACGCCCATTGGAAATTATAGCCGCCGAGCCAGCCGGTCACATCGACCGCCTCGCCGATGACGTGTAGGCCGGGCAGGTGCTTGGCCGCCATCGTCTTCTGGTTGAGGCCATCGGTCGCGACCCCGCCGACGGTGACTTCGGCCTTGGCGAAGCCTTCGGTGCCGTTGGGATGGAATTGCCAGCCGCGCAATCGCTGCTCGATCGTGGCCAGCGTCGCGTCGCGCTGATTGCCAAGTTCGCCGGGGCAGTCGAACTTCACCGCCAGCGCCTCGGCCAGCCGGTCGGGCAGCGCCGAACCCAGCGCAGAGCGGAGCCCGATCCGCGGGCGACTGCGCTTCAACTCGGTCAGCCAGTCGGGGGCGCGGTCGGGGACGAAATCGATCGTCACCGGCTCGCGGTGGCGCCAATAGGACGATGCCTGCAGGATTGCCGGACCCGACAGGCCGCGATGGGTGAACAGCGCCGCCTCGCGAAACGTCGCCTTGCCCGCACCGGCCACGACCTCGGTCGCGACGCCCGACAATTCGCGGAACAGCGCGTCCTCGGGCGGCAGGGTCAGCGGCACCAGCGCCGGGCGCGGCTCGACCAGTTTCAGCCCGAACCGCTTGGCAAGGTCATAGGCGAAGCCGGTCGCGCCGAGCTTCGGGATCGATGGCCCGCCGGTCGCGATCACCAGCGATGGCGCGGTGAGCGTGCGGTCGCCATGGACGACGGTGAAGGTCGCATCGGCATGGGTGACATCGCGGATCGGCTGGCCCAGCGCGATCTCGGCACCTGCCGCCTCGTCCAGCAGCATCGCCACGATCTGTCGCGCCGATCCATCACAGAACAGCTGGCCGAGCGTCTTCTCGTGCCACGCGATGCCGTGTGCATCGACCAGTGCGATGAAATCCTGCGCGGTGTAGCGGCCCAGCGCCGAGCGCGCGAATTGCGGATTGGCCGAGACATAGCGGTCCCAGGTCGCCCCGACATTGGTGAAGTTGCAGCGTCCGCCGCCGGAGATGACGATCTTGCGCCCCGGCTCCGGCGCATGGTCGACCACGACCACGCGCCTGCCGCGCCGGGCGGCGATCCCGGCGCAGAACAACCCTGCACCGCCCGCGCCGAGGATGATGACGTCATGACTGGCCATCCGCCGCCCTTCGCATGGCAGAGGGGCGGCGGAAAGGGGTCAGCCGCGCACCACCAGCTTCACCAGCTGCCCCGGCACCAGCCGCGCGCCGTCTTCCATCCCGTTCAACGTCAGGAACCGGTCCCGCTGGAAATCGGAATAGGCCATCTGGCGGGCGAGTGAATCGATCGTGTCGCCGGCCTTTACCGTCACGATGCGGATGCGCTTGCCGGTGATCGCGTTCGCCTCGGCCTGGGTCAGCGTGCCGAAGCTGTCGAGCAGCGGTTCGAACGGTCCCACACCACGCCCGGCCGGAGTGACGATCTGGAAATAATAGGTGGCCGAGGGGTAGCGGTAGGCGACGATGGTCAAGTCGACCGCCTGGTTGTTGGCATTGGCGCGGACCGTCGCGATCGCCGCGTCGGTGCCGTTGATTCGCGTCGTCTGCGGCTCCGGCGCGTTCTGCGCGCCCAGTGCCGCCAGCCGCTGCCGCACGACGCTGGCGGGATCGCCTGCCGGCCCCATGCGGAACTCGGCCTGTCCGCCCTGGCCCGCGATCGTCACCGCGTCCGTGCCGTTCTGCAGAGCATAGCCGGTGGGCGCGGTGAAGCGGACGCGCAGGCCGGGATGCTTGAAGGTTGACCCGTCGATCACCCCCTGCGCGGGATCGTCGTCATAGCGCAGCCCGTCGAGCATCCGCAGATAGGTCGTGTCCTGCGCCGGCTGAGTCGTGGCACCACCCGCCTGCTGCGCGAGCGCGCGGGCGCGCTTTACCCGGTCGGCACCGTTGGGATGGGTACTCATCCATGTCGGGACGGCATTGCCGCCACGCCCGCTGGTCTGCGCGGCCAATGCCTGCGCCTCGTTCAGCTGAATCAGCGCATCGGCCATGCCGGACGGTGCATAGCCGGCGGCGGTGGCGTAGCGCACGCCGAACTGATCGGCCTGATATTCCTGATTGCGGCTGTACGACAGGGTGTAGAGCTGTGACCCGGCGCCGGCGATCCGCCCGACCAGATCGCTGCCGGTCACCGCGCCCAGCAGCGCCGCGCCGATCGATCCGATGCTCGATCGGGTGTTGCGCGAGTTGCTGTGCCGCGCGGCGACGTGGCCGACCTCATGCCCCATGACCGCCGCCAACTCCGCCTCGCTGTTCATCAGCGCCAGAAGCTGCCGCGTGATATAGACATAGCCGCCGGGGATGGCGAAGGCGTTCTCGACCGGCGAATTGAGCAGCGCGACGGTGAAGTCGCCGCTGGCGTTCGACAGGCCGGACTGGACCGCCACCTTCTTGCCGACCCGCTCGACATAGGCGGACTGTGGCCCGGAATATTTGCCGCCATATTGCGCGAGCAGCTGCGGATTGGCCTGTGCGCCCTGATTGCGATCGCTCTGCGAAATGGCGCGGGTCTGGGCGCCGACCGGAGCGGTAATCGTCGCGGCAGTCAGCAGCGCGGCGGTCCAAAGGCGTGTCGTCATCATCTCGTCCCCGTTTGTCCTCGGTCGGAATACGTTGCGATACGACAACGGTTCCGTCGCTCAGCTGAACAACTCTCCCTGCGCCCCGGCGGGCGGGCGGAACAGGTCGCAGCGCAGCCGGGGATGACCAGCGTTCAGGCCGTGCCGGCGGCACGCGATTGCGAAGCGGGTGGCAAGCAATTGTCCCCACACGCCTTGCCCCCGCATCCGCGAATGAAACGCCGGATCGTTGTCGCGCCCGCCGCGCAGCGACTGGACGATCGCCATGACCTTGCCCGCCCGCTCGGGGAAATAGGCTTCCAGCCATGCGCGAAACAGCGGGGCGACTTCATACGGCAGGCGCACCGGCAGGAAATAGGCGCCCCGCGCCCCGGCCTCGGCCGCTCGTTCGATCAGCCGTTCGACCTCATGGTCGGTGATCGCCGGAATCACCGGAGAGATCGACACGAACACCGGCACCCCCGCCGCCGCCAGCGCCGCCACCGCAGCGAGCCGCTTTTCCGGATGCGGCGCGCGCGGCTCCAGCGTGCGGGCGATCATCGGATCGAGCGACGTCACCGACAGGGTGACGCTGACCAGCCCCTTCGCCGCCATCGGCACCAGCAGGTCGATGTCGCGCACGACCCGGTCGGACTTGGTGGTGATCGTCAGCGGGTGGTTCGTTTCCGCGAGTACGCCGATACAATCGCGCGTGATCCGCCAGTCGCGCTCGATCGGCTGATAGGGATCGGTGTTGGTCCCCATCGCGACCGGCTTCGCGATATAACCGGGTTTCGCCAGCTCCGCGCGCAAGAGCACCGCCGCATCGCGCTTAGCGAACAGCTTCGTCTCGAAATCCAGCCCCGGCGACAGGTCGTGAAAGGCATGGGTCGGCCGCGCGAAACAATAGATGCAGCCATGCTCGCAGCCGCGATACGGATTGATGCTGCGGTCGAACGGGATGTCGGGTGAGGCATTGCGCGACAGGATCGTGCGCGGCCGTTCGATCGCCACGCTGGTACGCAGCACCGGTTCCGCGCCATCGACCGTCTCTCGCCAGTCGAGCCAGTCGCCATCCGCCTCCTGCGCAGGCAGCGCGAAGCGGTTGCTCGTGACGTTGGTCGTCGCTCCTCTGGCAGGAAGATTTCGCATTGCCCTACGCTATCGAATCGTTCAGAACGAAGCAAGAACATCAGGGAGGCGATATGGCGCGGCTGAACTATCTGGAACTGCCGGTCACGGCGACGGAACCGGCAAAGTCATTCTATGCGTCGGTGATGGGGTGGGCGTTCACCGACTATGGTCCGGACTATGCCGCGACGACGACGGGCGATACCGATCTGGGGCTGGACGCCGACACCGCGCTCACGACGCTGCTGCCGGTGATCGAGGTCGACGATCTGGAGGCGACACAGGCTGCGGTCGAGGCGGCGGGGGGTACCGTCGTCCAGCCAATCTTCGCCTTTCCCGGCGGCCGGCGGTTCCATTTCCGCGATCCTGACGGACATGTGCTGGCAGCGATGGTCGCGGAATGACCTTGTCGGCTGCCCCGGAGCGGCGATAGGTTCCTGGCGGGGTAATCAGGGGGGCTATCGATGATCGGAGCATTGATCTGGGCAGCTGTGGCACTGGCCGCGCCCGAGGGCCCCGTGCTGGACCTGCGGCAGCCCGGCAACGTCGTCACCGCCTTGCAGGCGGCGGGCTACAAGGCCGAGTTGAAGATCAACAAGGCGGGCGAGCCGTATATCCTGAGTGGCGTCAATGGCGGGTCTTTCACGATCGAATTCTATGGCTGCGAAGGGCTGAAGGACTGTGGTTCCTTCCAGTTCGCGTCGTGGTACAAGAAGGACCCGCTCTATACCGCCGCACTGACCAATGAATGGAACGCTACGAAGCGGTTCCTGAAAGTCGGCGTCGATTCGGATGGCGACCTGCGCGAGTTCCTCGATGCCACGGCTGTCGGCGGCATGACGCAGGCGCAGTTCGCCGACCTGGTCGATTGGTATGCCGAGATGGACAGCGATTTCGCCAAGTTTCTCGACGCGAAGCGTGAGGCGGCAAAGGCGAAACCGGCAAGGAAATAGGCTCAGGGCAGGGCAGGCGATCCATTCGCGGCAACTGTCCGCTTCAGCCCGCCGTTACCGCTCCAGCAGGCGCGGCATCAGCTCGACGAAGTTGCAGGGGCGGTGGCGGATGTCGAGCTGTTCCCGCAGGATGCCGTCCCACCCGTCCTTCACCGCGCCGGTCGATCCGGGCAGGGCAAAGATATAGGTGCCCCGCGCGACGCAGGCGGTGGCGCGCGACTGGATGGTGGAGGTGCCGATCTTGGCATAGCTTTGCCAGCGGAACAGTTCGCCGAATCCGGGGATCAGCTTGGTCGCGACCCGCTCGATCGCTTCGGGGGTCACGTCGCGCCCGGTGACGCCGGTGCCCCCGGTGGTGATGACGCAATCGATCCTGTCATCGTCGATCCAGCCGTGCAGCCGCGCGACGATGACATCGATGTCGTCGCGTACGATCGCCCGGTCGGCCAGGATATGGCCGGCATCCTCCAGTCGGGCGACCAGCGTGTCGCCCGAACGATCCTCCGCCAGCCCGCGCGTGTCCGATACCGTCAGCACTGCGATCCGAACGGCCACGAACGGCCGGCTGTCGTCAATTGGCATCGGCCACCCGCGTCTGCCCCGCACCCTTCACGCGCACGGCGGCGGCACCGGGCAGGCCGGGGAATTTCGGCCACATCCCCTGCGCCAGCGCGGCGCGGCTCGCCGACGCCTTGCCCGCCTGCTTCTCATACATCCAATAGTTGCGCAGCACGGTCATCACGTAGCCGCGCGTTTCCCAATAGGGGATCGATTCGATGTAGAGCAGCGGGTCGCCGCCGTCCTTCAGCTGGACGTTCCACGCTTCGACCGGGGTCGGTCCGGCGTTATAGGCGGCGATGACCTTGGGCAGCAGGCCGCCGGTGAACGGCCGGTCGCGCAACTGCTCCAGATAGCTCTGGCCGACCGCCATGTTCACCTGCGGCTTGGACAGCGCTGATTTTTCGAGGTTCAGGCCATGCGCGCGCGCATAATCGGTCAGCGCGCCGGGGCGGATCTGCATCAGGCCGGTCGCACCCGCCGGACTGACCACACCGGCGTCGAAGCGCGATTCCTGCAGCGTGTGGGCGAACACCAGCGCCTTGTCGACGCGCCAGCCACCGTCCGGCGTCCAGTCGGGCGCGGGATAGCGTGCCTCGACCAGCGGACGCGCGCCCTGCGGCCCATTGTGCGACAGCCACAGCTGTGTCGCGGGCAGGTTCAGATTGCCGCACAGCCGGGTCAGCGCGGCATAATCCCCCGCGCCGCCGATCCGCGCCTGGTGGCGCAGCAGCTTGTCGGCCAGCGCGCCTTCGCCGATCTCGGTCAGGGCGGCGGCGACCTTGACGTTCGACCGTCGCTCCAGCGCACGCCAGTCGTCGGTTACCGGAGCGCGGGCGCCGGCATCGGCCCCCTCGACCAGGCCCAGCGCCTGCCGGGCAAGCAGCCCGTAATAGGTTTCACCATATTGCGCGGCGGTCTGCAGCCGCGCCTGTACCAGGTCGGGGCGGCCGCAGGCGATATCGGCACGCGTCGCCCAATAGAGGCCGGCCGAGCGCAGTTCGGTATCGCCGGCGCGCTGCGCGACGCTGGCGAAAGCAGCCTGTGCCGCCGCGCAGTCCTGCTGCCGCCACGCGGCAAGCCCCTGCGTCCAGTCGGCCTGCGCGGTCCAGTCGCCTTCGCCCTGCTGCGCGACGGCGGCGAGGCGGCGGGCATTGGCATCGTCGCCGGCCACGAAATAGATCCATGCGACCCGCCCGCGCATCTCGGTCAGCGCCTCGGGCGTCAGGTCGGCGGCGCGGGTCGCGATCAACGCTTCGGCGGCAACGCCGTCATCGGCCTTCACATAGGGCTTCATCGCGTCGAGCAGCTGTGCGGCGGCGGCATCGCTGCGCGCGGCCTTCGCCCGGACACGCACCGGGGCGGCATCGAACCACACCAGCCGCTGCGGCGTCGGCAACTCGGGCAGGGCGGTCGCCCCGCGCAGCTTTGCGATGCGGGCAAGGTCCGGCGCCTGGGGCAGGTCGGGCGCTTCGCCCAGTACCGCCATCAGCTGCGGCAGCTCGACCTTGGGCGATCCCTTGGCGGTATAGAGTTCGGCGCGGGCGACGGCATGGAGGGGTCCCGGCTTCATCGCGTCGAGCCTGAGCTGGGCATCGGCCCAGCGCTGCCCACGGATCGCGGCGAAGACCTGGGTATAGGCGTCGCGATCCTCGGGCGATAATTGCGGGGGGACGCGCGCTTCGGCGACGGAGATGGCCGTGCCGTGGGTCGGCGAATCATCGGCATGGGCGGTGGTGGGAAGGGCGGGCAATAGCAGCGCCGCGAACACGAGTGGGTTGAGCTTCACGCGGTCGGTTCCCTGATAAGCAACTGCAGGTGCCGCCATGTCTCCGCCTTGGCCAGGGGCCGCTCCAACAGGAAGCGCGGGTGGAACGTGGCGATCGTGGGACAGGCTATGCCGTCATGGTTAAGGGTGCGTAAACCGCCGCGCTGGCCGTCAACGCCGAGCATGGCGCGGCACGGCTCTGCGCCGAACAGCAGCAGCCGCTGCGGCGCGACCAGCGTGACGAGGCGGCGGGCAAGGTCGTCCAGCGTCGCCTGCGCCTCCGCAGGTATCCGGCCGGTCGATGTTCGGGCATGGGCGATGCCGGCGATGACGACGCTTTCGCGCACTTCCCCGATCGCCGCCAGCATCCGGTCGAGCAGAACGCCGACCGGGCCGGTCATCCAGCCATTCTCCACCGAATCGTCCGCCTCGGGCAGGTCGGTCAGGATCATCAGCGACGGATTTTTTTGTGGGGACACCGGCACGCGCGTGGCGTTCCATCCGGCCTCCGGCGCTGCAGCGCCCATCCGCCATGCGACAAAGGCGTCGAGCGTGTCGGGCGGCAGGTCGGCGGCGGGCGCAGACGTTACGGCAAGCGGGCGGGGGGCAGGCGCGGGGGCCGCGAACCAGTCACGCAGTTCGTCCTCGACCAGCGTGTCGACGCCGGCGTCGCTCCACCATTCCAGCGCGCTGGCCGCCGCTTCATGCCACTGAATATGTTGGTCCGCCCCCATGTCGCCCTTAAGGCACTGGGTTGACCTCCCCGTCAATCTGCCCAAATCGTTGGCAAGGACAGGGCGTGGCCGTCACGCGACGACATGGGGCGGCTGGCCCGCAGAGGAAGAAATGATGAGCGAACGGGAATCGATGCCCTATGACGTCGTGATCGTCGGCGCGGGGCCGGCCGGCCTGTCCGCGGCGATCCGGCTGAAGCAGATGGCGGCCGACAGCGGCGAGGAACTGGCGGTCTGCGTGCTGGAAAAGGGGTCGGAGGTCGGCGCCCACATCCTGTCGGGCGCGGTGTTCGATCCGCGCGCGATGGACGAGCTGCTGCCCGAATGGCGTGACCTGGGCTGCCCGATGGCGGAAGTGCCGGTGACCGAGAATCATCACTGGCTGTTGTCGGAAACCGGCAGCAGCGAGGTATCGCACCGCATCCTGCCGCCGTTCATGCAGAACAAGGGCACCTATACCGGCTCGCTCGGCAATATGTGCCGCTGGCTGGCCGAACAGGCCGAGGGGCTGGGAGTCGAGATTTTCCCCGGCTTCGCGGCGGCGGAAGTCCTCTATCATGAGGACGGTTCGGTGAAGGGCGTCGCGACCGGCGACATGGGCATTGCCCGCGACGGCACGCGCAAGCCCGACTGGCAGCCGGGCCTCGAACTCCACGCCAAATACACCTTCTTTGCCGAAGGGGTGCGCGGGCATCTGTCGAAACAGATCATCCGCACCTTCGACCTGGCGAAGGACAGCCAGCCGCAGGTCTATGGCCTCGGCATCAAGGAACTCTGGGACATCCCGGCGGAAAACCACGTTCCTGGCCGCGTGATCCATACCCAGGGCTGGCCGCTCAGCGAAACGCGCGGAAGCAATGGCGGCGGGTTCCTGTATCATCAGGCGAACGGACAGGTGGCACTGGGCTTCGTCACCTGGCTGAACTATTCCAACCCCTATCTGTCGCCGTTCCAGGAAATGCAGCGTTGGAAGACGCACCCGGCGATCGCCGCGATCCTGAAGGGCGGCAAGCGCGTGTCGTACGGTGCGCGCGCGATCAACGACGGCGGGTGGCAGTCGGTGCCGAAGCTGACCTTCCCCGGCGGCGTGCTGGTCGGCTGTTCGGCGGGCTTCCTGAACGTGCCGCGGATCAAGGGCATCCATACCGCGATGAAGTCCGGCATGATGGCCGCCGAGGCCGCTTTTGCCGCCGTGCGCGACGGCCGTTCGGGCGATGAACTCACCGCCTATACCGCTGCGTATGAAGCAAGCTGGGTCTATGAGGAACTGCGCACGGTCCGCAACGTCGTGCCGCTGGTCAAGAAATATGGCGATTTCGTCGGGTCGGGCATCGCCAATGCGACGATGTGGGCGGAACATTGGGGCATCCGGATGCCCTTCACGCTCGGCCACCATCCCGATCACGAAAGCCTGTGGCGCAAGGATCAGGTGAAGCCGATCGCCTATCCCAAGCCCGATGGCGTATTGAGCTTCGACCGGCTGTCCTCGGTGTTCCTGTCGAATACCAACCATGAGGAGGATCAGCCGGTCCACCTGACGTTGAAGGACCCCGACGTCCCGGTCGCATACGACCTGCCGCTCTATGACGAACCTGCGCAACGATACTGCCCGGCGGGCGTATATGAGATCGTGGGGGCAGAAACCGACGCGCCGAAGTTCGTCATCAACGCGCAGAACTGCGTCCACTGCAAGACATGCGACATCAAGGACCCGACGCAGAACATCAACTGGGTCGTGCCGGAAGGCGGCGGAGGACCGAATTATCCGAACATGTAGCCTGGGGATCGTCGTGGCGGCGCTGGTGGCGGCACCGGCGTCGGCGGCAACCACCGTGCCTGCCGCTCCGCTGACCGCCGCCCCCCTGACTGCATACGTCCAGGCGCGTGCTGCCGATGCGGACGGGCAGGTCACCGCCGCCGCGCGCGACTATGCGCTGGCGCTGGCCGCGCAACCCGCCGATCCGGTGATCGCAGTGCGGGCGTTGCGACAGGCGTTGGCGGCGGGCGACCTGCCGCTTGCCCGCCGCGCCGGTGCGGTATTGCGCGCAGCCGACGTCGCGCCGCCCGATCTCGACTTGCTTGTGTTCAGCGATGCGGTAATCGCCCGTGACGCGGTGGCGCAGCGTGCCGCGCTCGACCGGCTGGCCGGATCGCCGCTCGGCTTCCTCAGTCCCCTACTTGCCGGCTGGGTCGACCTGCCCGCGCCGGAGGTTGCGGGCGACGGCGGGGCGATCCCGCGCCGCTATGCCGCCGAAAATGCCGCGCTGCGCCTGCTCGCGACCGGCAGGATGGCGGAGGGTGTCGCCGCCACCCGCGCGCTCCTGTCCGCGACCGGCGGCGATGCCGATTTCCGTCTGAACGCCGCACAGTTCCTCGCGCGTGGTGGCGAACGCGACACCGCTCGCGCCCTGCTCAGCGGCGACGATCCGGTGCTGGCGCGTGCTGCCGAAACGCTGGGACGCGGGAGCAAGGGCGACGCCCGGTTCGGAGTGTCGCGGCTGTTCGCGCGGATGGCGGGCGACCTGTCGGCGGAGGGGACGGAGGCGCTGGCGATCATGCTCAGCCGATCGGCGCTGCTGCTCGACCCCGGCTATTCCCGCGCCCGGATCGCGCTTGCCGATGCGCTGGCCCGCGACGATGCGGTGGCAGAGGCGCGGGCGACGCTCGCGCAGATTCCGTCGGGCGATCCCTTTGCCGGCAGTGCGAATGCGCTGGGCATCGTCATCCTGCAACGTTCGGGCGATCTCCCCGGTGCGCTCGCACTGGCGCGCGAACAGGCCACGCGCCGCGATGCGCCGACCGCCAGCCTGCGCCGCTATGCCGATCTGCTGCTCGAATCGGACCAGCCCGCCGAAGCGGCACAGGTCTATGCACGCGCACTGGAGAAGGCCGGTCCGACGGCGGACTGGACGCTCTACCTGCAACGCGGCGCGGCATTGGACCGGATGGGCGACTGGGCCGGTGCGCTGCCGATGCTGCGCCGCGCGGTCGAACTCGCGCCGCAGGAGCCGGCCGCGCTCAATTATCTCGGCTATGCCCAGGTCGATCGCGGTGAGAATGTCGCGGAGGCGACGCGGATGCTGGAGCGCGCCCATGCCCTTGCGCCCAAGGACCCGGCCATCGCCGATTCGCTCGGCTGGGCACGGTTTCGTGCCGGCAACCTGGTCGCCGCGCTGCCGTTGATCGAGGGCGCGGTGCGGCAAGCGCCCGACGATGTGGAGATCAACGAACATCTCGGCGATCTCTATTGGGCGGCGGGCCGCCGGGTCGAGGCACGCTATGCCTGGAATGCGGCGGCGGTGTCCGCCAGCGGTCCCGATGCGGCGCGGCTGGCCTCAAGGCTTGCGAACGGGCCGCCTTCGTCGCATCGCTGACCCCGATGATCGTCGAACCCGCGCCCGCCAAGCTGAACCTCGCGCTGCACGTCCGTGCCCGGCGCGACGACGGCTATCACGAACTGGAAACGCTGTTCGTGTTCGTCCGCGATGGCGATACCGTCCGCCTGACACCGGCGGAGCGGGACGGTTTCGCCATCATCGGTCCGTTCGCGAACGGGCTGACCGGGGAAGGCGACAACCTCGTCACCCGCGCCCGCGACGCGTTTCGCTGCGCGTTCGGCATGGGCGACCCTTTGTCGATCGTCCTCGACAAGCATCTGCCGGTCGCATCGGGCATCGGTGGCGGATCGGCCGATGCCGCGGCGACGCTGCGTGGCATGGCGCAGCTGGCTGGGCTATCGCCCGCCGATCCGGCGCTGATGGCGATCGCGGCGGACCTTGGGTCGGATGTGCCTGCCTGTCTGGCCGGGCGGACGATGATCGGGCGCGGGCGGGGCGAGCAGCTGAGCCCGATCGAGGTGCCGCCGCTGCCGGTGCTGCTGGTCAATCCCGGAGTGGGCGTGTCGACCGCCGCCGTCTTTGCCGCATGGGACCGTACCGATCGCGGGCCGTTGCCGGATGGCGATGCGCTGGCCATCGCGCTGGACGGGCGCAACGACCTCGAACCGCCGGCACGCGCGCTGGCCCCGGCAATCGATACGGTGCTGGCAATGCTGGAAAAGGCAGACGGTGTTCGACTGGCGCGCATGTCGGGGTCGGGTGCGACCTGTTTCGCGCTGTTCGATCGGACGGAGGACTGTCAGACTGCAGCCACCGCGATCCGGGCAGCCCGGCCCGACTGGTGGTGTCTCGAAACGGCACTCGCGTGACAGTCGACCGTCCCGCTTCGATCCAACGGGATGCCGCCGCCGCTGGGGCGACCGGTTGGCGCGATGCTTGCGAAGACACCGTTGCGGATCAAACGCCGGGAGCGGATCGTCCGTGGGCGGTCTCTCCGGACGCCGCCCACTTTTCCTCCATGATCGACTGCACCCGCGACGGCGCGGTCGCGACGTTGTGGCTGGCGCGGGGTGGCGCGCGCAACGCCCTGCCGATCGCGGGCTGGCGGGAATTGGCGGATCGCATCGTCGACCTCGGCGCATCCGACGTCCGTGCTGTCGTGATCGCCTCGCGCGAACCGGGCGTCTTTTCGGCGGGGGCCGACATTGCCGAGTTCGCCGAACTGCAACACGATCCCGCCCGCCGCACCCTGTTCCGCGAAAGCCTGTCTGCTGCGATCGAGGGGGTGGCCCGCCTGCCGATGCCGGTCATCGCAGCCGTGAACGGCGGATGCTTCGGCGCAGCGGTTGCGCTGGCGCTGGCGTGCGACCTGATCGTCGCGGGCGATGGCGCCCGGTTCGCCATCCCGCCCGCGCGGCTCGGCATCCTTTATCCCCCGGCTGACGTCGCGCGGCTGGTCGCGGCAGTGGGGCGGGGGCAGGCGGCGCGGTTGCTCTACACCGGCGACGCGATCGACGCGGACGAAGCCTTCACGATCGGACTCGTCCACAGGCGCGGCGGCGACGCCCATGCCCTTGCCGCACGAATCGCCGCCAACGCCCCCGGTGCGGTGCGCGGCCTGAAGCTCGCCATCGACGCCATTCCCGGCGGCGAGGCGCGGTTCGACGCAGCATTCGGCGGCGCCGAACTGGCAGAGGGGCTTGCCGCCTTTCGCGACCGCCGACTGCCGGAGTTCTGAATGCACCCTGCCGATCATCTGCCGGGAACCGACACCGATCTTCTGCTACTGTGCGACCACGCCTCTGCGTGGGTGCCGGACGACATCCTCATCCCACGGCACCTGTTGTCCCTGCATGTCGGCGTCGACATCGGCGCGGGGCCGCTGACCCGCGCGCTGTCGGCCGAACTCGACGCGCCGGCGATCCTTGGCACCATATCGCGGCTGGTGATCGACCTGCATCGGCAAAGCGATCACCCCGGCCTGATCCCCGCGCAATCCGACGGCCACACCATTCCCGCCAATGCCGGCGCCGATCGCGCCGATCGCATCGCCCGCTTCCACGCACCCTATCATCGCGCGGTCCGCGATCAGGTCCGCCGCGACCGCCCGCGCCTGATCGTTGCGATCCACAGCTTCACGCCGGCCCTCGAAACCGGTGGCGAGCCGCGCCCGTGGGAGGCTGGCATCCTCTACGGCCGCGACGACCGCGCCGCCCGCATCGCGATAGACTTTCTGCGGGCGCAGGGCATTTCGACGGGTGATCAGCAACCCTATTCTGGTCGCATCCTGAATGCCACGCTCGATCGCCACGCGGAAGGACAGGGCATCCCGTCGCTGTCGGTAGAGGTCCGCAACGACCTGATCGCCGATGCCGCCGGCGTCGCGCGGTGGTGCGGTATCCTGATCGCAATGATCGCCGCAGTGCGCAATGGACTTGCGCTGAAGCTTCGCTCTGCGCAATAGGCTGTCGCCATGACCCAGAATTTCGACAAGTCGCGGCTGCCCAGCCGCCATGTTTCCGTCGGCCCCGAGCGCGCCCCGCATCGCAGCTATTATTACGCGATGGGTATCGCCGAGGAAGACATCGCCAAGCCGTTCGTGGCGCTCGCCTCCGCCGGCAACGACAGCGCGCCGTGCAACACGACGCTGGATTTCCAGGCCGACGCCGCGCGCGAAGGCGTAGTGGCGGGTGGCGGGATGCCGCGCCGGTTCAACACCATCACCGTGACCGATGGGATCGCCATGGGGCATCAGGGGATGAAATCCTCGCTGGTCAGCCGCGAGGTTATCGCCGATTCGGTCGAACTGTCGGTGCGCGGGCACTGCTATGACGCGCTGGTCGGCTTTGCCGGGTGCGACAAGTCGCTGCCGGGCATGATGATGGCGATGCTGCGGCTGAACGTGCCGTCGATCTTCGTCTATGGCGGATCGATCCTGCCCGGCCGGTTCGAGGATCGCGACGTGACCGTGGTCGACGTGTTCGAGGCGGTCGGCCGCTATGCCGCCGGCACCTGCCCGCTGCACGACCTGACCGCGCTGGAAAAGGTCGCCTGTCCGGGCCATGGCGCCTGTGGGGGCCAGTTCACCGCCAACACCATGGCATGTGTCGGCGAAGCCATCGGCCTGTCGCTGCCCAATTCGAACATGGTGCCGGCACCCTATCGCAGCCGGGAGGAGATCGCGATCGCTGCCGGCAAGCAGGTGATGGAACTCGTTCGCCTCAACCTGCGCCCGCGCGACATCGCGACGCGCGCCGCCTTCATCAACGCCGCGCGGGTCGTCGCGGCGACCGGCGGCTCGACCAACGCCGCGCTGCACCTGCCGGCGATGGCATCGGAGGCCGGGATCGATTTCGACCTGTTCGACGTAGCGGAAGCATTCAAATCAACGCCTTACGTCGCGGACCTCAAGCCGGGCGGAAAGTATGTCGCAAAGGACATGTATGAAGCCGGCGGCGTCTACATGCTGATGAAGACGATGTTGGCCAATGATCTGCTCGATGGCAGCTGCCTGACGGTCACCGGCAAGACGCTGGGCGAGAATATCGACGAAGTGACGTGGAATTCTGACCAGAAGGTCATTTACGACGTCAAGACGCCGATCACGGCGACCGGCGGCGTCGTCGGCCTGCGCGGGACCCTGGCGCCCGAAGGCGCGATCGTGAAGGTCGCCGGCATGAAGCGCCTGCAGTTCACCGGCACCGCCCGCGTGTTCGATTGCGAGGAAGACGCCTTCGCCGCCGTCGAGGCACGCAACATCACCGAAGGCTCGGTCGTCGTGATCCGCTATGAAGGGCCGAAAGGCGGTCCGGGAATGCGCGAGATGCTCTCGACCACCGCCGCACTCTATGGCCTTGGCATGGGGGAAAGCGTCGCGCTTATCACCGACGGTCGCTTCTCGGGTGCAACGCGCGGCTTCTGCATCGGTCATGTCGGCCCCGAAGCGGCCGAAGGCGGCCCGATCGCGCTGGTCGAGGATGGCGATATCATCACCATCGACGCCGATGCCGGCACGATCGACCTCGATGTTCCCGCCGATGTGCTGGCCGATCGCCGGGCGAAGTGGCAGCCGCGGGTCAATGATTACCAGTCGGGCGCGCTGTGGCGCTATTCGACGACGGTCGGCCCCGCCTATCAGGGGGCGGTAACTCATCCGGGTGCCAAGGCGGAACGGCACGTCTACGCCGACATCTGACGGCGCATATTCAGGACGGCGATGTATCCCTGCCTGTGCGGGGATACTGTTCCGGGCGAGGTGTGGTATCGATCCGCCATGAGCGGATTGAATCGACGCCTCGCCCTTGCCACCGTCCTGCTGCTGGTCGCCTGCGACCGCAAGCCCAATGCCGCCGTCCTGGCCAATATCGAAGCCGAACAACGTGCGGCCGCCGATGACGCCGGGCGTATCGAATGTGCCGCCGATGCGGCTGCGCCGCTGGCCGCCGACTGCACGATCGAGCGGACCGCCGATGCGGAGGGCGCGTTGCTGACCCTGCGCCAGCCCGATGGCGGCTTTCACCGGTTGCGCATCGCCCGTGACGGGCGCGGCGTAATCGCGGCCGATGGGTCGGAAGCGGCAAAGGTCACCGTCGTCGGCGACAATCGGATTGAGGTCGCGATCGGTGGCGCACGCTATCGCTTGCCGGCTACGGTCGGCCCCGTCGCGCGATGACGATCTATCCGGCCGACGCGCCGATCCTGCGCGCCGCCGCGATGCGAGCCGCGGAGGGCGAGGCGTTCGCTTCCGGCGTGGCGCAGGATGCGCTGATGGAGCGCGCCGGGCGGGCCGTCGCGCGGGAAGTCCGTCGCCTCGCGCTGGGACGCGCCATTCTGGTTCTCGCAGGTCCCGGCAACAATGGCGGCGATGCCTTTTTCTGCGCTCGACTTTTACGGGAATGGGGTTGCGATGTCGCCATTGCCGCACTGCCCGGACGTGCGGAGGGCGCCGCTGCCCGGATGCGTGCCGGCTGGTCCGGCCCGGTTTTCGAACTCGCCGACATCTCCCCACGTCCGGTGATCGTCGACGGCCTGTTCGGCACCGGCCTCTCGCGACCGCTGGAGGGCAAGATTGCCGATGCGCTGGCCCGGCTGACCGACGACGCCTTCGTCATTGCCATCGACATGCCGAGCGGGGTCGACGCCGATGCGGAACGGCATTTCCCTGGTGCTGCTCGGGCCGATGTGACCGTCGCGCTGGGCACGCTGAAGGCTGCGCATGTCGTGGGTCCGGACGTCGCCCGCATGGGGCATGTCCTGCTCGCCGATCTCGATATCGCGCTGCCCGACGCGCCCCGCACGATCGCGCGCCCGGTGATCGCCGCGCCAGCGCGCGACGCCCATAAATATCGTCGTGGCCTGGTCACGGTCCTCGCCGGCGCGATGCCCGGCGCGGCGCGGCTCGCCGCCCATGCGGCACTGTCGGCGGGGGCGGGCTATGTCGTGCTGGCCGGCGACGATGCCGGGCACGGCGGTCCCGATGCTCTCGTCCGCCGGCCGCTGGACGATCCGCCGGGGCTGCTGGCCGATCACCGACTGGCGGCGGTGCTGGTCGGGCCGGGGCTGGGTCGCGACGAAGCCGCCACCCGCCTGCTCGACGCCGCGATGGCCTGCGCTGCGCCGCTGGTGATCGACGGCGACGCCCTTTCCCTGCTCGGAGCGGCGGGCGTCGCGCGCGTCGCCGCCCGCAGCGCGCCGACCTTCCTCACGCCGCACAGTGGCGAGTTCGACCGGATGTTCGGGGAAGGCGGCGGCAACAAGATCGACCGGACGGCCCAAGCTGCGCTACAGGCCCGCGCGACCATCGTCCATAAAGGCCCCGACACCGTGATCGCTTCTCCCGACGGCACCGTCACCGTCTCCCCTGCTGCGCCGTCCTGGCTGTCGACCGCCGGCACCGGCGATGTGCTGGCCGGCATTCTCGCCGCGCGGCTGCGTCCCGGCGCGGGGCAGGCGGCGCGAGAGGCGGTATGGCTGCATGGCCGTGCCGCACAAATGGCCGGTCCTGCCCTTGTCGCGGACTCGCTGATCGATCACCTCGGACAGGCGATCGCCGAATGTCGCTGACCGATGACGACGTGATCGCCCGTGTCGCCGCACGGGGGGAAGGCGTGACCGGCGACGGCTGTCACGTGCCCTTTGCCGCCCCCGGCGATCGGCTGCTGCCCGATGGCTCGCTGGAACATGGCCCGCATCACGCAGCGCCGCCGTGCCGTCATTTTCCCACCTGTGGCGGGTGCCAGCTCCAGCATCTCGACCTGCCCAGCGAGGCCGATTTCGTCGCCGACCGAGTGCGCGGCGCGCTGGCGTCGCAGTCGCTCGACGCCGTGGTCCGCCCGGCAATCCTGTCCGCGACCCACACCCGCCGCCGCGCGACTCTCCACGCCGACCGGCGCGGCAAGCAGGTGACGTTGGGCTTCACCGAAAGCGGCACCCATCGCATCGTCGACGTACGCGAATGCCATGTCCTGCTGCCGGAATTGTTCGCCGCCATCGCGCCGCTCCGCTGGCTGCTGGCAACCGCGCTGAAGGACCGGTCGCGCGCCGACGTACATCTGGCGCAGGTTGATCAGGGGGTCGACGTCCTCATCATCGGCAAGATTGCCGATGGACTGGCCGCTGCCGAAGCGCTGACGACCTTTGCACAGGACCAGCGGCTCGCCCGGCTGTCGATCGACGACGGCATGGGGGCCGAGGCGCGATGGGAACCGGAGCCGGTTAACGTGACGCTGGGCGGCGTGCCTGTGCCCTTCCCGCCGGGCAGCTTCCTGCAAGCGACCGGCGATGGCGAGGCGGCACTGATCGCGGCAGTCGACGAGGCGGTTGCGGGGGCGGCGATCGTCGCCGACCTGTTCGCGGGCCTCGGCACCTTCACCCTGTCGCGCGGAGGCGCGACACGGACCTATGCGGGGGAGGCAGGGCGCGAGGCGATCATGGCGCTGAAGCTCGCCGCCGCCCGCGCCGGGCGGCCGGTCGTCGCCGACCATCGCGATCTGTTCCGCCGCCCGCTGACGGCGGCCGAACTCGACCGGTTCGACGCGGTGATCCTCGACCCGCCACGCGCCGGCGCCCGCGAACAGGCGGCGGCGCTGGCGGAGAGCAACGCGCCGGTCATCGCCTATGTTTCGTGCAATCCCAGCAGCTTCGCACGCGATGCCAAGATGCTGGTACAAGCGGGATACCGGGTCGACTGGGTGCAGCCGGTCGGCCAGTTCCGCTGGTCGACTCACGTCGAACTGGTCGCGCGGCTGGTGCGGGACAATGCCTGATCGTATCTCCGCCTAAGGCGGGAATTCGGGGTCGCGAACGATGCCGCCAGTGGCTCTGGACCCCCGCCTGCGCGGGGGTGCGTCATGATGAGGGATAGTCGGCCCGAACGAAATACAGCCCATCGGGCGGCGCGTTCAGCCATAGTGCGGCCCGATCGCGCGCGGCGAGGATGTCGGCCAGATCGTCGGGTGTCCGCCTGCCCTGTCCGACGATCGCGAGGCAGCCGACCATCGAGCGTACCTGATGATGCAGGAACGACCGCGCGGCGGCGTGGATGCTGATCCGGTCACCGTCGCGCTCCACTGCCAGCCGGTCGAGCGTCCGCATCGGGCTGTCCGCCTGGCAATGCGCCGAGCGGAAGGTCGTGAAGTCATGCCGCCCGACCAGCCGCGCCGCCGCCGCCGCCATCGCATCGGCATCCAGCGGCTGCGGCACGCGCCACGCCAGCCCCCGTTCGTGCGTCAGCGGCGCACGGCGACACACGATGCGATAGACATAGGCCCGGCCCAGACACGAAAAGCGCGCGTGCCAATCGTCCGGCACGATGTCGCAATCGAGGATCGCGACCGGATCGGGCCGCAGCCGGGCGTTCAGCGCCTCCATCAGCCGGAAGGGATCGATCGCCTTCGCCACATCGACATGCGCGCGCATTCCCGTCGCATGAACCCCGGCATCGGTGCGCCCGGCGGCATGGACGGCGGCCTGCTCTCCCGTCACCTCGAACAGCGCGCGTTCGATCGAACCCTGTACGCTGGCTCCCTCCGACTGGCGCTGCCAGCCAACGAACGGGCGGCCGTCATATTCCACCGTCAGGGCAAAGCGGGTCATGCGATGCGCGTGCCGGCGGGTATTGCGAAGCCGCGCAGCATTTCTTCAGCGGAGGTAACGCCGCGTCCGGCGCGCTGGACATGGGTCGGGATCAGCACGCCATCGGTGCAGGCGATTTCCAGCGCGCCGCCCACGACCGTGCCGGGTTCGGCGCCGCTGCCATCGGGATCGACATAGGCCGAAAGCACCTTGATCCGCTCGCCATTTACTTCGAAAAACGCGCCCGGCGCGGGATTGAACGCGCGAACCTGCCGTTCCGCGTCCGCCGCGCTGCCCTCGAAGCGCAACCGAGCCTCGGCCTTGTCGATCTTGGCGGCATGGGTCACGCCCTCGCTCGCCTGCACGACCGGCGGATAGGCGTCCGGATCGGCCAGCACCTCCAGCATCAGCCGCGCGCCCATCGCGCTCAACTCGACCGTCAGTTCGCCGGCCGTCTTGCGCGCGACCGGGGTGCGTCCTTCCAGCCGTACCGGCCCGGTATCCATCCCCGCCGCCATCTGCATGATGTCGACGCCGGTTTCCTCGTCCCCGGCCAGGATCGCACGCTGGATCGGCGCCGCCCCGCGCCAGCGCGGCAGCAGGGATCCATGGACGTTCAGGCACCCCAGCCGTGGCGCGTCCAGCACCGCTCGCGGCAACAGCAAACCGTACGCGGCAACCACCGCCACATCGGCATTCAGCGCCACAAAGTCCGCCTGCACCGCCGCATCGCGCAGGCTCTCAGGCACCCGCACCTCGATCCCCAGCGACTCGGCCAGCCTGTGAACCGGGGAGGGGGTCAGCGCCTTGCCGCGCCCGGCGCGACGCGGCGGCTGGCTATATGCCGCGACGACCTGATGCCCCGCATCGACCAGCGCCTGAAGGATTGGCACCGCAAATTCGGGCGTGCCCATGAAGATGATCCGCATGGCCCCCTACGACACCGTGGCGTCCGCCCGCGCAACCCCCTATCTTGGGTGCGATGGCCTCTCCCGAAATCGACGCGCTGACCCAGGCGCTCTCCCGCCTTCCCGGTCTTGGCCCCCGTTCGGCGCGGCGCGCGGTGTTGCATCTGGTCAAGAAGCGGGAGACGGCGCTCGACCCGTTGCTGATCGCGCTCGACCGGGTGGCGCGCAACCTGTCGACCTGTTCGACCTGCGGCAATGTCGACACGACCGACCCTTGCGGCATCTGCACCGACCCGCGCCGCGACGACCGGTCGCTGTGCGTGGTGGAGGAGGTCGCCGACCTGTGGGCGCTCGACCGGGCGCGGTTGTTCCCCGGCCGCTTCCATGTGCTGGGCGGGCGGCTGTCGGCGCTGGAGGGAGTTCGGCCCGATGACCTCGCCATCGATTCGCTGGTCAGTCGCGTCGCGGCCGGCGGAATCGATGAGGTTGTGCTCGCGATGAATGCCACGCTGGAGGGGCAGACCACCGCGCATTACATCGCCGAGCGGATCGAGAAATTTCCCGTCCGCCTGACCCAGCTCGCCCACGGCCTGCCGGTCGGTGGCGAACTCGACTATCTGGACGAAGGCACGCTGGCCCAGGCGCTGCGAGCGAGACGCCCCGTCGCTTGACCGGCGAAACTATGCTACTTACCCGACCGCTATGGCTATTCTTCCGATCATCGAAATCCCCGATCCCCGCCTTCGTCTCGTTTCCGAACCCGTCGAGGGCGTGACCGATGAGGTAAAGACCCTCATCGCCGACATGTTCGACACGATGTACGACGCACCGGGTATCGGCCTCGCCGCGATCCAGGTCGCCGTGCCCAAGCGCGTGCTGGTCATCGACCTGCAGGACGAGGAAGATGAAGAAGGCAAGCCGGTCAAGGCCCCGCACGCCTTCGTCAATCCGGTGATCGAGGAGGTTTCGAAAGAGCTGTCGACCTATCAGGAAGGCTGCCTGTCGATCCCCGAACAATATGCCGATGTCGTCCGCCCCGCGCGGTGCCGCGTGACGTGGCTGGACGAGAAGGGTGACGCGCATGACCAATGGCTCGACGGCCTGATGGCGACCTGCCTGCAGCATGAGATGGACCATCTCAACGGCGTCCTGTTCATCGACCACCTGTCGCGGCTGAAGCGCGACATGGTCATCAAGAAGCTGAGCAAGGCGCGCAAGGCGGCGTAAGGTGCAATATTCCCATTGTCCGACAAGAACAAACGGTGTATCTCGGGTGGTGTTGAGGAGGAGGATAGCGCTGTCGAAATGTTTGCCTCGTCAAGGCGGCTTCAGACGGGGGGGCGTGGAGTTCTTGAGCAAGAATCTGACCCTATAGCCTAATTATAACTGGGCAGTTTCAGCGCTCCATAACCATCGTTCCCAGGAAACTGGTCGTCAGCAGCGCGCTGGCAAAAGGGAATGATTATGTCGGTGACGATAAGTCGCTGTACCGAATTCGGGTGGGTCTATCGAATCTATGATTCGAGCGGCAATGTCGTTGCGATGTCTGTGAAGCTCTATGATAGCCTTGGTGCTATTGTGGAGGATTTGCATGGGCTCGTTGGAACTGCCAGCATCTGCGGATAGGGAAGGCGTAACGATGGTCGTGCCTGTTGAGGGCGCGGCCATTTGCCTACATGGGTTATGGACTATTATTTGATTCTCGTTCTGTTCGTCGTGCTCTTTGTAGGATGCGCGCTGGGTTGGTTCGGCGGCGCGAGATATGTGAACACTTTGCGTGATGAACTCGCCAGAAGAGAAAGCGATTTCAAGCAGGCGATCGCCGACCTCGCCCTCGCCACCGAACGTGCGAAGGAAGTGCCCGCGCTACGCGAGGAACTGGCGGAAATTCGCGGCGATCGCGATGCGCTGCTGCTCGACCATGCTGCGCTGAAGGCCAATGCGGCGGCGTTCGAGGAGCGGCTGACCGAATTCAAGGACGCGCGTGAGGCGATGGCGGGGCAGTTCCGCGAAACCGCGCAGATCATGCTCGACGGCGCGCAAAAAGCGTTCCTGCAACGTGCCAACGAACGCTTTGCGCAGGCCGGCGACACCAACGAGATGAAGCTGAAGGCGCTGCTGGCCCCGGTCGAGGCGACGCTGAAGCGCTACGAAGCCAGCATGACCAAGGTCGAGGGCGAGCGCCAGGAAGCCTATGGCACGCTCAAGGGCCTGATGGATGCGATGCGCATCGGCCAGGAATCGGTGAAGAGCGAGGCGGCGAAGCTGGTCAACGCGCTGCGCTCCGCGCCCAAGGCGCGCGGTCGCTGGGGCGAACAGCAGCTGCGCAATGTGCTGGAAACCTGCGGCCTTGCCGAACATACCGATTTCCAGATGGAGGTGTCGGTCGACCATGGCGACGGCCGCCTGCGCCCCGACGCCATCGTCAAGGTGCCCGGCGGCAAGAGCCTGGTGATCGATGCCAAGGTGTCGCTCAACGCCTATCAGGATGCGCATGGCGCGGTGGACGAGGTGGAGCGCGCCGGCTTCATGACCGCGCACGTCGCGTCGATGAAGAACCACGTCAACGCACTGGGGGCCAAGAGCTATCAGTCGCAGTTCGAGGATACGCCCGATTACGTCGTGATGTTCGTGCCGGGCGAACATTTCCTTGCCGCCGCGCTGGAGCATGATCCGGCGCTGTGGGACTATGCGTTCGACCGCCGCGTGCTGATCGCGACGCCGACCAACCTGATCGCCATCGCCCGCACCGTCGCGGCGGTGTGGCGGCAGGAAAAGCTCGCCGGCGAGGCGCGCCAGATCGGCCAGCTTGGCCGCGAACTCCACGCCCGCCTCGCCAAGATGGGCGAGCATGTCGCAAAGCTCGGCAAGAACCTGGAGGGGGCGAACACCGCCTATAACGCGTTCGTCGGCAGCCTCGAATCGCAGGTGATGACCTCGGCCAAGCGGTTCGAAACGCTCAACATCGATACCGGTGGCAAGAGCATCGATCCGTTGCCGGTCGTGGAACAGTCGCCACGCCCGCTGACCAAGCTGGCGGTTGCCATCGCGCAGGCGGAGGATGCCGTAGAGGACCGGCAGGAGGCGGAAGGCGCGGCGGCTGAGTAGGGGCGTACCGACGAAGCGGCTGTCGACCCTTATCCCGAGCGCTGGACGTACCCCGACGAAGACCGGGGCCCAGTTGGGAATCGTTCGCGTTGCAATTGCAATCTACGCCGCAACTGGACCTCGGCCTCCGCCGGGGTACGGCGTGGTGATAACATGCCTCAGGCCGGTTGCCCCGGCACCTGCCCATTATCGCCCAGCACCAGCCCCATCGTCACCGCCACGATCCGCGCCGCGATCCCTGCGCACAACCGATGCGGATCATCGCGCGCCGGCACATATTCGGCCAGCACCAACCCCGCGATCTCGCCCTTTTCCGCCAGTGCGGTCAGCAGCAGCACGACTTCCTCATAGCGCATCCCGCCCGGCGTCGGCATCGCCACTGCCGGGAACGCTGCCGGATCGATCCCGTCGCAATCGATCGACACCAGATAGCGCCCGCCTGCCGGCACCTGCGCGATGGCGGCATCGATCCCGCCCCGGATCAGGTCATAGGCGGTGACGATCCGGCTGCCCCATGCCCGCGCGTCCTCGATCTGGCAGGCACCCCCGCTGCCGAGGCCACGCACCCCGACCTGCACCATCCCCGTGACCTGCGGCATCTCCGCCAGCCGCCGCATCGGCGATCCATAGCCGAGCGGCTCCCCGCGAATATCGTCGCCCCAATCGACATGCGCATCGATCTGCACGACGGTCAGCGGCCCGTGGTCGGCAAAGGATGCCGCGAAGGGGATCGGCACCGAATCGTCACCGCCCAGAAGGATCGGCACGGCTCCAGCCTTCAGCGCGGCGCGCGTCGTTGCTTCGATCCGCTGGCGATTGCCCGCCGCATCCTCCGGCCGCGTATCGACGTCGCCGACATCCACCACGCCGCGCGCATTCTGCGGATCGGGGAAGGGTGTGAAGCCCAAGTCGAAATCGATCTGCGACAATTGCCGCGCGAACCCCAGCGATGCGGCACGGATCGCAGCCGGCGCGTCGGCCGAATGGCTCGGCGCGCCATCGTCATAGGGCGTGGCTTCGCTGGCGCCGAACAGGACGATGCTGGCACGCTCGATCGTATCGATGTCGGCGGCGGGCAGGGCGGCGAAGGTCGGGCGGGTCATCCCCGCTCAATCCCCCGGCCGGCCAAAGGTTCAGGGCCGGTGCTGCCCCAGCACGGTGTACGCCATCACCGCCGTGGCCACTGCCGCGTTCAGGCTGTCGGCCTTGCCCAGCATCGGGATCTTCACCAGCAGGTCGCATTCGGCGGCCATGTGGTCGGGCATCCCCTGCGCCTCGTTCCCGGTCAGCAGGAAGGTCGGGTCGGGATAGGTCGGCGCGCGGTAATCATGCTCGGTATCGAGGCTCAGGCCGACCAGCGTTCCCGGCCCCTGACGCAACCAGTCCCGGAACGTCACCCAGTCGGCTCGCGCGACCGCGACGGTAAAGATCGCCCCCATGCTCGCCCGCACCGCTTCCACGGAGAACGGGTCGACGCATTCGTCGATCAGGATCAGCCCGCCCGCGCCGGTCGCATCGGCGGTGCGCAGGATCGTGCCCAGATTACCCGGATCGCGCAGGCGTTCGGCAACCAGCCACAGCGACGCATTGCGCCGGTCGATCTGCGCCAGTTCGGTCGAAAACTCGTCATAGACGCCGACGACCGACCCCGGATTATCCTTGCCCGACAGCTTCGACAGGATGTCTACCGTGGTCGAAATGGCGATACCGCCCGCCGCCTCGGTTTCCTCGATCAGCGTTTCCAGCAGCGGATGCTGTTCACCACTTGCGAAATACAGTTCGGCGGGCAGCCACCCGGCCTCGCGCGCTTCGGTCAGGATACGCAAGCCTTCGGCCAGGAAGCGGCGCTGGTCGCGGCGGTGGCGCTTTTCCCGCAGGTTGCGGGCGGACTTCACCATCGGGTTCGAATAGGCGGTAATTTCGCGTGGCATGATGCCCGCCTAGCGCCCTACGCGCTCCGCGTCGATGGAGTCGAGAATGCGGGTACCCGCCATGAACACCGCGATCGGGCAGACCGCGAACAACAGCTTGCCGCCGATCCCCGGATATTGCGCCATGTAATGGAAACCGCGTTCGACCGCACCGACGCCCAGGCCATAGATGACGAGGAACGCCTCAAACTTCGACTTGATCGTGAACAGGTTCTTGAGCCGGGTCAGCATGGATGCAAAACACGCAAATTACGTACCATTGGCGGTTTTCCGCCGATCCAGCCGCCCGGCTCGTGGTTAATTGTCAATTAATCCGACAAGGTCGAGCGTTTCCAGCAGTGTCCGCCGCGCACCCTCGATCCGCTCGATCAGTACCGGATCGCCGATATCGGCGGGGGCGATCCGCTCCGGCCAATGCGCTTCGACCACCGCCGCGATCCGGTCGAGTTTGGCATCGTCGACCAGGAACCGCGGATCGATCGTCGCCGGATCGGCCACGACGCGCAGCCGCAGACAGGCCGGGCCGCCACCATTGGCCATCGATTCGCGCACATCGACCACTTCCAGCTGGCGGATCGGACCGTTGCCGGCTACCATTTCCTGCAACCAGCCCCAGACGCGATCATTCTCGCGCGCTTCGCCCGGCAGGATCAGCGCCATGCCGCCACCGCTGGGAAGTGTCACCAGCTGCGCATTGAACAGATAGGAGGTGATCGCATCGGACAGGCTCACCCGGTTGGCTGGTACCTCGACGATTTCGACCGAGGGGATCGCGCGCCGCAAATCGGCGAAGAAACCGTCGCGGTCCTCGAATGCCTGTTCATGCGCGAACAGTACGCGTTCGTTGGCGACCGCCACCACGTCGTTGTGGAACGCACCTGCGGCAATTGCCGCATCGGACTGCCGCACCATCAGCGTGGCCGCCGGGTTCAGCCCATGCGCCCGCGCGATTGCCGATGATGCCTCGACATGCTGGCGCGCGGGGAAGGGGCCACCGCTTACGCCATACACGAAGACCTCGACACCCGCTGCGTCGTGCGTCTCGCACAGTCGCATATGGTTCGCGGCGCCCTCGTCGCCGAACGGCGCCGGCACCGGGCCATGCACCATGAACGCATCGCTGGCAAAGGCGGTGCGCAGCTGCTTCAGCGTCGCTGGCCACTCATGGCTGCGATGCGGCATCGTCACGAGGTTCGCGACGGTCAGGTGGCAACGCCCATCGCCACAGTCGGCGGCAGGGGAAACGGTCGCGGCATTGGCCGCCCACATCGCCGACGCAGACAGTGCCTGCGCCCGCAGATGCGGTGCGGCACCGGCGTAGTCGGTGGCGAGGCTTTCCAGCCAGCCATGGTCCGGGCGCGGATGCGGTAGCAGGATGCCCTGGGTCAGCCCCAGCGCGAGGTTCGCACGCATTTTGGCGATCCCCTGCAACGCCGCCGCACGCGGGCGTGACGTCTCACCCGCGTTGCGCGTCGCCGCCAGATTACCATGGCTCAGCCCGGCGTAATTATGGCTGGGACCGATGATCCCGTCGAAATTGATCTCGCGCACGCTCATCGGGCCACCTGCGACACCATATCGCCGACCGCGACGTCCAGCGCGCGCGCAGCCTCAGCATCGATCACGATCCCGTCGTCGCGCAGCGTCACATCGCCCATGCACGCGCGGAAATCGGCCAGCCGCCCGGTCGCCAGCAAGGACGGCGTGCCGCCTTCGCCAATCGCCAACACCGGCAATTCGCGCCGGTCGCGGATCGTCGCGATCTGGTCGGTGCGCGCGGTCATCGTCGGCCCGCCGTCGAAGATGTCGACGTAATTCTCATAGGCAAATCCCTCATTCTCCAGCATCCGCATTGCCGCGCGCCCGGTCGGGTGGGGCAGGCCGATGACCCCGCGGGCTGCCTCGGGCAGCATCGCGATATAGACCGGGTGGCGCGGCATCAGGTCGGCGATAAACTGGTTGCCATGGATCGCATTGAACTGGTCGGCATCCTGAAACGTCATGCCGAAGAAGCGCCCGGCGACACCGTCCCAGAAGGGTGATCCGCCCGCTTCGTCGATGATCCCGCGTAACTCCGCCAGCACCCGATCGGCAAAGCGCCCGCGATGCCGCGCGATGAAAAGATAGCGCGACCGCGCGAGCAACAGCCCCAGCCCGCCGGCGCGCTCGCCCGGATGCAGGAACAGCCCGCCGACCTCGCTCGACCCCTCCAGGTCGTTGACGAGGTTCAGGATGTCGGCGCGGAAGGTCCGGCCCAGCGCCTCGCTATGCTTGGTCAGCGTCGCGACGCGATAGGAATAGAAGGGCCAGCGCTGCCCGACCTTGGTGAACACCTGGCACGTGCCGCGCACCTCGCCGGTGTCGATATTCTCCAGCACCAGCACGAACACCTCGTCGCGCGGGGCGTCCTCCTCATGGCTGAACGCCATGGCGCTGCGCTCCAGACGGGTCATCAGCGCGTTGCGATCGGGCGGCAGGTTGGTGAAGCCGCCACCGGTCAGCTTCGCCATTTCGTACAGATATTTCAGGTCGCTTTCGCGCGCCGCACGGATTCGAAACGTCACAATCCCCCCTGTGCCACAATCCGGGCAATGCTTAGCGCCGACAGCCGGGCGCGTTCGCTCAGGCTGTCGACGATCATATATTCGTCGCTCGAATGGATCGCGCCGCCGCGCACGCCCATCGTGTCGATCACCGGCACGCCGCACGCCGCGATATTGTTGCCGTCGCACACCCCGCCGGTATCGCGCCACGCGATTGGGATCGACAGGTCGGCGCCGGCCGCTTGCACCAGCGTAAACAGTTTGGCGGCACCGGCGTCGATCGGCTTGGGCGGGCGGTTGAAGCTGCCATGCACCGCGATCTTCACGTTATGCTGGGCGGCGACCATCGCGACCGCCGCGTCGATCTGCGACCGGGCGCGTTCGATCTCGTCCAGGCCGTGGGGGCGGAAATTGACGCGCAACACGGCATGGTCGGGCACGACATTGTTCGGCCCGCCGCCATCGATCCGCGCCGGATTGACCGCCAGCCGCGGGCCACGCACCGCGTTCAGTCTGAGCGCGATGTCGGCGGCGGCAACGATGGCGTTGCGGCCTTCCTCCGGATTGCGGCCGGCATGGGCGCTGCGCCCGGTGACGACGATCGAGAAATTGCCGGTCCCGCCGCGTGCGCCCGCCAGCGTGCCGTCGGGGAGCGCGGGTTCATAGGTGAACGCCGCGACCTTGCCCCGCGCCACCCGGTCGATCAGCCGGGCGGAGGAAAAGCTGCCGGTTTCCTCGTCCGAATTGATCATCACGTCATAACCGAAGCGATCGCCGATCCCGCCGGCCTCGAGCGCCTTCAGCGCCGCCAGCATGACCGACAGCCCGCCCTTCATATCGGCCGCGCCGGGGCCGTTCAGCGTGTTCGCATCGGTATAGCGCATCGCCTGGAACGCGTGGGTTTCGCCGTACACCGTGTCCATATGCCCGGTGAACAGCATCCGCACCGGCGCCTCCGGCCGAACCTGCACCAGCAGGTGCCGACCATGCTCGATCGCGCGGACCGTGCCGTCGGGTTCGACCATCTCCACCGGATCGGGATCGACCAGCGATACTTCCCCCGGCAGCGCGGCAAAGCTGTCGGCCAGCATCCCGGCCACCGCATTCAGCCCCGCAACGTTGCGCGTACCGCTGTTCACCGCGACCCATCGTTCGACCTGCGCGAGCATTGCCGCCTGATCGATCGCCTCGATCGAGCGGCGCTCGTCCTCATTCATCCTGTCCATCGCACCGTTGTAGAGCGATGCGGTATCAAACGGAACCGTTTGCGGTCGATCGGACAGGGTTAGAAGGCGTACACCAGCGACGCGCGGCCGGTGGTATCGGCATTGACCCGCCCGACCGGCGGCCGGCTTTCATACTGGATATTGTACGACAGCCGCGCAGAGAGCGGCCCCAGCACCTTGGCATCCACCGCGGTCAGGCTGGTGACAGTGCTGTTAGCGTCCTGTAGATAGGCCGAGGTATTCTGCCGCAGCGTCAGCGCCGGCGTCATCCGCCACCCGAAATCGAGCGACCCGCGCGCCGCCAGGTTCCGCTCCACATTATCCGTCGTGAACGACGTATAGCGGAACGCCGGACCCAGTTCGAGGTCGAGCGTCACCGGCCCCTTGGCAACGACGGTATAGCCCGCCCCGGTCGATGCCGAATAACGGTCGTAATAGCCGAAGAACTTGTCCGATTCATACTGCGCGGCGCCGTAGATATAGAGCCGGTCGTCGACCTTGTAGTTCGGTTCGAACGCGGCAAGATAATGTTCGCGCGTCGGGATGTTGTTGGTTTCCTGATAATCGGCCTGCAGCTTCAGCTTGTGGCGCCAGCGATAGCCCTCGCGCGACAGGTCGAGGATGGCGGTCACGCCCAGGCTGTCGGAATTGCCGCCATTGACCCATCCGCCGACCTCGGCGCGGCCCTTCAGCAGCGCGCCGAACGACGCGGTGCGCAGCCGCTTCTCGGTCTTTTCGGTGCGTTCGAACGTGTAGTGCGACGCCAGCTCGGCGATCTTCTGCGAATGTTTCGGGGCGGCCTTGCGCGCATAGCGGACGATCGTCGCGACGTCGTTGTCGTTGCCCGACGCCATCGCCTCTTCCAGCATCGTGCGGATTTCGATCGGCAGGTCCGGCTCGGGCGGCGGCTCCGCGAAATACAGGCCAAGCGGCAGGAGGATCGCAGGGTTCGGCATCACCGTCCGCTATAGCCGATCGAATGCATACAGGCTGAACGCCTCATCGCACGGAAAAGGCGCTTCACCGATGCAGATGCGCGGCAAATCCGGCCAGCACCTGTTGGTACAGCACCTTCTTGAACGGCACGATCATCGACGGCAGGTCGGCGGGGTCGGCCCAGCGCCATGCGCGGAACTCCGGCTCGGGCGTCCGGATGTCAATATCGTCGTCGGTCCCCTCGAACGCGAACAGGAACCAGCGCTGCCGCTGCCCGCGCCATTTCCCCTTCCAGATTTTGCCGATCATGTCGTCGGGCAGGTCGTAGAGCAGCTCCGCCGAGTTTTCCGCGATCAGCCGCACCTTGTCCGCCTGTACCCCCGTCTCTTCGCGCAGTTCGCGGATCGCGGCGTCGATCGGCGCTTCGCCATCGTCGATCCCGCCCTGTGGCATCTGCCACGCCTCCAGCGTCGAATCGAGCCGTTGGCCGACGAACACCTTTCCGTCGCGGTTCAGCAGCATGACGCCGGCACAGGGGCGATAGGGGAGGGTGGTCTTGTCCATCGCCGCTTCCTATCGTGCGCCTATGGCTTTTGCGAGGCGCATCGGCATCTTATCTAGATCGAGTGATCCCCGTCGTCCACCATCCCGATTATGTCGCCGAAAGCCCGCCGGGCAGCCGCTATCGTTGGGGCAAGAACGGCCTTGTCCGCGACCTGCTGCGTGACATGGGGCCGGCGATCGACTGGCACGGTTGCGATCCCATGCCGCGTGCCTGGATCGAGGCGGTGCATGACGACACTTATGTCGCCGAGGTGATCGAGGCCCGCGTGCCGCCGCACAAGGAACGCCGCATCGGCTTTCCCATCACCCCGCCAATGGCATTGCGCGCGCAGGCGGTACCCGGCGGCACCTATGCAGCCGCGCGTGTCGCGATGGAGCGGGGCTATGCCGCCAATACCGCCGGGGGCAGCCACCACGCACTGGCCGATACCGGGGCGGGCTATTGCGTGTTTAACGACCTCGCCATCGCCGCCAACCGCCTGGTCGATGAAGGAACGTGCGAACGAGTCCTCGTGGTCGATGTCGACGTGCATCAGGGCGACGGCACTGCCTCGCTGCTTGCCGGGCGCACGAACCTCGCGACCTATTCGATCCATGCCGACAAGAATTTTCCGGCGCGAAAGGCGGTGTCGACGCTCGACGTTCCCTTAAGCGACGGTGTGGCGGACGACGAATATCTGTCGACGCTGGAGGCGACCCTGGTGCCGCTGATCGACAGCTTCGCGCCGACGTTGCTGCTGTATCAGGCCGGGGTCGATCCATTCGCCGACGACCGGCTCGGCCGGCTATCGTTGACGCAGGCGGGGCTGAACGCACGCGACCGCTGGATCGGGCAACTGGCCCGGACACGCGGCCTCCCGATCGCCAGCGCGCTGGGCGGCGGCTATGGCGACCTGCTCGAAGTGTCGCGCCGCCATGTCGCCTCGATCGTCGCGGTTGCGGAGGGAACCGGGATCGTCGCGCAAGCGTAACGTCACGCGATGAGTAATCCCGTCCTTCTCTGGCTCCGACAGGACCTCCGCCTGCGCGACCAGCCCGCCCTCCGTGCCGCGATCGAAGAGGGCGCGGTGATCCCGGTCTATATCCTCGACGACACCTCGCCCGGCGACTGGGCGATCGGTGGCGCGCAACGCTGGTGGCTGCACCATAGCCTCGCCTCGTTCGACGAATCGCTACGGGCAAAGGACTCGCGCCTGATCCTGCGCCGGGGTGAGGCGGTTGCCGAACTGCGCAGGCTGATGAAGGAAACCGGCGCGACCTGTATCCACGCCATGCGCCATTACGAACCATGGTGGGTAAAGGCACAGGAGGCGTTGGGCGACACGCTCACCCTCCACGACGGCAACCACCTGCGTCCGCCGGAGCATGTCCGCACCGGTTCAGGCGGCATGTTCAAAATCTATTCGTCTTTCTGGAAGGCGCTGAACCAGATGCTGCCGCCCGAGGACCCGGCGCCCCTGCCGCGCGCGATCCCGTCGCCGTCCCAATGGCCGAAATCCGATAAGCTCGCCGACTGGGACCTGCTCCCGACCAAGCCCGACTGGTCGACCGCGTTCGGCAAAGCGTGGCAGCCGGGCGAGGACGGCGCACACAAGGCGCTGAAATCCTTCGCGGACCGGCTTGCCGATTATGACACGGCCCGCAACCTGCCCTCGATCGACGGCAGCTCCAACCTGTCGCCACACATCCACCACGGCGAAATCTCCCCGCGCCAGATCTGGGCGGCGCTGGACGGGCAGGGCGACAGCCTGACCACCTATCGCAAGGAGTTGGCGTGGCGCGACTTCGCCAGCGGGGTCATCCTGTCGATGCCCGATTATGCCGACGCCAATGGCCGCCCGCGCTACGACAAGCTGAAATGGCGCAGCGACGCAGGCGCGAAGCGAGACCTGAAGGCATGGCAGCAGGGCCGCACCGGCTATCCGATCGTCGATGCCGGGATGCGCCAGTTGTGGCAGGTCGGCTGGATGCACAACCGCGTGCGGATGATCGCCGCGTCCTTCCTCATCAAGCATCTGCTGATCGACTGGCGTGAGGGCGAGCGCTGGTATTGGGACTGTCTGGTCGATGCCGATTTCGGCAATAATGCGGTCAACTGGCAATGGGTGGCCGGCACCGGCGTCGATTCGAACATGTTCGGGCGGATCATGGCGCCGCTCACCCAGTCGGAAAAGTTCGACGCCGCCGACTATATCCGCCGCTGGGTGCCCGAACTGGCGAAGCTGTCGGACGCGGCGATCCACGACCCGGAGGCGGCGGGGTGCCGGCCGAAGGGCTATCCGGCCAAGATCATCGACCACCGCGAGGCACGCGAACGCGCGTTGGCGGCGGCACGGGGGATTTGACCAGCTGTCGCCCCAGCGAAGGCTGGGGCCTCCCTGTTGCAGTATGGATCGCCAGCCAAGCAGAAGATCCCAGCCTTCGCTGGGATGACGTGCGTGGGGAGGGGAGCCGATACCTAACCGCACAACCCCCGCCCGGCCGGGTCACGCAACGCCGCGGCCTCCGAAGCGCTCTCGCTCAACCGGTCGAACCGCAGCCCCGACAGCGACGCCCGCCCGCGACATGCCGCCTCGCACCCGGCCGGCAACGCCCCCGGAAAGCGTACCGCATCGCCATCGAATCCCGCATCGAACGTACAGCCCCTGCCGAAATCCACTCGCAACCGCTCGCCCTCGCGCACGAACCGTCCCTGCGCGCTGCATCCGTTCGCCTCACCATAGTCGACGAACGCCCCGATCCGCTGGCCCGCAACGCAGAGCCTGTCGCCCTCACGCGCATACAGCCCGACCGGCTCTGCGGTCGATGCATCGCGCACCACGCCCCGCGCGATCGCCGCCTGTTCCAGCGCGGCGCCCCGAGTCTCGGAGGGGGCCACGGTCCCTTGCGAACAGCCTGCCAGCAACAGCAGGGCCGCCGCCCAGCCCCTCATGCCACCGGCACCAGCCGATCGCCCTCGATCCGGCGAAAGAAACAGCTCTGCGCCCCGGTATGGCACGCCGGTCCAGCGGGCACGCAGCGCACCCACAGCGCGTCCTGATCGCAATCGATCCGCACCTCGACCACGCGCAGCACGTTGCCCGACGTCTCGCCCTTCTTCCAGATCGCCTGCCGGCTGCGCGACCAGAAGGTCGCCTCGCCCGTTTCGATCGTCAGCTTGAACGCATCGGCATTCATATGCGCGACCATCAACGGTTCGGCCGTAGCGGCATCGACGCACACCGCGGTCAGCAGCCCGTCGGCGTCGAATTTGGGATTCAGGGTCAGGCCGGTATCGCGCGAAGTCATGCGCAACCCCTATCGCCGATCATGGTTCCGCCGCAATCGACGATCAAAGGGCGACAAATCGATTCAGGCTACCTATATGGCAGCCGCGTGACACGCTTATCCCCGGAAGGGCCTATGTTCACCACCCATCCATTCGACGACGACAAGCTGCGTGAAGAATGCGGCATCTTCGGTGTTTCCGGCGCGGACGGCGCTGCGGCGCTCGTGGCGCTCGGCCTTCATGCGCTCCAGCATCGGGGCCAGGAAGCGGCCGGCATCTGCAGCTGGGACGGGGCAATGTTCCATACCCAGCGGGCGCAGGGCCATGTCGCGGGCAATTTCGACCGGCCGGAGGTGATCGAATCGCTCCCCGGCGCTACCGCCTGTGGCCATGTCCGCTATTCGACCACCGGCGAGACGTCGAACCGCAACATCCAGCCGCTCTATGCCGAACTGGCGTCGGGCGGGTTCGCGGTGGCGCATAACGGCAATCTTTCGAACGCCATGCGACTGCGCAAGGATCTGGTCCGCACCGGATCGATCTTCCAGTCGACCAGCGACACCGAAGTCATCATCCATCTGGTCGCGACGTCCAACTATCGGACGCTGCTCGACCGGTTTATTGATGCGCTGAAGCAGGTCGAAGGCGCCTATTCGCTAATCTGCATGACGCCCGAGGGCATGATCGCGTGCCGTGATCCGCTCGGCATCCGCCCGCTGGTGATGGGCAAGCTTGGCGACGGCGCCTATATCTTCGCCTCGGAAACCGTCGCGCTCGACGTGGTGGGTGCGGAGTTCGTCCGCGAGGTCGAACCCGGCGAGCTGGTCATCGTCAAGAATGGCGAGCTGCGTTCGATCCGCCCGTTCGCGCCGCTCTCCCCGCGCCCGTGCATCTTCGAATGGGTCTATTTCTCGCGCCCCGACTCGATCAGCGAGGACCGTTCGGTCTATTCGGTGCGCAAGGCGATCGGCGCCGAACTGGCGCAGGAAAATGCGGTCGAGGCCGATCTGGTCATCCCCGTGCCCGATTCGGGCGTGCCGGCGGCGATCGGTTATGCCCAGGCATCGGGCATTCCGTTCGAGCTGGGCATCATCCGCTCGCACTATGTCGGGCGCACCTTCATCCAGCCGGGCGACAAGGTTCGCCATCTGGGCGTGAAGCTGAAGCACAACGCCAACCGCAAGCTGATCGAGGGGAAGCGCATCGTGCTGGTCGACGATTCGATCGTGCGCGGTACGACCTCGCTGAAGATCGTGCAGATGATGCGCGATGCCGGCGCGGCAGAGGTGCATATGCGTATCGCATCGCCCCCGACGCGCCACTCGTGCTTCTACGGTGTCGACACGCCTGAGCGCGCCAAGCTGCTGGCCGCCAAGTACGACCTGGGCGGCATGACGGATTATATCCAGGCCGACAGCCTCGCCTTCATCTCGATCGACGGGCTGTACCGCGCGCTCGGCGAAGCGAACCGCACCGCCGTCCGCCCGAAATATTGCGACGCCTGCTTCACCGGCGACTATCCGACGCCGCTCACCGATCAGGATGAGACGACCTCGGTCGATCAGTTCGCGGTCCTGGCCGAACGGGTCGGATGAGCTCGGCGCTGAAGGGGCAGCTGGCGCTCGTCACGGGCGCCAGCCGGGGGATCGGTGCCGCCACCGCCGTCGCGCTGGCGGCGGAGGGCGCGCACATCATCCTGACCGCACGCACGCCCGGCGGTCTGGAGGAGGTCGAGGATGCGATCTACGCGGCGGGCGGTTCGGCCACCATCGCGCCGATCGACCTGTATGACCGCAGCGCCATCCCGCAGCTGGTCTCGGCGATTGCCGAGCGCTGGCGCGCGCTGGACATGCTGGTGCTCAACGCCGGGGCGCTCGGCACGCTGGGACCGGTGCCAGCGTTCGATTTCAAGGAATTCGAGAAGGTGATGGCGCTCAACGTCACCGCCAACGCCGCGCTGATCGCCGCCTTCTCGCCGATGCTGCGCCTCGCGCGGACGGGCCGGGTGGTCGGCGTCACCTCCTCGGTCGGGGCGGCGCCGCGTGCCTATTGGGGCATGTACGGCGCGTCGAAGGCGGCGTTCGACAATATCATCGCGAGCTACGGGCTGGAGATGGCGAATATCTCGCCGGTCCGCACCGCGATCGTCGATCCGGGGGCGACCCGCACGAAGATGCGCGAGCGGGCCTATCCCGGCGAAGACCCGCAATCGGTGAAGCCGCCCGAGCGCGTCGCCGATGCGATCGTGAAACTGATGGCCGACGGGTTCGATACGGGCACGCGCATCCGCGTCGACTGACGGTGAACCGCGATAGCCGGAGGACAAACGTCACCCCAGCCTCCGCAGGGGTGACGTCGTGATGCTTGGCACAGTGAGGCACCGTTCGCTGCCGAACCGCCGCCGTCGCGAAACCGCGGCAAGTGTGAACTTCGTGAACTTTGGCCGCCATCACGGCTCGATCGTCGGGGTCCATGGCCGTTCGCGAAACCATTTGGTGATGATGTATTTGGTCCCCTCGACCACGGCCATCCCCTCGTGCAGGGTCGCCTGGTTGGGGCTGCCATCGGCCAGCATGTTGTTCCACGCGACCAGCATCCCCGGCCGCGGATTGAACCGGACGCCAGCCTGCGGAAACCATGTCGCGCCGCCCTGCTCGACCTCGTTCAGATAGACCATCGCCGTCCAGGTCCGCTGCCCGCCCTGTACCGCCATCGACGCCCAATAGGGTTCGTTCTCGTTGAAATAGTCGTTATGCGCGCGGAATTGTTGCCCCGGTGCATAGCGCTGCCCCTGCATCGTCTCGCCATGTTCGGGCGGAATGCCCAGCAGGTGGGCGATCTTCTCGTCGATCGGTTGCAACAGCGGGTGCCACCGGTCGAGGTCGCAACTGTCGCTGGTGCGGAAATTGGGATCGTTGGTCGCGGTCAGCAGCGTCGATTTGCGGCGACCGGCATCTATCGTCGCCATCAGCATGTCGCACTCGTCCTCCGACAGGAAATCGGTCAGCGCGAACAGCACCGCCCCATCGGTCTTGGCGCGGCGGATACCGGGAACGGCGGAAAGCGTCGCTTCCACCGACCGACCCCATTCGGCCCGGACGGGGGAGGGGCCACCGGGTGCTTTACGGACAGGTGCATTCATGGACTGCGTTCAATCAGATAGGGGCGGAGGTGTCGAGGGGACGCAGCGTCCGGTACGCCATTCCGGCCCGCGCCCGGACGGTGGCGGGTCAATGCTCCGGCGTCTCCATCAGTTCGATCAGCACCCCGCCCATGTCATGGGGATGGACGAACACGATCGGCGTACCATGGGCCCCGATCCGTGGCTGCCCCAGCACCCGCGCGCCTTTCGCCGTCAGCTCGGCGACGGCGGCATCGATGTCCGCCACCTCGAAGCACAGATGATGCTGCCCTCCCGCCGGGTTCTTCGCCAGGAACCCGGCGATCGGCGAGGCATCGTCATATGGCTCGATAAGCTCGACCTGCGTGTTGGGCGCATCGATGAAGCAGACCTTCACCCCTTGCGTGGGCAGGTCGAACGGCACACCGATCGCCTCCGCGCCCAGCAGGTCACGATACATCGCGATCGACGTTTCGATGGAGGGCGTCGCGACGCCGACATGGTTCAATCGGCCAAGGGTCATGCGATCAGCACTCCGGTACTTGGCTGGGACCGGTCAGGACATAGCGGTCGCCCCTGCGCTCCCAGCGGTCGGTGAATGCCTTGCTGCCCGAATAGCGGACGGCAAAGCCCTGGTTGCGGCGAATGTCGGTGAAACTGCCCTCGACCGAATCATCGGCACCGGGCAGGCCGGAACCGGTATTGTCGACGCCGATCGGCACTTGCGCCATTTCGACCGGGCCGGTGGGGCGCAGTTCTGTCAGCACGACCGCCGAACAGGTGATGCCCTGTCCGGTAAACCCGCCTTCGGTGCGCAGCGTCGGCATATCGGCGAACCGCTCATCGACCTGCCAGCTGCTCAACCGCCCGAAACTGCCGGCGATCGCCGCCGCCGGGTAATTGCGGACCAAGGCGAAGCCAGTCCCCTCCGGGCGCAGATAGGCGATGTCGATCCGCCCCGCGCTGACATGGCCGGGGTCGACCACCGACCCTTCGCTGATCAGCACCGGTCCGAACGGCGTATCGACCAGCTTGTCGGCATCGAACGTATAGCGCTGCCTACCCTCGTCGGTCCGCGCCCGCCCATCCTTGAACGCAACCGCCACCGCCGCCGCCAGCCGTGCCTGCGCCGACAGGACAGGGGTGGGGGAGGGCGTCGGCGTTGCCGCGACCGGAGGCGGGGCCGGCGCATCGCGCGGTCGCATCCAGCCTAGCACCGCAACCACGCCCAGCACGACGAACGCGAGTGCGACCAGCAGCTTACGCATTGATCAGGCCTTCATGCTCACAACGGAATATTGTCGTGCTTCTTCCACGGGTTCTCGAGCTTCTTGTTCCTGAGTTTCCTGAGGCCCAGCGCCACCCGCCGCCGGGTGGAATGGGGCAGGATCACCTCGTCGATGAACCCCTTGCTCGCCGCCACGAACGGGTTGGCGAAGCGCGCTTCATATTCGGCCGTGCGCGCCGCGACTTCGGCCGGGTCCTTCGACCGGAAGATGATCTCAACGGCGCCCTTGGCACCCATCACCGCGATCTCGGCGGTCGGCCAGGCGTAGTTGAGGTCGCCGCGCAGATGCTTCGACGCCATCACGTCATAGGCGCCGCCATAGGCTTTCCGCGTGATGACCGTGATCTTGGGCACGGTCGCCTCGGCATAGGCGAACAGCAGTTTCGCGCCATGCTTGATGATGCCCGAATGCTCTTGCCCCACGCCCGGCAGGAAGCCCGGCACGTCGACGAACGTCACGATCGGAATCTCGAACGCATCGCAGAAGCGCACGAACCGCGCCGCTTTCTTCGACGAATTGATGTCGAGACACCCGGCCAGCACCATTGGCTGGTTGGCGACGACGCCGACCGTGCGTCCCTCGATCCGGCCGAAGCCGATGATGATGTTGCCCGCATGGGCCGGCTGCAGTTCGAAGAAGTCGCCATCGTCCAGTGTTCGCACGATCAGCTCGTGCATGTCGTATGGCTGGTTGGCGCTGGGCGGGATCAGCGTGTCGAGGCTGGGTTCGATCCGGTCCCACGGATCGTCGCTCGGTCGCGCCGGCACGCCCGTCCGATTGTTGGCGGGCAGGAAGTCGACGAAATCGCGCGCCGCCAGCAGCGCCTCGATGTCGTTCTCGAACGCGCAATCGGCGACCGACGACTTGGTGGTATGGGTGATCGCGCCGCCCAGTTCCTCCTGGGTCACGACCTCGTTGGTCACCGTCTTCACCACGTCGGGGCCGGTCACGAACATGTAGCTCGAATCCTTCACCATGAAGATGAAGTCGGTCATGGCCGGCGAATAGACCGCGCCACCCGCGCACGGCCCCATGATGAGCGACAACTGCGGCACGACGCCCGATGCCAGCACGTTCCGCTGGAACACCTCGGCATAGCCGCCGAGCGACGCGACGCCCTCCTGGATGCGCGCGCCGCCCGAATCGTTCAGCCCGATGACCGGCGCGCCGACCTTCATCGCCATGTCCATGATCTTGCAGATCTTCTGCGCATGGCGTTCCGACAGCGAACCACCGAACACGGTAAAGTCTTGGCTGAACACATAGACCAGACGCCCGTTGACGGTGCCCGATCCCGTCACCACGCCGTCACCCGGAACGACCTGCTCCGGCATCCCGAAATCGACGCAGTTATGTTCGACATACATGTCGAGTTCCTCGAACGAACCTTCGTCGAGGAACACGTCCAACCGTTCACGCGCGGTCAGCTTGCCCTTGGCATGTTGTGCCGCGACGCGCTTTTCGCCGCCGCCCGCGCGGGCCGCCGCGCGACGCTTCTCCAGCGCTTCGAGTGCTTCGAGCATCGTCTCTCCTTGGCCCGTTGGTCGGGCGTTTCCGCCCTTGTGCCAGCAGGAAGGGGAGGAGCGCAATATTCTTGCGTCACCCGAAGCGATAGCCCGATACGACCCAACCCATGACCACGTCGCGATAGTCGCGGACGGCAATATCGTCGCCTCCCGCGCCAAGGGCGACCATCAGCGGCAGCAGATGCTCGGCCTCCGGATGCGCGAAGCGGGCGTGCGGGAGCCGCTCCCATGCAGCTACGCGTTCGGCCCGCTTCGCTGGGTCCGGATCGGTGACGGCGGCGGTCAGTGCGACATCCCAATCGTCCGCGATCGGCGTCACCGACGGCCCGCGGGCGCGGAGATTATGGAAGCTCATGCCCGACCCGACGATCAGCACCTCTTCGTCGCGCAGCGGTGCCAACGCCCGGCCCATCGCGATATGCGCGACGGGATCGAGCGAGCGGTCGAGCGACAGCTGGACCAGCGGGATGTCGGCGCCCGGTACCGCGACCATCATCGGGATGAACACGCCGTGGTCCCAGCCGCGCTCGGCTTCCTCCGCCGTCGCGAATCCTGCGCCTTCGAGCAACGCTGCCGCCCGCCGCGCCACATCCGGCGCGCCGGCGGCATCCCAGCGCAACTGATAGGTGTGCTCGGGAAAGCCGTAATAATCGAACAATAGCGACGGACGCCCGCCGACATGGACAGTCGGCCGATCCGCCTCCCAATGGCCGGAAATCATCAGGATCGCGCGCGGCCGTTCGGGCAGCGCATCGATCAGCCCGGCCAGATAGGCCTGCATCGGCCGCCACATCGGGTCAGGCGCTGCGCCGGGGTTCAGGAAGAAGCAGGGGCCGCCGCCATGCGGCACGAACAGGGTGGGTAGGGTCATGTGCCAAAGGTCGCGCGCCGATCCGCCGGACTCAAGGCCGTCGACGGAAACGACGCGTTTCGACTTGGCGTCGCGGGGGCCAAGCCCCTACAAGGTCGCCCGCATGAGCCGCTTCACCGTCAACAACCTGCCGCAGGAATATCGGCTCGACCCGGAAACGCCGCTGCTGTGGGCGTTGCGCGATGTGTCCAACCTGACCGGCACCAAATATGGTTGCGGCACCGGCCATTGCGGCGCCTGTACCGTCGATATCGACGGGCGCGCGGTAAAGTCGTGCCAAGTGACGATCGGCAGCCTGGAGGGCACCTTCGTCACCACGATCGAGGGGCTGGCGCGCGATCGCAGCCATCCGGTGCAGGCTGCGTTCCTCGCGGCGCAGGTCGTCCAATGCGGCTTCTGCATCCCCGGCTTCGTCATGGCGACGGTTGCGCTGCTGCGGCAGAATCGGAACCCCGGCGAGGCGGAGATCGCCGCCGCGCTCAACCATCTGTGCCGCTGCGGCATTTATCCGCGACTGATCGACGCGGTGCGACAGGCGGCGGCCGCTGCGCGCGGCGATGCGACGTTGGCGCCGCCGCCGCGCCCCGGCATCGACCGGGCGGAGGCCGCGCGCGAAACGCCGGCACTGACCCCGCCGGACAAGTGATCCGTATTCTTTCAATTCGCTGTCACCGCCATTCAGCGACGGTTGATCGCAACCGTAATAAACCGCATCCATCGTAGCCGGCGACATCCGGCGGTGGAGGCAGACAATGAAGAGCCGTTTCCTGTTGGCCCTTTTGAGCGTGTCGGCGCTGGTCCCGACGGCGGCCATGGCCCAGGCCGAACCGGAGTTTCGCGGACCGCGCGGCGGGCGCGAGCGGATCGAACGCTCGCCCGGTGGCGAGACGCCGGGCGCCCGCGCCGAATTCCGCAACGACGTCCGCGTCGAGGCGCCGCAGCCACGCCCCGAACGCCCGCGCATCGAGCAGCAGCGCAACGAACCGCAGCGCGGCGGCGATGGCCCCCGCTGGCAGGATCGCGGCGATCGGGGCGACCGCGGTGGCTTCGACCGGCCGCGCCCGCCGCGTGACGCCGATGGGCAGGTCGACCGCGAGGCGCTGCGCCGCGACTGGCAGCAGGGCAATCGCGGCGGGGATCGCGGCTGGCGGCCGGAGCCTTCGCCGGCACCACGCCCCGACCGCGATTTCCGCACCCCGCCGCGCGACGCGCAGGGGCAGATCGACCGCGAGGCGCTGCGCCGCGACTGGCCGCGCACCGATGGCCGTGGCCAGCTGGAGCGCGATCGCCGGGATCAGTGGCGTCGCGAACAATGGCGCCGCGAACAGCAGAATGGCGGCTGGGATCGCGATACCCGCGATCGCGGATGGGACCGGAACGACTGGAACCGAGGCGACCGCGACTGGGATCGGGGCAACCGGTGGGAACGCGGCGGCCAGTGGGATCGCGGCTGGCGACGCGACGACCGTTACGACTGGAACCGCTATCGCCAGCAGAACCGCGGCCTGTACCGTCTGCCGCGCTATTATGCGCCGTCGGGCTGGAACTACGGTTATCGCCGGTTCGGTGTGGGCGTGAGGCTCAATTCGTTCCTGTTCGGGTCGAACTACTGGATCAACGATCCCTATTCCTATCGCCTGCCCGAAGTGTGGGGGCCGTATCGCTGGGTCCGCTATTACAACGACGCGCTGCTGGTGGACGTCCGTTCGGGCCAGGTCGTGGACGTCGAGTACGATATTTTCTGGTAAGCCTGTCGCTACGGCAAAGGCGGGCGCGGCGGGGGCAACTCCGCCGCGCGTTTTGTCGGCTGGCGTTTGGGCTGGCAATCGCCGCGTCCTTTCCGCAAACCGTATCAAAAGATACGGGAGAGCGATTCGATGGCAGGCGATATTCAGGTGACGCGCGACGGCGACGTGCTGCGCATCACGCTCGACCGGCCCGACCGGCTGAACGCTGCGCCGCCCGCGATGTTCGATGCGATCCGCGATGCGTTGGCGAACCTCGACGGTGCGCGCGCAGTTTTACTGACCGGGGTAGGGCGCGCCTTCTGCTCGGGCGCCGACGTCATGGCGGCGCTGAGCGGCGACGACGCGCCGGCCATGACCCATACCGCGCTCACCAACCACTATAACCCGACGCTACAGGCGATCGCCGACCTGCCCGTACCGGTCGTCAGTGCGGTGCGCGGCGCGGCGGCAGGAATCGGGTGCAGCCTCGCGCTCGCCGCCGATTTCTGCGTAGCGGCGGAGGACGCCTATTTCCTGCAGGCGTTCGTCAATATTGGCCTCGTCCCCGATGGCGGGGCCAGCTGGATGCTGCCCCGCCTGATCGGTCGTGCCCGTGCCGCGCGGATGATGATGCTCGGCGAACGAGTGCCCGCCGCCACCGCGCTCGACTGGGGCATGGTCCATGCCGTGATCGATGGTGAGCGCCTCGATGACGAAGCGCTGGCGCTCGCCCGGCGGCTGGCGGCCGGGCCGACCGTAGCGCTGGGCCTGATGCGCGCCAATCTCGCCTACGCCCTCGACCATGACTATCCCGCTGCGATGGCGCGCGAGGCGGAGGCCCAGCGCACCGCCCGCGCGACCAGCGATGCCGTCGAAGGTGGCACCGCCTTCCTCACCAAGCGTACTCCCCGTTTTACCGGAGCCTGACATGACCTGCCTCGACTTGCGCCCCCGTCCGGCGATAGGGACCTTGCGATGACCGGCCCGACCCTCGACGATTGGCAGAACCTCGCCGCGCGCGAAGTGAAGGACGCCGACCTGAACTGGACCACGCCGGAAGGGATCGTGGTAAAGCCGCTCTACACCGCCGCCGACGCGCCCGATCCGGGGCTGCCGGGCTTCGCGCCGTTTACACGCGGGGTGAAGGCGTCGATGTATGCCGGGCGGCCATGGACCATCCGCCAATATGCCGGCTTCTCGACCGCCGAGGAATCGAACGCCTTCTACCGGCGCAACCTGGCGGCGGGGCAGAAGGGGCTGTCGGTCGCCTTCGATCTCGCCACCCATCGCGGTTACGACAGCGACCATCCGCGGGTCGCGGGGGATGTAGGCAAGGCCGGGGTGGCGATCGATACGATCGACGACATGAAGATCCTGTTCGACGGCATCCCGCTCGACACCATGTCGGTCAGCATGACGATGAATGGCGCGGTGCTGCCCTGCCTCGCCTTCTACATCGTCGCGGCGGAGGAACAGGGCGTCGGCCCGGACAAGCTGTCGGGCACGATCCAGAACGACATCCTCAAGGAGTTCATGGTCCGCAACACCTATATCTATCCGCCCGAGCCATCGATGCGGATCGTATCGGACATCATCGCCTATACCGCCGAGCATATGCCGCGCTTCAACAGCATCTCGATCAGCGGCTATCACATGCATGAAGCCGGGGCGACGGCGGTGCAGGAACTGGCGTTCACGCTAGCCGACGGCATGGCCTATGTCCGTGCGGCGATGGCGCGTGGGCTGGACATCGATGCCTTTGCCGGGCGGCTGTCCTTTTTCTTCGGCATCGGCATGAACTTCTTCATGGAAATCGCGAAGCTGCGCGCCGCGCGCACGCTGTGGAGCCGGATCATTGCCGATTTCGGCGGTTCACCGCGCAGCCAGACGCTCCGCACGCACTGCCAGACCAGCGGCGTCTCGCTGACCGAACAGGACCCGTACAACAACGTCATCCGCACGACGGTCGAAGCGATGGCGGCGACTTTCGGCGGCACCCAGTCGCTCCACACCAACTCGCTCGACGAAGCCGTCGCGCTGCCGACCGATTTCTCCGCCCGGATCGCGCGCAATACGCAGCTGATCCTTCAGGAAGAAACGGGCATGACCCATGTCGTCGATCCTTTGGGTGGCAGCTATTATGTCGAGGCGCTGACGAAGGAACTGGCCGACAAGGCATGGGCGCTGATCGAGGAGGTCGAGGCGGCGGGCGGCATGATCGACGCCGTGAATTCGGGCTTGCCCAAGGAGCATATCGAACGTGCCGCCGCCGCCCGGCAGGCGCGCGTCGACCGGGCCGAGGACGTCATCGTCGGCGTCAACAAATACCGGCTGGCGGAAGAGGATCCGATCGACATCCTCTCGATCGACAATGCCAAGGTCCGCGCCGACCAGATCCGCCGTATCGACCAGGTGAAGGCGGAACGGGACGAAGCCGCGACCCAGGCTGCGCTGACTGCGTTGCAGGACGGCGCGCGGGGCGATGGCAACCTGCTGGCGCTATGCGTCGCCGCCGCCCGTGCGCGGGCAACGCTGGGCGAAATGTCGGCGGCGATGGAGGTTGCCTTCGGCCGCCACGCGGTGTCGGTGACCCCGGTCAAGGGCATCTATGGCCCGGCCCATGCCGATGATGACGGCTGGCTGCGCGCGGGCGAGGGCGTCGCGGCGGTCGAACGCCGCATGGGGCGCAAGCCCCGGATGCTGGTCGCCAAGATGGGGCAGGACGGCCATGATCGCGGCGCGAACGTCGTCGCCAGCGCCTTTGCCGATCTGGGGTTCGACATCGTGTCCGGCCCGCTGTTCCAGACGCCGCAGGAAACCGCGCAGCTGGCGATTGCCGAGGGTGTCGATGTCGTCGGCGCCTCCAGCCTTGCCGCCGGGCACAATACGCTGATCCCCGAACTCATCGGGTGCTTGGCGGATGCCGGTCGTAGCGATATTCGCGTCATTGCCGGCGGGGTGATCCCGCCACAGGATTATGCGCTGCTCCGCGATGCCGGGGTGGCGGCTATTTTCGGACCGGGCACCAACCTAGTCCATGCGGCGGCAGAGGTGCTGAAACTGCTCGGCCACAACCTGCCGCCGGTTGGAGAGACTGTGGAATGAATGTGATTGCGTCTGTCGAAGCTGCCCCGGCGCTGGAAACGGGGGTGGTGCGCACCGATTGGAGCCGCGCGGAAATCGCCGACCTGTTCGACCTGCCGTTCGACGAACTTATGTACCGTGCCCAGACCGTCCACCGCGCGCATCATGCTGTGGGGCAGGTGCAGCTCTGCACCTTGCTGTCGATCAAGACCGGCGGCTGCCCGGAGGATTGCGGCTATTGCTCGCAGTCGGCCAGCGCCGATACGCCGCTGAAGGCCGAAAAGCTGATGGAGGTGCAGGCGGTGCTGGCTTCCGCCGCCGAGGCGAAGGCGGCCGGGTCGCAGCGTTTCTGCATGGGCGCGGCATGGCGCAACCCCAAGGACCGCGACATGGACGCGGTCATCGCCATGGTCGAAGGCGTTCGTGCGATGGGCATGGAAACCTGCATGACGCTGGGGATGCTGACGCCCGATCAGGCACAGCGTCTGGCGGCGGCAGGGCTGGATTACTATAACCATAACATCGACACCTCGCCCGAAAACTACGCCAACATCATCTCGACCCGCTCGTTCGAGGATCGGATCGATACGCTGGCGCATGTCCGCGCAGCCGGGATCAACGTGTGTAGCGGTGGCATCGTCGGGCTGGGGGAGACGCGCGCCGATCGCGTCGGCTTCGTCCACGCGCTCGCCACCCTGCCGCGCCATCCCGAAAGTGTGCCGGTCAATGCGTTGGTGCCGGTCGAGGGCACGGTGTTGGGCAACATGTTGGCCGATACCCCGCTGGCCAAGATCGACGATATCGAATTCGTCCGGACCGTTGCCGTCGCGCGCATCACCATGCCGCTGAGCATGGTCCGCCTGTCGGCCGGTCGTGAAAGCATGTCGGATGCGACGCAGGCGATGTGCTTCATGGCCGGTGCCAATTCCATCTTCACCGGCGACCGGCTGCTGACGACCGGCAATGCCGGCGACGATGCAGATGCCGCGCTGCTGGCGAAGCTGGGCATGACGCCGATGGTTGCCGAGGAACCGATGCGGAAGGGCGGGTGCTGCTGAGCCTGCTGGTCCTTGCCGATGCCGTCGGCGGCAATTGCGGCAAGGCGCCGACACAGGCGCTGGCCAATGCCTGCGCCGAACGTAGCTGGCAGGTGTCGGACGCCGCGATGACGCGCGAATGGCGCGCGACCTATGCCGCGATGAAGGCACGCGATGCCAACGACACGTCACGCGGGGGCGGTTTCGGCTTTGCCGCCGCCGCGCTGGCAAGCCAGCGGGCATGGCTGAAACTGCGCGATACGCAATGCGTTTGGGAGGGCGGGGTCTATGGCGGCGGCAGCGCGCAGCCACTGGCCCGCTTTTCCTGCATGGAGCGGATGACGAACGAACGGACGCGGCTGTTGGCCGAACTGCACCGGAATTGATGCTGACTCCGAACACACGGGGCGGACGGGAGAGTGACGTGTTCAAGAAGATTCTGGTCGCCAATCGCGGCGAGATTGCCTGCCGGGTGATGCGCACCGCCAAGCGGATGGGGATCGCTACCGTCGCGGTCTATTCCGATGCCGACGCGCGTGCGCCGCATGTGATGATGGCCGACGAAAGCGTCCGGCTGGGGCCGGCTCCCGCTGCGCAAAGCTATCTCGTCCCCGAACTGATCCTCGCCGCCGCGAAGGCGACCGGGGCCGACTGCATCCATCCCGGCTACGGCTTCCTGTCGGAGCGGGAGAGCTTCGCGCGGGCCTGTGCCGATGCGGGCATCGCCTTTGTCGGTCCGCCGCCCGCCGCCATCGCCGCGATGGGCGACAAGATCGAATCGAAGAAGCTGGCGCGAGGAGCCGGGGTCAACGTCGTGCCCGGCTTCCTGGGCGAGATCGCCGATACCGAGCAGGCGGTGCGGATCGCGACCGATATCGGGTATCCGGTGATGATGAAGGCATCGGCCGGCGGCGGCGGCAAGGGGATGCGCCTCGCGTGGAGCGAACAGGACGTCCGCGAGGGCTTCGAGGCGACCAAGCGCGAGGGGCTGGCCAGCTTTGGCGACGATCGCGTGTTCATCGAAAAATTCATCGAAAGCCCGCGCCATATCGAAATCCAGGTGCTGGGCGACCAGCATGGCAACATCGTCTATCTGGGCGAGCGCGAATGCTCGATCCAGCGCCGCCACCAGAAGGTGGTCGAGGAAGCGCCATCGCCGTTCGTCACGCCCGCAATGCGCAAGGCGATGGGCGAACAGGCGGTCGCCCTTGCCCGAGCGGTCGGCTATTACAGCGCCGGCACGGTCGAACTGATCGTCTCCGGCGCGGACGTGACGGGGGAAAGCTTCTACTTCCTCGAAATGAATACCCGGCTGCAGGTCGAACACCCGGTGACGGAGGAGATTACGGGCCTCGATCTGGTCGAACAGATGCTGCGCGTGGCGGCGGGCGAGCCGCTCGCCTTTACGCAGGACGAGGTGAAGCTGACCGGCTGGGCGATCGAGAACCGGGTCTATGCCGAAGACCCCTATCGCGGCTTCCTGCCCAGCACCGGGCGCCTGACCCGGTACAATCCTCCCCGGCAGCCCGATCCGTCACCCCAGCGCAGGCTGGGGTCTTCCGGTGGATTGGATGCGCTCTCCAACGGAGATACCCCAGCCTTCGCTGGGGTGACGGCCGAGGCACGCACCCGCGTCGACGACGGCGTGGTCGAGGGCGGCGAGGTCAGCATGTTCTACGACCCGATGATCGCCAAGCTCATCACCTGGTCACCGACGCGGGAGGCGGCGATCGATGCGCAGGTCGCCGCGCTCGACCGGTTCGAACTGGCGGGCGTCGGCAACAATATCGATTTCCTGTCGGCGATCATGCAGCACCCCCGCTTCCGCGAAGGGGCGCTGACCACCGGCTTCATTGCCGAGGAATATCCCGACGGCTTCCACGGCGCGGCGGCCGACACGGTGCTGCTGCGGCAACTGGCGGCGGTCGCGGTGCTGATCGACCTCGAACAGTCGCGGCGTGTCCGCGCGATCGACGGGCAACTGGGTACGCGCCCGGCACCCTCCACCGAACGGATCGTCACCATCGGCGACCATCGCTTCGAGATTTGCGTGGATGGCCATGAAGGCGGGCTGCTGGTCAATATCGATGGCGACGCGCCGCTCGATGTCGTGATGCACTGGCGTCCGTCGCAGCGGGTGGTGGTCGCACGGATCGATGGCCACGAACTTGCCGTTCGCGTCGCGCGCACTGTCGGCGGGTGGAAACTGACCGCACGCGGCGCGACCCATAGCGTCCGTGTCCTGCCGCCGCATGTCGCCGCGCTGACGCAGCATATGATCGAAAAGGTCCCGCCCGACCTGTCGCGCTTCCTGCTGTGCCCGATGCCCGGCCTGCTGACCCGCGTCGAGGTGGCCGAGGGGCAGAAGGTCGAGGCCGGGCAACCGCTGGCGGTGGTCGAGGCGATGAAGATGGAGAACATCCTGCGCGCCGAACGCCCCGGCACCGTTGCTCGCATCGCCCATGCCGCCGGCGACAGCCTCGCGGTCGATGCGGTCATCATGGAGTTCGAATAGGCGGAACCCTTTGCCCGCTGGCGGCTTGTCGGTGCGTGACGATCGTTTCATCCGCGCAACCATGGTGGCAGGCCGCCACCATCTATCAAATCTATCCGCGCTCCTTCGCCGACAGCGACGGAGACGGGATCGGTGACCTGAACGGCATTGCCGACCGCATCGACTATCTGGTCGATCTGGGGATCGACGCCATCTGGATTTCGCCGATCTATCCGTCACCCATGGCCGATTTCGGTTATGACGTGGCGGACTATACGGGCATCGATCCGCGCTTTGGCACGCTGGCCGATTTCGATGCGCTGCTGGCAAAGGCCCATGCCGCCGGCATCCGCGTTCTGCTCGATTTCGTGCCGAACCATAGTTCGGATCGCCATCCGTGGTTTGTCGAAAGCCGCTCGTCGCGCGATAATCCCAAGCGCGACTGGTATATCTGGCGCGATCCTGCCCCGGACGGCGGGCCGCCAAACAACTGGATCAGCGATTTCGGCGGGCCGGCCTGGACGTTCGATCCCGCGACCGGCCAATATTATTCGCGTGCCTTCCTGCCCGAACAGCCCGACCTGAACTGGCGCAATCCGGACGTGCAGGCGGCGATGCTGGCGGCGATGCGCTTCTGGTTCGATCGCGGCGTCGACGGGTTCCGTATCGACGTGCAATGGCACATGGTCAAACACGCCGACTTTCCCGACAATCCGCCCAATCCGGATTTCCGCGAAGACATGGGCGACATGCACCGCGTGTTGCAGCTCAACTCGACCGACCAGCCCGAGGTCCACGCCATCGGCACCGCGATGCGGCGACAGGCGGACGAGTTCGGCGCGGTGCTGGTCGGTGAGATCTATCTGCCCATCCCGAAGCTCATGACCTATTACGGTACGGCAGAGGCACCCGGCGTCCACCTGCCGTTCAATTTCCAGCTGATCGAGGCGAAGTGGGACGCCGCCGAACTGGCCGCGCGGATCGTGGAATATGAGGCGGCGTTGCCGGAGGGTGGCTGGCCCAACTGGGTGCTGGGCAACCATGACCGCCCGCGCATCGCCACCCGCGTCGGCCACGCGCAGGCAAGGGTGGCGGCGATGCTGCTGCTGACGCTGCGCGGTACGCCGACGCTGTATCAGGGCGACGAACTGGGTCTGACCGATGCGCAGGTGCCGTCGGAGAAGGTACAGGACCCGCGCGAGTTGCGCGAACCCGGCCTGGGGCTGGGCCGCGACCCGGTGCGTACGCCGCTGCCATGGACGGCGCAGGGCGGCTTCACCACCGGCGATGCGTGGCTGCCGATCGACCCGGCGCACCTGTCGCTGAACGTCGCGGCGCAGGCGGGGGATCCGGCATCGATGCTCGGCTTCTATCGCCGGCTGCTGGCATTCCGACGCGCGACGTCGGCGCTGTCAACCGGGCCGATCGATGACGTACGGGCGGAAGGCGACGTCCTGACCTATCGCCGCGGTGCCTATCGCATCGTCCTGAACCTTGGCGACCGACCCGCCGTAATCATGGTCGAGGCCGGACAGGTCATCCTGTCGACCCATGCCGATGCCGGCGATCCCCACCATCTGCGCCCCGCCGAGGGGCTGATCCTGAAAGTATCCTGATGCGTATCGCGATGATTGCCCCGATCGCGTGGCGCACGCCGCCGCGCCACTATGGTCCGTGGGAGCTGGTCACCAGCCTGTTGACCGAGGCACTGGTCGCGCGCGGGGTCGATGTCACGCTGTTCGCGACGCAGGACAGCATCACCGCCGCGACCCTCGCCGGAGTGGTGCCGGCGCCTTATAGCGAGGACCCGTCGATCGATGCGAAGGTGTGGGAGTTCGCCCATCTCGCCCATGTGTTCGAACGCGCGGGCGAGTTCGACCTGATCCATAACCAGGCGGATTTCCCGGCCCATGCTTTTTCGGGCCTGGTCGACACGCCGATGGTGACGACGATCCATGGCTTTTCGTCCGACCGCATCCTGCCGATGTATGCGCCCTATCAGGACCGGGTGCAGTATGTCGCGATCAGCGATGCCGACCGGCACCCGTCGCTGCGCTATGCCGCGACGATCCATCACGGCATCCCGCTGGACGATTTCCCGTTCGATGCCGAGGGCAGCGACGACCTGCTGTTCTTTGGCCGGATGCACCCGGACAAGGGCGCGGCGGAGGCAATCGCCGCCGCGGACGCCAGTGGCCGCCGCCTGCACATGGCCGGCATCGTGCAGGACGACCGCTATTGGCGCGAGGACGTCGAACCACATATCGACGGCGACCGCATCGTCTATCACGGCGCGGTCGGCGGCAAGGCCAGGACGGATTTGCTGGGCGGGGCGCGGGCGTTGCTCCACCTGATCGGGTTCGACGAACCGTTCGGCCTTTCGGTGGTGGAGGCGATGGCGTGCGGGACGCCGGTCATCGCCTATGATCGCGGATCGATGCCCGAACTGATCGAGGATGGCGTTAACGGCTTTCTCGTAAACACGCTCGACGAAGCCATCGCCGCGATCGACAGGGTAGGCGAAATCGATCGGGCGGATTGCCGGCGGATCGTCGCCGAACGCTTTTCGGTGGAGGCGATGGCGGAGCGCTATCACGCGCTCTACACTTCGATCCTGTCGGTATGAAACTGGTCTAACCCTTTGATTGTTAGACTGATGGAGGACTGATATGCCGCGTGGTGACAAGAGCAGCTATACCGACAAGCAGAAGCGCAAGGCCGCGCACATCGCCGAGAGCTATGAGGAACGCGGCGTGCCCGAGCAGGAGGCGGAGGCCCGCGCGTGGGCGACGGTCAACAAGGATTCGGGCGGCGGCAACAAGTCGGGCTCGGGACGCGGCAAGCCGGATACCCACGCCTCGGCCCGTCGCGGCGGCAAGGCGGCGGCGCAGCGCCCCGCCGCCGATCGGTCGGCAGCCGCGCGCAAGGGTTGGGAAACGCGGCGCCGGAACGCCGCGTCCTGATCATCGCGCGTCGCACGCCTCGCCAATCGCTGCATAGATCGCGTCCAGATCGTCGTCGTCGATGCAATAGGGCGGCATGACGTACAGTGTCGTCCCCAGCGGCCGCAGCAGGACCCCGGCTTCGCGGAACCGGGCCATCAAGCGCGGGGCGCGGTCGGACAGGTACCCTTCGTCGCCGTCCAGTTCGAACGCCGCGATCGTTCCCAGCCGGCGCGCGCCCGACACGCGCGGATGCTGCGCCAGCGCCGCCAGCCGGCGCCCCTGCCGTTCGCCGAGCGACGCGATCCGCCCTGCCACGGGTTCCTCGCGCCAGATCGCGAGATTGGCGTTGGCGGCGGCACACGCGATCGGGTTGGCGGTGTAACTCGACGAATGAAAGAACATCGTGGCCCGGTCCGGCCCGTAATGCGCCTGATACACGGCCTCGCTCGCCATCGTCACCGCCAGCGGGATGGCGCCACCGGTCAGCCCTTTCGACAGGCACATGATGTCCGGCACCACCCCGGCCTGCTCGCAGGCGGTCAGCGTGCCGGTGCGGCCCCAGGCGGTCATCACCTCGTCGGCGATGAACAGGACATCGTGCGCGCGACAGATGCGTTGCATCTCGGCCAGCACGGCGGGCGGGTACATGCGCATCCCGCCTGCGCCCAGTACCAGCGGTTCGACGATGAACGCCGCCGCGCCCGTGCGACACGCCGCTTCCAGCGCGTCATAGCTCGCCTGTTCGCAGCCGGGATCGGGGAACGGGATCGATCCCACATCGAACAGCAGCGGGGCGTATGCCTGGTTGAACACGCCGCGTGCGCCGACCGACATCGCGCCGATCGTGTCGCCGTGATAGCCATGCTCCAGCACGAGGATGCGGTGCCGCGCCGCACCCCGATTGCGCCAATAGCCGAGCGCCATCTTCAGCGCGACCTCGACGCTGGTCGATCCGGAGTCGGAAAAGAACACGCGGGTCAGCGCGTCGGGCAGCATCGCGCACAGTTCCGCCGCCAGCGTCTCGGCCGGGGCATGGGTGTGCCCCGCAAAGATGATCTGGTCGAGCGTCCGCGCCTGTTCGGCGATCGCGGCGGCGATCCGCGGATGGTTGTGGCCGTGCGTCGTGACCCACCAGGACGATATCGCATCGATGATCCGCCGCCCGTCGTCGCTCCACAGCGCCGCGCCATCGCCGCGGACGATCCGGGGGATGGGTTCGCGCAGGCCATGCTGGGTAAAGGGATGCCACACCGCGCTCATCGAAAATCCTCCACGTCGAATCCGTCGGCAAAGGCACGGGCGAGCGTATCGGGCGTCAGGTGCCGAACGAAGGGCAGGCGCCCCAGCCGCCGGACTCCACCCAGCCGGACGATCGTATCCTCGCTGTCGGGCACCGCGTCGCCGATGAACGCCACCCCCCGGATCGGCACCCCGCGCGCGCGCAGTGCCTCGATCGACAACAGGCTGTGGTTGATCGTGCCGAGCGCGGTCCGCGCGACCAGCACTACCGGCTGGCCCCAGCGGGTGAACAGGTCGGCAAAGGTCGTGGTCCCGACGATCGGCACCAGCACGCCGCCGGCGCCCTCGACCACGATCGGTCCGGTGACCTGCGGCAACACGAGCCGGTCGAGATCGATCGTCACCCCGTCGATCGCCGCCGCCCGGTGCGGGGAACAGGGGGTGGCGAGGGAATAGGCTTCGGGCAGGATGCGGTCGGGTGCGATCCCCGCCAGCCGCGCGACCCGCTGTCGGTCGGTGCCGTCGTCGGTCCCAGCCTGCACCGGCTTCCAATAGGATGCGCCGAGCGCACCGGTCAGCGCCGCGGCGAACACGGTCTTGCCGACATCGGTGTCGGTGCCGGTGACGACGATCACGGTCATGCCAGTTCCTCCATGGCATCGCCCAGCGCGGCGATGTCGCCCGCGTCGATATTGAGCGTCAGTGAGATACGCAGCCGCGCGGTCCCGGCGGGGACGGTCGGCGGGCGGATGCCGCGCACGTCGAACCCGCGCGCCTGGAGCGCCGATGCCAGCGCCATGGCCCGGCCGTCCTCTCCGACGATCAGTGGCAGGATCTGCGACCCGCTGACCCTTGCGCCCAGCGGTCCCAGCCGCTCGGCCGCCAGCCTGACCAACTCAACCAGTCGTGCCCGCCGCTCCGGCTCATCGCGCAGGATACGCAGCCCGGCGCGTACCGCCGCCGCCATCACAGGGGATGGGGCGGTCGAGAATATGAACCCGCGCGCGCGGTTCACCAAGAAATCGGTGACCACTGCCGGCCCGCAAACCAACGCCCCCTCGCTGCCCAGCGCCTTGCCGCAGGTGCGCAGGGTGACGACATTCGACTGGCCCTCCAACGCGGCGGCAAGGCCGCGGCCATCGGGACCGAACACGCCGGTCGCATGGGCCTCGTCGATCAGCAGCATCGCGTCGTGGCGCGTGGCGACCGCTGCCAGTGCCGACAGCGGGGCTTGGTCGCCGTCCATGCTGTACAGGCTCTCGACCGCGATCCACGGGCTGCCCGTGCCGCCCTGCCGCCGCCAGTCGCGGATCGCGTCCTCGATCGCATCCGGATCGTTATGCCCTGCCGCGACCGATGGCGCGCGCGCCATCCGCTTCCCGGCAGGCGCGCGGGCAGGGATCAGCGTGTCGTGGACGAGCAGGTCGCCGCGCTGGGGCAGGGTCGCCAGCAGCGCGGCATTGGCGGAAAAACCGCTGCCGAACCACAGGGCACTTTCGCTGCCGAAGAACACGGCGGCCTCCGCCTCCAGCGCCGCATGTTCCGCATGATTGCCCCGCAACAGCCGCGACCCGCCCGATCCCACGGGCACGCCGCGCGCCACGGCATCCTCGACCGCGTGCCGCAGGTCCGGCGACCCGGCCAGCCCCAGATAGTCGTTCGAGGAAAAGTCGCGCCCGGCAATCGGGATCAGCCGCCGCCGCCGATCGATGCCCGACAGCCGGTCGAGGTCTTCGATGATCGGTGTCAGGGCAGGGGGCAGGGGAGCAGGGGGCAGGGGGGCAGGCGCCCGTTGGTCGTCCGTCATCGCTCCAGTCCACCGGCGCCATGCCGGGCGACGCCCATATCCGGCGGCCCGCGATGGCGCAAATCCCGCCGCCCGTGCGTTACGCCGCCGATGGCGCGGACCGCCACAGGGGATTAGACAAGGTTTATGGCAGATTCCGCACCCGACTCGATCGCTTCCCACCCGCCGGTCGATCGCGCGGGGGCGACCGGTACGGCCGCCACGCCGCCATCCGATCCGGTCGAGGCGGTGGTCGATGCCCCGACCGAGGAACTGCGCCGCGACCGGTTGCTGGCGGCGCTGACGCTGATCGCGGGTGTCGGGCTGGTGCTGGCGCTGCCGTTCGCGTTGCAGGCGGGCGCGCGCTTCTTCCTGCCGCTGACCGCCGCGATCGTCATTGCCATCGCGCTGGTCCCGTTGCTGGAATGGCAGGAGCGTAACCGCGTTCCGGCGCCGCTCGCCGCATTCTTCTGTGTCCTGCTGTTCCTGCTGGTCGCCAATGGGGCGTTGGCGTCGATCGTGGTGCCGGCATGGGGCTGGGCACAGATCCTGCCCGACCGCATCGACCGCGTGCAGCACAATGTCGCGCCGCTGATCGATTTCTATGCCAGCCTCGAAAAGTTCGTGAACGGCCTGATCGCCAATGTCGCGACCGCGCCGGCCAAGCAGACCGCCAGCAGCGTCGCGCCGCCGCAGTCGCTGCTCGATCTGGTGACGACCTCCGCGCCGTCGGCGCTGCTGGAGATGTTCTTCGCGATCCTCGTCATCTATTTCTTCCTGGCCGGCTGGACCAATCTGCGCCGCGCGGCGATCACCGGTCGGAGCAGCTTCGGCGGGGCGATGGCGACCGCGCGGGTGATCCAGAACGTCGTCGACGATACCTCGGCCTATCTCGGCACCATCACCCTCATCAACCTGATGCTGGGCGTCATCGTCGCAGGCGCGCTGTGGTATATCGGGATGCCGACGCCGCTGATGTGGGGCGGGATCGTCGCGCTGCTCAACTATGTCCCGTATCTGGGGCCGATCTTTGCCGCGCTGCTGCTGGCGCTGGGCGGGCTGATGACCTTTACCGACATCTGGTGGGCATTGCTGCCCGCCGCGATCATGATCGGCGCGCATCTGGTGGAAGCGAACGTCATCACGCCGCTGGTGGTAGGCCACCGCCTGACCATCAACCCGCTGATGATCCTGATTACGCTCAGCTTCTGGGGCTGGGTCTGGGGTACGCCGGGGGCATTGCTGGCCGTGCCGCTGCTCATCATCATCCAGACGGTGCTGAAGGGTGCGGGCAAGCCGGACATCGCCGGCTTCCTGTTCGAACACGGTACGCTGGTCCAGGACGTGCCGCCAGCGCAACGAAATGCAGGAAATGCGAATAGCGGCGTTGACAGCCCCGGCGCGGCTTCGTAAAGGCCGCCTCCTCGCTAGAGAGCGGGTGTAGCTCAGTTGGTTAGAGCGCCGGCCTGTCACGCCGGAGGTCGCGGGTTCGAGCCCCGTCACTCGCGCCATGGCGCATCATTCGATGCCGCCCCAGCGCTCTTCCTGAATGACAGCATATCCTGCCGCGCGATCCTCGGTCGTTTGCGTTCGCGATGTTGCGTTCGCGACGTTCCGCCACATCCTGCCGTTCGGCCCATGCTAGGCAGGGCGGAATCAGCGGTCGCGAAGGCAGGATTATGAAACTCGCATCCTATTGGCTGGAAACCAGCCCGCGTTTTTCCGGGGCAAGCGACGCGCCGTTCCCGACGCGCGCATCGGTCGTGGTGATCGGCGGCGGCCTGACCGGCCTTGCCGCTGCGCGAAAGCTGGCGATGGAAGGTGCCGATGTCGTCGTGCTGGAGAGCGGGCGGATCGGGGGCGAGGCATCGGGCCGCAACGGTGGCCAGTGTAACAACGGCCTTGCCGGCGACCTGCGCGCCCTGTCCGAACGGATCGGGCATGACGCGGCCGTCGCGCTCTACCGCGTGTTCGACGAAGGGGTCGATCGGGTGGAGGCGATCGTCGGCGAAGAGGGGTTCGATTGCGACTTCGTGCGCAACGGGAAGCTGAAGCTGGCGGACAAGCCCGAACATGCCGCCAAGCTGGCGCCGCTGGCCGACTATCTCGCCAAGACCGTCGAACCCGATATCGCCCATGTGACGGGCGACGCGCTGGCCGCCGAGATCCGCTCGCCCGATGCCTATGGCGGGCTGATTTTTCCGCGCAGTGCCTCGCTCCATGTCGGGCGCTTCGTCGTCGGGCTGGCCGAAGCGGCGGCACGCCATGGGGCGCGGATCGTCGAAGGGGCACGGGTGACGGCGATCGCACCGGGCCGGGCGGGGGGGAAGCGGGTGACGACCCCGCTTGGCACGATCGAGGCGGACGAGGTGTTGCTGGCGACCGGCGCATCGATGGACGGCCCGTTCGGCTGGCTGCGGCGGCGGATCGTGCCGATCGGCAGCTTCATCGTCGCGACGGCGCCGATGGACGCCGATATGGTCCAACGGGTCATGCCGGGGCGGCGCAACGTCACGACCATGCGCAATATCGGCAATTATTTCCGCCTGACCGCCGATAATCGCCTGATCTTCGGCGGCCGTGCCCGCTTTGCGCTGTCGTCGCCCAGCAGCGATGCCAAGAGCGGCGCGGTGCTGGTCGAGGCGCTCGCCCGGCTGCTGCCAGCGGCAAGGGACGTGCCGGTAGCCTATACCTGGGGCGGGATCGTCGACATGACCGCCGACCGGCTGCCGCGCGCCGGGGTGCGCGACGGCATCCATTATGCGACCGGCTATAGCGGCCATGGCACGCAGATGTCGGTGGCGATGGGCGAACGCATGGCACGCGCGCTGCTGGGGGAGGCGGATACGAACCCGCTGGCCGACCTGCCATGGCCGGCGATCCCCGGCCATTTCGGCAAGCCATGGTTCCTGCCGCTGGTCGGCGCCTATTACAAGTGGAAGGATATGCGCGGCTGAAGCGCGGCATTTTGTGCCGGGCGATGCCGCACGGTATTGGCGCGAAGTGCGTCGGGGCGGCAAATTCGGCATGGGCTGACCCGCGCTTCGCCTATTCTGGGATCGTCAGGACAGGGGATCGGCATGGCGCGGTGCGGCACAGGATCGGGAGGACAGGCGCGATGAACGACGCGACGTTCGACCTGTCGCGGCGCGCGCTGCTGGGCGGGATGGCGGCCGGGCTGCTGCCGGCCGGTCTCGACGCGGCGGTTCCGCCCACGCCCCGGCGCGGCGGATCGATCCGCGTCGCCAGCCTTGCCAGCTCGACCGCCGACACGCTCGACCCGGCCAAGGGCGGGCTGTCGACCGATTATATCCGGCATTATATGCTCTACAGCGGGCTGACCCAGTTCGATGGCAAGCTCCGCGCCCGCATGGCGCTGGCCGAACGGATCGAGACCCGCGACAATATCGACTGGTATATCCGCCTGCGGCGCGGCGTCACCTTTCACAACGGAAAGACGCTTACCGCGCGCGACGTGGTGCATTCGCTGTTGCGGCACAAGGACCCGGCAACGGGATCGAAGGTCGCGACCATCGCCGAACAGATCCAGGGCGCGCGCGCCACCGGGCCACTCGACGTGCATCTGCGGCTGACCGGGCCCAACCCGGAACTGCCCGCGATCCTGGCGCAGTCGCATTTCCTGATCGTCGATGCCGATGCGCGCAGCTTCGCGACCGCCAACGGCACCGGCCCCTATACGCTGTCGGCGTTCCAGCCGGGTATCCGGACGATCGTGCAGCGCAATCCGAATTACTGGAAGCCGGGTCGGCCCTATCTCGACCGGATCGAGCTGATCGCGATCCCCGACGAGATTTCGCGGGTCAATGCGCTGCTGTCAGGCGACGTCCATGCGGTGATCGCGGTAAGTCCCGGATCGGTCAGGCGCGTGCGCCAGTCGGGCAGCCACGATGTCGTCGAAACGCCGTCGGGCCTCTATACCGACCTTGTGATGCGGCGGGACAATCCGATCACCGCCGGGGCCGATTTCATCCTTGCGATGAAGCATCTGTTCGACCGCGAACTCATCAAGCGCGCGCTGTTCCGCGGCTTCGCGACGATCGCCAACGACCAGCCGCTGCCGCCCTTCCACCCGATGTTCAATCCGAACATGCCGCAGCGGCACTTCGACCTCGACCGCGCGCGGTTCCATCTCCGCAAGGCCGGGCTGGTCGGTGCGCGGCTGCCGGTCTATGTCTCGCCCGCCGCCAACCAGTCGGTCGATATGGGATCGATCCTGCAGGAACATGCCGCGCAGGTCGGGTTGAACCTTGCGATCAATCGCGTGCCGAGCGACGGATACTGGTCGACCCACTGGATGAAGCATCCGCTGACCTTCGGCAACATCAACCCGCGCCCGACCGCCGACCTGACCTTCAGCCTGTCGTTCGCGTCCAATTCGCCGATGAACGAGGCGGGGTGGCGCAGTATGCCGTTCGACCGCTTGCTTGCCGAAGCGCGGGCAACCGTCGATCCGGCGCGGCGCAAGATGCTGTACGGTGACATGCAGACGATCATCAATCGCCATGGCAGTCTGGCCATTCCGGCGTTCATCACGCTGCTCGACGGGATCGACCGCCGGTTGAAGGGGATGAACCCGATCCCGCTGGGCGGCCTGATGGGCTATGCCTTTGCCGAATATGTGTGGTGGGACGCATGAGCGCGGCTGCCACCCGGTCGGGCTGGGCCGTGCCGCTGCGCCTGATCGCGAAGCGAAGCGGCATGGCACTGGTCACGTTGCTGCTCGTGTCGGCGGTGATCTTCACGCTCAGCGCGATGTTGCCGGGCGACGCCGCGCAGGAGGCGCTGGGGCAGGGGGCAACCCAGGCACAGGTCGATGCGCTGCGCAGCGAGATGGGTCTCGATCGGCCGGCGCCGGTTCGCTACGCCCAGTGGCTGGGCGGCCTGCTGGTCGGCGATCCGGGCCAGTCGCTGGTGGCGCACCAGCCGGTCGGCGACATCATCGCCGAACGGCTGCCTAACACCCTGACGCTAGCCTGGCTGACCGCGCTGCTCGCGGTGCCGGTCGCCTTTGCCATCGGCATGGCGAGCGCGGTGGCGCGCGGGCGGCGGCTCGATACCGCGCTCAATTTCGTGACGCTGGCCATGGTCGCGCTCCCCGAATTCCTGGTCGCGACCATCGCGGTGCTGGTCTTCGCGGTCGAACTGCGCTGGTTGCCGTCGATCACGCTGGTCCGCGCCGATCAAGGCTGGGGCGAGTTCCTGCGCAGCTATGCGCTGCCCGTGCTGTCGCTGGCGGTGGTCGTCATCGCACAGATGGCACGCATGATCCGCGCGGCGGTCATCGCCGAACTCGACCGGCCCTATGTCGAAATGGCGCGGCTGAAGGGCGTGCGGCCGCTCCGGCTGATCTTCGTCCATGTCCTGCCCAATGCGATCGGACCGATCGTCAACGCGATGGCGCTCAGCCTGTCCTATCTGCTGGGCGGGGCGATCATCGTCGAAACCATCTTCAACTATCCGGGACTTGCCAGCCTGATGGTCAATGCCGTCACCTCGCGCGACATGCCGCTGTTACAGGCGTGCGCGATGATCTTCTGCGCCACCTATCTGCTGCTGATGCTGGTCGCCGATGTCGTCGCGATCCTCGCCAATCCGCGATTGCGCCACGGATGATCGGCGGCGGACTGTGGCGCCGGGCGCGCGCGCTGTCGGCGACCGGACGGGTCGGGCTGGCGGTCGTGCTGTTCTGGATCGTGATCGCGCTGGTCGGCCCGTGGATCGCCCCCTATCCCAAGGGTGCGTTCGTCGCGCGGGAGGTATTTGCCGGGGCCAGGCGCGATTTCTGGCTCGGCACCGACTATCTGGGGCGTGACGTGCTGAGCCGATTGCTGGACGGGGCGCGCTTCACCGTGCTGCTGGCGGCGGCGGCGGCGGCGATCGCCTGCACCATCGGCACCGGCCTCGCGCTGACCGCGGCGGTCGCGCCGCGCTGGGCCGACGAACTGCTCGCGCGTACCATGGACACGCTGATCTCGATCCCGTCGAAGATCCTTGCGCTCGTGCTGGTGGCGGTGTTCGGATCGTCGCTGGTGCTGCTGACGCTGATCGTCGCCTTCACCTATATCCCCGGCAATTTCCGCATCGCCCGCGCGCTGGCGGTGAACCTCGCCCGGCTGGATTATGTCGAGGTCGCGCGGGCGCGCGGCGAAGGACGTCTGCACCTCGCGCTGGCGGAAATCTTTCCGAACATGGTGCGCCCGTTGCTTGCCGATATCGGGCTGCGCTTCGTCTTCATCGTGCTGCTGCTGTCCGGCCTCAGCTTCCTGGGGCTGGGCCTCCAGCCACCCGACGCCGATCTGGGGTCGCTGGTGCGCGAGAATGTGACCGGGCTGGGCGAGGGGGCGCTGGCGATCGTCGTGCCGTCGGTGGCGATCGCCAGCCTGACGGTCAGCGTCAACCTGTTGATCGACGCGGCAACGCGCGGGCGGGGCAAATGAACGACGTTCCCCATGTCGAGGTGTCGGGCCTTACCGTCACCGTACGCCGCGCCGACGGGTCGCTGCTACGGATCGTCGATGACGTATCCTTCGCAGTGCCGCGGGGTGAGGTGCTGGCGCTGATCGGCGAATCCGGGTCGGGCAAGACCACCATCGCGCTGTCGCTGATGGGTTATGCCCGTGGCGGGGCGGTGCTGGGGGGCACGATCCGGGTCGGCGATGCCAGCCTTGATGGCAGCGGAGCGGCGTCGTTGCCGGCACAGCGTGGCCACCGCATCACCTATGTCGCGCAAAGCGCGGCGGCGGCGTTCAATCCGTCCCGCCGGATCATCGAGCAGGTGATCGAACCCGCGCTGATCCACGGCACCGCCGACCGCGCGCGCGCGCGCGGTCGGGCGGTCATGCTGTTCCGCGCGCTGGCGCTGCCCACGCCGGAGACGATCGGCGAACGCTATCCGCATGAATTGTCGGGTGGGCAGTTGCAGCGGCTGATGGCGGCGATGGCGCTCATCACCAAGCCCGACCTGGTGATCTTCGACGAACCGACCACCGCGCTCGACGTGACGACGCAGGTGGAGGTGTTGCAGGCATTTCGCCGCGTGTTCCGGCAGGAGCGGGCGACCGGCATCTATGTCTCGCACGATCTGGCGGTCGTCGCGCAGATGGCCGACCATATCCTGGTGCTGAACGGCGGGCGGGTGCGCGAACAGAACCGCGCCGCGCCGCTGCTCGCCGCCCCAGCGGACGATTACACGCGAACGCTGATGGCGGCGGCCCATCCGGTGATCGCCGGTGCGCACGCGGTCCCGGCCACCGATCCGCAGCCGCTGCTGTCGATCGAAGGAGTCTCGGCCGGCTATGGCGCGGCCAATCCGGTGCTGTCCGACGTGTCGATCGCCATCCCGCGCGGCGGGGCGGTGGGCGTGATCGGTGAATCGGGATCGGGCAAGTCGACCGTCGCCCGCGTCGTGGCCGGACTGCTGGCACCCGGCGCCGGCCGGATCGTGCTGGACGGGACACCGCTCGCGCCCGATCTGGCGCAGCGCAGCCGCGACGAACTGCGCCGCATCCAGATCGTGTTCCAGAACGCCGACACCGCGCTCAACCCCGCGCACAGCGTCGGCGATATTCTCGGCCGGGTGATCCGCTTCTATCACGGTGCCAGCGGCGCGGATGCGCGCAAGCGGGTGCAGCGGTTGCTGGACCTGACCAAGCTGCCCGCCGCAGCGATCGATCGGCGTTGCGACGAACTGTCGGGCGGGCAGAAGCAGCGGGTCAATCTCGCCCGCGCGCTCGCCGCCGATCCGGACGTAATCCTGTGCGACGAAGTGACCTCGGCGCTCGACACGGTGGTGCGCGGCGCGATCCTCGACCTGCTGGCCGAACTGCGCCGCGAACTGGGCCTCGCCTATCTGTTCATCAGCCACGACATCGCGACGGTCCAGGCGCTGTGCGACGATATCGTCGTGCTGTACAAGGGCACGCGGGTCGAAAGCGGCCCATCGGCCAGCTATACGGCGCGGCCGTACCATCCCTATACCGACCTGCTGATCGCGTCGGTGCCCGAAATGCGTGCCGACTGGCTGGCGAACGATGCACCGCGACAGGCGCCACCGTTCGCGCAGCTTTCGGAAAGCCCGGCGCTCTGCCGGTTCCTGCCGCGCTGCCCGGTGGCGATCGCCGGACGGTGCGATCGCGACCTGCCGCCGCTGCGCACCCTGTCCAATGGCAACCGCATATTGTGCCATCGTGGCGAGGACGAGCTGGTCCGCTGACGCCTGCGCAACCGGCAAGTACGCCGGTGCTGCAATTTGGTTCCCAACGCCGTCCGACACCGTAAGCAGATCGTGCGCTGATCGTCACTGATTCGACATAAACCGACGATCGCTCCCACGCACACGGATGCAAATGCCACGTGTCGATTCTCATAATCGATCGCAGCGGAGGCGCACGGAGACACGCGAAAGACGTGTCCGGTAACTGCAGGGGCCAACCGACGCGGCAACTTTGAAGGGGATCTTTCCATGGCGAAGCGTTCGACCCGATACCTGATGCTCGCTGGCGCGGCGTGGCTTGCCGGCGCGGCACCTGCCTATGCCAACGAACCGACCGACACGCCGCCCGTCGCGGTCGCGCCGACCGAAGCGCCGGTCGATGACGTGACGCAGGACGATACCGGCTCCGAAATCCTTGTGACCGGGACGCTGCAGGCGTTTCGCGGTAACACAACCCTGAAGCAATTGCCGCAGGCGACGCAGGTCCTGTCGGTTGATACGCTGCAACAGCTCAACATCACCCGGCTCGACGCCGCGCTCGACCTGTCGGCCAGCGTCGCGCGGCAGAACGCGTTCGGCGGCCTGTTCGACTCCTTCGCCATTCGCGGGTTCGTCGGTGACCCGAACACGCCCTCGGGCTTCCTCGTCAACGGCTTCAGCGGCGCGCGCGGCTATGGCGGCCCGCGCGATACCTCCAGCGTGCAGGCGATCGAAATCCTGCGCGGCCCCACCTCCGCGCTGTTCGGCCGGGGGGAACCGGGCGGCACGGTGAACATCGTGACCAAGAAGCCGACGCTCGATCAGGCAGGCGGCTATGTGATGGGCAGCGTCGGGCGGTTCGAAACCTATCGCGGCGAACTCGACTACAACCTGCCGGTCAACGAAATCTTCGCGCTGCGGGTGACCGGCGCCTATGAACAGGGCAACAGCTACCGCGACACGATCGAAACGTCGAAACACGCGATCACGCCCAGCCTGCTGCTCCAGACCGGTGACCTGACCGCGAACCTGGAGTTCGAATATAGCCGGCAGAAGGTGCCGTTCGATCGCGGGGTGATCGCGCTGGGCGGCAATCCGAAGGCATTGCCGCGTTCGCGCTTCCTGGGCGAACCGGCCGATGGGCCGAACCGGGCCTTGAATCTCGGCCCGCAGTTGCAGGTGCAGTACAAGCTGGGCGAGAACTGGCGCGCGCTGCTGGGCGTCGCCTATCGCTACACCGAACTGACTGGTTATGGCGAGGACCCCGAATTCGGCGCCGGGCGCAACCCGCTGTTCGTCAACGGTGCGATCGCGGGGGCGTTCACCTCGCGGCGGCGCGTTTATCGCGATTTCGTCGGCAAGGATTTCATCCCCCGCGTCGAGCTGTCGGGCAGCCTGATGACCGGCGGGATCAAGCATAACCTGCTGGTCGGCGCGGACTATGAATGGTTCAAGCTCGATATCGTCACCAATCGCTTCCGCCCCGGCAATCTGACGGCCGCGCAGCGTGCGGAATTCGCCTCGGGCAATCCGTCGCGCGCCACACTGATCGCGACCAACGCCATCAGCCTGACCAACCCGGTCTATTTCACGGCGCAGGAACTAGCGCAGGTGCGTCTCGGCGCGTTCCAGAGCCGCACCGAAGTCGCGAAGGCGGCGGGCGTCTATCTGCGCGACCGGATCGAGCTGACCGACTGGCTCTCGCTCCAGGCTGGCATCCGCTACGACGATTATCGCCAGACGGTCGACAACCGGCTGAACGGCATCCAGACCCGGCAGGACTTCACCAAGTTCAGCCCGTCGGCCGGGATCAGCGTGAAGGCGACCGAACAGCTGACGGTGTACGGCAGCTATGCACAGGGCTTCCGCGCCAACACCGGCGTCAACGTCCGCAACGAAGCCTTCCGCCCGGAAGCCACGACGTCGTACGAAGCGGGGATGAAGTTCGACGTGATCGACGATACGCTGTCGGGCACCGTCGCCTTCTTCCGCATGGACAAGACGAACGTGCTGACGGTCGATCCGGTCAATGCCGGCTTCTCGCTCGACGTCGGCAAGGCGAAGAGCAAGGGGTTCGAAATCGACCTGAACGCCCGCATTCCGCGCGGCCCGCGCGTCACCGTGTCCTATGCCTATGTCGATGCGGAGATTGCCGAGGACGCGTTGGACCCCGATTTCGGGCGCAGCATCCGCGCGGGCGATCCGCTCATCAACATCCCGCGCAACAGCATTTCGGTACTGGCAGCGCAGGACTTCACCTTCGGCGAAAAGGTGCTGACGCTGGGCGGCGACATCAAGTTCGTCGACAAGCGGCTGGGGGAAACCGGTACGGCCTATATGCTGCCCGACTATGCGCTGGTCCGGCTGTTCGGGTCGGTCGACCTGGCGACGAACCTGTCGCTGTCGGCGGAGGTCAGCAACCTGTTCAACGAAACGTGGTTCCCCAGCTCCTATGCGCAACTGTGGACTTTCCCCGGCGCACCGCGCAGCTGGTCGGTGCGCGGTACCTTCCGGTTCTGAATCCCCCGCGGGCGGCCGGATGGCCGCCCGTTTTCTTTGCAGGAGAGACGATATGAGCAGGCTTCGTTCGACGATGGCCGCGCTGGTGCTGGGCGGTGCGGTGCTGGTTCCCGCGCTCGCCGATGCACATGGCATCTGGTTTGCGCAGCGCGCCAAGCAGCTCGCGATCATCTACGGCGTCGGCGCCGACGATCTGGAGGCGGTGAAGCGCCAGCCGATGATGGAAAGCATCCAGGCATGGGATGCCGCGCTGAAGCCCGTTGCCGCGCGGCTGCGCACCGATGGCCCCGTGGTCGTGGTCGACACCGATGCGAAGCCGGCGCTGGTGAGCGCGGTACTGCCCAACGGTACCTGGTCCAAGCTGCCCGATGGCGAATTCGTGAAGAAAGGCAAGGACGAGGTGCCCGGCGCGAAATTCGCCGAGACGACGATCAAATATGCCGTGACGATCCAGGGCCCCGGCGTAGGGCAGGTGCCGCTGATCCCGGCGCAGCTGCTGCAGATCGTGCCGGTCGGGGCGATCCCGGCGACGCTCGGCCAGCCGCTCACCTATCGGATCACCTTTCGCGGCAAGCCGGTCGCGGGGGCGGAGGTCGTGAACGACATGGTGAACGACCCCGATGCGAAGCCGCAAGTCACGCGGGCGGACGGGACGGTCACGCTGCCGGTGCGCAATCAGGGTCTGAACGTCATCCGCGCGGTTCTTACCCAGCCGAGCGACCAGCCGGCGAAGTTCGACCGCTACGAACACACCGCGACGCTCGCCTTCACCCTGCCGCACGCGCCGGAAGAGTAAGGGGTTCGGACCCGCATTCCCCGCGACCGGCGGGGGATGCGGGGGCCGTCAATACCCCCGGTCGCGCGCCACCACGCCGACCATCGGCTCGCCGCCCAAATGCCGCTTGAGGTTCGCGATCAACGCCTTGCCCGACCCTTCGGTATCGGTCGCGGCGGCGACATGCGGCGTCAGCACGACACGCGGATGCGACCAGAGCGGATCGTCCGTCGGGAGCGGTTCGATGGGCGTCACGTCGAGGATCGCGCGCGACAGCCGCCCGCTATCCAGCGCCGCAACCAGTGCCACCGGGTCGAGATGCCCGCCACGCCCCGCACTGACGATCGCCGCACCTTCGGGCATGTGCGCGAACAGCGGCTGGCCCAGAATGCCGCGCGTCTCGGGCGTCAGCGGCAGGAGGTTGACGAGGATGTCGGCCTGCGCTGCAAATTCCCGCAAGCCGTCGTCGCCATGGAAGCAGTTCACGCCCGGCACGTCGCGCGGCGAGCGGCTCCAGCCCGACAGCTGAAACCCGAACGGGCGCAGTGCGTCGAGCGCCGCCGACCCCATCTGGCCCAGCCCGGCGATCCCGACCCTCCGCTCGCCCGCCGGCACCTGCGGCAAGGCACGCCATACCCGCTCGCGCTGCTGGTCGGCATAGGCATAGAGGTCGCGGTGCAGCGCCAGCACCGTCATCACCACATATTCCGCCATCGCCGCGGCAAGATTGGGTTCGACCAGCCGCACGACCGTGACGTGCGACGGCACCTGCGACAGGTCGAGTTGATCGACGCCCGCTCCGATCGAGAACAGCACCTCCAGATTGGGCAAAGTCTCGATCAATCCCGCCGGCAGCGTCCATGCCGCCAGATAGCGCACGTCCGCCGGATCACCCTGATCGGGCGACAACCGCACCGCCAGTTCGGGAATGGCCTGACCGATCATCCCGGCCCAGACCTGTCCGCGCGCCGGGGCGGCGGTGTAGAGCAGCGCGTTCATTCGGTGCGCCCGTCGAACAGCAGGTCGATCGGCGGGTTGCGTCGGATCACCGCCGACTTGATGACGATGTAGCTGAAATATTTTTCGATGCCGAAGTCGCGTTCCAACATGCTTTCGATGACTTCCTGATAATGGGCGACGCTGCGGGTCACGAATTTCAGCATGTAATCATAGCCGCCCGACACCAGATGTGCCTCGACGATTTCCGGCACGGTGCGCGCGCGCTGTTCGAAGCGGCTGAAGTCGCCGGTGCGATGGTCGCTGAGCGTCACTTCGGTAAAGACCGTCAGCGTGCTGCCGAGCTTCGCAAGGTTGATCGTCGCGCCATAGCCCGAAATATAGCCGTGCTTTTCCAGCCGCTTGACCCGCGACAGGCACGGGCTGGGCGACAGGCCGACGGCATCGGCCAGATCGACATTGGTCATCCGGCCATTTTCCTGGAGCCGGGCCAGGATCTTGAAGTCCAGCCGGTCCAGTTTCGGTCCAAGGCTCATCGGTCCACCCCCATTTATTCCCCGGCCTATCGCAGTGCCGCACGGATCTCCGGCTGGTCAAGCACATCGTCCAGCGCAGCGGTCAACCGGTCGACGATCGCATGGACCTCTTCCTCGGTCGCGGTCAGAGCGGGCGCCAGGCCGATGGTGCCATCGGCGAACGCGCGGAAGATGATGCCGCGTTCGTATCCGGCGGCGCTTAGCCGGTCGGCAAGGCCCAGCGAGGCATCGAACCGTGCCTTCGTCCCCTTGTCCGCAACCAGCTCGATCGCGGCCAGCATCCCCTTGTACCGCACCTCGCCGACCAGCGGATGCCTGGTCAGCCCGTCCAGCCGCGCGGCAAGTCTCGGCCCCTGCACCTGTCCGTTGGCGAGGATGCCGCCGTCGAGATACAGCCGCAGCACCTCCAGCGCGACGGCCGCGCTGACCGGGTGGCCGGAATAGGTCAGGCCGTGGCCGATCGGCAAATGGTTGTCGGGGCCGTCGGCGATGACCGCATGGACATGCTCCGCCATCAGCAGCGCGCCCATCGGCGCATAGCCGGCGGTCAGCCCCTTGGCGACGCTCATCAGGTCAGGGGTCACGCCCTCATGCTCGCAGGCGAACAGCGGGCCGGTGCGCCCGAAGCCGGTGATGACTTCATCGACGACGAACAGGATGCCCAGTTCGCGGCAGGTACGCTCCATCGCCTTCAGCCAGCCGACCGGCGGCACGATGACGCCGCCCGATCCCTGCACCGGTTCGGCGAAGAAGGCGGCGACATTCTCGACGCCCAGTTCCTCGACCTTCGCACGCAGCTGCGCGACCGACGCGGCGACCAGCGCGTCGCCGCTGCGCCCTTGCGGGTCGCGATAGGCATAGGGCGCCGGAATATGATGCTGCCACCGGAGCGGCAGGTCGAACTGACGGTGAAAGGCGGGCAGGCCGGTGAGGCCGGCGGAGGTCGACGACGACCCGTGATAGCCCTTGTCCAGCGCGATCATGTGCTTGCGCTTCGGCTCGCCGCGGGCGTTCCAGTAATGGGTGATGAAGCGGATCGCCGAATCCACCGCATCCGACCCGCCCAGCGTGAAGAACACGCGGCTCAGTCCGTCGGGCGACAGGCCGGCAAGCTGGTCGGCGAGGCGGATGGTCGGTTCGCTGGTATAGCCGAAATAGCCGGTGGCATAGGGCAGGCGGCGCATCTGCGCGGCGGCGGCCTCGACCACGCTTTCCTGCCCATAGCCGATATTGACGCACCACAGCCCGGCAAAGGCGTCGAGCAGCTGTCGCCCGTCGCGATCGGTCAGGAACAGCCCCTTGCCGCTTTCCAGCACGGTCGCGCCCTTCGCCTCATGCGCGCGCCACGCGGTTACCGGATGGACCAGATGGTCGCGGTCCATCGCGATCAGCAGTTCGTTCTTCATGCTTCCAGCCTTTCGGGCGTTCCAGTCGGGACCCTGGAAAGCTAGGCTGCGCATGGGCTTGGCGGTTGTCGAAATCCCGCCGGCGGAAACGCCGCGCTGCCGAATTGACCGGCGGCGCGGCATTTCCTGCCGTGGTATGGATCAGCCGATTTCAGCGGCGATCGCCTTGGCGCATTCCTCGGTCGAGGCGCGTCCGCCCAGGTCGCGGGTGCGCCCGGCGGGGCTGGACAGGACGCGTTCGATCGCACCCACGATGGTCGCGGCGGCGTCATGCTCGCCGAAATGGTCGAGCATCATCGCGGCGGTCCATATCTGTCCGACCGGGTTCGCCACGCCCTGTCCGGCAATGTCGGGAGCGGAACCGTGGACCGGTTCGAAGGCCGAGGGCACCGACCGGTCGGGATTGATGTTGCCGCACGGCGCGACGCCGATCGTACCGGTACAGGCCGGGCCAAGGTCGGACAGGATGTCGCCGAACAGGTTGCTGGCGACCACCACGTCGAACCGGTCGGGGTTCATCACGAACTGCGCCGCAAGGATGTCGATATGATATTTGTCGGTGCGAACGTCGGGATAGGCCTTTGCCATTTCCTCGACCCGGCCGTCCCACCACGGCATGGTGATGGCGATCCCGTTCGACTTGGTGGCCGAGGTCAGGTGCTTCTTCGGCCGCGATTGCGCGAGTTCATAGGCATAGCGCAGGATGCGGTCGACGCCGTGGCGGGTCATCACGGTTTCCTGATGCACGATCTCTCGCGCCGTACCGGGAAAGCTGATGCCGCCGACCGCCGAATATTCGCCCTCGGTATTTTCCCGCACGATCATCATGTCGATGTCGCCCGGCCCGCGCCCGGCCAGCGGGCAGGGGACGCCCGGCATCAGCCGCGCCGGACGCAGATTGACATATTGGTCGTACTCGCGCCGGAACTGGATCAGCGATCCCCAGAGCGACACATGGTCGGGCACCGTGTCGGGCCATCCGACCGCGCCGAAGAAGATCGCATCGACCGCGCCGATCCGTTCCTTCCAGTCATCGGGCATCATCGTGCCGTACCGGGCATAATAGTCGCAGCTGGCGAAATCATGCCATTGCTGCTCCACCGAAAAGCCGTGGCGCGCGGCAGCGGCCTCCAGCGCGCGGACGCCCGCCGGGACCACTTCCTTGCCGATCCCGTCGCCCGGAATCACCGCCACGCGGTAGCTGCGCGAACCGTTCATCTGTCTCTTCCGTCCTTCGCTACAGCTTCAGGCCGCCCCAATGGAACGCCTTGGTTTCCAGATATTCGTCGATCCCCTCGACGCCGCCTTCACGGCCGAGGCCCGACGCCTTCACCCCGCCGAACGGCGCCATTTCCATCGCGAGCAGGCCGGTGTTCAACCCGACCATGCCGAATTCCAGCGCCTCCGCCACGCGCCACGCTCGGTGCAGGTCGTCGGTGTAGAAATAGCTGGCCAGGCCGAACGGGGTCGCATTGGCCTGTTCGATCGCCTCCGCCTCATGGGTGAAGCGGAAAACGGGGGCGAGCGGGCCGAACGTCTCTTCGGTCGCCAGCCGCATGGTCGCCTGCGCCCCGGTCAGCAGGACGGGCGTCGAGAATCGCGCGGGATCGCCGAACGCCTGCCCCTGTGCCGCGGTGACCGCGCCCCGCGCTAAGGCGTCGTCGAGGTGTGCCGCGACCTTCTCGGTCGCTGCCGCGTTGATGAGCGGGCCGATCGTCGTCGCCGCATCGCGCCCGTCGCCAACCTTCATCGCCCGCACCGCGTCGCCCAGCTTCGCGACGAAGGCGTCATGGATGCCGTCCTGCACGAAGATGCGATTGGCGCAGACGCAGGTCTGCCCGGCGTTGCGGAACTTGCTGGCGATGGCGCCCGCCACCGCCATGTCGATGTCGGCATCGTCGAACACGATGAACGGCGCGTTGCCGCCCAGTTCGAGGCTCAACCGCTTCAGCGTATCCGCCGACTGCTGCATCAGCAGCGATCCGACCCGCGTCGATCCGGTGAAGGACAGCTTGCGCACGATCGGACTGCTGGTCAGCGCGGCGCCGATCGCCTGCGGCATACCCGTCACGATATTGATGACGCCCGCCGGGATACCCGCATCGACTGCCAGCTTGCACAGCGCCAGCGCGGTATAGGGGGTCAGGTCGGATGGCTTGACCACGACGGTACACCCCGCCGCCAGCGCGGGCGCGCATTTGCGGGTAATCATCGCCGCCGGGAAATTCCACGGCGTGATCGCCGCGCACACACCGACCGGTTCGCGCAGCGCCAGGATGCGGCGGTCGGGCGACGGCGACGGAATGTCGTGGCCGCGTATCCGGCGGCCTTCCTCGGCGAACCATTTCACGAAGCTTGCGGCGTATCGGATTTCGCCGGCGGCCTCGGCCAGCGGCTTGCCCTGCTCGGTCGTCATTATCCGCGCGAGGTCATCGATGTTGTCGAGGATCAGCGCGTACCAGCGTTCGAGGATCGCAGCGCGATCGCCCGCGGTCCGCGCCTTCCACGCCGGCAGCGCGCGGTCGGCCGCCGCGATGGCGCGTTCGGTGTCGGTCGTCCCGGCATCGGGCACGGTACCGATGGTCTCGCCGGTCGCGGGATCGGTGACCTCGATCGTCGCACCGCTATCGGCGGCGACCCACGCGCCGTCGACCAGCATCGCGTCGACGAACAGCGGCGTTTCGGTGATCGCGCCCATCAGCCGAGCGCCTGGCTGAGAATGGCGAAGGGCCGGGCGACGCCGACCGGCCGGGGCAGGGGATCGCCGCGCCGCATCGTCACCACACCGTCGACCTGCAACAGCCCCAACTCGTCCAGCCATGGCGACAGGCCGCTATCGGCCAGCACGTCGATGCGGGTGAAATCGCCCGCGCGCGAACCCAACCAGTGCGAAATCAGCAACTTCGCCTCCCGTAGCGAGGGCGCGATGACCGGCCCGATCGAATAGCCCCGTCCGAACCGCCGGAAGCACGCGACCCCGACCAGATCGCCGTCGCGGTCGAGGACCACGACCTGCGCCGCGTCCAGCACGGCGTTCATCGTCGCCTTGCGCGGCAGGCCGGTACCGTCCTCCACCATCGCCTGGATGCGGACATAGTCGCTGTCGCCGATCGGGCGCAGTCGCTCGCCCGGTTCGGGCGCTGCCAGCGGTATCTGGAACGACGTGCCCTGATGCTGGGCGATGCGGCCGACCTCTTCGAACCCCAGCGTGCGGTACATCGGTACCGCGACCGCCGTTCCGTTCAGCAGCAGCCGCCCGCAATCGACCGCCTCGATCGCGTGGTCCATCAGCATCCGGCCGATCCCCCGGCCGCGCTGGTCGGGGGATACGATGACCATGCCGATCGTCGCGGTGTCGTTACCGGTCGGGAACCACATGATCGTGCCGACGATCGCGCCGTCCGCCTCGACCACCGCACCCTCACCGACCGACAGCATCATCTGCCAGTCCTCGACCCGGTGCGGCCAGCGTTCACCCTTTGACAGCGCTTGCGCGGCGGGCAGGTCGTCCGCCGTCATCGGTCGCAGGTCGAGGCGTATCTCCGGCGCTGTCGCCACTATGCCATCCTTTCCAGCCAGTGCATCGGTGCGCCGGCTGGCGGACCGCCGGCGTCATGGTGCAGGATTACCGCCCGATGCGGGGCAGCGGCACGATGTATCGCACCAATTGGCAGGGGAAGCGTTCGATCTTGCGCCGGTTTCGCAATAATCTGCTGCACGCGCCGCCGCCGCCGATCCACCGCGCGCCGGGGCACGGCAGGATCGACGGTAAAGCACCGCCGCTACGACCGCTTCGACCGCGCGACACCCGAAAAACAGTGATATAGTGTTACGCGACGGGCGGACTATGGCAGTATCGGGACTGGTGGCGATGGGAGGCGATTATGGCGACGGCGGCCTTTGACGGCGATGCGCGAGCGCGCGGCGGACCGGCGGCGATTCCGCGCGCGGTGGCGACGACGCGGTTGCAGTCGATCGACGCGTTGCGCGGCTTCGTGATGGTCATCATGCTGCTCGACCATGTGCGCGAGACGTTCTTCCTGCACTTGCAGGTCGGCGATCCGGTCGATGCGCGCACGGTGATGCCGGCGCTGTTCTTCACCCGGTTGCTCAGCACGATCTGCGCGCCAGTGTTCGTCGCGCTGACCGGGCTGTCGGCGTATCTCTATGGCCAGAAGCATTCGCGGGCGGAAGTCTCCGACTTCCTGTTGCGGCGGGGTGCGTTCCTGCTGTTCCTCGAAATCAGCTTCGTGTCGTTCGCATGGTCGGCGAAGTTCCCGCCGCAGACCTTGTGGTTGCAGGTGATCTGGGCGATCGGCGTCAGCATGATCTGCCTGGCGGGGGCGGTGCATTTCTCGCGCACGGTGATCGTCGCGCTGGGGCTGGCAATCGTGTGCGGGCACAATCTGCTCGACGGGATCGTGCTGGCGCCCGGCGACCGCTTCTTCGTGCCGTGGGCGATGCTGCACCAGCGCGCCGCGTTCGAATTCCTCGGCATCACGTGGAAGACGACCTATCCGGTCCTGCCATGGATCGGGCTGATCCTGCTCGGCTATGGCATCGGCCCGTGGTTTGCGAAAGGCACCGATCCGGCGGTGCGGCAGCGGCGGCTGGTGCTGCTGGGCGTCGGGCTGATCGTCGGGTTCGTCGTCCTGCGCTGGACGAACGTCTATGGCGACCGGCCGTGGTACGATGCCGGCACGCCGCTGCGCACGACGATCAGCTTCCTCGCGCTCACCAAATATCCGGCGTCGCTGTTGTTCCTGATGCCGACGGTCGGGATCGGCGCGCTGCTGCTCGCAGTCTTCGAACGGTTTCAGTCGTCGCGGCTGATCCCGCCGCTGGCGACGTTCGGCGGGGCACCGATGTTCTACTATCTGCTCCACCTCTATGTGCTGCGCGTGCTGTACCTGATCGCCTTCGCCATCTGGGGCCCGACGCATGGCACGGTCTTCGCGCTCGGCAATCTCGGCTGGATCTGGGCGTGGTATGCCGGGCTGCTGGTAGTGCTGTTCTTCCCGACGCGCTGGTTCGCCGGGCTGAAGCAGCGGCGCAAGGATATCTGGTGGCTCAAATATCTGTAAGCCGGACGTGAAAAGGGCCGCCCGGCCGGGGAAATTCCCCCGGCCGGGCGGCCCTTTTCACGCGGCTATTCGACGGGGCGATAGATCGCCCAGACCTTCACCACATCCTCTTCCGACAGCCACGAACACCGTGCGCCGCGCAGCACGACGAACAGGTCGCCTGCCTCGAACCGGTGGGCGGTGCCGGCCGCATCCTCGAACGTCACCGACCCTTCCATCAGGTGCATAAGCTCGCAATGCGGGTACAGGTTGTTGCGCCGGTGATAGGGCGTCGATGCCCAGGTGCCGGCGGAAAACTCCCCGCTCGCCGACTTGTAATCGGTGTGGTTGTGGCATTGCGGCGCGTCCGACAGCAGCAGCTCGGCGGCCGGTGGGTTCGACGGCACACGCGTCGGCGACAGGTCGATCGCGACCGGCGCCGATGCCCCCGGCGTCCCCCCGGTGCAGCGCATGACGACGACCTGCGTCCCCGCCGCCGCCCGCCAGTCGAAACCGATCCCGCCGGGCAGCATCGCGCTCTCGTCGCGGCCCAGCGTCAGGTCGCCGATGGTCAGCGTGCCGTCGACGACGAAGACGAACTCGTCCCCCGGCAGCGCGTCGACATGGCCCTCACCCGACAGGGCCAGCGCGCCGATCGACACCGGTCCGCCCGGCGGCGTCGCCATGCGGCGCGTGGAAACCCACGCATCGCCGGTTTCGCTCGCTACCACGCCGGCTTCGGCATCGGCGACGAACGCGCGCAGGTCGATACAGTCTTGCGGCAGCACCGCCGCGCGCGCCTCGGCAACGACGCTCACAGGCCGACCAGTCCCGGCAGCCCGGCGATGCTCGGGATCACGTTCACTTCGTAATAGGGGTTCACCGGCTCGTGCCCGCGATCGACGAACGCCTTCATCTTTATGCCCATGTCGTACGCCGTCATCTGGTCGTAGCGGAAGCTGGACGACACGTGCAGCATGTCCTCCGGATTGCAGCCCAGCTGGTCGAGCATATATTCGAACGCCTGCATCCGCGGCTTGTACGCCTGTGCTTCCTCCGCGGTGTAGACCGCGTGGAACGGCGCCTCCAGCTTCTCGACGCTGTGCGGGATCAGGTCGACCATCGAATTGGACAGGATGACCAGCGGATATTCGGCCGCGACGCGCTTCAGCGGTTCGACGACATCGGCATGGGGCCGCCACGTCGGAACGGCGGCATAGACCGTGGCGGTGTCGCTGTCGCGATACTCGACGCCGTTCTTCGCGCAGGTCCGGCGCAGCGCGCCCTCCACGACGTCGCGATACGGTTTCCACGCGCCCAGCACTTCATCAAGGCGATAGGCGGAGAAATCGGCGGTAAAGCGGTCCATTGCTTCGGCCGCAACCCGGTCGGCATAGAGCGTGCGCGCGACCGGGGCCATTTCGAAGTTGATGAGCGTGCCATAGCAATCGAAGCTGATATATTTCGGACGAAGACCGGCCATTTCCTCACTCCTGACTAGAGGTATGGCCGTGACGATACCGGCGGCATGGCGTGCTGCGTCGTCGTTTCCCCGGTGCCCAAGCAATATCCTGCCGATTGCGCGGCATGGCTCGGCAGGGGGTGCGGCATATTATGCTTGGGGTACGCCGACCACACGCCCGGCCAGCGCCGTGATCCATGCAATGCCCGGACCGATGATCGCATCGTTGAAGTCGTAGCGCGGGTGATGCAGCGCCGCATTCTCCGCCCCCGCGCGCGCCTGCCCCAGCCAGACATAGGCCCCCGGACACGCCTGCAGCATGAACGAGAAGTCTTCGGACGTGAACGCCGGGTCGGGTGCCTCCGCATGGGGCAACCCGGCATCGGCCGCCGCCGCCAGCGCGATCGCCGCCGCTTGCGGGTCGTTGATCGTTGCGGGGTAATAGCGGGTATAGGTCACCTCGACCCGCGTGTCGGTGGCGATGCCGATCCCCTCCGCCATCGATCGCACCGCCGCCTCGACGATATCCTGTACCTGCGGGTCGAAGGTGCGGACGGTACCGACCAGCCGTACGTCGGCGGGGATGACGTTGTGCGTCTGTCCGCCCGCGATCTGCGTGACCGACAGCACGGCGGAACGGGTCGGCGGCACGCGGCGGGCGACGATGGTGTTGAGCTGTGTCACCAGCTGCGCGGCGGCAAGTACCGCGTCGGGGGTGGTGTGCGGCTGCGCGGCATGACCGCCCTTGCCATGGATCGCGATCTCGAACTTGTCCGCCGCCGCCATGATCGGGCCGGGCCGGGTCTGCAACTCGCCCGCCGGCAGGTCGGGCCAGTTGTGCAGGGCAAAGACGTAATCGCACGGAAAGCGGTCGAACAGGCCGTCGCGGATCATCTCGCGCGCGCCGGCCTGCCCCTCTTCGGCCGGCTGGAAGATGAAGTGGATCGTGCCGTCGAACGGCGGCAGCGACGCCAGATGCCGCGCGGCACCGATCAGGATCGCGGTATGTCCGTCATGGCCGCAACCGTGGAACACGCCGGGCGTCGTGCTGGCATAGTCAGGCGCGCCCTGTTCCTGAAACGGCAGCGCGTCCATGTCGGCGCGCAGGCCCAGCGTCGCGCCCGGCCGGCCATGGGTCAGCGTGCCGACGACCCCGGTCCCGCCAATCCCCGTCGTGACCCGCAACCCGGCAGCGGCCAGCTGTTCGGTGACCAGCGCGGCGGTGCGGTGTTCGGCAAAGGCCAGTTCGGGATGGGCATGGATGTCGTGCCGGATCGCGGTCACGGCGTCGATGATGTCGGCAAAACGGTGATACATGGCAATCCCCACGGCAAGGGGTGCAGCATGTCCCCGGTGCGAAGCCATGGTCAACCCCGCTGGCCGGGCCGCCGGCGACAGGTCGATGGCCGATCTGCGCGCTGGACGGCATCTTGTGCCGCGGTCATGGCGCCGCAAACGGCAGGAAGCGTGCGAAAGCCCGCAACCTACGGCGAAAATCGCTGCGCCCATCGCGCAATATTGCATCGGAACAGGATCGATCGCCGCGGCTACGTGGCGTCGCGCAGGCGGGTTGGACGGGGATATGCGGCTGGAGTGGGGCAGGGCGGTCAGGGCGGCACTGGCGCTGTCGGTGGTCGGCACCGCCTCTGCCAGCGCGCAGGTCGCCGCGCCCAGTGTCGAACGCGCGCCGGGCAATGTCGAACTGCCGGAGGTGGAGGCGCGCGACCCGCTGGTCCTGCAACTCGCCTATACCGGCGATCTGCTGTCGTCAGTGTCGGGGGGCAAGCGGCGGGGCACGCGCTGGATCAACAATGTCAGCGCGATCGCGACGGCCGACCTCGACGCGCTGGGCGTGGCGCCGCGCACCACCATCCTGGTCCATGGCTTCTATAACAACGGTGCGAGCTTCAGCGGTGATCTGATCGGCGATGGACAGATCGTGTCGAGCATCGAAGCGGGCGTGCCGCTGTTCCGGGTGCTGGAGGCATGGGCCGAACATCACGGCGCCGATGATCGCTGGTCGGTAAAGACCGGCCTGTACGATGTGAACAGCGAATTCGACGCGCTGCAGACGTCGTTGCTGTTCGTCAACAGCGCGTTCGGCATGGGGACCGAACTGGGCGCGTCGGGCGCCGGCGGTCCGTCGACCTTTCCCAGCACGGGGCTGGCGGTACGTGGGCAGGTGAAGCTCGGCGACCGGGTGACGCTGCGCGCCGCCGCCGCCGATGGCGTGCCCAACGATCCGGGCCATCCACGCCGGATGTGGGTCGGACTGGCCGGCCGCGACGGGGCGCTGCTGATCGGGGAGGCCGATGTCGAGTTGGGGGTCGTGCGCCTGCTGGCGGGCGGATGGCATTATTCCGCGCGCAGCGACGACCGGTTCGATGCGGGCAGCGCGGCGGTCGTCGTTCGGCGGGCTCATAATCAGGGCCTGTACGTCCGTGGCGAGGCGCAGCTAAGCGGCGACCGTGCGCGGGGGCTGCGCGGCTTCTTCCGGTTGGGCACCGCCGACGACCGGGTGAACATGTTCGGCGGATTTTCGTCGATCGGCGTGGTTGGGCACGGATGGATACCCGGTCGGCCGGAAGACGATACCGGGATCGCCATCGCCTATGCCGGCGGCAGCAGCGCGATGCGGGCGCTGGTCCGCGCCGAATATGGCATCGCGCCGCGCGGGGAGGGGGTGATCGAACTGAACCACCGGCTGGCGCTGACCGACTGGCTGGGGGTGCAGCCGCATGTCCAGTATGTGATCGCGCCGGGCCTGAACCCCAGGGTCGGCAACGCCGTGGTGCTGGGGCTGCGGCTGACCGCATCGATCGCCGAATGACGGCGCGGCGCCGGACATGATCGTTCGGCGCGCCTTGCAGAGCGGCCACCGCTGGGTCGGCCTCACCGTCGGGATGCTGGCCGCCTATATGGCCGCCACCGGTGCGATGATGGCGCTGCGCCACGATCCGGCGTCGGCCACCCATCCTGCTGTGTCGCGACATTGCGCCACACCCGAAGCGCTGGCGCACGCCGTCGCGCTGGCATCGGCACGGCATCCCGGCGTTGCGTTCGATACGCTGTGGCTGCGCGCCGATCCGGTCGAGCCGCTGTCGATCCGCTTCGTCGATGCGGTGCAGGTCGATGTCGATCCCTGCTCGGGCCGGCTGCGGGACGTTCGATCGCGCTATGCCGAGTGGGACGGGATCGCTGAATATCTCCACCGCCTGATCTTCCTCGGAATCGAACTCGGCAAGGCTGTGGCCGGGATCGCCGCGACTGCGCTGTCGCTGCTGGCGCTGACCGGTTTGTGGCTGTGGTGGCCGCGTCGGCGGGGGGCATGGGGATCGGCGTTGCGGCCGGGGCGTCTGCCCAGGGGGCGGACCCGGCGGCGTGCGCGTCACGGGCTGGTCGGCGCGGCGGTCCTGCCGCTGGCGCTGCCGATCGCGCTGGCGGGGATGACGCTGGCCTTTCCCGCCGTCGCCGACCTGCTGTATCGTGCGACCGGGAGCGTGGCGGCGGTCAAGCCGGTCGTGCCCGTGCAATCGGGTCCGGTCGCTTATGCCAAGGCCTGGCGCGGTGTGCTGTCACGGCTGGGCTATGTTCCCGCGCAGGCGATGATCCGCGCGCCCAAGGCGCCGACGGCGGCGATCGAGATCAACCTGCACGATCCCGCCGCGCGCAATCCGGAGGGGCGGCAATATTTCTTTGCCGATCCCGGCGATGGTCGCATCCTGCTGCATCGCCGCTATGCCGACACCCCCGCCGGGGCCCGCCTCTATTATTGGGGCTATGCGGTGCATCAGGGGAAGGTCGGCGGGACCGCCGGGCTGGTCGCGACGCTGCTGACGATGGCCAGCATCGTCTATCTGGCGGTCAGCGGGCTGCGTAGCTGGCTGGCACGCCATCCGGTGTCGTCGCCCCGCTTCGTCCGGATGCGGATCGCAGAGGTCGTCGACGAATGCGACGGGGTGAAGGCGTTCCGGCTGGTGCCGGTCGATCCCGGCCCGATCGCCGTCGCCACACCCGGCGCGCATGTCGCGGTGCGGCTGTCGGATACGCTGTTGCGGCAGTATTCGCTGACCAATGCGCCGGGCGAGCGTGCGGATTACCGGATCGCGGTGCGGGCCGATCCGGCAGGGCGCGGCGGTTCGCTGGCGATGCACGCGCTGGTCGCCGGGGCCGAACTGCTGGTCACGCCGCCCGCCAACCACTTTCCGGTCGTGCGCGGCACACGCCACGCAGTGCTGGTCGCCGCCGGCATTGGCATCACCCCGATCCTCGCCATGGCCCGCCATTTCCGCGCGGAAGGGGTCGCGTTCGAGCTGCACTATTTCGGGCGTGCGCTCGAATCGATGCCGTTTCGCAACGTCATCGCCGCCGAACTGGGCGATGCCGCCACACTGCACATCGCGCTGTCCCGCGGCGAACAGGCCGCGCGGATGGCCGCGATCGTCGCCGGCGCGGCGCGCGGACGCCATCTCTACAGTTGCGGCCCGGCCGCGTTCATGGACAGCCTGTTCGATGCCGCCCGCGCCGCCGGCTGGCGCGAGGGCACGTTGCACCGCGAAGCCTTTGGCGTGTCGGCACAGGATGCCGCGCCGCCGCGCCCCTTCGTCGCGACGCTGGCTCGCTCTGGCCGGCGGGTATCGGTCCCTGCCGACCGGTCGCTGCTCGATGCGCTGGCCGATGCCGGGGTGCGGCTCGACCGGTCGTGCGGCATGGGGGTGTGCGGCGCGTGTCTGGTCGGCGTGGTCGACGGCGCGATCGAGCATCGCGACGCGATCCTGTCCCCCGCCGATCGTCGATCGGGCCGCTGGATGACCGCCTGCGTATCGCGCGCGGGTGGCAGCGACCTGACGCTCGACCTGTAGGGCGTGGCATGTCGCACGCGGCAGCATCTGCCGTGCGGCACAAAGATACCCCTACGCCGCTGTTTTTGGCACGATCCCCTTGTCTTGCGGCGCTAAGCTGTCGGCCATGGTCATCGACGTTCCGGGCAGCGCCCACGCCACCAGCTTCTACATCGACGGCCGCTGGGTCGACCGCAGCATCGCACCGCGCTGTACCGTGGTCGATCCGGCCAGCGAGGGCGCGATCGGCGCGATCGCGATGGGCGACGCGGCCGATGTCGACCTGGCGGTCGCTGCCGCGCGGCGCGCCTTCGCTTCGTTTTCGGAAACATCGGTCGCGGATCGCATCGCGCTGCTCCAGCGGATCGTCGACCTGCTGGAGGAGCGCGCCGAAACCTTTGCGCAGGCGATCTCCGCCGAAATGGGCTCGGCGATCGCCTTTGCCCGCGCGTCGCAGGTTCCCGCCGGTATCGCCCATGTCCGCGCCCAGATCGAAGTGCTGGGCAGCTACCGCTTCCTGCGCGAAGAGGCCGGGTTCACCATCGCCCGCGAACCGATCGGCGTCGCCGCGCTCATTACGCCGTGGAACTGGCCGCTGTACCAGATCACGGCAAAGGTCGCCCCGGCGCTTGCCGCCGGCTGTACCGTCGTCCTGAAACCCAGCGAGCTGTCGCCGTTCAGCGCGCTGCTGTTTGCCGAGGTGATGGCCGATGCCGGCACGCCGCCCGGCGTCTTCAACCTGGTGAACGGCACGGGCGAGGTCGTCGGTGCCGCGCTGTCGTCGCATCGCGATGTCGACATGGTGTCGATCACCGGATCGACACGTGCCGGGATGCTGGTCGCGCAAGGGGCGGCGCCGACCATCAAGCGTGTCGTGCAGGAACTGGGCGGCAAATCGCCCAACGTCTTCCTCGACGATGCCGATTTCGACACGGCGGTGGGGAAGGGCGTGCTGTCGGCGATGCGCAATGTCGGCCAGTCGTGCAGCGCGCCGACCCGCATGATCGTGCCCGCCACGCGTCTGGCGCAGGTGGAGGCACTGGCAAGGGCGGCGGCCGAGGCGATCGTCGTCGGCGATCCCGCCGATCCCACGACTGCGATGGGTCCGATTGCCAACCGCGCCCAGCATGACCGGGTGCAGGCGATGATCGCGGCCGGCATGGCGGAAGGGGCGCGGCTGGTCTGCGGCGGTCCCGGCCGTCCGAACGGGCTGAACCGCGGCTATTTCGTGCGCCCGACGATCTTTTCCGACGTCAGTCGACGGATGCGGATCGCGCAGGAGGAAATCTTCGGCCCCGTGCTGTGCATCCAGCCCTATGACGATGTCGAGGATGCGGTGCGCATCGCCAACGATACGGTCTATGGCCTGGGCGCCCATGTCCAGTCGGCCGATCATGACCGCGCCCGCGCCGTCGCGCGGCGGATTCGCGCGGGGCAGGTGCATATCAACTATCCCCCCTGGACCGCGCACGCCCCGTTCGGCGGCTATCGCCAGTCGGGCAATGGCCGCGAATATGGCGTCCACGGCCTCGACGAATTTTTGGAGACGAAGGCGATGCTCGGCTATTGAGCCGCGCCGCCTGTCGCAGGAGTCTTTCGATGCGCGTACCGCTCACCCCTGTCGAATCCACGCCCGTCCTTCCGGCGGAAGCGGACGTCGTCGTCATCGGCGGCGGCATCATCGGCGCCTTCGCCACCTATTATCTCGCCAGGCGCGGCCTGTCGGTCGTGCTGCTGGAAAAGGGGCGGATCGGCGCTGAACAGTCCAGCCGCAACTGGGGCTGGTGCCGCCAGCAGAACCGCGACGCACGCGAACTGCCGATGGCCACGAAGTCGCTCGACCTGTGGGAACAGTTTCAGGCGGAAACCGGCGAGGATGCGGGCTTTCGCCGTTGCGGCCTCCTCTATCTCAGCCGCGACGAGGCCGAGATCGCGACCTGGGCACGCTGGGGCCAGTTCGCGCGCAGCGTCGATGTCGAAACGCATATGCTGACCGCCGCGCAGACCGCCGAGCGCAGCAACGGCATCGACGGTGCGTGGAAGGGCGGGGTGTGGTCGCCGACCGACGGCACCGCCGACCCGTCGCGCGCCGCACCCGCCGCCGCCCGCGCCGCCCAGCGGCTGGGCGCGGCGGTGGTGCAGGATTGCGCGGTACGCGGACTGGAGACCAGCGGCGGGCGGCTGTCGGCGGTCGTCACCGAACGCGGCACCATCCGCACCCGCACCGCGATCCTGAGCGCAGGCGCATGGGCATCGTCCTTCTGCCACCAATATGGCATCCGCTTTCCGCAGGCGACGATCCGGCAGGCGGCGCTGTCGGTCGGTCCCGGCGACGGTGACCTGCCGCCGGCACTCCACACCAGCGAGGTTTCGGCCACCCGCCGCGTCGATGGCAGCTATACGCTGGCGATCAGCGGGTTCGGCCGGGTCGATCCGACGCCGCAGCTGCTGCGCTTCTCGCCCCAGTTCATCCCCATGTTCCTGCGGCGCTGGCGCAAGCTGCGTCCCGGCGGGGTGCAGGGCGCGCGTGCGGGCCATGAGACGCTTGGCAAATGGCGGCTCGACCGTCCGACGCCGATGGAAAGGACCCGCATCCTCGATCCCGATCCCGATCCGGCGGCGATCCGGATGACGCACGAACGCGCCGTAGCGTTGATGCCCGCATTGAAGGGGCGCCCGGTCACCGCGCGTTGGGCGGGCTATGTCGACAGCACGCCCGATGGCGTACCCGGCATTGGCGAGGTGGAGACGATCCCCGGCTTCGTCATCGCATCGGGGTTCAGCGGGCACGGCTTCGGCATCGGGCCGGGCGTCGGCCATTTGCTGGCCGACATGCTGACCGGTGTCGAACCGATCGTCGATCCGAAGCCCTATCATCCCGACCGATTCCGCGAATCCGCCTGGGGCAAGGTCGCCGATTTCTGATCGGCACCGGCGCCGGCGGGCGCTTTTCGCATCGACAGCAAAATACCCGCTTTACACCGGCGATTCGCTCCCCTAGACGCCACCTCCTCGCTAGAGAGCGGGTGTAGCTCAGTTGGTTAGAGCGCCGGCCTGTCACGCCGGAGGTCGCGGGTTCGAGCCCCGTCACTCGCGCCATCCCTTACCGGATCGGCGCTACCGCCAGCGGCCCGTTTCCATCCAGAACAGCATTCGCCGCATCGGCAGCACCCACAGCCATGCGACGCCCGCCGCGACGTAGAATACCAGCTGCAACAGCCAGTGCCAGCCGCCGACGACCGGCGACAGCATCGCGACGGCGACCGCCCATATTGTCAGCATGGCAAGGATCGCCAGGACCCCGGCGGGTTTGCGCCATGTCGGCTCGTTCATGGGCATTCTCCGGTCAGGAACAGGTCGGTTTCGGTGACGATCGCGTGCAGCGGTACGTCCCACGGATCGCACGGCAGGGCATCGACCTGCTGCACCGACCACGCGATACCGATTCGCAGCGCGCCCGGCCAGCACGCGAACGCCCGGTCGTAATGGCCTGCCCCCTGGCCCAGCCGGTTGCCAGCCGCATCGAACCCGACCAGCGGCGTCAGGATGATGTCCGGCACGACCGCGGGCGAATCGGCGGTCGGCTGGCGCAGGCCGAACGGCCCGTCGCGCATCGCGGCATCGATATGAAAGCTGATCGGCGATTCGCGATCGATGACGACCGGCCATGCCAGCCGCGCGCCCGCCGCCCGCGCCGCCGCATCGAACCGCGCCGGATCGGCCTCGCCGCCGATCGGGATGTAGCTGGCGACGATCACGCCGGGTCGCAGCGCGGCGAGGAACAGCGGCGGCGGGGCAGGGGGCGTCGGCTCGTCCGCAACGAATGCCCGTCGCCGGGCGCGCAGTTCGGCGCGAAGGACACGCTTGTCGGTCATGGGAATGGGGTGTGGCGGAACCACCATGGGCCGTTTGCCGCGTTATCCACTGACGCACGGTACGTCAGGTGGGGATCATGTACGTCAGACCAGGATCTGCGCAGGGACAACCCCCATGGATGAAGAAATAGCCTCAGGGATTATGCATGGCTCGCACCGGGCAGTCCCGCCGACCCCTATCTAGGCGTCCGGCAGCGGCTCCTCAAGGGCGGATGCGACCGCTTCCAACCGTTCGGCGATCCGGTCGAGCAGGTCGGCGGTCCCGTCCGCCACCGCCGCCGGGGCTTCGCGCTCCGACAATTGGTCGGCCAGGATCAGCGCAATGTAGAGCAGGGTACGCTCCGACGATCCGCCCGATGCGTGCTGCACGGCGGGGGCGTGGCGTTCCAGCATCGCGCCCAGCGCGCGCAATTTCGGTTCCTCCCCATCGCGGCATCCGACCTGATGGCTGCGCCCGGCGATGGTCAGCGTGATCTGTCCCATCAGTCGGCGTCCGCTTCGCGCGCGATAACCGCGTCCAGCGCGCCGATCGCATCGCCGATCCGGGCGCGCAGCGCGGCGTGGCGCGACGCCAGCGCACGAGTCGTTTGCGTGTTGACCTGCGCGGCGCGCTCGATCCGCGCCAGCGCCTGTTCGATGCGATCGATCGTGGCGGCTCGGGGGTCGTCGCTCATCGGATAAATCGATCCTTGCTATACATGTTAAACAACCTTCCGGTTTGGCGGTTGACTGAACGGCGCGACGGTTCCAAAGGCTCGCGCGACCCCAGTAGCGCCCAACAGGAGTGCGCGTGACCATATCCCAGCTCGAACTCGCCAACGCCATCCGCGTTTTGTCGATGGACGCGGTGGAGGCCGCCAATTCCGGGCATCCCGGTATGCCGATGGGCATGGCCGATGTCGCGACCGTCCTCTGGTCCAAATTCCTGAAGTTCGATCCGGCCGATCCGCACTGGGCCGACCGCGACCGCTTCGTTCTGTCGGCGGGCCATGGATCGATGCTGATCTATTCGCTCCTCCATCTGACCGGCTATGCGCAGCCGACCATTCAGGACATTGCGAATTTCCGCAAGCTCGGCAGCCCCTGCGCCGGCCATCCGGAAAATTTCGAACTGCCCGGCATCGAATGCACCACCGGTCCGCTGGGGCAGGGTCTTGCCATGGCGGTCGGCATGGCGACGGCGGAGCGTCATCTGAACACGGTGTTCGGGGATGATCTGGTCGATCACCGCACCTGGGTGATCGCCGGCGACGGATGCCTGATGGAAGGCATCAACCACGAAGCGATCGGCCTTGCCGGGCATCTGAAGCTCGGCCGCCTGAACGTCCTGTGGGACGACAACCGCATCACCATCGACGGGTCGACCGACCTGTCGACCAGCGAGGACGTGTCGGCCCGCTATGCCGCGACGGGCTGGCACGTCGTCGCGTGCGATGGTCACGACTTCGCCGACATCGAACGTGCACTCACCGAAGCCGCCGCCGATCCGCGCCCGTCGCTGGTCTGCTGCCGTACCGTCATCGGCAAGGGCGCCCCGAACAAGGGCGGCAGCCACAAGGTCCATGGATCGCCGCTGGGTGCCGAGGAAATCCTCGCCACCCGCGCCGCCCTGCTGTGGGAACACGAAGCCTTCCACCTGCCCGAGGCCCTGACCGACGCGTGGAAGGAAATCGGCGCACGCGGCAGCTCGGTCCATGCCGACTGGAACAGCCGCCTGTCGGCCCATGCCGACCGCGTCGAGTTCGAACGCCGCATGGCGAACCAGCTTCCCAAAGGCTGGTCGCTGAAAAGCCATATCGACAGCCTGATCGCCGAGCCGAAGAAGATCGCGACCCGCGTCGCATCGTCGCTGGCGCTCGAAGCGATCAACGCCTCGCTGCCCGAAACCATCGGCGGCTCGGCCGACCTCACGCCGTCGAACAATACCCAGACCAAGGCGCAGGTCGCGCTGACGGCCGAGGATTATTCGGGTCGCTACATCCATTACGGCATCCGCGAATTCGGCATGTCGGCGGCGATGAACGGCATGGCGCTGCACGGCGGCGTGCTGGCCTATGGCGGCACCTTCCTCGTGTTCGCCGACTATGCCCGGCCCGCCATCCGCCTGTCGGCGTTGCAGAATGCCGGCGTCGTCTATGTCATGACCCACGACTCGATCGGTCTGGGTGAGGACGGCCCGACCCACCAGCCGATCGAACATGTGATGAGCCTGCGCATCATTCCGGGCCTCGACGTCTATCGACCCGCCGATGCGGTCGAGACGGCGGAGTGCTGGGAGCTGGCGGTACAGCGTCGCGATGGCCCGTCGCTGCTCGCCTTGTCGCGCCAGAACCTGCCGCAGCTGCGCACCGAAGCCGGTGAGAACCGCTCGGCCCGTGGCGCGTACCGCCTGAAGGCCGCCGAAGCCGACCGCCGCGTCATCCTGATCGCGACCGGTTCGGAGGTCGAGATCGCCATCGGCGTCGCGCAGCAGCTCGAAGCGAACGGCATCGGCGCCGATGTCGTATCGATGCCATGCTGGTCGCGCTTCGATGCGCAGGACGCCGCCTATCGCGAAGACGTGCTGCCCCACGCTCGCCCGGACGACATCCTGCGTGTTTCGATCGAGGCGGGCACGACCATCGGCTGGGAACGCTACACCATGGTCGACGGCCTGCGCTTCGGCATCGACCGCTTCGGCGCATCGGCTCCGGCCGACAAGCTCTACGAATATTTCGGACTGACCGCCGATGCCATCACCGCAAAGGTGCTGGCGCGGCTTGGCAACTGAGGAGACGCGGATATGACGAAAGTAGCGATCAACGGGTTCGGGCGCATCGGCCGTCTGGTGGCGCGCGCGATCCTCGAACGGCCCGATAGCGGCCTCGAGCTGGTCACGATCAACGACCTCGCCGACGCGAAGTCGAACGCATGGCTGTTCAGCCGCGATTCGGTCCATGGGAAATATCCGGGCGACGTCGCCGCTGAAGGCGACGATCTGGTCATCGACGGCAAGCGCATCCGCGTCACCGCCGAGCGTGATCCGGCCAACCTGCCGCACAAGGAACTGGGCGTCGAACTGGTGTTGGAATGCACCGGCTTCTTCACCGATCGCACCAGCTGCCAGAAGCATATCGATGCGGGCGCCAAGCGCGTGCTGATCTCGGCACCGGGCAAGAATGTCGACCTGACCGTCGTCTATGGCGTCAACCACGACAAGCTCGAAGCCGGGCACACCATCGTGTCGAACGCCTCTTGCACGACCAACTGCCTGGCCCCGGTCGCCAAGGTGCTGAACGACGCCATCGGCATCGAACGCGGCCTGATGACCACGATCCACGCCTATACCAACGATCAGAATATCCTCGACCAGATCCACCCCGATCTGCGCCGCGCCCGTGCCGCCGCCATGTCGATGATCCCGACCACCACCGGTGCCGCCCGCGCGGTCGGTGAAGTGTTGCCCGAACTGAAGGGCCGTCTCGACGGTTCGGCGGTCCGCGTGCCCGTGCCGGACGGCAGCCTGGTCGACCTGACCTTCACCCCGAAGCGCGACACGACGAAGGACGAGGTGAATGCGATCCTGAAGGCCGCGTCGGAATCGGGTCCGCTGAAGGGCGTGCTCTACTTCTCGGATGAGCCGCTCGTCTCGATCGACATCGTGCACACGCCCGCATCGTCGACCGTCGACAGCCTCGAAACCGCCGTGCTGGACGGCAAGCTCGTCCGCGTCGTGTCGTGGTACGATAACGAATGGGGCTTCTCGAACCGCATGGTCGACACCGCGACCGCGATGGCGAAGCTGGGGTAATGCCGATGGCGGGTGGTATCCTGAAGGGCATCGCCCGCCACGCCTTTTCGCGCGGGCCGATCGAACTGGTGCAGACGGTGCGCGTCACCGTCGAGACCGGCATCGATGGCGACTTTCGCGGCGCGCTGAAACCCGGCCGCAACAAGCGGCAGGTGTCGCTGATGGAAGTCGGCGACTGGGCACAGGCGATGACGCTGATCGGCCACGAACTGCCATGGTGGGAACGCCGCGCGAACCTGCTGGTCGAGGATTTCGACCTGCCGCAGACGTTGGGCGTCCGCCTGCGCATCGGCGAGGTGCTGCTCGAAATCACCAAGGAATGCGATCCGTGCAGCCGCATGGAGACGATCGCCGAGGGCTTGCGCGCCGCACTCACCCCCGACTGGCGCGGCGGCGCGCTGGCCCAGGTGATCGAGGGCGGCCGGATCAGCGTCGGCGATACGATCGATATTGAACAACCCCGTTAGGGTCGCGGCTTCGGGAAGCGTTCTCGATGCTGCTCGAACCGAACGGCATTTGGGAGCGAAGACATGAGCCGTAATTTCAAGACGCTCGACGACATGGGCGACCTCACCGGCAAGCGCGTGCTGGTCCGCGAGGACCTGAACGTACCGATGGCCGATGGCGCCGTCACCGACGATACCCGCCTGCGCGCGACGATCGGCACCGTCACCGAACTGGCCGATCGCGGTGCGATCGTCCTGATCCTCGCCCATTTCGGCCGTCCGAAGGGGCAGCCGAACCCCACCATGTCGCTGGCCCCAGTCACCAAGCCCCTGTCCGATGTGCTGGGCCGCGAAGTCCGCTTCGTCGACTGGACCGGTGCCGCCGAAGCGGTCCGTACCATGCAGCCGGGCGACATCGCCGTGCTGGAAAATACCCGTTTCTTCGCGGGCGAGGAAAAGAACGACCCGCAACTCGTTGAAACCATGGCCGCGCTTGGCGACCTGTACGTCAACGACGCCTTCTCCGCCGCGCACCGCGCCCATGCCTCGACCGAAGGGCTGGCGCACAAGCTTCCCGCCTTTGCCGGGCGCCAGATGGAGGCCGAACTCGACGCGCTGGACAAGGCGCTGGGCAACCCCCAGCACCCGGTCGCGGCGGTCGTCGGCGGGGCGAAGGTGTCGTCCAAGCTCGACGTGCTGAAGCATCTGGTCGGCCAGGTCGATCACCTTATCATCGGCGGCGGCATGGCCAATACCTTTCTGGCGGCACGCGGAGTCGATGTCGGCAAGTCGCTGTGCGAGCATGACCTGACCGGCACCGCCGACGACATCTTCGATGCGGCGGACAAGGCCGGCTGCACCATCCACCTGCCGTACGACGTGGTGGTCGCCACAGAGTTCAAGCCGAACCCCGCGACCCGCACCGTCAACGTCCATGAAGTCGCTGCCGACGAAATGATCCTCGACGTCGGCCCCGCCGCGACCGAGGCGCTGGGCGACGTGCTGAAGAACTGCCGGACCCTGGTGTGGAACGGGCCGATGGGTGCGTTCGAAACCCCGCCGTTCGACGTCGCGACCGTCTCGCTGGCTAAGACGGCCGCGGCGCTGACCGCCGATGGATCGCTGGTGTCGGTCGCGGGTGGCGGCGATACCGTCGCGGCGCTCAATCAGGCGGGGGTGAGCGACCATTTCAGCTTCATCTCGACCGCCGGCGGGGCGTTCCTCGAATGGATGGAAGGCAAGGAACTGCCCGGCGTCGCCGCGCTGATCCGCTAAGCGCCACAAGACGATTTCAGGAAGCTCGTACCCCGGCGAAGGCCGGGGTCCAGTTACGGAACGATCGCGTTTCACCGGCGACGTTCTCCCGACTGGACCCCGGCCTCCGCCGGGGTACGGTGTATTTTGAGGTTCGGAATCCAAGAACAGACTTGATCCGAACCCCAACCGCGACTACCCGTTCAACACGTTAAACGAAGGGTAGGGCGTTGCTAGGGGTACGACTCGACACCGAATTGGAGGAGCGGCTCGCCAATGTCGCCCGGTCGCAGGGGCGTTCGAAGAGCGACATCGCCCGCGATGCCGTGCGCCGCTATGTCGAGCTGCACGACGAAGCCTTTCGCGCCGAAGCCCGCCGACAGTCCGAACGTGCCGCCGCGCGCGACGACGGTGCCGACTGGGCATTCTTCGATCGCGTCGAAGCGGAGGACGGCCGGTGGAGATAAGGCGCGGCATGATCGTCCTGGTCGAAGGGCCGGGCGACCTCGCGGTGAAGCGCCGCCCCTTTCTGGTGGTGCAGTCCGACCTGTTCAACGAAGCGCACGCCTCGGTGACGCTCGTTCCCATGACCAGCCTGACCGGCGGCGAGACCTTGTTCCGCGTGCCGTTCCCCGCGTCCGACACGACCGGCATATCGGTCGAGAGCGAGGCGCAGGTCGACAAGATCAAGACGCTGCGCCGCAGCCGCATCGTGCGGGTGCTGGGACAGGCGGATGCCACATCGATGGAGCAGGTGGACCAGGCGCTCCGGCGCTGGCTGGCGCTCTGACGCAATTTTCGAAACCAAGGGGTCGACCATGAACATCGCCGACATGACTGCAAAGATTGCCGACGGACACGGGTTCATCGCCGCGCTCGACCAGAGCGGCGGTTCGACGCCAAAGGCGCTGAAGGGCTATGGCGTCGACGAAGGTGCGTGGACCACCGATGAAGAGATGTTCGGCCTGATCCACGACATGCGCGCGCGCATCATCACCTCCGACGCCTTTACCGGGGACAAGGTGATCGGCGCGATCCTGTTCGAACGCACCATGGACGGGCAGGCGGGCGGCAAGCCCGTGCCGCAGGCGCTGGCCGACAAGGGCGTGGTGCCGTTCCTGAAGATCGACAAGGGGCTGGAGGACGAGGCGAACGGTGTGCAGCTGATGAAGCCGATGCCCGGCCTCGACACGCTGCTCGCCCGTGCCGCAAAGCTCGGCATCTTCGGGACGAAGGAGCGTTCGGTCGTCAACCTCGCCAACCGCGCCGGCATCGCGGCGATCGTCGCGCAGCAGTTCGAGGTTGCGCAGCAGGTCATCGCTGCCGGCCTGATGCCGATCATCGAACCGGAAGTGAACATCAAGAGCACGGAGCGGGCCGAGGCCGACCAGATCCTCCTCGACGAGACGCTGAAGGCACTTGATGCAATGTCCGGCGACGACCGCGTGATGTTGAAGCTGTCGCTGCCAGCCAAGCCCGGCCTGTTCCAGCCGCTGGTCGACCATCCGCGCGTGCTGCGCGTCGTGGCGCTGTCGGGCGGGTTCGGCCGCACCGAAGCCTGCGCCGAGCTGGCGAAGAACCCCGGCATCATCGCCAGCTTCAGCCGCGCGCTGCTCTCCGACCTGCGCCAGCCAATGACCGATGTCGAGTTCGACCAGGCGCTGGGCGAGGCGATCGACGAAATCCATTGCGCCTCGACCCAGAAGGCGCTGGTCGCGGCGTAACGCTTTCCTACAGCCTTCGGGCCGTGGCAAAACGGGCACCGGGCGTTCGCGCGCCCGGTGCCCTTTGATATTGTCGCTCTGCCCGATCGTCATTCCCGCGAAGGCGGGAATCCATTGCCACTGACGTCGGCGACGGATTTGCTATAGTTGCGCATATAAATCCCCGCCTGCGTGGGGGATAACGCAAACGGGGGTGCGGGATCGAGATGCAACTCACTCGCAACAGCACGCGCGAAAACGCGGTGAGTGTGAACTTAGTGAACTTTGGACCCGCGAAACCCTTCCACCCGCCGCCACACTGGGGCAGGGAAGGTTCATGACCCTGAATGAAGACCCGCTCGGCCCGTTGTCCCCCGATTTCGCGGCGCAGTTCGTCCGCGACATGCGCCGGCCGCCGTGCCAGCTCTACCTCGTCTCGCCGCTCGACGTGACCGGCACCTTTCCTGACCGCCTTGTCCGCGCGCTCGATGCCGGGCCGGTCGCCGCGTTCCAGTTCCGGGTGAAGGACATCGATCAGCACGCCGCCGCGCGGCTGGCCGAACCGCTTCAGAAGATTTGCGCCGACCACGACGTCGCCTTCATCGTCAACGACAGCATCAGCCTGACCAAGCGGCTCGGCGCCGATGGCGTGCATCTGGGTCAGGATGATGGCGATCCGCGCGAGGCCCGCGACGTGCTGGGGCCGAATGTCCAGATCGGCGTGACGGTCCACGACAGCCGCCACCTCGCGATGGAAGCGGGTGAGGCGGGGGCCGATTACGTCGCCTTCGGCGCCTTTTATCCGACGACCACCAAGCCGGTGTCCCACGTCGCCGACCCAGTGCTGCTGTCGTGGTGGTCGACGGTATTCGAACTGCCCTGTGTCGCGATCGGCGGGATCACGCCGGAAAATGCCGCTCCGCTCGTCGCGGCCGGTGCCGACTTCCTCGCCGTGTCGGGCGCGGTATGGAATGGTGAGGAAGCGGCGGCGATCCGCGCCTTTGCGGACGTGCTGGGTAAATAGGGAAACCGCCGCCGCGTCCGGTCGTTATCCATCCTCAACGATGTTGGGGATGGTGTATGAAGCGGTTGGCCTTGGCAGCAATTCTGGCGAGCGGTGTCGCGGTGGCGCAGGCGCCCGCCCCGACACCGCAGGCCCCGGCGATCGACCAGACGATCCTGCACGCGCAGGTGCTGCTCGACCGCCACGGCTTCACGACCGGGGTGATCGACGGCAAGGACAGCGCGCTGTTCAAGCGCGCCTTGCGCGGGTTCCAGACGGCGCAGGGACTGCCGGCGACCGGGAAACTGGATGCTGCCACCACCCGCGCGCTGAACCCGAACATGCGTCCCGCGACGGTCACGCTGACCCTGTCCGAACGCGCGCTGGCCGGGCCGTACACCAACCCGATCCCCAAGGACTATGCCGAACAGGCGAAGCTGACGACGATCGGCTATCGCTCGCCGCTGGAAAAGCTGGCGGAGATGTTCCATACGACCCCCGCCACGCTGGTCGCGCTCAATAGCCGCGAGACGATGCTGCGCCCCGGCACGCGCGTGGTTTTCCCCAACGTCCTGCCCTCGTCGCGCAGCTATGCCGACAGCTGGTCGGGCGACTATCGCCAGACGCTCGCCAACCTCAACGTCGATGCGAACCAGCCGCAGGCCGACCGCGTGGTGGTCGACAAGTCGGAAGGCTGGTTGCGCGCGTACAAGGGTGACAAGATCCTCGCCCAGTTCCCCGCGACCATGGGATCGTCGCACGACCCGCTGCCGATCGGCGAGTGGAAGATTCAGGGCGTCGCCGCCAATCCCGACTGGCAGTACAACCCTGCTATCCTGCGTCATGCCGACAAGTCGGACAGCAAGGAGATCGTGCCACCCGGCCCGAACAATCCCGTCGGTGTGGTCTGGATCGACCTGTCGAAGGAGCATTACGGCATCCACGGCACGCCCGAACCGGAGAATATCGGCAAGACGGAGAGCAACGGCTGCATCCGCCTGACCAACTGGGACGCCGCCCGCTTGTCGTTGATGGTCAAGCCCGGCACCCCGGCGATCTTCCAGCCATAAGGGAGGCCAGGGGGTGAACCGCATCGGCTGGGCGTTTCTCGCGGTCTTCGTGCTGGTGGGCGGGTTGGTGGCGTTGCTGGTCGATTTCGGCGGATCGTCCGCACCGCCGATGCGCGCCTTTGCCGATGCCCCGACCCGATTGGCCGAGCGACCGCCCTCCGGCCAACTCGTGCTGCCGGTACGCGGCGTCGGGTGGTCGACCATCCGCGACAGCTATGGCGAGGTGCGGGCCGGGGGCGAGCGGCATCATACCGGGGTCGACATCATGGCCCCGGCGGGTGCGCCCGTCGTCGCCGCCGCATCCGGCACGGTCGAAAAGCTGTTCTACAGCAATGGCGGCGGGGGGGTGACGGCTTATGTCCGCTCACCCGACCGGCGGCTGTCCTATTATTACGCGCACCTCGCCGCCTATGCCCCGACCCTGCGCGAAGGGGCGGCGGTGCGGGCCGGCGATCCGATCGGTGCGGTCGGCGACACCGGCAATGCCGGGGCGGGCAATTTCCACCTGCACTTCGGGATCGAGCGGCTGGAGCCGGGTGAACCGTGGTACAGGGGCCGCGCGATCAACCCCTATCCGCTGCTTGCCCGCGGACGGGCGGAGCGGTAAGGGCGCAGCTTCGCTCTTTCCAACAGGTATGGTTCGTCATGAAGATCAGCGGCGTCGACATTCGCCCCGGCAACATCATCGAATATGAAGGCGGCATCTGGCGCGCGGTGAAGATCCAGCATACGCAGCCGGGCAAGGGCGGCGCCTATATGCAGGTCGAAATGAAGAATTTGCGCGACGGCCGCAAGACCAATGTCCGTTTCCGTTCGGCCGAGACGGTCGAGCGCATCCGCCTCGATACCAAGGACTTCCAGTTCCTGTATCCCGAAGGCGACACGCTCGTGTTCATGGACAAGATCACCTATGACCAGGTGACGCTGGCCCGCGACCTGCTGGGCGACGCCGCCGCGTTCCTGCAGGACGGCATGGACGTCGTCATGGAAATGTATGATGAGGAAGCGATCAGCGTCCAGCTGCCCGACACGATCGAAGCGACGATCGTCGAGGCCGACGCGGTGGTGAAGGGGCAGACGGCATCGTCGTCCTACAAGCCCGCCGTCCTCGACAACGGTGTCCGCGTGATGGTCCCGCCGCATATCGCTGCGGGCACGCGCATCGTTGTGGACGTGTATGAGCAGACGTATGTAAGGCGGGCGGATTGAGGCGCAGCGGCCGGACGGAATAGCGGAAGCTATTCCGCCGAGCTGCAAGCCCGGCCGGCGCGCGTAGTAGCGACCGACGACGCGGGCTTTGCCCGCTGCGCTGCCAAGTAAAAGAACCAACAGGAATCAGAACAATGTCCGCCCAGTCCGGCCTCATCACCGTCCTCGAACGCGCCGTGCGCAAGACCGGCCCGCGCCTGCGCCGCGACTTCGGCGAGGTCCAGCATCTCCAGGTCAGCCGCAAGGGGCCGGCGGACTTCGTGTCGATGGCCGACAAGCGCGCCGAGGAAACGCTGGTTGAGGAACTGCGCAAGGCGCGTCCCGACTGGGGCATGTTGCTGGAGGAAGGCGGCGAGATCGCCGGCGATCCGACCAAGCCGCGCTGGATCGTCGATCCGCTGGATGGCACCACCAACTTCCTGCACGGCATTCCGCATTTCGCGATCTCGGTCGCGGTCGAGGAGCCGAACGGTGTTGGCGGCCGTCCCGAAATCACGACGGCGATGGTCTATAATCCGATCACCGACGAAGGCTTCTGGGCCGAAAAGGGCCGGGGCGCGTGGTTGCAGGGACAGCGGCTGCGCGTGTCGTCGCGTCGCGACCTGTCGGAAGCACTGATCGCGACCGGCATCCCGTTCCTTGGCCATGGCAATTTCGCCGAATGGACCCGCATCTTCGGCGCGGTCGCGCCCGAAGTCGCCGGCATCCGCCGCTTCGGTTCGGCGGCGCTCGACCTCGCCTATGTCGCGGCGGGGCGCTTCGACGGCTTCTGGGAATCGGGCCTGAAGAAGTGGGACATCGCGGCGGGCATGTTGCTGGTGAAGGAAGCCGGCGGCTTCGTCACCGACTATCGCGGCGCCGACCGTGCCTATGAAAAGGGTGAGGTGCTGGCCAGCAACGAACAGATTCAGACCCGCCTGCACAAGCTGGTCGCCGGCGCGCTGCGCTGATCCGGTCGGGTGGCGGCGCAACGCCGCCACCCGCCTTGCCATCAGAAATCGATCGCCTTCTGGAAATCGCCCAGCAGTGATTCCCATGTGGCGATATTCGCCTGGAACAGCGCGCTCGACATCCCGCCCTTGTCGAGATCGAGGTCCATCTCGATCCGCGGGTCCTTCTCGTCGTCGAGATAGGCGCGGCCGAACCGATGTTCGGCGTTCCACTTGTTCATCGTGTCGAGGCTCAGCCCCTTCTTGACGAACCCGGCATAGAATTGGACCGTCTTGCAGTCCTTATGATCGGTGCAGTTGTAGAACAGCACGGAGAAATCCACGCCGGCCGCCCCGCTCTTGATGACCGGATCGCCGACATTGTCCTTCGACAGCACGGCGCGATACCCCGCGTCGCGTAGCGCGGTCATGATCGTATCGGGCTTGGTGCCCTGAACCGTCTGTGCTGCGGCCGGTACGCCGGCGGCCATCGCTGCCAGCGCAATGGCAAGTCTTCCCCATGCGTTCACTCGGTTTCCCCCTGTTTTTCGGCCGCCATCCAGGCGGACTTCCGATAGCACGGCGGTATAGGACCACGAGGTGATGAATTGCGAGTGATTCTCACCCTGTTCCGCCCTTGATGGCCCGACGCCATCGTCCTAAAGCCGGCTCCATTCATACCGCAACCGCGAGAGACCCCACCTTGGTCGACCTGTCGCAATATCTGCCGATCCTGATGTTCCTGGGCGTTGCCCTGGTGCTGTCGACGGCCTTCGTCGTGTTGCCCATGGTGGCATCGCGTTTTACCGGCGCGCACAAGCCCACGCCGGAAAAGCTGACCGAGTATGAATGCGGCTTCCCCGCGTTCGAGGACTCGCGCAGCCAGTATGACGTCCGTTTCTATCTGGTCGCCATCCTGTTCATCCTCTTCGATCTCGAAGCCGCGTTCCTATATCCCTGGGCAGTCACGGTGTTCGACCTCGGCTGGACCGCGTGGATCTCGATGATGGTGTTCATCGGCGAATTGGCGCTCGGCCTCGTATATGCTTGGAAGATGGGAGCTCTCGAATGGGAGTAGAACTGACCACGCCGCCGCACGGTTTCGGCGCGGGTAACGCCGCCGGCGTGCCGGTGCAGGCGCCCGATCAGGGTTTCTTCAACGACCTGAACGGCGAACTGACCGACAAGGGTTTTCTGGTCACCTCGACCGAGGACCTGTTCCAGTGGGCGCGGACCGGTTCGCCGTGGTGGATGACCTTCGGCCTCGCCTGCTGCGCGGTGGAGATGATCCACGTGAACATGCCGCGCTACGACATGGAGCGGTTCGGTGCCGCCCCGCGTGCTTCCCCGCGCCAGTCGGACGTGATGATCGTCGCCGGTACGCTGTGCAACAAGATGGCCCCGGCGCTGCGTCGCGTGTACGATCAGATGTCGGAACCGAAATACGTCATCTCGATGGGCAGCTGCGCCAATGGCGGCGGCTATTATCATTATAGTTACAGCGTCGTGCGCGGCTGCGACCGCGTGGTGCCGGTCGACATCTATGTCCCCGGTTGCCCGCCGACCGCCGAGGCGCTGCTCTACGGCGTGATGCAGCTGCAGCGAAAGATCCGTCGTTCGGGGAGCATCGAACGGTGAGGGCGCCCGCACCCCGCCACGCCACCAACGATGGCATCATCGATGCGGCGACCGCCGCGCTGGGCGACATGCTGCTCCATGCGCAAGACAAGGTCGGCGAAGTCTCGCTGACCGTCGATCGTGACCGGCTGGTCATCGCGATGGAGACGCTGCGCGACACGCCGGACCTGAAGTATGAAATGCTGGCGGAGATCGCCGGCGTCGACTACCCCGAGCGGCCCGAGCGGTTCGACGTCGTCTATCACCTGCTGTCGATGACCCGGAACCATCGCATCCGCGTGCGCGTGACGACCGATGAGGAACAGCCGGTGCCGTCGGTGACGGGCATCTGGTACAACGCCGGCTGGCTCGAGCGCGAAGTGTACGACATGTACGGCGTGCTGTTCACCGGCAATGCCGACCTGCGCCGCATCCTGACCGATTACGGCTTCCGCGGCCACCCGCTGCGCAAGGACTTCCCGCTGACCGGCTATGTCGAGATGCGCTATTCGGAAGAAGCCAAGCGCGTGGTCTATGAGCCGGTGAAGCTGGCGCAAGATTTCCGCACGTTCGACTTCATGAGCCCGTGGGAGGGCGCCGAATACGTGCTGCCGGGCGACGAGAAGGCTGCCGAACCCAAGCCTGCCGTCGCAACGGCGCCGGGCGCGCCGACGCCGGTCACGGCCGATCAGGTCAAGCGCGCGGACGCGAACGAAAAGGCCGCCGAACCGCAGGTCGACAAGCCGAAGACCACCGACAGCACGGCGGACACCGGCGCGGGCAAGCCGCATCCGGGCAACCAGACTGAATCGAAGCCGGTCGATCCCGACGTGCCGTCGCCCGATGCGGGCAAGCCGCCGGTGGAGGACAAGTAATGGCCGATTACGACCATCCGATCGACACCGCCAATCCGACGCCGGGCGATGTCGAAATCCAGAACTACACGATCAACTTCGGCCCGCAGCACCCTGCGGCGCACGGGGTGTTGCGGCTCGTCACCGAACTGGACGGCGAGATCATCGAGCGGATCGACCCCCATGTCGGCCTGCTCCATCGCGGCACCGAAAAGCTGATCGAGTACAAGACCTATCAGCAGGCGCTCCCTTACATGGACCGCCTCGACTATTGCTCGCCGCTGTGTATGGAACACAGCTATGTGCTGGCGGTCGAAAAGCTGCTCAACATCGAAGTGCCGCTGCGCGCGCAATATCTGCGCGTGTTCTTCGCGGAGCTGACGCGCATCTGCAATCACATGCTGAACCTCGGTTCGCACGTGATGGACGTCGGCGCGATGACGCCGAACCTGTGGATGTTCGAAATCCGCGAAGACTGCATGGGCTTTTTCGAGCGCATGTCGGGCGCGCGGATGCACCACAACTATCTGCGTCCCGGCGGCGTGCATCAGGACGTGCCGCTCAAGCTGCTGACCGACATTGCGGAATGGCTCGACACGCGCCTGCCGCGCCTGTTCGGCGACGCGATCAGCCTGGTCGCCGAAAACCGCATCTTCAAGCAGCGTAACGTCGATATCGCGATCGTCAGCCGCGAGGACGCGGTGCGCTGGGGCTTCTCCGGCCCGATGATCCGCGGCGCGGGCATCCCGTGGGACATCCGCAAGGCGCAGCCCTACGACGCCTATGACCGGGTCGAGTTCGACGTGCCGGTCGGCACCCGGGGCGACTGCTACGACCGGTTCATGGTCCGCGTCGAGGAAGTGTGGCAGTCGGCCCGCATCATGAAGCAGTGCCTGGCGCAGATGCCCGAAGGGCCGATCGCGTCGTCGGACCGCAAGGTCGTGCCGCCCAAGCGTGGCGAGATGAAGCAGTCGATGGAAGCGCTGATCCATCACTTCAAGCTGTATACCGAGGGCTTCCACGTTCCGGCGGGCGAGGTCTATGTCGCCACCGAAAGCCCCAAGGGCGAATTCGGCATCTACATGGTGTCGGACGGCAGCAACAAGCCGTACCGGGTGAAGATCCGCCCGACCGCGTTCAGCCACCTGCAGGCGATGGACTTCATGTCGAAGGGCCATATGCTCGCCGACATCACCGCCATTCTGGGTGCGATGGACATCGTGTTCGGGGAGTGCGACCGGTGAGCCGTCTCGATACCGTGACCGCGATGATGGAGCGCTACAACGCGTGTGATGCGGCCGGCTATGCCGCGTTTTTCGCCGACGATGGCTGTGAAGCGCAGTATCGCGGCGACGTGGTGCGCGACGGGCGTGCGGGCGTGGAGAGCGGCATGGCGGCGGTCTTCGCCGAATTCCCGCAGAACCATGCCGAAGTGCTGCAATCGTTCGAAGTGGGCGAGCGCGTCGTGTTGCACGAGCGCGTGCGCCGCTCGCCCCATGCTGCCCCGTTCGACGTGATGACCGTCTATTCGTTCAGCGGCGACAAGGTTAGCCGCGTGGAGTTCATTCGCTGATGGCCGACGCCCCCAACATCCCCGACGAAGCCGAGGTCCGCGCGCGCTGGGGCAATTTCGCCTGGACGCCGGCCAATGCCGAAAAGGCGCGCGAGATCGTGGCGCGCTATCCCGAGGGCCGGCAGCAGTCGTGCACCATTCCGTTCCTCGATCTGGCCCAGCGTCAGGTCGGCGCGGAAACGCATACCCAGGGTTGGTTGCCGGTGCCGGTGATCGAGTTCATCGCGCGGGAATTGGGCATGGCCTATATGCGGGTGTACGAGGTCGCGACCTTCTACACGATGTTCAACCTCGCGCCGGTCGGTCGCTATCACGTGCAGGTGTGCGGCACGACGCCGTGCATGTTGCGCGGGTCGGACGATGTGTTTGCCGCGTGCAAGAATCGCGGGCTGATGAAGGGCAAGACCACGCCCGACGGCCTGTTCACGCTGACCGAGGTCGAGTGCATGGGCAATTGCGCCTCGGCTCCGATGGTCCAGATCAACGACGATAATTACGAAGATCTTGACTATGATCGCATGACCGCGATCCTCGAGGCGCTGGGCAAGGGCGAGACGCCGAAGCCCGGCACGCAGGAGCCGGGGCGGCACACGGTCGAGCCGGTCGGCGAACCGACGAACCTCGTGGCGATGGTGACCGAAAATCACGATTACCGCCCGGAATGGGGCAACGCGTCGTGAGGGGCTTGGGCAGCCTGTTGCTGGCGGTCATCGTCGGCATCGTCGTAATGATCGTCGCGCTGAAAGTGTTCATCGGTGCGCTGAAGCTCGTCGGCGTGCTGATCGGGATCGCGGCGATGGTTGCCGTTTATTTCATCGCCGAAAAGGCGATCGGGAAGGGACGATAAGGATGCTGGCCGACAAGGATCGCATCTTCACCAATGTTTACGGGTTCCAGCCGTGGAACCTCGACGCCGCCGTGATGCGCGGCGACTGGGACAATACCAAGGCGCTGTTGCAGCTGGGGCCGGATACGATCATCGATCGGATCAAGGCGTCGGGCCTGCGCGGACGCGGCGGGGCAGGGTTCCCGACCGGCACCAAGTGGTCGTTCATGCCGAAGGCGCCCAAGCCCGACCGGCCGAACTTCCTGGTCATCAATGCCGACGAATCCGAACCCGGTTCGTGCAAGGACCGCGAGATCATCCGCCACGATCCGCACAAGCTGATCGAAGGCGCGCTGGTCGCCGGCTTCGCGATGCGCGCGCGGGCGGCCTATATCTACATTCGTGGCGAATATATCCGCGAGGCCGAAACGCTGTTCGCGGCGATCGCCGAAGCCTATGCCAAGGGGCTGCTGGGCAAGAACGCCTGCGGGTCGGGCTATGACTTCGACGTGTTCGCGCACCGGGGTGCCGGCGCGTACATCTGCGGCGAAGAAACCGCGATGCTGGAAAGCCTTGAGGGCAAGAAGGGCCAGCCGCGCCTGAAGCCGCCATTCCCGGCGGGTGCCGGTCTCTATGGCTGCCCGACGACGGTCAACAACGTCGAATCGATCGCGGTCGTGCCGACGATCCTGCGCCGCAGCCCGGAATGGTTCGCGAGCTTTGGCAATGAGAACAACAAGGGCACCAAACTCTTCCAGATCAGCGGGCACGTGAACCGTCCCTGCGTGGTCGAGGAAGCGATGAGTATCCCGTTCCGGGAACTGATCGAGAAGCATTGCGGCGGCATCCGCGGGGGCTGGGACAACCTGCTGTGCGTCATCCCCGGCGGATCGTCGGTGCCGCTGGTGAAGGCCGAGCATATCATCGATGCGCCGATGGACTTCGATGGTCTCAAGGCCGTCGGGTCGGGCCTCGGCACTGCCGCCGTGATCGTGATGGACAAGTCGACCGACGTCGTCCGCGCGATCAGCCGCCTGTCCTATTTCTACAAGCATGAAAGCTGCGGTCAGTGTACACCGTGCCGCGAAGGCACCGGCTGGATGTGGCGCGTGATGGAGCGGCTGCGCACCGGCGATGCCGACCTGTCGGAAATCGACACGCTGCAGCAGGTGACCAAGCAGGTCGAAGGTCACACCATCTGCGCGCTGGGCGACGCGGCGGCGTGGCCGATCCAAGGCCTCATCAAGAACTTCCGCCCTGAACTCGAGCGGCGGATCAACGAAAAGCGTGGCGGCGGCGTCCAACCGATGCAGGAAGCGGCGGAATGAAGCATCCGCTGATCACGGCGATATTGCTTGCTTCGATCGCAACGCCGGCGTTGGGCCAGCGACAGGTCGAGATGGAGACCGGATCGTCAATTCCGGTTCCCCGTCGCGCGCGTATCTCGAATGAGTCGGGCCTTACCGAACAAGCGCAGGCGCGCAGGACGCTGGCCGAATTCGCTCGGTGCACCGTCGATCGTCGGTCTGCGGAGGTGTCGGTGATTGCCGCGCAGCCGGCCGAAAAGCTGAGCGATTCACGTTTCATGAAAATTGCCGATGACGAATGTCTCTCGTCCGGCCAGATGCGCATGAGGCCATTGCTGATGCGCGCCGCACTGTTCGTGGAACTCTATCGGCGGCGCGATCAGGCCGAGCGACGCGGTGCCGCCTGGGCAGTTCCGGCAGTCGCTTTCGACGAGCGCGCGGCGGTAGCTGGCGCTGCGACCGGCGGACTTGCGCTGGAAGTGGGACTGCTCTCCTTTGCCAGCTGCGTCATTCGGCATGACGCGGAAGCGGCCAAAGCGGTTGTGCTGAAACCGACGGCGAGCAAGGAGCAGGACGCAGCTTTTGCCGCACTGGCACCGCATCTTGGGCAATGTTTGCCCAGCGGGCAGAACGTCAAATTGAGTAAGCCTATTTTGGAAGGCGCCCTGGGCGAGGTTCTCTATCGTGGAACCGTTCCCCCCACGTCTCCCGTGTCGCAGGAAGCTAGGTAATGCCCAAGGTCAAAGTCGATGGGATCGAGGTCGAGGTGCCGCAGGGTGCCACCGTCCTCCAGGCGTGCGAAGCGGCCGGCAAGGAAATTCCGCGCTTCTGCTATCACGAACGGCTGTCGATCGCCGGCAATTGCCGGATGTGTCTGGTCGAAGTGAAGCCGGGGCCGCCCAAGCCGCAGGCTTCGTGCGCGCTGCCCGCCGCCGATAATCAGGAAATCCGCACCGACAGCGCGATGGTGAAGGCCGCGCGCGAAGGCGTGATGGAGTTCCTGCTGATCAACCACCCGCTCGACTGTCCGATCTGCGATCAGGGTGGCGAATGCGACCTGCAGGACCAGTCGGTCGCCTATGGTCGCGGTCAGTCGCGCTATGACGAAAACAAGCGCGCGGTCACCGAGAAGTACATGGGTCCGATCGTCAAGACGGTCATGACCCGCTGCATCCAATGCACGCGCTGCATCCGCTTTGCGGAAGAGGTCGCGGGCGTGGAAGAAATCGGCGCGATCTATCGCGGCGAGAATATGCAGATCACGTCCTATCTCGAACAGGCGGTGACGAGCGAACTGTCGGGCAACGTCGTCGACCTGTGCCCGGTCGGTGCGCTGACGTCGAAGCCCTATGCGTTCGAGGCGCGTCCGTGGGAGTTGAAGAAGACGCTTGCCATCGACGTGATGGATGCGGTCGGCACCAATATCCGCCTCGACAGTCGTGGTCGGCAGGTGCTGCGCTGCGTGCCGCGCATCAACGAAGACGTGAACGAGGAATGGGCGCATGACAAGACGCGCCACGCCGTCGACGGTCTCGTCCGTCGTCGCCTCGACAAGCCGTTCGTCCGCAGGGACGGCAAGCTGGTCGCGGCGGAATGGGACGAAGCTTTTGCGGCGATCGCGGCGGTCAACGCCGGCTCTTCGGTCGCGGCGATTGCTGGCGACCTGCTCGATTGCGAGACTATGTTCGCCGCCAAGGCGTTGGTCAACGCGCTCGGATCGTCGCTGCTCGAAGGGCGGCAGACGGGCATGGCCTATGACGTCACCAATCTCGGCGCGGTCGCGTTCAACACGACCATCGCGGGGATCGAGGATGCCGATGCGATTCTGCTGGTCGGCAGCGACCTGCGCCACGAAGCACCGCTCATCAACACCCGCGTCCGCAAGGCGATCAAGAAGGGTGCGCGCGTTTTTGCCATCGGTGCGGAAACGGACCTCACCTACAAGGTCGAATGGCTGGGCGACGACCTCTCGCTGCTGAACGGTCTGCCCGACCGCGCGGCCGAGGCGCTTGATGCGGCCAAGCGTCCGGCAGTGATCGTCGGCCCTGGCGCGCTGAAGGCGGGCCATGGTGCCGCACTCAAGCTAGCGCGCGACGGCAATCTGGTGCGGACGCTGGAAGACGGTTCGACTTGGAACGGCTTTAACGTCGTTCACACTGCCGCTGCCCGCATGGGGGCACTGATGCTGGGTTATGCGCAGGCGGGCGGCATTGCCGACATCGTCGCGGCGAACCCGAAGCTGGTGTTCTTCCTGGGTGCGGACGAAGTCGATTTCGGCCAGTTTGCCGGGGCGACCAAGGTCTATGTCGGCCACCATGGCGACGAGGGCGCGGCGGCGGCGGACATCGTCCTGCCGGGTGCCAGCTATGCCGAAAAGGCCGGGACGTACGTGAACCTCGAAGGGCGTGTGCAGCGCGGCGACCGGGCAGTGTTCCCGCCGGGTGACGCGCGTGAGGATTGGACGATCTTCCGCGCGCTGGGCGAAGTGCTGGGCGTCACGCTGCCGTTCGACGATTTCGCCGGCGTGCGCCGTGCGATGACGGCGGCGGTACCGGAACTGGGCCAGGAAGGTCTGGTACGTTACGACTGGAACCCGCCGGCACTCGACGCTAAGGGCGAGGGCAAGGTGACCTATCCGGTCGCCGACTTCTACCTGACCAATGCGATCTGCCGGGCCAGCCCGACGATGCAGCGTTGTTCGGCTGAACTTGTCCATGGCCAGGATTTCGCGGAGGCCGCCGAGTGACCTCGTTCTTCGAAACTACCGTCGGCCTGCCCTATGGCTGGGCGTGGACCGTCGCGACGCTGATCGGCATTCTGGTCATCGCGCTGCCGCTGATGCTGGCGGTGGCGATGATCATCTATGCCGATCGCAAGATCTGGGCGGCGATGGCGCTGCGCCGGGGGCCGAACGTCGTCGGTCCGCTGGGCCTGCTGCAGTCGTTCGCCGACGGCTTGAAGGTGTTCCTGCAGGAAACGATCGTGCCGTCCTCGGCCAATCGCGGCCTGTTCCTGCTCGCCCCGATCATTACCTTCACCGTCGCGCTGATCGTCTGGGCGGTGATCCCGTTCGATGTCGGCGTGGTGGTGGCGGACATCAATGTCGGCCTGCTCTACATTCTCGCGGCATCGTCGCTGGGCGTGTACGGCGTCATCATCTCGGGCTGGGCATCGAACTCGAAATATCCCTTCTATTCGGCGCTGCGTGCCGCTGCGCAGATGGTGTCCTACGAAGTCGCGATCGGCTTTGTGCTGATCTCGGTCGTACTGTGGGCCGGGTCGTTCAACCTGACGACGATCGTGCTGGAACAGCGCGCACACATCTTCGGCTTCATCAACGGTTTCGGCTTCAATCCGCTGCTGTTCCCGATGGCGGTGGTGTTCCTGATCTCGTCGCTCGCCGAAACCGCACGCGCGCCGTTCGATCTCACCGAGGCGGAATCGGAGCTGGTCGCCGGGTATCAGACCGAATATTCGTCGATGGCGTTCGCGCTGTTCTGGCTTGGCGAATATGCCAACGTCATCCTGATGTGCGCGCTCAATGCGCTGCTGTTCTGGGGCGGATGGCTGCCGCCGGTCGACTGGGCGCCGCTCTACTTCGTGCCCGGAATCATCTGGTTCCTGCTGAAGACCTTCTTCTTCTTCTTCGTGTTCAGCTGGATCAAGGCGACGGTGCCCCGGTACCGCTATGACCAGCTGATGCGGCTGGGCTGGAAGATCTTCCTGCCGCTGTCGCTGATCTTTGTCTTCCTGATCTCCGGTTATCTGATGATCCAGCGCGTAGGACTGCCCGCATGAGTATCGCCCAGACCATCCGATCGTTCACCCTGTGGGAGTTCGTGAAGGCCCATGCGCTGACGCTGCGGTATTTCTTCAAGCCCAAGGCGACGATCAACTACCCGTATGAGAAGAACCCGCTGAGCCCGCGCTTCCGCGGCGAACACGCGCTGCGTCGCTATCCCAACGGGGAAGAGCGCTGCATCGCTTGCAAGCTGTGCGAGGCGGTGTGCCCGGCGCTGGCGATCACGATCGAGGCCGAACCGCGCGAAGACGGCAGCCGCCGTACCACGCGCTACGACATCGACATGACCAAGTGCATCTATTGCGGGCTGTGCCAGGAAGCATGTCCTGTCGATGCGATCGTCGAGGGGCCGAATTTCGAATTCGCCACCGAAACCCGCGAAGAGCTGATCTATCACAAGGACAAGCTGCTCGCGAATGGTGACCGCTGGGAACGCGCGATTGCGGCGAACCTTGCGAGCGACGCGCCCTACCGGTAATGGCGCGCATGTTCCGTACCGGCGGGGGCGAAACGGTTCGCTTCGCCGGCAATTCGATTAGCGTTTCGTCCCGCACTTCCGCGCGGGGCGGGCAGGGGGAAGAGCAGCGCTCGTGATCCAGACACTCGCCTTCTATCTGTTCGCCACGATCGTGGTGGCATCGGCCGCGTTGACGATCACGTCGCGCAATCCGGTCCATTCGGTGCTGTGGCTGATCCTCGCCTTCTTCAACGCGGCCGGCCTGATGGTGCTGTGCGGCGCCGAATTCATCGCGATGCTGCTGGTCATCGTCTATGTCGGCGCGGTCGCGGTGCTGTTCCTGTTCGTGGTGATGATGCTCGACATCGACTTCACCGAACTGCGCGCCGGGTTCGTTCGCTATCTGCCCGCCGGCCTTGCCCTTGCGGTGCTGCTGGCGGTCGAACTGGTCGTCGGCGCCTATGCCTGGAGCGCGGCGCGGATCGATCTCGCGAAGCGGATCGCCCCGACCGACGCGGCGGTGCCGAATATCGAGGCGATCGGGCGGCTGCTCTACACGCGCTACCTCTACGTCTTCGAAGGCGTCGGACTGGTGCTGCTGGTCGCGATGATTGGGGCAATCGTGCTGACCCAGCGCAAGCGGGCGGATGCCAAGGCGCAGAATATCAACCGCCAGATCAATCGTCGCGCCAAGGATGCGATCCGTAACGTCAATCAGCCCATCGGGCAGGGGGTCGAGCTGTGATCGGTCTTACCCATTATCTGGTCGTCGCGGCGATCCTGTTCACGCTGGGCGTGCTCGGCATCTTCCTCAACCGGAAGAACCTGATCGTCATCCTGATGTCGATCGAACTGATCCTGCTGGCGGTGAACATCAACTTCGTCGCCTTCTCGGCGCAGCTGGGCGATCTGGTCGGGCAGATTTTCGCGATGTTCGTCCTTGCGGTCGCCGCCGGTGAGAGCGCGATCGGGCTGGCCATCATGGTCATCTATTTCCGTGGTCGCGGTTCCATCGCGGTCGACGACGTCAACCGGATGAAGGGGTGATGCCGGTGGCTTTTCGGGTTTCGGGGGTGCTTTCGTGAGTGCCATCCATATCGTCGTGTTCCTGCCGCTGCTGGCGTCGATCGTGGCGGGGCTGTCGAACCGCGCGTTCGGCATCACGGTGCCGAAGATCATTACCACCGCCGGCCTGCTGGCAGCCGCCGGGCTGTCGTGGTCTATCTTTATCCCGTTCCTGACCGGCACGGCCCAGGCGAATGTAGCGCCCGTGTCGACCTGGATCGTGTCGGGCGGCATGGACATCGCCTGGGAATTGCGGGTCGATGCGTTGACCGCGGTCATGCTGGTCGTCATCACCAGCGTGTCGGCGTTGGTCCACCTGTATAGCTGGGGCTATATGAGCGAGGATCCCGATCAGCCGCGGTTCTTTGCCTATCTGTCGCTGTTCACCTTCGCGATGCTGATGCTCGTGACCGCGAACAACCTGGTGCAGATGTTCTTCGGTTGGGAAGGCGTCGGCCTGGCGTCGTACCTGCTGATCGGTTTCTGGTTCCGCAAGCCCTCGGCCAACGCCGCCGCGATCAAGGCGTTCGTCGTCAACCGCGTCGGCGACCTTGGCTTTATGCTCGGCATCTTCGGCACCTATCTGGTGTTCGGCACGATTTCGATCCCTGAGATCCTACAGGCGGCGCCATCGATGGCCGGTTCGACCATCGGTTTCCTGTGGTTCCGCGCAGACACGATGACCGTGCTCTGCCTGCTGCTGTTCGTCGGCGCGATGGGTAAGTCGGCACAGTTGGGGCTCCACACGTGGTTGCCGGACGCGATGGAAGGCCCGACCCCGGTGTCGGCGCTGATCCACGCGGCGACGATGGTCACCGCCGGCGTGTTCATGGTGTGCCGTCTGTCGCCGATGTTCGAAACCTCGCCGACCGCGCTGGCGGTGGTGACGGCCGTCGGTGCCGCGACCTGCCTGTTTGCGGCGACGATCGGCCTGGTGCAGACCGACATCAAGCGCGTCATCGCCTATTCGACCTGTTCGCAGCTGGGCTATATGTTCTTTGCGGCGGGTGTCGGTGCCTATGGCGCAGCGATGTTCCACCTGTTCACCCACGCCTTCTTCAAGGCGTTGCTGTTCCTCGGCGCCGGTTCGGTCATCCATGCAATGCACCACGAACAGGACATGCGTTATTATGGCGGTCTGCGGAAGCATATCCCACTGACCTTCTGGGCGATGATGGCGGGCACGCTCGCGATCACCGGTGTTGGTATCTACGAAGTCGGCGGTTTCGCGGGCTACCACTCGAAGGACGCGATCCTCGAAGCGGCGTGGGCGGCAGGTCCGCGGGGCTATGGTGCCTTTTATGTCGGGACCTTTGCCGCGCTGTTGACGAGCTTCTATTCGTGGCGGCTGATGTTCCTGACCTTCTTCGGGCGTCCGCGCTGGGCGGGGTCGGAGCATATCCAGCACGCGGTGCATGAAGCGCATGGCCACCATGGCCATGACGATCACGCCCACCACGACGCACATCCGGCGGCGGAAGATGCGGGCGATGCTCCGTCGACTCATGACGCCCATGCGAGCGACGTGGCCGAGGGCATGGCAGGCTACCACCCGCACGAAAGCCCGATCGTGATGCTCATCCCGCTGATCGTGCTGACAGTTGGCGCGGTGGCCGCTGGCTATGTGTTCAACCACTGGTTCATCGGTGGCGATGCGGGTGAGGCCTTCTGGAAGGGCAGCCTGTTCTACAACGAGCATCTGATGCACGCTATGCATGGCGTGCCGATGCTGGTAAAGCTGGCCGCGACGATCGTCATGCTGATCGGGCTGGTGAGCGCGCTCTATGTCTATATCATCCGTCCGGGCACGGCGGCGGCCATTGCGGATACGTTCCGCGTTCTGCACCGCTTCCTGCTCAACAAATGGTATCTAGACGAGCTGTATCACCTGCTCTTCGTTCGTCCGGCATTCGCGCTCGGCCGCTTCTTCTGGAAGCGTGGCGATGAACAGACGATCAACCGCTTTGGTCCGGACGGGTCGGCGGCGGTGGTCGGCCTGTCGAGCCGCCTCGCGGTCAGGATGCAGACCGGCTATCTCTACACCTATGCCTTCGTCATGCTGATCGGCCTGACGGCGGCGGTTACCTGGGCGATCGCGTCGTGATGCGCGGTTTCAAGCAATTGGTTCGGGGGAATAACTCGTGAACGGCTTCCCGATCCTGTCGGTGATGCTGCTGGTACCGGCGGTCGCAGCGATGCTGTGCCTGTTCGTATCGGCGAATGGGGCGCGCTGGACGGCGCTGATCGCCACGCTGGTCAATCTCGCGCTGGGCGTGCTGCTCTGGGCGAATTATGACATTGGCGGCGCACAGTGGCAGTTCGTCGAAGCGCCGGCGCTCGGCAACTTCGGCGTCTTCCGTTACGCGCTCGGCATCGACGGCTTTGCGCTGATGCTGATCATGCTCAGCGTGTTCCTCATGCCGATCTGCATCGGTGCGTCGTGGAAGTCGGTCACCAATCGCGTGCCCGAATATATGGCGCTGTTCCTGACCGTCGAAGTGCTGATGATCGGCACCTTCGCAGCGCAGGACCTGCTGCTGTTCTATGTCTTCTTCGAGGCCGGCCTGATCCCGATGTATCTCATCATCGGCATCTGGGGCGGGGCGAACCGCATCTACGCGTCGTACAAGTTCTTCCTGTACACGCTGCTCGGTTCGCTGCTCATGCTGATCGCGATGATCTACATGATCCAGACGGCCGGTACGTCGGACATCCCGACGCTGATGGCCTATGACTTCCCGGCACATGTCCAGACGTGGCTGTGGCTGGCATTCTTTGCGTCGTTCGCGGTCAAGATGCCGATGTGGCCGGTCCACACCTGGTTGCCCGACGCGCACGTGCAGGCGCCGACCGCCGGCTCGGTCATCCTGGCGGGCGTGCTCCTGAAGCTTGGCGGCTATGGTTTCCTGCGCTTCTCTATCCCGATGTTCCCGGAAGCCTCGGGCCAGCTGACCTGGCTGATCCTCGGACTGTCGGCGGTGGCTGTCGTCTACACCTCGCTCGTCGCGCTGGTGCAGTCGGACATGAAGAAGCTGATTGCCTATTCGTCGGTCGCGCACATGGCGATCGTGACCATCGGCCTGTTCGCCTTCAACCAGCAGGGCATCGAAGGTGCGATGATCGTGATGCTCAGCCACGGCTTGGTGTCGGGTGCGCTGTTCCTGTGCGTCGGCATCATCTACGACCGGCTGCATACGCGGGAAATCGTGCGGTACGGCGGTCTGGCGATCAACATGCCACGCTATGCCGTGTTCTTCCTGTTGTTCACGATGGCGTCGATCGGTCTGCCGGGTACGTCGGGCTTCGTCGGCGAGTTCCTGAGCCTTGCCGGCACGTATCAGCTTTCGACGTGGGCGGCGCTGATCTGCACGACCGGCATCATTCTGGGCGCAGCTTATTCGCTGTACCTCTATCGTCGCATCGCGCTGGGTGATCTGGTGCATGACGATGTGAAGGCGATGCCGGACGTGTCGATGCGCGAACTGGCGCTTCTGGCGCCGATCGCGGCGGTCGTGCTGTGGATGGGTGTCTACCCGGAAAGCTTCATGGCACCGATGCGCAAGGATGTCGGCCTGCTGGTCGCGCGGATCGAGCGCGCCACGCCGGCATCGGATTCACGGCCGACACCGGGCAATCCGGCGGCGGCAGCGGCGAAGGTCGCGGAACATGAAACGGGCGCGGCTGCGGCGCACGGGGAATTGCACTGATGAGCTACGCCGAACAACTTTCGATGACGCTGCCCGAACTGGTGCTGGCAGTCGGGGCGATCGTCCTGATGCTGGTATCGGCGTGGGGCAAGCAGGCGGCAGCGCGCGGTGTGAGCATCGCCGCGGTCTTCGTCCTTGCCGGGGCGGGTGTTGCGCTGGTCGGCAATGGGTCGTCGGGGGCCACCGCATTCGACGGCATGTATCGTGCCGATGCGTTCGCGGCCTTTGCGAAGGTGCTGATCTACCTCGCCTCGGCAGTCGCGATCATCATTGCTCCACGTTTCTTCCAACGGACCAGCGGGGACGACCTGAAGCCCGAATATCCGGTGCTGATCCTGTTGTCGGCCTGCGGCATGGGCATGATGGTGTCGGCGTCCGACCTGCTGCTGCTCTATGTCGGCCTCGAACTGCAGAGCCTTGCGGCCTATGTCCTTGCCAGTTTCATGCGCCGCGACACGCGCTCGGCAGAGGCTGGCCTGAAATATTTCGTGCTGGGGGCCTTGGCATCGGGCATCCTGCTCTACGGCGTCAGCCTGGTATATGGCTTCGCCGGCACGACGCTGTTCAGCGACATCGCTGTCGCCTATGCCGGTCCGCGCAACATGGGCCTACTGTTCGGCCTGGTGTTCGTGTTCGCAGGGCTTGCGTTCAAGCTGGCGGCAGTACCGTTCCACATGTGGACGCCCGACGTGTATGAAGGCGCGCCGACCCCGGTGACCGCCTTTTTCGCATCGGCGCCCAAGGTCGCGGCGATGGCGATGGCGCTGCGTGTCGCGGTCGAGGCGATGGGGCCGGCGGTCCTCGAATGGCGCCAGATCGTGATCTTCGCCGCACTTGCTTCGATCGTCCTGGGTGCGGTCGGTGCGATCGGGCAGAAGAATATCAAGCGCCTGCTTGCCTATTCGTCGATCAACAATGTCGGCTTCGCGCTGATCGGCCTCGCCGCCGGTTCGGCGCAGGGCGTTGCGGGCGTGCTGTTCTACCTTGCCGTCTATGTTGTCATGACGCTCGGATCGTTCCTGATCGTATTGCAGATGCGCGATGAGAATGGACAGCCGGTCGAAACCGTCGCCAGCTTGGCGGGCCTGTCGCGGACGCGGCCGGCACTGGCGTTCGCGCTGATGATCTTCATGTTCTCGCTCGCCGGTATCCCGCCGCTGTTCGGCTTCTGGGCGAAGTACGCGGTGTTCGAGGCAGCGGTGCAGGCGGGCCTGTTGTCGCTGGCGGTGATCGGTATCGCGGCATCGACGATCGGCGCATTCTATTACCTGCGCGTGGTCAAGACGATGTATTTCGACGAGCCTGCCCCCGCGTTTGGTCGTGAACCGGCGCTGGTTGAAGGCGGGCTGACGCTGGCCGCTGCCATCGTCATTTCGCCGGTCAGCCTGTTCCTGATCGCGCCGCTTTCGGCGTGGTCGCTGGCTGCCGCACGGGCGTTGTTCTGACGGTTCGTGTCGTTGGCGAGACGGGGTCGACCAATGTCGACCTGCTCGCCGCAGCGGAAGCGGGCGCCGAAGAAGGTCTCTGGCTCCGCGCGCAACGACAGGTTGCCGGGCGGGGCCGGGTCGGACGTCGCTGGGCGGATGGGGATGGTAACCTGTTTGCCAGTACGATCGTTCGGCTGCGACCGGGCGATCCCGCTGCGCCGACGCTGACCTTGGTCGCAGCGGTGGCGTTGGCCGAAGCGGTGTCGGTCGTTGCGCCAGGACGGGCGATGATAAAATGGCCGAACGATCTGCTGGTCTCGGGCGCGAAGCTGTCCGGTATCCTGCTGGAACGGGGTGCCGGTGACGCGGTGGTGATCGGCTTCGGCGTCAATGTCGCGACCCATCCCGATCTTGCCGATCGACCGACCACGAGCCTGGCGGCACAGGGCGTTGCGGTCACCCCTGCGGCGCTACTGGATTTGCTGCGCGAACGTTTTTCCCATTGGCTCGAGCGGTGGCGCGGCAACGACCTGCCAAGCGTCCGTGCGGCGTGGGAGGCGATGGCGCATCCGCGCGGTACGACGCTGCGGGTTCGCCTGCCCGATGGCGGGCAGTGCGAAGGGACGTTCGACGGCGTCAATGCGGACGGTGCGTTGCGCTTGGTCGATCGCGATGGCGCTACAACGCTGATCCATGCGGGCGACGTCTTTGCCTGACCATTGCAGCCAGAACCTGCCGTGTTGCAATCACACGCGGTCCTTGTGGTCGGTCGGCGCAACCTCTACCGCAGGGCAGGGCGTGCCGTTCGGGCATGGCGAGGAAATTCGATGCTGCTAGCGATCGACGCCGGCAATACCAATATCGTATTCGCGCTGGTCGACGATGAGACGATCGTCGCGCGTTGGCGCATCGCGACTGATCCGCGCCGGACGGCCGATGAATATGCGGTATGGCTCAGCCAGCTGCTGGCGCTTGACGGGCGGGATCGTTCGGCGGTGGACGCGGTCATCATCGGGACGGTGGTGCCGCGCGCGCTCCACAATCTCGAGGTGCTGGCGATCAAGTATTTCGGCGTCGAGGCGCTGGTCGCGGGGCGGGGTGCTGCGGCGTTCGGTATCGCATTGGATGTCGAGGAACCGCAGACGGTCGGTGCCGACCGCGCGCTGAACGCGATCGCGGCGCATGCGGCGCATCCCGGCGACCTGATCGTCGTCGATTTCGGTACGGCGGCTACGTTCGACGTGGTCGACTATTCTGGTGCCTATAAAGGCGGGATCATCGCGCCGGGCATCAACCTGTCGCTCGACGCGCTGGTGACCGCCGCTGCAAAGCTGCCGCGCATCGCGATCGAGGCGCCGGCGTCGACCAGCGTCATTGGTCGCAATACCGCGGACCAGATGCACATCGGCATCTATTGGGGCTATATCGCGATGATCGAGGGGCTGGTCGCGCGGATGAAGGCGGAAATCGGCCGCCCGGTCCGCGTGATCGCCACCGGCGGTCTGGCGATCCTTTTCGAAAAACATACGCAGGTGTTCGACCAGGTCGAACAGGACCTGACCATCACGGGACTGGCGATGCTGTGGCGCCGCACCCATATCACTGCAGCAACGTAACGAAGCAAACCGAACCCGCGAATGGGCGCGGGCATTGAAAGAAATTGAGTGACACCAAAGAAAGAACTGCTCTTCGTCGCGCTCGGCGGATCGGGCGAAATCGGCATGAACGTCAACCTGTAC
>NZ_CAJYQD010000038.1 GCF_913776855.1 uncultured Sphingomonas sp. | reverse complement strand
TGTCGGCGACGACGACCAGCACGTCGCCATGGCGTTCGGTAGTCACGGACATGTCGGGCCTTCTCCATAAGATGCCATACCGGTCATTCTAAACGCCGGCGGGGTTGCGGCATTCTATTGCCTTTGGCGGAATGACAATCAATAGTGCTCGGCATGGAAAATCGATACGATCGGCAAACCCGACCTTCGATGAAGACTAGGCAGGAGCGGTTGCGTGGCGGGTGACGAAGCGATGATGGCGGTGCCGTCCGATTGGCCGCGCATGTCGATGGCGCAGGTACAGGCGGCGCTGACCGCGCCCGGCCAGCCGTTCGAGATGGGCAGCGCGACGATCGACGGTATCGAAACCCGCATCTGGAAGAACGCGCCGGCGAACCTGACGCAGCTGATCGCGCTGTCGCGAACCCATGGCGATCGGCTGGCGACGATCCACGAGGATCAGCGGGTCACCTATGACGCGCAGTATCGCGCCATCGCCACGCTGGCGACGGAGCTGCGGGCGATCGGCGTGGGCAAGGGCGACCGGGTGGCGCTGGCCATGCGCAACATGCCCGAATGGCCGGTCGCGTTCTTTGCGATCGTGGCGATCGGCGCGGTGTGCGTGCCGCTCAACGCATGGTGGAGCATGCCGGAACTGGCGTTCGGGATCAACGATTCGGGCGCACGGGTGCTGATCGTCGATCGGCAGCGACACGACCGGATGGGCGGCGATTACGATGCGATGCCGGGGTTGGAGACGGTATTGGTCGCACGGGCACGGGTGCCGTTGACCGGGATCGAGCGGCGACTGGAGGACGTGATCGGCGACTGCGGCGGCTATGCGACGTTGCCCGAGTTGCCGTTGCCAGCCGTCGAGATCGCACCCGACGATGCCGCGACGATATTCTATACCAGCGGTACGACCGGACGGCCCAAGGGGGCGCTGGGCACGCATCGCAACCTGTCGACCAATATCCTGTCGGCGGCCTATGTCGCCGCGCGGTCGTATCTGCGGCGGGGCGAGATGCCGCCCGAACCGCAGCCGAAGGTCGGGTTGCTGGTCATTCCGTTCTTTCACGTGACGGCGTGCAGTGCGTCGCTGATGGGGGCGCTGGCCGGGGGCACCACGCTGGTGCTGATGCGCAAATGGGACGCGGGCGAGGCGCTGGCGCTGATCGAGCGGGAGCGGGTACAGGTGACCGGCGGGGTGCCGACGATCGCGTGGCAGTTGCTGGAGCATCCCGACCGGCCGAACTACGACCTGTCGTCGCTGGAGGTCGTGCAATATGGCGGTGCGCCGTCCGCGCCCGATCTGGTCAGGCGCATCTTCGAGGTATTCGGCGCGCTGCCCGGCAATGGCTGGGGCATGACCGAGACGATGGCGACGGTGACGCAGCATGTGGGCGAGGATTATCTGGCGCGTCCGACCAGTTGCGGTGCGCCCGTGCCGGTCGCCGATCTGAAGATCATGGCCACGGACGGTACGACCGAAATGCCGGTTGGGGAGGTCGGCGAGCTATGGGCGCGCGGGCCGATGATCGTGCGCGGCTATTGGAACGCGGAGGAGGAAACCGCGCAGACCTTCATCGACGGCTGGGTGCGGACCGGGGACCTTGCACGGCTGGACGAAGAGGGATTCTGCACCATCGTCGACCGGGCAAAGGACATCATCATCCGCGGCGGCGAAAATATCTACTCGATCGAGGTCGAGGACGTGCTGTACGCGCATCCGTCGGTCACCGACGCGGCGCTGATCGGCGTGCCCGACCGGGTGCTGGGCGAGGTGCCGGCCGCGGTCGTCCATCTGTGCCCCGGTTGCGCGGCAAGCGAGGCCGAGTTGCAGGACTTCGTTCGTGCGCGGCTGGCAGGGTTCAAGGTGCCGGTGGCGGTGCGCTTTTCCGACACGGTGCTGCCGCGCAACGCCAATGGCAAGATTTTGAAAGGCGAACTGCGCCAGATGTTCGCCGCGCCGGGCCAGGCGTAGCGCAGCTAGGCCGAGCCTCGAGGCGCGGCCGGCCGGCGGCGCGGGGAGCGCCGACCGACGACGCGGGCTTTGCCCGTGGCGGGCCTGAGTGCTGCGAGAATTGGCCAAAGTTCACGAAGTTCACACTCGCACGCTATTTGCGCAGGAATTGCAATTCACTCGCAATATGCGTCGGTCCGGCAAAGGCTGGGACCTCAAGCGCTCGTGCCTTGCACGATCACCGGGGGGACTTTGACGTTCGCCAAGGGTGACGATCGGGGGTAGGATCGACTTGTCAAACAACGGGCGTGCAGTGCGGCCGGGACCGATCATGGCCATACGTAGGTCTGTAGGAAAGCGTCGATAGCGTCCCGACATCCGCCACCCTTCGCAAACGCGGCGAAAACTGCTAGGCGCGCGGCCATGCTCAATCTGAACGGTATCACGGTGCGCCTGGGCGGGCGGACGATCCTCGACAATGCCAGCGCGGCGCTGCCGCCGGGGAGCCGTGTCGGGCTGATTGGGCGCAATGGTGCTGGCAAGTCGACGCTGGTGCGGGTGATCGCCGGGCAGCTGGAGCCGGACAACGGTACCGCCGAAATGCCGCGGGGTAGCCGGCTGGGCTATGTCGCGCAGGAAGCACCCGCCGGACAGGCGACACCGTTCGACACCGTGCTGGAGGCCGATGTCGAGCGGGCGCGGTTGATGCACGATGCCGAGACGGTGACCGATCCCGACCGGCTGGGCGATATTCACGAGCGCCTGTTGGCGATCGACGCCTATGGCGCGCCGGCGCGGGCGGCGCGGATTCTGGTCGGGCTGGGCTTCGACGAAGAGATGCAGAACCGGCCGCTGGAAAGCTATTCGGGCGGCTGGCGGATGCGCGTGGCGCTGGCGGCATTGCTGTTCAGCCAGCCCGACGTGCTGCTGCTCGACGAACCGTCGAACCACCTCGACCTCGAAGCCGTCATGTGGCTGGAGGATTTCCTCAAAGGCTACAAGGCGACGATCGTCGTCGTCAGCCATGAACGCGATTTCCTGAACAACGTCGTCGACCATATCCTGCACCTGCATCAGGGCAAGATCACGCTGTATCCCGGCGGATACGATGCGTTCGAGAAGCAGCGCGCCGAGCGGTTGGCGCAGCTGGAGGCGGCGCGCGCCAACCAGGCGGCGCAGCGGGCCAAGCTGCAGGAATATGTCGCCAAGAATTCGGCGCGTGCCTCGACCGCGAAACAGGCGCAGTCGCGGTTGAAGATCCTCGCCAAGATGAAGCCGATTGCGGCGATGGCCGAGGACCCCAGCCTGTCGTTCGACTTCCCCGATCCCGACGAACTGCGCCCGCCGCTGATCACGCTCGACATGGCGACCGTCGGCTATGGCGAGACGCCGATCCTCAAGCGGCTGAACCTGCGCATCGACCCCGAGGATCGCATCGCGCTGCTGGGGCGCAACGGCAACGGCAAGACGACGCTGGCGCGGCTGCTGGCGGCGCAGCTTAGCCCCATGGACGGTGCGATGAACGCCGCGGGGAAGATGAAGGTCGGCTATTTCACCCAGTATCAGGTGGAGGAACTGAGCACCGACGACACGCCGCTGGAGCATATGACGCGCCAGATGAAGGGTGCGTCGCCCCCCGCGGTGCGGGCGCAGCTCGGGCGGTTCGGCTTTTCGGGGGACAAGGCGACGACTTTGGTCGGGAAGCTGTCGGGCGGTGAGCGCGCGCGGCTGGCGCTGGCGCTGATCACCCGTGATGCGCCGCATATGCTGATCCTCGACGAACCGACCAACCACTTGGACGTCGATGCGCGTGAGGCGCTGGTGCAGGCACTAAACGCCTATACCGGTTGCGTGCTGCTGGTCAGCCACGACCGGCACATGCTGGAGGCGACGGCGGATCGGCTGGTGTTGGTCGACGAAGGCACCGCGAAGGAGTTCGACGGGACGATCGACGACTATATCGCGCTGATCCTCGGCAATTCGGCGAAGGAAAAGGCGAAGAAGGCCAACAAGAAGGACGACCGCAAGGCCGCCGCCGAAGCGCGCGAAAAGGCGCAGGTGCTGAAGAAGGGCGCGCAGGCCATCGAACGCGATCTGGCGCGGTTGACCGAACAGCGCGATGCGCTGGATGCGGCGATGGCGGGGCAGGCGATCCCGGCGCTGGCCAAGCTGACCATGGCGCAGCTGATGAAGCGCCGCGCGAGCCTCGATACCGAGATCGAGGTGGCGGAGACGAAGTGGATGGAGGCTAACGAGGCGTTGGAGGCTTTGGCGGCGTAGGCGTTCGCGCCGATGCCGAACCGGGGGATCGATCAGTCGTCGTCGTCGTCCATTGCTCCCGCTGATGGCTCGACGTCACAAAACCGATCGATCCATGCGCCGAAGTCCGGCGCTTCTTGTTCGACGGTGCAGAAGTCATGGTCGAAGAACCAGATCGCTTGCTGATCGGATGCGTTCGTCTGGAGCTTTACCGCGTCGAAGCAGAACATGTTGCCCATGCAGTCGATTGCGAACGCGATGAGCTCTTGCGGCATCCCGGCGCCCCGTGCGGCAAAGGTCATCTTCACTAACTCGGCTGGCGAAAGGAAATCGCTGACGTCGTGCAGCCCAAGGTCGTTATCGACGATCGAGTCGAGAAGCGCGATCGTCGGTCTTGGCGCGCCTGCCCGCACGATGGCATCACGATATTGCGTAGGGAGTCGTACACCCAGTTCACGTTCTGCTGCTTCCAGATCGGACAAGGAAACGGATTCTGGCGGATAGTCGGAGTGGGTCCATCGTTCGATGAATTGCTCGATCCCCACCGATTTGATCCCCCTGTTACCAGCAAGCATGGTCTGCTTGCCTGCAGGAACCAACGGCTCCTGGCGTATGCGGTTCCGATCATTACGGCGCACCGGGCAACCTCCGCATCCGCACGCGACACCGCCCTCACCAACCGCTAAGACACCCCCAATGTCCGAATCCTTCCTCGCCCTCGACATCCCCGAACAGCCTGCCGCCGCGCAGCCGTACCGCGTGCTGGCGCGCAAATATCGGCCGCAGACGTTCAGTCAGCTGATCGGGCAGGATGCGATGGTCACGACGCTGGGCAATGCGATCAAGCGCGGTCGCCTTGCCCATGCGTTCCTGCTGACCGGGGTGCGCGGGGTCGGCAAGACGTCGACCGCGCGGCTGATCGCCAAGGCGCTGAACTGCATCGGGCCGGACGGGCAGGGCGGGCCGACGATCGATCCGTGCGGGGTGTGCGAGCCGTGCCGGGCGATCGCCGAAGGGCGGCATATCGACGTGATCGAGATCGACGCCGCGTCGAACAACGGCGTCGACAGCGTGCGCGAAATGACCGAGGCGGTGCGCTATGCCGCGGTGTCGGCGCGCTTCAAAATCTACATCATCGACGAAGTGCACATGATGTCGACGCCGGCGTTCAATGCGCTGCTGAAGACGCTGGAAGAACCGCCCGCGCACGTCAAATTCCTGCTGGCGACGACCGAGGTCCACAAGGTCCCGGTGACGGTGCTGTCGCGCTGCCAGCGCTTCGACCTGCGGCGGATTCCCGCCGACCTGTTGGCCGGGCATTTCGCGCATGTGGTCGAAGCCGAGGGCGTCGAGGCCGAGCCGGAGGCACTGCAACTGATCGCGCGCGCGGCGGAAGGGTCGGCGCGTGACGGGCTGTCGATCCTCGACCAGGCGATTGCGCATGGCGGGCTGGACGGCGAGGGCGTGCGGGCGGATGCGGTGCGGCAGATGCTGGGGCTGTCGGATCGCGGCGCGATCCGGTCGCTGTTCGACCTGCTTTTGAAGGCCGACGGGCCGGGGGCGCTGCGGGCACTGCGCGCGCAATATGATCTGGGCGTCGATCCCGCCTCGGTGCTGCGGACGCTGCTGGAGACGGTCCATGCGGTGACGATCGTCAAGGTCGGCGGAGATCGCGGGCCGGGCCAGTCGGCGGAGGAACGCGCGGCGTTCGACGGGTGGAGCGCGCTGTCGTTTCCGATGCTGCATCGGCTGTGGCAGCTGCTGCTCAAGGGCCATGAGGAAGTGTCGCGCGCCGCGCTGCCGATCGAGGCGTGCGAGATGGCGTTGCTGCGCATCGTCCATGCATCGTCGCTGCCCGATCCGGGGACGCTGGCCAGGCAGCTGGCGGCGGGGCAGGTACCGGCGATCGGGGCACCCGTCGCTCCAGCGCCGGCGCCTGTCGCCGAGCCGGTCGCGGTGGCCGATCCGTTGCCGGAAACCGCCGAACAGGTTGCCCAGCTGCTGTCGAAGCATGGGCGGCATTCGCTGGAGGCGCAGTTTCGCAACTGTGCGCGGCTGATCCGGCTGGAGCCCCAACTGATGGAGTTGAGCGGTGCGCGGCCCTTGCCCGCGGACTTCACCCGTGATCTGGAAAATGCGCTTAAGGGGATCACCGGCAGCCATTGGCGCGTTCTGATCGGCGAGGGGGCGGGGGACCCGACCCTGCGCGAACAGGAAATGGCCAAGGCGGAATCGGAGCGCGAACAGGTCCTCAATTCGCCGTTGGTACAGGCGGCACTGGCGGCGTTTCCGGACGCCACCCTCGATCATTGGCAACGCAGCGACGGGAGTATCGCGCGATGAAGAACCTCGACGACATCATGGCCATGGCGCAGAACGTGCAGAACGAACTGACCAAGGCGCAGGCGAACCTCGACACGATCGAGGTCGACGGACAATCAGGCGGCGGACTGGTGAAGGTCCGCGCGTCGGCCAAGGGGCGCATCCTCGGCGTCGATATCGACGATTCGCTGTTGCAGCCGTCGGAAAAGCAGATGCTGGAGGACCTGATCGTCGCGGCGTTCAACGATGCGCGGGCGAAGGCGGATGCGGCGAGTTCGACCGAGATGTCGAAGCTGACCAACGGCCTGCCGCTGCCGCCGGGGTTCAAGCTGCCCTTCTAAGGCGTTCGGAACGCTGCTGGAACAAGCGGCGGGTGTGACGGTTCTTGGGCTCATCAACTTTTGAGGGAGAGAGGCCATGGAACCCGATCGCATCGAGACGACCACCAACGGCGCGCCGCACACCACGATCATCGAACGGCGTGGGTCGGGCGGCGGATTGCTGATCGGATTGGCGATCCTGCTGGCGGTGATCGTCGGGGCCTATTTCCTGCTGAACAACGCGAACAACGACAACGCGCGAACCGGTGCGGTGACGTCGGCGGCCAAGAGCGTCGGCGCGGCGGCGGACAAGGCGGGCGACGCGGTGGACCGGGCGACCAAGTAACGGCCCGTCAGGCGATGATCGCGAAGACCCCGGTGCGAGCCGGGGTCTTTTCGTTTCCGGTGTCCTTCGCCGGGATGACGACGGGGCCGGTTATTTGAGGCAGCTGTCCAGCCCCTCACGCTGGACGATGCCGATGCGGCGTTCGATCGTACGGGCGTAGCGGCGGGTGAAACCGGTCGGGGCGATGCCGGCGCGCTTCTTGGGCAGCGGCAGGACGGCGGCGATCTGCGCCGCTTCGCGTGCGCCCATCTTGTCGGCGCCGTGCTTGAAATAGCGGCGCGCGCCGGCTTCCACGCCATAGGTTCCGATCCCGGTCTCGGCGACGTTGAGATAGACTTCCATGATCCGCCGCTTGCCCCACATCGCCTCGATCAGGACGGTGAAATAGGCTTCCATGGCTTTGCGGAAATAGCCGCCGCCCTGCCACAGAAAGACGTTCTTCGCGGTCTGCTGGCTGATGGTCGATCCGCCACGGATGCGCCCACCCTCGGCATTGCGGCGGGCGGCATTGGCGATGGCGATATAGTCGAAGCCGTTATGTGCGCAGAAGCGGCTGTCCTCCGCCGCGATGACCGCGCGGGGCAGGTCGGGGTCGATCTTCGACAGGGGGCGCCAGCTTTTGGTGACGCCGTGCCCGGTCGGCACGTCGCCCAGCATGGTGAGGGTGATGGGCGGCGGCACGAAGCGCAGGATCAGGACCCACAGGACCGACAGGATGACGAAGCCGAGGACGGCCTTGATCGCCCAGCCGGTCAGGCGGCGGAGCCAGTTTCGGGGGGCGGTCTGCTTCGAGCGGGATGCGGTGCGGGCGGCCATGGCGCACGCCTAGCCGGGGTGGGTGGGGGACGGCAAGCGGGTGTCCGGCTCTCCTTCGTCACCCGAGCGTAGGCTGGGGTCCCTCGGTGAAGAATGAGGCAGGAGTCGCTTGAGACCCCAGCCTGCGCTGGGGTGACGTTTGTGGCGGGCAATGGATCAGCGTGGCGGCAGGAGCCGCTGGCGACATGGGTTATGGATCCCGGCCTTCGCCGGGATGACGCACTGGGGCGGTGGGATTAGCCACCGCCCCCGGCCTTACACCGCCGCCAGCATCCGGCGGTCGCCCGCCAGCCGCATCATCGCCTTTTGCAGCTTTTCGAAGGCGCGCACCTCGATCTGGCGAACGCGTTCGCGGCTGACGCCGTAAACCTGCGACAGTTCCTCCAGCGTCTTCGGATCGTCGGTCAGTCGGCGTTCGGTCAGGATATGCTTTTCGCGGTCGTTGAGGTCGTCCATCGCCTCGACCAGCATCCCGTGACGGACATCGGCCTCCTGCGCCTCTGCGACCACCGAGTCCTGCAGGGGGCTGTCATCGGCCAGCCAATCCTGCCACTGGCTCTCGCCATCCTCGCGCATGGGGACGTTGAGCGACGTGTCGCCGCCCATCGCCATGCGGCGGTTCATCGAGGTCACTTCCTCCTCGGTCACGCCGAGGTCGGTCGCGATCTTCTGAAGATGTTCCGGCGACAGGTCGCCGTCCTCGAACGCGTCGAGCTTCGACTTCATCCGGCGCAGGTTGAAGAACAGCTTCTTCTGTGCCGCCGTGGTGCCCATCTTCACGAGGCTCCACGACCGCAGGATGAATTCCTGGATCGAGGCGCGGATCCACCACATCGCGTAGGTCGCGAGGCGGAAGCCCCGGTCGGGTTCGAATTTCTTCACCCCCTGCATCAGCCCGATATTCCCTTCGGAAATCAGTTCGCTGACCGGCAGGCCGTAGCCGCGATAGCCCATCGCGATCTTCGCGACGAGGCGCAGGTGCGAGGTGACAAGCTGGGCCGCCGCCTCCGGATCGCCATGTTCCTGGAACCGCTTGGCGAGCATGTACTCCTGCTCGGGTGCGAGGATCGGGAACTTGCGGATTTCGGAGAGATAGCGGTTGAGGCTCGCCTCGCCGCCAAGCGCCGGGATCGTCGCCGGGACGTTGCTGCCAGTTGCCATCGCGTGAAACTCCCTTTGTCCTTGTAGCGACGCCGCAGTGCGGAATCGCCGAAACCTATACGTGAAGATGGTCCAACAGTTCCTGCATGTCTGCCGGAAGGTCACTATCGAACGACAAAGCGTTTTTCGTGACCGGATGGATGAACCCCAGATGGGCGGCGTGCAATGCCTGTCGGGCGAAATCGAGCGTTTCCAGCTGTGCCTTCAACGCAGGCCGCCGTCCGGCATAGACCGGATCGCCCAGCAACGGGTGTCCGATCGACGCCATATGCACCCGCACCTGGTGCGTGCGCCCGGTTTCCAGCCTGCATTCGATCAGCGACGCGCCGTCCAGTTGCCGAAGCTTGCGCCAGTGCGTCACCGCGTGCTTGGCGGTCGGCGAATGGACGATCGCCATCTTTTTGCGGTCCTGCGGCGACCGGGCGAGCGGCGCGTCGACCGTCCCCTGCGCCGTCATGACCCGGCCCGCCGCGATCGCCAGATAGCGGCGGTCGATGCTGTGGTCCTTGAACTGCCGCGCCAGCCCTTCATGCGTCACGTCGTCCTTGGCGACGACCAGCAGCCCCGACGTATCCTTGTCGATGCGGTGGACGATGCCCGGTCGCGCGACGCCGCCGATGCCCGACAGCTTGCCGGCGCAGTGGTGGAGCAAGGCGTTGACCAGCGTTCCGTCGAGATTGCCGGCGGCGGGGTGGACGACCAGCCCGGCGGGCTTGTCGACGATGATCAGATGCTCGTCTTCATAGGCGACGACCAGCGGAATATCCTGCGCCACCGTGTCGAGCGGAACGGCGGCAGGGAGAGTGATGGTGAACAGCTGTCCGGCCGATACCTTGCGCGCGCTGTCGGACACCGGGCCGTTGCTGCCATGAACGTGACCCGCGGCCATCAATGCCTTGATCCGTTCGCGCGACAGGTCGGCGACGACCTCGGCCAGTGCCTTGTCGATCCGTTGCCCGTGCGCCGCGTCGGTGATGCGCGCCTCGATCGTAGAAACCCCCCGGTCCATTGCGTATGGAAATGGGCATGGAACCGGAAATATCAAGCGACCTTCTCCGCCGGCTGTTGCGGGAGGCGGCGGGCAGCGCCATCGAGATTTGCGGAATCCTGCGTGGCGAGGCAGGGCGCATCCTGCACGCGGCGCCGACCCGCAACGTCGCCGCCGATCCGGCGCGGCATTTCGAGATCGACCCGGCGGCGTTGTTTGCGGCGCTGCGCGATGCGCGGGCGGGCGGGGATGCGCTGCTCGGCTGGTATCATTCGCATCCTTCCGGAAATTGCGATCCGTCGGCGACCGATGCCGCACAGGCGGCGGCCGACGGGATGTTGTGGCTGATCGTGGGTGGAGGCACCGTCCGGCTGTGGCGGGCGGTGGCGGACGGGGCGCGCCATGGCCGGTTCGATCCGGTCGTATTCACGGTAAAGGCAGGTGCCCACGTTGAAAAAAACTGTGAAGCGGTGCAAATGGACGGGGCCGGGCGGACGATGACGTTCGCCAAAGCACAAGGGTCGTCGCATTGAACATCAGCCCAGCCGATTTCGCCAGCCTGCTGTGTTCGCGATTGTGCCATGACCTGCTCAGCCCTGTGGGTGCGCTCAACAACGGCCTCGAACTGCTGGCCGACGAGCATGATCCCGACATGCGCGCCCGCTGCCTCGAACTGCTGGCAGACAGCGCGCGGGCATCGGCCAACAAGCTGAAATTCTTTCGCTTGGCCTTCGGTGCGTCGGGCGGCCTGGGCGATTCGATCGATACGCGCGAGGCGCGCGCCGCGCTGGAAGGGTTGTTCGGCGACAATCACCGGGTGCAGCTGGGCTGGATGGTCGATGCGCCGTCGCTGCCCAAGCCGGCGGTGAAGGTGCTGCTGAACCTGGCGTTGATCGCCGGCGACGCGCTGGTGCGCGGCGGGCAGCTGGACATCGGTGCGGAGCGGACGGCGAACGGCATCGACATTGCGGTGCGCGCCGATGGACAGCGCATCGTGCTGGACGCCGAACTGCGCGGGGCGCTGCTGGGCGATGCCGCGATGATGACGCCGCGCGCCGCCGCCGCCTGCCTGGCACGGGAACTGGTCGAACAGAGCGGCGGCACTTTGCAGGTGTCGCCGGTTGAGTCGCCGGTGCTGTTGTTCGGGGCTTCGCTGGTCACGGGGTGAGCGGACGGCGCACCATGCGGGTACCTTCGCCCGCAATAACCCGACCTTAACCTGATCGCCGCCATGGTCGCGCCACAACCGGGCGGGGCCGCATGGACGATCTGTTACAGGAATTCATTGCCGAGACCCGTGAGACGCTGGAAGCGTTGTCGACGGAGGTCGTCGCGTGGGAAGCCGCGCCGGACGACCGTGCCCGGCTGGATGCGATCTTCCGCTTCGTCCACACGGTAAAGGGCAGCTGCGGCTTCCTCGACCTGCCGCGCCTGTTGCGCCTCAGCCATGCCGCCGAGGATACGCTATGCGAGGTGCGCGACGGCAAGCGGCGGCCGGACCGCGCGCTGGTCGATGCGGTGCTGGCGATCGTCGACCGGATCGGCGAGCTGGTCGAGGCGATCGACGCCGGTCTGCCGCTGACCGACGAGGGTGAAGAGGACCTGATCGCCGCGCTGGCACCCGGCGCAAGTGTGGCGCAGGCGACGACCCCGCTGGCAGCGGCGGCGATCGCGCAGGGCCGCGCGCCGCTGCGCAGCGTCCGGTTGAACGTCGACCTGCTCGACCGGATGATGAGCGGCATGTCGGACATGGTGCTGGTTCGCAACGAACTGATCCGGCGCCTGCGCGACCTCGACCTCGACCCGGCGGTCGAAGGGGCGCTCGAACGGCTGTCGTCGTCGGTCGCCGACATGCGCGACGCGGTGACGCGGACGCGGATGCAGAAGATCGAGACGCTGTTCTCTCCACTGCCGCGGATCGTGCGCGACACGGCGGCGGCGGTGGGCAAGGCGGTGACGCTGAGCGTCGACGGCAGCGATGTCGAGCTGGACCGCGAGATGATCGAGGTGATGCGCGACCCGCTGGTCCATGTGGTGCGCAACGCCATCGACCACGGCATCGAATCGCCGGCCGAGCGCCGCGCCGCCGGGAAGCGGGAGAGCGGGCGGCTGCACGTCTCCGCGCGGCAATCGGGTAACCAGATCGTGATCGAGATCATCGATGACGGGCGGGGCATCGATACCGAACGGCTGATCGCCAAGCTGGCGCGCGAGGGGCAACGAAGCGAGGCCGAGCTGCGGGCGATGCCCCAGCGGCAGCAATGCGAGCTGGTATTCGCACCGGGCCTGTCGTCGCGCGACGTCGCGACCGAGATTTCGGGGCGTGGCGTCGGCATGGACGTGGTGCGCGCCGCGATCGACCAGATCGGTGGCCGGATCACGCTGGACAACAAGCCGGGCCGCGGCCTGCGCATCGCGGTGCAGGTGCCGCTGACCCTTTCGATCGTGTCGACCATCGTCGTGCGCGCGGGCGAACATCGCTTCGCCATTTCGCGCCAGACGATCGGCGAGATCGTGCGCGCATCCGGTGCGCACATCCGCATCGACCAGCTGGGCGACATCCGCATCGCGCAGATCCGCGACCGCCGGATCCCGGTGATCGACCTGTGCGAGGTGCTGGGCGTCGACTCCCGGCCCGAAGCGTGCGGCAAGATGATGGTCGTGGTCGGCATCGGCGCGGGCGATTTCGCCGTTGCGGTCGATGAGGTGCTGGATACCGAGGAACTGGTGGTGAAACCTGCCGCGCCGGCGGTAATGGCGACCGGCCTGTTCGCCGGACAGACGCTGCCCGATACCGGGCAGCCGATGCTGATGCTCGATTGCGCCGGGGTGGCGCAGGCCGCCGGTCTGAACTTCGCCGACGCGATGGACCGCGAACTGGCGGCCGAGGCGGAAGAGGCGGCGGAACCGGGCATCACTGCGCTGCTGTTCGACGATCTCGACGGGCGGCGGCGGGTCATCCCGCTGGCAGTGGTCGACCGGATCGAGCGGATTCGCGCCGGCAGCCTGCAATCGAGGGCCGGGGGCATCTGGCTGGCGATCGACGGCCGGGTCCTGCCGGTGGTCGCGCGCGCGCCGGACGGGATCGAGCGGGTGACGACGGTCCTGCGCCTGACCGACGGCGTGGTCGAGCTGGGCTATGCCATCGACGATGCGGTCGACATCGTGGTGCTGCCCGAATTGTCGGCACCTGCCGCCGAGTTCGGCCCGATCGGCGGGATCGTGCTGCTGGAGGGGGAGCAGATCGAACAGGTCGATCCCCTCTGGCTGTTCCAGCGCCATAGCCGCGACGTGGCATTGGCACCGGGCGGGAAGGTGGCTGCGCGCCCCACCTGCCTGCTGGCGGATGCGGGCAGTGGATGGATGCGCACCTTCCTGCGGCCGGTGCTGGAGCAGGCGGGGTATCGCGTGGTCGAACGGCTGGCCGCGGACGAGAGTCCCGCACTGGTGCTGGCCCAGGCGGACGATCCGGAGGCGATCGTTCCCGGCGGGCGGACGCCGGTCGTCCGCTTGCGCGCTTCGCCGGCCGATACCGGTGATGGCAGCATCTATCGCTACGACCGTGAAGGGGTGTTGCAGGCGGTTCGCCAGGCAGTGGGGAAGTGACGATGCAGCAGCTGTTCCTTCTCGCCCGTGTCGCCGGACAGGATGTCGCGATCCTGTCCGATCATGTCGAATCGGTGGTGGACATCACGGCGGTATCGCCGGTGCCGCGCACGTCGCCGGCGGTCTGCGGCCTGGCCGCCTTGCGCAGCCGCGTGGTGACGGTGATCGACACCGCGCTGGCGATCGACCCTGCAAACGAACCCTGCCGGCGACGACGGGCGGTGGTCACGCAGGTCGACGGACATCATTACGCGCTGTTGGTCGACATGCTCGACGATACCTATCGTTGCGACGTGCGGCCGCTGTCGGCCGGGCTGATGCCGGGCGCGGCATGGGCCGCGGTCGTGGGCGGGGTGATCGACCATGACGGCCGTGCGGTCCTGGTCCTCGACCTTTCCGCCGTGGTCGCGCGGACCGCCGGGGGCGAGCGCGTCGCGGCCTGATCCCTTTAACGGCCTGCTTACGAAGTCGCGTTAGGCTGCGTCTGTATATAGTAGGATGCCGAGATGAAGAATTGCCTGGTCGTCGATGATTCAAAGGTGATCCGCAAGGTCGCCCGCCACATTCTGGAAACCCTGCAATTCGAGGTGCGCGAGGCCGGCGACGGGCGCGAGGCGCTCGACCGCTGTGCCGAACAACAGCCCGACGTCATCCTGCTCGACTGGAACATGCCGGTGATGAGCGGCATGGATTTCCTTCGCGCGCTGCGCCAGAGCGACGGGGGAATGCACCCCAAGGTCGTGTTCTGCACCACCGAGAACGGCATGGCCTATATCCGCGCCGCGATCGAGGCCGGTGCCGACGAATATGTGATGAAGCCCTTCGATCGCGAGACGCTGGAAAGCAAGCTCCAGATCGTCGGCGTCGCATAACGGCGCCCGGGGGTGGCCGCGGCCTGTCCACGACTGGCGGCGTCCGCCTCCGGCGCGCTCCGCGTCCTGATCGTCGATGATTCGGCGGTCACGCGCTGCGTCATCGCGCGGATCGTCGATGCGATCCCCGCATATGAGGTGGTCGCCGCGGTCGGCAACATCGCCCAGGCGCTGCAGGTGCTGGGCGATCGGTCGGTCGACCTGATCCTGCTCGACATCAACCTGCCCGGTACGGACGGGCTGTCGGGTTTGCCCAGCCTGTTTGCCATCGCACCCGATGCGCGGGTCATCGTCCTGTCCGGCAGTTGTGCCGCGGGATCACCCACCGCGCTGCACGCACTGTCGCTGGGGGCCGCCGCCACGCTGGCCAAGCCCGAATCGTCGCCGCTGGCCGGCGGATTCGCCGCGCGGCTGACGACGCTGGTCGCCGATGTGATGGCATCGACGCCCCGTTTCGCGGTTGCGGAGGCGGCGCGGGGCGATGTGTTCGACGTGATCGCGATCGGCGCGTCGACCGGGGGCATCCACGCCATGGCGCCGCTGCTGCGCGCATTGCCCGACGATCTCGACGTACCGATCCTGATTACCCAGCACCTGCCCGGATCGTTCACCGATTATTTCGCGCAGCAGCTGGCGACGCTGGCCAGGCGCCCCGTCGATGTCGCGCGCGACAGCCTGCGCATACAGCGCGGGCGGATGATCCTGGCCCCCGGCAACGCGCATATCCGCGTCGTGTCGACGACCGAGGGGGCCGCAACGCGGCTCGACCGGGCGCCGGCGGCCAGCGGGTGTATGCCCTCGGTCGATCCCATGCTCGAATCGATCGCCGATGTGTTCGGTGCGCGGGCGCTGGCGGTCGTGTTGTCGGGCATGGGCCGCGACGGATGCCGGGGCGCCGAGCGTATCCGGGCTGCCGGCGGCGTCGTCGCGGTGCAGGATCAGAACAGCTCGGTCGTCTGGGGAATGCCCGGCGCCATCGCCGAGAGCGGCCTTGCCTCCACCATCGGGACTCCCGACCAGCTGGGCGCATTCATCGCCCGTAGAAAGCGTTCCGCATGACCTTGCCGCAATCCGCACCGCCGATGAGCCACGCGGCGCACAAGATCGTCACCCTGCTGGAGGAGCGGACCGGGCAACAGCTCGACGCCGGGCGGGCGTGGCGGATCGACAGCGCATTGCAGCCGATGCTGCGCGAGCGGGGGCTGGCATCGCTGGACGAACTGGTCATGCGCATTTCCGAAGGCGGCCGGTGCGAGCGGGGACTGGCCGACCTGGTCGTCGATGCGCTGCTGAACCAGGAAACGTCGTTCTTTCGCGACGCGTCGGTGCTGGACCAGGTTGTCGTGGCGGCACGCGACATGGCGGCGGACGGATCGCGCCGGCTCCGCATCTGGTCGGCGGCCTGTTCGACCGGGCAGGAGCCGCTGTCGCTGGCGATGCTGTTCGCCGAGGCGCAGGAACAGGACGGGCTGGCACTGCCTGAACTGCGCGCCACCGACATTTCGGCACGCGCGCTCCTGCGGGCGCGATCGGGGCGCTATACCCAGTTCGAGATTCAGCGCGGGCTGTCGATCCGGCGGATGATGCGCTGGTTCGACGTGCGCGCCGACATGTGGGAGGCGAAGCCCGAGCTGCGGTTCCGGCTGCTCTACGGCCAGCAGAACCTGATGTCCGACCCGATGCCGGTCGGGAAGTTCGACATCGTGCTGTGCCGCAACGTGCTGATGTACCTGGCCCCGGCCACGCGGCGGGCGGTACTGGAACGGATCGCCGGCGTGCTGCGGCCCGGCGGGCTGCTGGTGCTGGGCGCGGGCGAGACGGTGATCGGCCATACCGAGGCGCTGGTCCCCTCGGAACGCTATCGCGGCATGTACCGGCCCGCTGCGCATTAGCCGTACCGGGGTTGCCTTTCCCCGCGTCCCGCCGCAATCGGAGGGACAACGCGGTCGAGGGGAGCGTCAGGGTGGACATGATCGAGACGCCATCGCCGAACTTCGGCGAACGCACGCTGCCGGTCACGATGATCGTCCTGCATTATACCGGCATGACCGACGCCGCATCGGCGATCGCCCGGCTGACCGATCCGGCGGCGCAGGTGTCGGCGCATTACCTGATCGACGAGGACGGTACGATCCACCGCATGGTGGCCGAGGACAAGCGCGCATGGCACGCGGGCCGCGCGCATTGGCGGGGGATCACCGACGTGAACAGCGCGTCGGTCGGCATCGAACTGGTCAATCCCGGCCATGAATGGGGCTATCGCGCATTTCCCGATGCGCAGATCGACGCGCTGATCCCGCTGGTCCATGCGATCAAGGACCGGCACCAGATCACGCGCGGCGATGTCGTCGGCCATTCGGACATCGCGCCGCTCCGCAAGCAGGACCCCGGCGAGCTGTTCCCGTGGAACCGCCTGTCCCGCCTGCGGCTGGCGCTGCCTCGACCGACCCGCAACCTGATGGATCCGGGATGGAGCGATGGCGGGTTCCTGCTGGCGCTCGAACGCTTCGGCTATGACGTGGCGGACGCGACCGCCGCCGTTACCGCGTTCCAGCGGCGGTTCCGGCCGGAAATGGTCGATGGCGTGATCGACGGCGAATGCCGGATGCTCCTGCTCGCGCTGCTGCTGCCAAAGCCGCAAGGCGACGATTGAACCGGCGCGCCGCCTCGGCTAGGGGCGGTTGCGTCAGAGGGTCGGGCGGCCGCGTCACGTGTCATGCGTGCCGAGGAAAGTCCGGGCTCCACGGAAACGACGGTGCCGGGTAACGCCCGGCGGGCTTTCGGCTTCGGCCGGGGGTTCAGGGACAGTGCCACAGAGAGCAGACGGCCTTTGGCTTCGGCCGGGTTACGGTGAAAGGGTGCGGTAAGAGCGCACCGCGCGGCTGGTAACAGCAGCGGCATGGCAAACCCCACCGGGAGCAAGACCGAATAGGGGCGGCAGGAAGTACGCAAGTGCTTCGGGGCATGTTCCGGCCCGCTGCCCGGGTTGGTTGCTAGAGATGACGTGCAAGCGTCGTCCAAGAGGAATGGTCGCCTATCCTGTTTCATGCAGGTGGACAGAACCCGGCTTACAGACCCTCTGACATTCGCACGCGACAATGGGTTGCGTGGGTGACACGGCGGCTTATCTCGACAGCAATGGCACGACAAACGCGATCGAACGACTGGGGCTTTCCCCGCTGGCGCGGCTATAGCGAGGGCCGCGAGGCGCAGACGGTGAAGCTGTGCGACCGCCACGGTTGTACCGAACCCGGCAGGTGTCCCGCGCCCAAATCGCCCAACAGCCCGGATCGCTGGTATTTCTGCGAAGCCCATGCCGCGGAATACAACAAGGGCTGGAATTACTTCGAAGGGCTGAACGAGGAAGAGGCCAAGGCCCGCGAGGCGGAGGAACGCCGCACCGCCAATGGCTATGCTGCGTCCGCCTCCAACGCCTGGGCTGGATCGGGCGATGGCACCCGCTCGCGCGACGAGATGCGCGCGCTGGAGGTGCTGGAATGCGATTCCGACGCCGATTTCGATACGATCCGTCTGGCGTGGCGCAAGCTGGCCAAGGTGTTCCACCCCGACGTCCGTCCTGGCGATGCCGAGGCGGCGAAGAAGTTCCACGCGATCCAGGCCGCCTATGACGTACTGCGCGTCGCCGAGGAACGGCGGAGCTGGAAGCCGGCGTGAGGACCGGCGTAAGGTCGCGGTGGGACAAGGCGGTACTGGTCTGTGCCAAATGTTCGAAGAAGCTCGACGGCGGGTTCGGTGACGATGGCAAGCCGCTGGCCAAGGCGCTCCGCAAGCACCTGAAGCTGAAGAACGGTCCGAAGTCGCGTGCCGGCGTGGTCGAGGTGAAGTGCCTCGACGTGTGCCCCAAGGGCGCGGTGGTCGTGGTCGACAGCGCGCGGCCGAGCGACTGGCTGCTGGTGCGGCCGGGCGATGATCTGGACGCGGTGGCCGGACGGCTGGGACTGGATTAGCCGCCGATCGTGATGCGCCACAGGTCGGGCGGCGTGCCGAAGCGGATCGGCAGTTCGCTGGTGCCCAGCCCCGCGCCGACCACCAGCACGCGGCCCCGTTCCCGCACCACGCCACAGCCATAGCGGGCGCCATAGTTCGACCCGTAGGTGAGCGCGCTTAGGATCGGCAGCCGGACCTGCCCGCAATGGGTATGCCCGGCGAGCATCAGGCCGACCTTGCCCGACAGCTTCTTGAACGGATCGGGGTTGTGGCTGAGCAGGACCGGTACGCCGCCGATCCGCCGGAGTGCCGCCAGCGTTGCCGGCAGATCGGCATGGTCGGTCGTCGCATCGTCCAGCCCTCCGATCGCCAGCGGTCCGGCACGCACGGCATTGTTGGCAAGGGTCACGATGCCCGTCGCCTGCAAGGCTCGCCGCATTTCGGCCGCGCCGCGTTCGTGATCGTGATTGCCCAGCACCGCGATGGTGCCCAGCCGGGGGCGGAGCGCAGCGAAAGGCGCAATCGCCGCGCGTGCATCATACTGGCCCGTCGACGCCGCCTTGTCGCTGACATAGTCGCCGGCCAGCAGCACAAGGTCGGGCTTGAGCGCATTCACCTGTGCCACGATCCGCGCCAGCCGTTCGGGCGGCATGTCCGGCCCCGCGACGTGGCTGTCGGTCATCAGCACGATCGAGGTCGGCGCGATCGGCGCCGGCAGGTGCAAGGAGCGGACGATCGGGTCGGCCAGCGCGTTGCGATACCCGATGGTCGCGGTCGTGACACCGGCAACTGCCGCTGCCGCCGCGATCCACCCGATGCGGCGCTTCACGTCAGCCGTGCCGCTGTTTCCTGGATCAGCGCGATCATGTTGGGAATGCCCTGCGTCCGGTTGGAGCTAAGCTGGTTGCGCAGGTCGAACGGGGCGAGCGTCTCGGCGATGTCGGTGTCGAGGATCGTCTTTGCCGGCTGGTCCTGCACGGTCGCCAGCACCAGCGCGATGATCCCCTTGGTAATCGCGGCGTTGCTGTCCGCCAGGAAGTGGAGCGTGCCGTCCTCTTGCGGCTGGGGATAGACCCATACCGATGCCGAACACCCGCGCACCAGCGTCGCATCGGTCTTCAGCGCGTCGGGCATCGGCTCCAGCTGGCGCCCCAGGTCGATCAGGAGCCGGTAACGGTCGTCGCCGTCGAGGACGTCATATTCTTCGCGGATGTCGTCAATGCTCTGCATGACGCCGCTATAGGCGTTTGGCCCTACAGTTCCACCCCGGCGGCGATCGCTTCGAGCTTGCGGATGCGTTCCTTCAGGTCGGCGATCTCGATCCGGGTGCCGGCATTGGGGGTCGGCTGCTGGGTCATGGCGCGATCGCCCAGCCGCTGCTGCTGGAGTGAGAGCCAGCCGCGCCATCCCGCCAGCGCCGTGACCGCAAGGATCGTGACGGCGCACAGGGTGGTGATGGCAAGGGCGAGGGTAAGCGTGAGGTTCATCGGACGGTCCCTTCGCTAATCAGTTGAGGGGTTTGTCGCGCAGCCGCTCGATCTCGTCGGAGAGGTCGACGCCACGGTCGGTGATGATGCGTTCGAGGACGCGGACCCGCTGTTCCAGCCGTTCGGTCTGCGCGGCATATTGCGCGGCCTTTTCGGCGGTTTCGGTGCCGCGCACCTGCAATTCACGCTCCTTCAGTTCGAGCCAGGGCTGAAACACCAGCTTGCTCAGGATCGCGACGATCGGGATCATCAGTGCGAGGGCAGGGATGATGAAGGGGCTCATGGCAGGTCCTTTCAGTTCGCGCGGCCGCGCAGCTGCTCGATCTCGCGATCCAGCGAATGGGCGCCGTCGGTCACGATCTGTTCGACATTGGCGAGCCGGTCCTTGATCGACCCCAGCTCGGCCTTGAGCTGGGCATTTTCCTGGCTAAGCAGCTTCACCCGTTCAACCGTTTCGTCGGTGGCGCGGGGATAGACGCTTTGGCCCCAGCTGCCTTGCAGCGGATAGCCGTTCTTGACGCGCAGCCAGGTGGTGATGACCCACGCTGCCATGGCGGTGAGGCCCAGGATGACGAGCATCGGCGCGAGATCGGGGTTATTGGTCAGCATGGTCTTCGTCCTTCGGGATCAGCGCAGCGCGTCGATTTCGCGTGCCGTGCGGGTGGCGGGATCGGTCGCGATGCGTTCGAGAACGGCGATGCGTTCTTCGAGACGCAGGACCTTGGCCTGCAACTGCTCGTTCTGCTGCGCCATCAGCCATGCCTGACGCTCGGCATCGGGGTTGCCGCTGCGGACGCGTTCGTCGTCCTTAGCGATCCCGTGTTTTGCCCGGATCGATGCCTTCACGACACCGGCGATCATCGCCATCGCGATGATGGCCAATACGAAACCCGGTCCACCCCAATTCATCGTCTCTCTCCCCAAATCGTCCCGGCAGGGATCGGATCAGCGCAGGCTGTCGATCTCGTCCGCCAGGCGGGTGTTGCGGCTAGTATAGTACATTTCGATGTCGGCAAGGCGACGGTCAATGTCGCGAAAGGTCGAGCGCATTTCCGATGCCGAGCGGGTCGGGTTCGACCGGACGCCCTGCCAGAACTTCTCGTCCTCGTAGGATTCGTACAGGCCGTACGGCTTCTTCTGCGCCATCCACGCGATCATGAAATAGGCGATGACGGTCCAGGGAAAGCCGCCGACCAGCGTCAGCATAACCGTGCCGATGCGGATCCACATGACCTCCACACCGGTATAGTCGGCGATGCCGGCGCACACGCCCGACAACTTGCCATTCGCCTTGTCGACATAGAATTTGGTGCGTGCGCCGGACATCAGTCCCTCCGTGCGTAATCGTTGTTGCGGAAATCGCGTTCCTGAAATTCCCGGCGTGCCTGCGAAGGGCGGAAGTCCGGATGGTCGGCGGCGATGATCCGCTCGATCGTCTGGAGCCGCTCTTCGAGCCGACGGGCAGTGACGTGCATGTCGTCGAGCAGTCGCTCGTCCTCGTTGGTTAGCGTCGGCGACTGTTTCCACTTGGTGATATAGTGGAGGATCAGCCACGGCAGACCGATGAAGAGGACGCTGATCGCGAGCGCCGCGGTCAGGAAATCGCCCATGCGATCAGCCCTCCCGGTTGAGGCGGGCCTTTAGCGCGGCCAGCTCGGCATCGATCTTGTCCGACGAGCGCAGCTCGGCAATCTCGTCCTCCAGGCTCTTGCCGCCCTGGCCCATGCCGGCCGCTTCGGCGCGACCCTCGGCAAGGTCGGCCCGGCGTTCCAGGACGTCGAAGCGGCTGAACGCCTCGGCGGTCTTGGACCCTGCATACATTTCGCGCAGCTTGGTGCGGTTGTTGGCGCTTTCCATCCGGGTCTGGATGGCGTTCTGCCGGGTCCGCGCCTCGCGCAGCTTGTTCTGCAGCTTGGCGATGTCCGCTTCCGACGCATGGAGCGCATCGTCCAGCACGACGATTTCGGCGTTCAGCTGTTCGATCATGTCGACCGCCTTCTGCCGTTCGACCAGCGCAGCCTTGGCCAGGTCCTCGCGGTCCTTGCTCAGCGCCAGTTCCGCCTTTTCGGTCCAGCTGTCCTGCAGCTTGTCCAGCTTGGCGATGTGGCGGCGCATTTCCTTCTGGTCGGCGATGGTGCGTGCCGCGGACGCGCGGACCTCGACCAGCGTTTCCTCCATTTCGAGGATGATCATGCGGATCATCTTCGCCGGGTCTTCCGCCTTGTCGAGCAGGTCGGTGACGTTGGCGGCGATGATGTCACGGGTGCGGGAAAAGATACCCATTGATTGCTCCTGACAGATACTCGGGTGGCCGGGGTGAAACGGGGCGGAACCACCCCGGCCCGCCGCCTTACGCGATGCGCGGGGCGGCAAGGGTGACGGCGGACGGACCCGATGCGGTCGTCGCGCCAAGGACGAACAGGCTGACCAGCAGTGCCGCGGCCATGCTGGCCAGCGATTGCGTGAAGGTGCGGTTCGAAGGGTTGCGCATGAGGAAAACTCCCTGAAGCTGTATTGTGCGCCCTGTGCCGGGCTTGCCAACTACTCTGCACAAGCCGTGCCAATTCAAAAATGACGGTTTTGCGTCACTTTTCCCGGTTTGGCGACCTCTGCGAATTTGGCGCTTGCGAATGTTTGGGAAAATACGCCACACATCGGCGATGGAACGCGCAACCCAGGTCGTCGGCCAGTCCGGCCCGTTTCTCGATGCACTGGAGCGCGCCAGCCGCGCCGCCCAGCTCGATCGTCCCGTGCTGGTGATCGGAGAGCGGGGGACGGGCAAGGAGCTGGTCGCCGAACGCCTCCACCGCCTGTCGAGCCGGTGGGAGGAGCCGCTGGTCGTGATGAACTGCGCGGCGCTGCCCGAAACGCTGATCGAGGCGGAATTGTTCGGGCATGAGGCGGGCGCGTTCACCGGCGCGACCAAGGCGCGGGTCGGGCGGTTCGAAGAGGCCGATGGCGGCACGCTGTTCCTCGACGAACTGGGTACGTTGTCGATGGGCGCGCAGGAGCGGTTGTTGCGTGCGGTCGAGTATGGCGAAGTGACCCGGATCGGGTCGTCGCGTCCGATCCGGGTCGATGTCCGCATCGTCGCGGCGACCAACGAACATCTGCCCGACCAGGTCGACTGCGGTACGTTCCGCGCCGACCTCCTCGACCGGTTGAGTTTCGAGGTGGTGACCCTGCCCCCGCTCAGGGCGCGGACCGGGGACATCATGGTGCTGGCCGATTTCTTCGGACGGCGCATGGCGGCGGAAATCGGGCGCGACGAATGGCCGGGCTTCGGGCCGAACGCGGTCGACCAGCTGATGGAGCATCGCTGGCCCGGCAACGTCCGCGAGCTGCGCAATGCCGTGGAGCGATCGGTCTATCGCTGGGAACGGCCGGGGCCGATCGACCTGATCGAGGTCGACCCGTTTGCCTCCCCCTTCCGCCCGCGCGGCAGCGGCGGGGCTTCGACGCCCGTCGCGTCGATCGCGCCGGCCGGCGCGCCGGTGTCGGGAGAGGCGGGGGCGCCCGACGATCCGTGCGACGATTTCAAGACGCGGGTGAACCGGTTCGAACGCCAGCTGCTGACCCGCGCGATGGCCGAGGCGCGCTACAACCAGCGCACCTGTGCCGATGCGCTGGGGCTGACCTATGACCAGCTGCGCCATGCACTTAAACGCCACGGATTATTGGGGCAGGGCGGCTGAGCAGCCCTTGCACACGATTTCCCGCATCCTAGATGTTGCCCGAACGTAACGACCGGAGCCAAGCGCGCCGACCTTCGTTCGGTCGACCAGAGCTTAACGCCCAAGGAGGAACCCTCATGGCTTTCGAACTTCCGCCGCTGCCCTATGCCTATGACGCGCTGGAGCCGACCATCGACAAGGAAACGATGACGCTGCACCA
>NZ_CAJYQD010000037.1 GCF_913776855.1 uncultured Sphingomonas sp. | reverse complement strand
TCGGCCAGATGCTGCTGCGACCAGCCCCGCTCGGCGCGCAGGGTCTTCAAATAGTTGTTCATGCCTCCCGCCGCCGCATCAGCCCGCGGATACAGGCGGCAACGCCGGTCAGGCTGAACCACAGGGTCGCGACATAATAGTGCTTGGTTGGTCCGACGAGTCCGAACCCTTCCAAAAATCCCCACGCGGTCGTGATCGACAACGTCGCCCCGGTTACGATCATCAGGTCGTGGACCATCTGCGCCCGGATATATTCGTCGCGCATTTCCATCAGGAACTTCCCGATCACCACGAAGACGAGCGCGATGGGTAGGGCGGGCAACACGGCCGCAAGGTAGGCCAGCAGCCCGCTCGGCGGGGCATGACGGAACCACAGGTTCACCGCGACGAGCGTGACGCCGTACAGCGTCATCACGGTCAGCAGGCGGATGGTATAGCGTTTCGCCTCAGGCGGCACGGGCATGTCGGCATCCTCCACAAGTTGTGAAGGACGCTTTACATGACAAGCTCGCTTTACGTCAAGCGTCCTTTACCGCGTCGGCACCGGCTCCGCGCCCGAATAGTCGTAGAAGCCGCGCTTGACCTTGCGCCCATACCAGCCGGCCTCGACATATTTGACCAGCAGCGGCGCGGGCCGGAACTTGGGATCGCCGGTCCCTTCGAACAGGACGCGGGTGATCTCCAGACAGGTGTCCAGCCCGATGAAGTCGGCCAGGGTGAACGGCCCCATCGGGTGATTGAGGCCCAGCTGGCACGCGGCGTCGATGTCGGGGATCGTCGCCACCCCCTCGCCCAGCGCGAAGCAGGCCTCGTTCAGCATCGGCATCAGCACGCGGTTGACGATGAAGCCCGGCGCGTCATTGGCATGGACGATCCGCTTGTTCAGGCTCTGTCCGAACGCCTCGACCGCCGCGACTGTCGCGTCGCTGGTGGCAAGGCCGCGGATCAGTTCGATCAGGCCCATGACCGGCACCGGATTGAAGAAATGCACCCCCATGAACCGCGCCGGATCGGGTGCGGCCTGCGCCAGTCTGGTGATCGGGATGGACGAGGTGTTGCTGGCGAGGATCGCGGTATCCGACAGCACCTTGCCCACGGTTTCGAAGATCTGGCGCTTGATCGCCTCCCGCTCGGTCGCGGCTTCGATCACGAGGTCGCACGGGGCCATCGCCGCCAGGTCGCCGACCGGCGTGATGCGGTCCAGTGCGGCATCGGCGTCGCCCTGCGTGATCTTATCCTTCGATACCGCCCGCGCCAGTTGCTTGGCGATGCCGTCCTTGCCGGCCTGCGCGCGCTCGACCGACATGTCGGACAGCAGCACGGCATAGCCAGCCTGCGCCGACACCTGTGCGATGCCCGCCCCCATCTGGCCCGCGCCGATCACGCCAATCGTCTCCATCGTCCGTCCTCTCGATTAACTGCCGTTTGCCGGCTCGAACGCGGCAATAGCGGCTTTCGATCAGGCGTACATGCCGGTATCGCACCACTATGCGCCGTTTCCTGTCCCTTACCGTGCCGCTCGCCCTGCTCGCCTGCAACGGATCGCCACCGCAGCCGGCTGAAAAGGGCACGAAGCCCGCCCCCACGCCCGGCGCCAGTGCGACCCCGCTTGCCGATACCGGGACCGTCCCGCACCCGACCAAACTGCGCGGTTTCGGCAACTGGGTGGCGGGATGCGATAATGGCGCGACCTGTCAGGCAGGCTCGCTGGCGCCCGAGGACGGCGATCCGCCGGCATTGATGCTGTCGATCGAGCGTGCCGCCGGGCCGGACGGGGCGGTTGCGATCCGCCTGCGCGGGGTGACGCTGCCCGCGCTGCCGCTGACCGCCGCGATCGATGGTGAGGCGGTGGCACGCGGCGGTACCGCCGACGACGATGCGGTCACGCTGGGCGGCGCACCGGCACTGGCCCTTGCGCAGCGCATGGCACAGGGCGGCACGCTGACCATCACCGACGCTACCGGCGCGACGGCGGCAACCCTGTCAATGAAGGGCGCGGCGGCGGCGCTCCGCTGGATAGATGCCGCACAGGGGCGCGACGGCACGACCGGTGCGCTGGTGGCAAAGGGCGCGCGGCCCGACACCCGCCCGGCCCCCGCGCTTCCGGTGGTGCGTGCGCCGGTCGTTCGCGGTGAATCGGCGCTGCTCGACCCACTGCTGGTCACCCGGATGCGGGCAAAGGCGGACTGCGACGGCGACGACCTGCCCGATGTGACGACCAAGCCGCTGGGCAACGGACGGACGCTGGCGATCGTGCCCTGTTCGCTGGGCGCCTATAACCTGTTGTCGGCGCTGTTCGTGGTCGAACGGGGCGAAGCGACGCTGGCCGCGTTCGAAGCGGAGCCGGGCGGTGATTCGGGCGGCGACACCTCGCTTGCCTTCAACGCCTCCTTTGCGGACGGCATTCTGGAAACCAACGCGCTGGGCCGGGGGCTGGGCGATTGCGGCGTGCGACAACGCTATGCGTGGGACGGCAGCCGCTTTCGCCTGATCGAACAGCGCGAGATGGACGATTGCCGCGGCAACGCCGATTTCATCCGCACCTGGGTCGCACGGCTGATCCGCTGACCGGTCAGCGGCGGCGCAGCACCGCGACGACCGGATAATGGTCGGACGGGAACAGCGCCCCCTGCCGCGTGTCGATCGTCGTTACCGACAGCGGCGCAAACCCTTTCACGAAGATCCAGTCGATCCGCCGGTCGGGCTTGCCGGTAAAGCCGTGGAAGGTCGCCTCCGGCCCCTTTCGCGCGGGCGTCGCGGTCCAGGCATCGGTCATGTCCTGCGCAAGGCGGCGGTGGGTCGGACTGTCGGGCACGGTGTTGAAATCGCCGGTCAGCACGACCGGCAAGTCGCCGGCAATGCGCGGAATCCGGGCCGCCAGCAGCGCCGCGCCCTTCTCCCGCGCGGCCTCGTCCTCCTCGCGGTACGGCAGGTGAGTGTTGAACATCGCGAACCGCCTGCCATCACGCTCCCGGAAAATCGCCCATGTCACCATGCGCGGCAGGGGGTGGCCCCAGGTGATGCTGCCCGGCACGTCGGGCGTATCCGACAGCCAGAAATTGCCCCAGCGTTCCACCTGCAACCGGTCGGTGCGGTAGAAGACGCCCATATGTTCGTCGTCGGGCCGCCCGGTCCCGCTGCGCCCGATCCCGATCCAGCGATAGCGCGGCAGGCGCGCAACGATGTCGTCGCCCTGCCGCTTGAACAATTCCTGCGTCCCGATCACGTCGGGGCCGGCACGGCGGATCGTCGTCGCGGTCAGGTCGCGCCGCAGTTCCCAAAGATTCGCGCCATCGCCGTCGCTGGGCAGGCGGATGTTGAGGCTCATCACGGTCAGGTCGCGGGCCATCGCCGGCACCGCCGCGGCCAGCGCCGCCATCGTCAGCAGAAATCGGATCACGGAGCGATCTGTACCTTTCGCGCTTCGGCCAGGATCACGCAGAACGCGCCGTCCTCGCCACACCATTGCTGCAACGGGGTCCACCCGCCGCTGCGCAATAGCAGGCGCGCATCGCGGTCGCCATATTTATGGCTGTTCTCGGTATGAATCGTCTCTCCGGCGTGCATCGCGAAGGATCGACCGTCGATCGCGAAGTCGATGTCGCGGGTCGCACGCAGATGCATCTCGATCCGCGCGGCGTCGTCGTTCCAGCGCGCTTCATGCGCAAAGGCGTCGACCGGGACATTGCCCGCCAGCTCGCGGTTGATCCGGTCGAGCAGGTTCAGGTTGAACGCCGCCGTCACCCCCGCCGCATCGTCATAGGCGGCAACCAGCGTGCCCTGATCCTTGATCCGGTCGATGCCGATCAGCAGCATCGCCCCCTCGCCCAGCCAGTCGCGCATCGCGCGCAGCAGCGTGCCGGCGGCCAGCGGTTCCATGTTGCCGATGGTCGATCCGGGGAAGAAGCCCAGTTTCGGCATGGCGGCGACCTGCGCGGGCAGTGGCACCGGATGCATGAAATCCGCCTCGACCGGCAGCACCGGCAGTCCGGGGAACTGCGCGGCCAGTACCGCCGACGACGATCGCAGGAAGTCGCCCGAAATATCGATCGGGACATAGGCGGCGGGTTCGATGCAATTGAGCAGGATCGGCGTCTTGACCGAAGATCCCGACCCGAACTCGACCACCGCCACGCCTTCGCCGACTGCACCGACCAGTTCGGGGCAGATCGTCTTCAGGATCGCGGTCTCGGCACGAGTCGGATAATATTCGGGGAGCGCGGTAATGTCCTCGAACAGTTCCGACCCCTTGCGGTCATAGAACCAGCGCGCCGGAACCGCCTTTTGCGGCAGGGCAAGCCCGGCGAGAACATCGGCGCGGAACGCGGGGTCGGCACGGGTCGCCATCGGCACATCATCGCTACGCAGCATCACAGGTCCTTTGCAAGGCGGACGCCGGTGAATTGCCAGCGCTGGTGGGGGTAAAAGAAATTGCGGTAACAGGCGCGCGCGTGGCCGCGCGGCGTGGCGCAGGACGATCCGCGCAACACGAACTGCCCGCTCATGAACTTGCCGTTATATTCGCCCACCGCACCGTCTGCGGTGCGGAAACCGGGATACGGCCGGTACGCGCTGCCGGTCCATTGCCACACGTCGCCGAAAAAAGCGGGGCCGCCGCTCGACGGGCGCGGTTCGACCGCATGGGCATGGTCCAGCTGATTACCACCGGCCGGGTCATGGGATGCAGCCGCCGCCTCCCATTCGAACTCGGTCGGCAGGCGCGCGCCGGCCCAGCTGGCATAGGCGTCGGCCTCGAAGAAGCTGACATGCGTCACCGGTGCAGCGGGATCGATCGCGCGCCGCCCGTCAAGGCCGAAACGGGTCCATCGCTCGCCGTCCTGTTCCCAATAGAGCGGCGCCTGGATGCCGTTCGCCTGCACCCATGCCCAGCCATCGGCCAGCCACAACCGCGCGTCGCGATAGCCGCCATCGGCGATGAACGCCGCCCATTCGCCATTGGCGACGGTGCGGTCGGCAATCGCGTGCGGGTGGAGCAGCACATTATGCCGCGGCCCTTCGCAATCGAAGGCGAAGCCCTGCCCGCCATGCCCGACCTGCACGATACCGCCGCCATGCTCGATCCAGCCGGTCGGCGGCGGCACCGCGACCGGGCGCTTGGGCTCGGGCGCGAACATCGCCGGTTCCAGCGGGTTTTCGCTGAAATGGTGGAGGATGTCGGTCAGCAGCAGTTCCTGATGCTGCTCCTCATGGTTGCAGCCCAGCGCGACCAGTTCCTGCGCCTCTGCCGACAGCGTGGGGAGCGCGGCAAGCAACGCCGCATCGACCGCCGCGCGATAGCCGCGCACCTCGTCGAGACTGGGCCGGGTAATCATCCCGCGCCTAGCTCGCGCGTGGCGCCGCCCCTCTGCCTCGTAATAGCTGTTGAACAGGAACGGAAACCGTTCGTCGTGGAGCGTGTAGCCCGGCACATGGTCGCGCAGGACAAAGGTTTCGAAGAACCAGGTGGTGTGCGCCAGATGCCATTTGGCGGGCGACGCATCGTCCATCGACTGTACCGTGGCATCAGCGTCCGACAGCGGCACGGCCAACGCATCGGTCAGCGATCGGACGGCGTGATAGCGATGGGCGAGCGGGTGGTCGGACCGGTCGGCCGGTGTCGCTCGCATGAAATCGCTCCCCTAGGATGCCGGACGCTCTCCACCCGGTACCCACAGAACGTCTCCACCGGCGCTTTGGTTCACAAGCCGCGCAAAAACGAACAGAAAATCCGACAGCCGGTTGAGATAGGCGAGCAGATGCGGGTTGAGCGCGGTGCCATGCGACGCCGCCACCGCGGATCGCTCCGCCCGCCGCACGATGGCGCGGGCCAGATGCAGCGCGGCCGCCGCCGCCGATCCACCGGGCAGGATGAAGCTGGTGAGCGGCGACAGGCCGGCATTCGCCTGGTCGATCGCATTCTCCAGCGCGGTCACCTGTTCGGGCAATATCCGCAGCGCGCCCGTAATCGCCGAGGGGGTGGCGAGGTCCGCGCCCAGGTCGAAAAGGTCGTTCTGGATGGTCAGCAACGTCGCGGCGTCTGGATGCTCGCCCAGCGCGGCGATGGCGACGCCCAGCGCCGAATTCGCCTCGTCCACATCGCCGATCGCCTGCATCACGGCGGCATCCTTCGCCACGCGCGATCCGTCGACCAGCCCGGTGGTCCCGCCGTCGCCGGTACGGGTATAGATCTTCGTCAGCTTGACCATGAGGCGGTTCAGCTGCGCCCGGACAGGAACAGCAGCACGACGACGATCAGGATGGCGATCGCCTGAAACAACACGCGCGCCTGCATCATCTTGTTCGATTTCAGCGCATGGTCGCTCGGCCCCTCGCCGCGCACCTCGGCGCTTCCCTGTGCCAGGAACGACACGATGCCGCGGATCAGCGCGACGACGACCGCGATCATCGCCGCGATCAACAACAGGACCAGGAACGTGTTCATGGCGTGAAGCTAAGCCTTTGCCAGCGCAAAGCCAATGGGCAGTCGCCCTGCACGCAGATCGTCGGCGAGGTCGCGCCCGTCGAGACCCTGTTCGCGCAGCGCCGCGAGCGTCGGCGCGCCGTTGCGCTTGGCCAGCCGCGTGCCATCCGGCCCCAGCAGCAGCGGATGATGCCGCCATATCGGGACGGGCAGGCCGAGCAGTGCCTGCAACAGCCGGTGGATATGGGTCGCGGCGAACAGGTCGACGCCGCGTACCACATGGGTCACTCCCTGCGCGGCATCGTCGATCGTGACCGCCAGATGGTAGCTGGTGCCCGCATCCTTGCGCGCCAGCACCACATCGCCCTGTGCCAGCGGATCTGCCGACACCCTGCCCGCCAGCTCGTCGGTCCACTTGAGCGGCCCGGCCAGCGCCACCGCCCGTGCCATGTCGATCCGCCACGCGTGCGGCTCGCCCAGCCGCGTCGCCGCGACCGTCGGCGGGATCATGCGGCAAGTGCCCGGATAGACCGCACCGTCCACCCCATGCGGCGCCGACGCACTCGCCGCCAGTTCGCGGGCAATGTCGGCGCGGGTACAGAAACACGGATAGACCAGCCCGGCCGCGCGCAGCCGATCGAGCGCGGCGGCATAGAGCGCCATCCGCTGTGACTGGAACACGACCTCCCCATCCCAATGCAACCCCAACCATCGCAGGTCGGCAAGGATGCCCGCGACATGTTCGGGCCGGCTGCGCCCCGTATCGATGTCCTCGATCCGCAACAGGAATCGCCCGCCCGCGCCCCTTGCGCGGTCATGCGCCGCGATCGCCGCCACCGCATGGCCGGCGTGCAACGCCCCCGTAGGACTGGGTGCGAAGCGGGTGACGACCGCGCCGGTTTGACTTTGGGTATCGCGCCGTGCTGTCATGTCCGCGTCATCGTTGCCGATCATATCGGCCGCGACGTTTACGCGAGGGGGACTTCATGTACCATCCCGATCGCCTCCGCCATCCCGATGGCTGCCCCGCGCTGGTGCTCAACGCGGACTATACGCCGTTGAGCTATTATCCGCTCAGCGTATGGCCATGGCAGACGGCGGTTAAGGCCGTATTCCTCGACCGGGTCGACATCGTCGCCCAATATGATCGCGAAGTGTGCAGCCCGACGGCACGCATCAAGCTGCCCTCGGTCATCGCGCTCAAGCAATATGTGCGGCCATCGGAATTTCCGGCCTTCACCCGGTTCAACCTGTTCCTGCGCGACCGTTTCAGCTGCCAATATTGCGGCGCGACCCACGACCTGACCTTCGATCACGTCGTGCCGCGCGCGCAGGGTGGGCGGACGACGTGGGAGAACGTCGCCACCGCCTGTGCGCCGTGCAACCTGCGCAAGGGGGGGCGGACGCCGAAACAGGCGGCGATGCCGCTGCATGTCCAGCCGATCCGCCCGACCAGCTGGCAGCTGCAGGAACAGGGCCGCCGCTTCCCGCCCAACCATCTGCACGAAACGTGGCACGACTGGCTCTACTGGGACGTCGAGCTGGAGGCGTGACCTTTGTCAGCATCACCCGGCTGCGCATCCGGTCCGCGCGCTTCCTGCCGGCCTTCCTGATCGATACGTGGTTGAGTGCACGACAGGTAAAGCGCGCCAAGGGCTATCGTGACGGACGGATGCTGGCGGATCGGCGGCGCACCTATTGGACGATGACCGCATGGGACGATGCGGCATCGATGCGTGCGTACATGACCGCCGGACCGCATCGTCGCACCATGCCGAAGCTCATGCGCTGGTGCGATCAGGCGAGTGTCGTGCATTGGGTACAGCACGAGACAGCTTTACCTCCGTGGGACGAAGCCGACCGTCGGATGCGGCGCGAAGGCCGCGTCTCTAAAATACATCATCCGGCGATCGGCCACGACCCGATGACGTTCGACGCCCCGCGGACAACCAGCGGGCTGCGGCTGACGCCCCGCCCGCCCCTCGTCGCTCCCGCGCAGGCGGGAACCTATAAACGCAACCGCAGCGACTCAGACGCGGACGACAGCGGCTATGGATTCCCGCCTTCGCGGGAATGACGGAGGCTAGACCTCACCCGCCCTTCAACGTCAGCGGCGGGGTCTGCTGGTGCTGCACCACCGTCCACACGCCGTGTTCGATCCAGCGATAGGTCGAGGTGCAATAGGCCGTATACGCCTCGCCACCCTTATGCGCCTCCGCCTTGTAGGCGACGACGATCAGCCCTTCCTGCGGGCGCGCGACCTGCCGTTCGGTCAGCGACACCTGTTCCCAGCGCGGCGTGTCTTTCACCGTGTCGATCGCCTGCCGTCCGGTGAAGACGAACGGCGGCGTCGGCAGCACCATCAGGCATTCGTCGTCGACCGATTCCTCGTAATGCGCCGCATCGGCGGTCCACAGGCTTTCCTCGAAATTCCAGATGCGATCGTCGTCCACCGCGATTCTCCTGTCGTTGCCGGTGCTTAGCGTACGGGGATCGTGCCGGTTCCGCCCGTCGCCCTTCCGGTACGCTCGCCCCGCCGCAAGTCTGCTTGCCGAGGCTGTGTCAGACCGATAATACACGGCGGGTATCATGGCTTACGATCCCCCGTCCCCGCCCTCCGGCCCCGTCGATCCCAGCCGGATCGGGCGCCTGTCGACCCCGCTGACGGGCGAGGCGCTGGAGCGGCGCCGGCGGCTGGCCGCGTTCGACGATGCGCTGGCCGATTACGACCGCAGCTTTCCCGGTGCCGGCAATTCTCCGCCACCGCCCCCCGAGGCCCCGACCACCGCCGCCGCGAAGAAGCGCCGCCCGCTTCGCTGGTGGCTCCGCTGGATCATGCGTGGCTTCGGGGTGTTCATCCTGCTGCTGATCCTTGCGATCGGCTGGCTGGCGCTGACCGCGCCGCTGTCGAAATCGCTCGAACCGCCCGCGCCGCCGTCAATCACCCTGCTGTCGGCGGAGGGAACGCCGATCGCCGAGCGTGGCGCCAATATCGGCAAGCCGGTCGACGCGACCAAGCTGCCCGCGCACGTCACCGAAGCGTTCATGGCGATCGAGGACCGCCGCTTCCGCACGCATTGGGGCATCGACCCGCGCGGCATCGCCCGCGCGATGTGGACCAATACCGCGGCGGGCGGCGTGCGACAGGGCGCCAGCACGATCACGCAGCAGCTGGCGAAGAATGCGTTCCTCGATTCGGACCGGACCGCCGCGCGCAAGATCCGCGAAGTGCTGATCGCGTTCTGGCTGGAGGCATGGCTGACCAAGGACGAGATCATGTCCCGGTACCTGTCCAACGCCTATTTCGGCGACAACGCCTATGGTCTCGACGCTGCCGCGCACCATTATTTCGGGCGGGCGCCCAAGGACCTGACCGTCGGTCAGGCGGCGATGCTGGCCGGGCTGGTCAAGGCGCCCTCGCGCCTTGCTCCCACCGGCAACCTGAAGGGCGCGCGGGCGCGACAGGCGGTGGTCGTCGGCGCGATGGAGGCCGCGGGCTATCTGACGTCGGCCGAAGCGGATCGGGTGAAGCCCGCCGTGCTGCACGTCACCGACAGCAGCACGCTGCCCTCGGGCACCTATTTCGCCGACTGGGTGCTGCCGCAGGCGCGCGACCGGGAAGGCGGCGTCGGTGCGGACCGCAAGGTCACGACGACGCTGGAAATCCGGATGCAGCGTGCCGCCGAGCGCGCCGTGCGCAACGCCGGGCTGAAGCAGACGCAGGTCGCGATCGTCGCGATGCGCCCCGACGGCCGGGTCATCGCGATGGTCGGCGGCAAGAATTACGCCGACAGCCCGTTCAACCGCGCGGTACAGGCCCGGCGGCAACCGGGATCGACCTTCAAGCTGTTCGTCTATCTGGCGGCGATGCGCTCTGGGTTGAACCCGCAGAGCCAGGTCGTCGACGAACCGGTCACGATCGGCGACTGGAGTCCCAAGAACAGCGACGGCCGCTATCTGGGCACGATCACCCTCGAACGCGCGTTCCAGCGGTCGAGCAATGTCGCCGCCGCGCGGCTGACCAAGGAGGTCGGCGTCAAGAACGTCATCCGTGCCGCGCGCGACCTCGGCATTTCCACCCCGATCGCCAACGAAGCGTCGATCGCGCTCGGCACCTCCACCACCTCGCTTATCGAACTGACCAGCGCCTATGCCGCGATCGCAGCGGGCGAGGCGCCGGTGATCCCGCGCGGGCTGGCGCAGCAGGACGAACCGACCTGGCTCGACCGGCTGCGCTCGACCCGGCGAACCCTGTCGCGGGACGAGCTGGAGGGGATGCGCACGCTGCTCGCCGCGTCGATCCGCCAGGGGACCGGCGTCGCCGCCAACCTGCCGGTGGAAGCCTTCGGCAAGACCGGTACGACGCAGGACAATCGCGACGCGCTGTTCGTCGGCTATGCCGGCGGGATCGTCGCCGGGGTGTGGCTGGGCAACGATAACAACACCCCCAATCCGGGGCTGGCCGGCGGCGGCCTGCCCGCGCGGATCTGGCGCGACTTCATGCGGCAGGCGCTGAACCTGCGCGATCCGGTACCGGTCGCGGCGCCCGAACCCGAACCGATCGACAATGCGATCGATGCGGTACAGGACGCGCTGGGCATTCCCGACGAAGGGCCGATGACGGTCGAGGGACCGGGCTTCGACGTGTCGCTTGACCGCGACGGACAGGTCCGCTTCGGCCCCAACGACCGCCGCCGCCGCGAGGAGGAACCGGTCCCGCAGGAAGAGCGCCGCCCACCGGAAGAGGATCAGCAATAGGGGCAAACGATCTTCCCCGGCGCCACCTGCGTCATCCCAGCGAAGGCTGGGATCTCCCGGCGATCATGCGGGGCAGGAGCCGCTGAAGACCCCAGCCTTCGCTGGGGTGACGCGAGTGGTGGGGATTACCGGCCGGCACCATTGACCCCCGCCCGCCGCCCCGCCAAGGCTTCGTCATGCGCTTCTTTTCCGACAATGCCGCCCCCGCCTGCCCCGCCGTCCTGAACGCCATCGTCGCGGCGAACGGGCAGGACACCGCCTATGACGGTGACGCGCTCAGCCGGCGGCTCGATGCGCGGTTCGGCGAACTGTTCGGCTGCGAGGTGGCGGTGCTGTGGGTGCCGAGCGGGACGGCGGCGAACTGCCTCGCGTTGACCGCGATGTGCCCGCCGCACGGCGGCATCATCTGCCACCGGGAAGCGCATATCCAGAATGACGAGGGCGGCGCTCCCGAATTCTATACGCATGGTGCCAAGTTGATGCTGCTGGGTGGCGATGGCGCCAAGCTCGACGCGCCGACGATCGAAGCGTTCCTGTCGACCATCCGTGACGACGTGCATCAGGTACAGCCGCACGCCATTTCGATCACCCAGGCGACCGAGGCCGGAGGGGTCTATACCCCGGACGAGGTTGCGGCGATCGGCGCGCTGGCCCGGACACGCGGCCTTGGCCTGCACATGGACGGCGCGCGCTTCGCCAATGCGGTGGCGCATCTCGGCTGTTCGCCCGCCGAGCTGACGTGGCAGGCCGGCGTCGACGCGCTGTCGTTCGGTTTCATCAAAAATGGCGGCATGTCGGCGGAGGCGCTGGTATTCTTCCGCCCCGAACTGGCGAAGGTTGCGCGCTATCGCCGCAAGCGGGCCGGCCTGCTGGCGTCGAAGGGACGGTTCCTCGCGGCGCAGTTGCTGGCGATGCTGGACGGCGATGTGTGGCTCGCCAATGCCCGCACCGCCAATGCCGGGGCGGCGATGCTGGCGCAGGCGGCGGGGAACCGGCTGATCCATGCGGTCGAGGCGAACGAGGTGTTCCTGCGCCTCACCGGCGAAGAAGCCGCCGACCTGCGCGCGCAAGGGTTTGATTTCTATGACTGGGGCGCAGGCCAGGCGCGGCTGGTGGTGGCGTGGGATCAGGATGCGGCGACCGTCGCCCCGCTCGCCGACGCGATCACCGCCTTGTGAGCGACACGCCAAGATCGGCGACCCCAGCGGTCCTGATCCCCTTCGCCATCGTCACGCTGATCTGGGGATCGACGTGGATCGTGATCCGCGACCAGCTGGGGGTGGTGCCGGCGTCGTGGTCGGTCACCTATCGCTTCCTGATCGCGGGCGTCACGATGCTCGCCTGGGGCCGGTGGCGCGGCGATCGGATCGCACTCGACCGGCGCGGATTGCTGTTCGCCGCGGGGCTCGGCCTCGCGCAATTCTGCCTGAACTTCAACTTCGTCTATCGTGCCGAGGAATATGTGACTTCGGGTCTGGTGGCGCTGATGTACGCGCTGCTGATCGTGCCCAATTCGATCCTCGCCCGCATCTTCCTGGGCCAGCGTATGGGGCGACAGCTGCTGGTCGGGTCGGCGATCGCGCTCAGCGGCGTCGCCCTGCTGTTCCTGCACGAAGCGCGCGTCCATCCCGAAAATGGCGGCGCGGTGCTGCTCGGCCTCGCCATCGCGCTGGCCGGGGTGTTCGCGGCATCGACCGCCAATGTCATGCAGGCGACGCCGACCGCCAGGGCCTATCCGATGGTCCCGCTGCTCGGCATCGCCATGCTGATCGGGGCCGCCATCGACGCAAGCTATGCCGCCGCGACCGTCGGGCCGCCGGTGTTCGACTGGCGCTGGGCCTATGTCGGCGGGCTGCTCTACCTCGGCATCGTCGCGTCGGCGGTCGCCTTCACGCTCTATTTCGGGCTGATCCGCGTGATCGGCCCCGCCAAGGCGGCATATAACGGCGTCATCGTGCCGGTGATCGCGATGCTGCTGTCGACCCTGTTCGAGGGCTATCGCTGGTCGCCGCTCGCCGGGGCCGGCGCGGCACTGGCGCTGGCCGGGCTGGTCGTGGCGCTCAAAGCGCGCAGGCCGAACCGGTAATCGGGATAGGCCGGACGCCAGCCCAGCACCCGCTTCGCCCGCCCGTTCGCCACCCGCCGGTTCTCGCCGTAAAAGGCGCGTGCCATCGGGCTGAGCGTCTCCAGCGGCACGAACGGCGGCGGCGGGAGGCGCAGCAGCCGCGCGGCATAGACGACCACGTCGTTCTGCGGCGCGGGGCAATCATCGGACAGGTTGTACGCGCCGGCTGGCCCCGACAGCCCGCGCGCGACGCCATCGGCGATATCGGCGACATGCACCCGGCTGAATACCTGTCCGGGGCTGTCGACGCGGTGCGCCTCGCCGCTTGCGACCCGTTCGAGCGGCGAGCGGCCAGGGCCATAGATGCCCGGCAGGCGGAACACCCGCGCGCCCAGCGCCAGCCATGTCGCATCCGCTTCGTTACGGTTCGCCCGGCGACCGGCGACGGGAGCGCTTTCGTCGACCCAGCCGCCGCCGGCATCGCCGTACACGCCGGTCGAGGAGAGATAGGCGAGCGTCGGCCCGTCCAGCAGCTCGCGATAGTCGCGCAGCACCGGGTCGCCGTCCCGATCGGGCGGCACGCTGGAGAGGATCGCGGTCGCCTGTTTCGCTTCGAACGCCACGCGGTCATGGTCGGCAAAGGCGATCGTGCCATCGCGGCCGTCGCGGGTGGTGCCGACGACGCGCCAGCCATGCGGTACCAATCGTGCGGCGATCGCGCGCGAGGCATAGCCCAAGCCGAAGATCAGGAGGCGCATCGGTTCATCTTTGCCCCGACCGTACCCCCGCGCAGGCGGGGGTCCAGAGCCAAGCAATGACCGGGTCCGTTCGTGACCCTGGCCCCCCGCCTGCGCGGAGGCACGGCGTAGAGCAGCTCACTTCGCGCCGTAGCCGTTGTAGAGCAGCCCGAAATAATCGCCCTTGTTCCACCGTGGCCGGGCTTCCGCATCGGCGAGGTCGAGCGCGATGTCGTGATTGATCGCCACGAACACCCGCCCCGCCGTCCAGTCGAACGTCTGGCGCATGTCATCACCCGGCTGGTGATAGCGATGCTCGAGGAAGTCGGCGACCGCCGCCTTGCCCGGCCCCTTCCACCCGGTGTCGAGCGACACCGAGGGCACGCCCGCCTTGACGAAGCTGTAATGGTCGGACCGGACGAAGATCGCCTCTTCGGGTTCGGGATCTGGGCTGAGCGCGATACCGCGCTTGCCCGCCGCCCGTGCCACCGCCTGCGCAACGGTCGAATGGTCCGCGCCGATCGCGACCATATCCTCGAAGCGATAGGACAGGATCGGCATGTCGAGATTGACGTCGGCGACGATCGAGCCGGCGGGCACGGTCGGATGGGTCGCGAAATATTCGCTGCCGATCAGCCCCTTTTCCTCGGCCGTCACGCTGACGAAGATCAGGCTGCGGCGGGGCTTGCGCGGGTCCGCCGCGAACTGCTTCGCGACCTCGATCATCGCTGCCGTGCCGACGCCATTGTCCATCGCGCCGTTGTTGATTCGGTCGGCGCCCTTGGGCAGGGTGGGGCCGGTCGAGATGCCGATATGGTCGAGATGCGCCGACAGCGCGACATATTCGCCCTTCAGCACCGGATCGCTGCCGGGCAACACGCCGACGACGTTGCTGCTGGTGAAGCGTGTGACCTTCGAGCGCTGGCGCGTCGTCACGCGCACCCCGGTCGCTCCGCGCGGTACGCCCTGTCCGGCGGCCTCCGCCTTCATCACCGCTGCCCAGTCGAGCGTCGAGCCGGTGAACAGCTTGGCGGCCCCGCCAGCGCTCAGCGACGCGATCGACGGTGCGCCGCTGCCCGGCACCTGCGGACGGCCATCCTTGCCGACCCACGTCATACGCGGGCTGCGATAGACCGACATGAGATAGCTGAAGGGGTAGCGATGCGTCTGCTCGGTATTCTCGATCTGGATCACGCCGATCGCGCCATGCGCCGCCGCCGCCGCCCGCTTGGTATCGCCGCTGCCCAGATGCGCGCGGATTTCACTCGGCAGGCTGGCCGGCGCGCCATAGAGATAGGCGACGATCTTTCCGCGCACGTCGAGGCCCGCATAATCGTCGATACCGTTCGCCGCATCGACCACACCGCGCCCGACGAACACGACCTCGCCCGAGCGCCGCAGATCGGGTTCGAGGAAGCTGGTCGAGGTCAGGTAATCGCTACCGAAGGTCAGCTTCGGACGTCCGGCGGCAGTAAGACTCCCCTTGCCCACCGGCACCGCCGAGGCGAGCGGCACGCGTTGCAGATAGGTGCCGTCGTCGCCCGCCGGCTGCAGGCCCGCGGCGCGCATCTGGTCGGCGACATAGGCGGCGGCGCGGTCATATTCGGGCGTACCGGGCGCGCGGCCCTTCATCTCGTCGGACGCGAGGAACGCGACATGCGCCCGCATCGCCGCCTCGTCCGGGGTCAGCGGGGCGGTCTGGGCGAACGCCGGCGTGGCGAGGAGCAGCAGGGGGATCAGGGCACGCATCGACAATTCCTTCTGCGTCGCGCGAAAGATCGTCATGCCAGCGCAGGCTGGCATCTCCCCGTGGCGAAGTGCGACGCCCGCCACGGGGAGGCCCCAGCCTGCGCTGGGGCGACGTCATGGGGCAGCGGCGCTTACTTCGCGCCGTAGCCGTTATAGAGCGTGCCGAAGAAATCGCCCTTGTTCCACGCCGGACGCTGGGGTGCGTCGGCGATGTCGCGGGCGATCTGGTAATTGACGTTGATGAAGCGTTCGCCCGATTCCCAGTCGATCGGCGGCCCCTGCACCACTTCGTCCGACGGCTGGTGATAGTTGTTGGCGAAGAACGCATCGACCGCCGCCTTGCCTGGCCCCGACGTGCCCGGCCACAGGAAGACCGACGGCACGCCCTGCTGCACGAAGCGATAATGGTCCGAGCGCACGAACAGCGCCATGTCGGGCATCGGATCGGGCGAGAAGCTGACCCCTGCCGTCGCCGCCGCGCGCTTCACGATATCGCCCAAGGTCGAGCGCACCGCGCCGAACGCGATGACATCGGTGAACTTGTAGGTGATGATCGGCATGTCGAGATTGACGTCAGCGACCATCTTGGCACCCGGCATCACCTTCGCGATCGTCGGGTTGTGCGCGAAGTAATCGGAGCCGACCAGCCCCTTTTCCTCGGCAGTGACCGCGAGGAACAGGATCGAGCGGCGCGGTGCCTTGCCCGACGCCTTGAAGCGCTTGGCCTCCTCGATCAGCGAGGCGATGCCGACCGCATTGTCCATCGCGCCGTTGTAGATCGTGTCGCCGTTCTTGTTGGGCGTGCCGACGCCGACATGGTCGAGATGCGCCGACAGCACGACCGTTTCCGGCGCGACGGTCGGGTCGCTGCCCGGCAACAGCCCGGCGACATTGGAGCTGGGCAGCGGGGTGGTTACGGTCTTGATCGCCACGTCGAGACGCGGCTTCAGCGCGATCCCACGGAACCTGGCGCTACCCGGCAGGGCGGCCGCCGCCTTGGCCCAGCTCGTGCCCGATCCGGCGAACAGCTTCTCGGCTCCCGCAGCGGAGAGCGTCGCGAGCGTCGGCACGCCGCCACCCATGATGTGCCCCTTGCCATCGGCTTCGGCCCAGCTGACGCTGGTCGGCTGGGCGGTGGCGACGGTCTTGGCCATCGGCATCCGGGCGGAAACCTCCGGCGTCTGGAGTGCGATGATGCCGATCGCGCCCTTCGCCTTGGCGATCGCCGCCTTGGTCGGCAGGCCGCCGAAATGCGCCGCTTCCTCGCTGTCGAGGCCGGTGGGCGCGCCGCGCACCACCGCCACGATCTTGCCACGCACGTCGAGGCCGGCATAATCGTCGCGCTTGGGCGACGACACGCCATAGCCGACATAGACCACCGGTGCCGCGATCGTCGTCTCCGCCGCCGCCGGATTGACGCCCGGCAGATAATCCTGGCCGAAGGTCAGCGCCTGCCCGTTCAGGCTCAGCTTGCCCATGTCCGCCGGGCCGACCTTGATGAGCGGCACCTTCTGCAGATAGCTGCCATCGTCGCCCGCCGGGCGCAGGCCCGCGGCATAGAATTGCGATGCGACATATTGCGCAGCGATGTCATATTCGGCCGATCCGGCATCGCGCCCGCGCATCGCGTCGCTCGCCAGGAACATGACATGCGCCTTCATCGCCGCCTGCGCGGGCGGCAGGACGGCGTTGATCTCGCCATTGCGCGCCTGAAGTTCGGCGGCGGTGGGGGCGGGTTGGGCGGGGGCCGGCGGCGCATCCTGCGCGATGGCGGCGGTGCTGATGAGAAGACCGAGCAACAAGGCTGGACGGAACATTGGAATCCTTCGACAAGCGATCATAGATACAGGCGTAGCTTGTGCCGTGGCCCTGCGCAACGCGGGGTCCGAACCTGAATGAAGGTCGAGAATGATGATGGTCGATGCGACGCGTACTCCGATGACCCCGCCCGTCATCCGCCGCAGCGATTATCGCCCCCCGGCATGGCATGTGCCGGAGATCGCTCTGGAATTCGACCTCGACCCCATGGCGACCCGCGTCACCGCGACCCTGACCGTCACGCGCAACGGCGACGGACCGTTGCGGCTGGACGGCGACGGCCTCACGCCGCGTTCGGTACTGGTCGATGGGGTGTCGCACGACGACTGGCGGCTGGAGGATGGCGCGCTGGTCCTCGACCTGACCGGTGACCGGCATGACGTGACGACCGAGGTCGTGATCGAGCCGCAGGCGAACACCCAGCTGATGGGCCTCTATGCCTCGGGCGGCAATCTGTGCACCCAGTGCGAGGCGGAGGGGTTCCGCCGCATCACCTTCTTCCCCGATCGGCCCGACATCCTCAGCCGTTACCGCGTGCGGATGACCGCCGACAAGGCGCGCTTCCCGGTGCTGCTGGCCAATGGCGATCCCATCGCATCCGGTGACCTGAGTGACGGTCGCCACTGGGCGGAATGGTCGGACCCCTTCCCAAAGCCCAGCTACCTCTTCGCGCTGGTCGCAGGCGATCTGGTCGCCAATCGCGGGCAGTTCGTTACCGCCTCGGGCCGCGAGGTACAGCTCGGCATCTGGGTCCGCGCGCCCGACCTGGCGAAGACCGACCATGCGATGCGCGCGCTGAAGACATCGATGGCGTGGGACGAGCGGGTCTATGGCCGCGAATATGACCTCGACGTGTTCAACATCGTCGCGGTCGACGATTTCAATTTCGGGGCGATGGAGAACAAGGGGCTGAACATCTTCAACAGCCGCTACATCCTGGCGGACCCCGACACCGCGACCGATTACGATTATGACGGCATCGCCGCCGTCGTGGCGCATGAATATTTCCACAATTGGTCGGGCAACCGGGTCACCTGTCGCGACTGGTTCCAGCTGTCGCTGAAGGAGGGCTTCACCGTCCTGCGCGACCAGCAATTCTCGGCGGATCAGGGGTCGGCAGCGGTCAAGCGGATCGAGGATGTCCGCAGCCTGCGCGCATCGCAGTTTCCCGAGGATGCCGGGCCGCTCGCCCATCCGATCCGGCCCGACGCCTATCAGGAAATCAGCAACTTCTACACCGCGACCATCTATAACAAAGGCGCGGAGGTCGTGCGCATGATCGCCACGATCCTGGGGAACGCCGCCTTCCGTGCCGGCACCGACCTGTATTTCAGCCGCCATGACGGCACCGCCGCGACCTGCGAGGATTTCGTGGTGGCGATGGAAGATGCCTCGGGCGCTGACCTTTCCGCCTTCCGTCGCTGGTACGAACAGGCGGGTACGCCGCGCGTGTCGGCGACGCTGGAGCATGTGCCGGGCGGCGGCCGCGCCACGCTGTCGCTGCGCCAGACGGTGCCGCCGACGCCGGGCCAAGGGACCAAACAGCCGATGGTGCTGCCGCTGAAACTCCGCCTGTTCGGCGCGGAAACCGGTCGACCGCTCAGCGACGAACGCCTGTTCCTGTTCGATCAGGATGCGGCGACGATCACGTTCGAAACCGTTACCGAACGCCCGGTGCTGTCTATCAACCGCGGGTTCTCGGCACCGGTGATCGTTGAGACCGACCGGACCTCGGCCGATCTCGCGTTCCTCAGCGCGCATGACGACGATCCGTTCGCCCGCTACGAAGCGATGCAGCAGCTGATGCTAGACACACTGGTCGCCTCGGTCGCCAGCGGCCATGGCAACCACGCGGCGGTGATCGACGCCATCGCCAACACGCTGGCCGACGACCGGCTCGACCGGGCATTCGTAGCGGAGGCGGTATTGCTGCCGTCGGACAGCTTTATCGGCGACCAGATGGGGGTGGTCGATCCGGATGCGATCTTCGCCGCGCGCGAGGCGCTGCGCAGTGACATAGGTCGGGCGCTGCTGCCCGAATGGCGTTCCGCCTATGCCGCGACGGAGGCACAGGGGTTCGAATATACCCCCGATGCCAAGGGCAAGCGGCGGCTGCGTACGGTCGCGCTTGGCTATATCGCCGCGTCGGGGGCGAGCGATGCCGACGCCATCGCCTTTACCCAGTTCGAACGCGCCGACAACATGACCGACCGGCAGGGCGCGTTGATGACTTTGGTCAATTCGGATTCGGACGACCGGATCGCCGCGCTCGACATCTTCTACAACCGCTACCGCGACAACGGGCTGGTGCTCGACAAATGGTTCACCACCCAGGCGCTGTCGACGCGCGCCGACACGTTCGAACAGGTCGAGGAGCTGGCCGGGCATCGCGACTTCACCCTGACCAACCCCAATCGCGCCCGCGCGCTGATCGGGGCGTTCAGCATGAACCAGCGCGCGTTCCACCGCGCCGACGGCGCTGGATACCGGTTCCTCGCCGACCAGCTGATCGCGCTCGACCGGATCAACCCGCAGACCGCAGCGAAAATGCTGCCCCCGCTCGGCCGCTGGCGCCGGTTCGACCGGGCGCGGGGGGAATTGATGCGCAGGGAACTGGACCGGATCCTGTCGGTGCCGGGACTGTCGAAGGATATGCTGGAGCAGGTGGGGAAGAGTTTGTCGTAAAGCTCCTCCCCGGCACGGGGAGGAATTATTTCGCGAACCACTCCGGGTAGCGCTGAGCCTTTTCCGCCACCAACGTTTCGTAGTAGCGCATCAGGTCAACCGCATGGTCGCGGTCGGTCCGGACCCGCGCCGCCGCCGCATTCGCCGCCGCTTTAACCACATCATAGTCCCGCGCGAACATCCGTTCGATCGCGTCCGCTGCCGATCGCGGATCGCGCGCGGCGTAGGTTTCGGCGAAATCCGGCTCGGCGATCTCGGCGCACCCACCCTCGTCCGGCACGATCAGCGGCAGGCCCGATGCCAAGCCCTCCAGCCCGACCAGCCCGAACGGTTCGGCATCCGACCCGTGGATCAGCGCGTCGCAACTGGCCATGATCCGCGCAAGGCGCACCCGGTCATAGACGGGGCGGAACAGCTTGATATGCGGGCTGTTCTTCAGCCGGCGTTCCAGACGGCTGGTATGCACGCCGCTGCCGATCTGGATCATCCCGACGGGCAGATGCTCGCCCGCCATCTCCACCGCGTCGAAGATCATCGGCCAGCGTTTTTCGGCATGATGCCGCCCCAGCCCGAGCAGCAGATACCCCTCCAGCGGCAGGCCAAGCTGTTCGAGCAGCGATGCCCGCAACTGTTCGTCGCGATGTTCGGGCGAGAAGAACCCGCGCTGGATGCCGAGCGGCATGGAGGCATGGACCGTCAACCCGCGCGCCGCATGACGCTTTTCCAGCGCCGGGCCGTTGGTGACGAACGCATCCATCTTTTCGAGGTAGCGCGCCATGTAGCGCGTCCACCACATGAACGCCTCCTCGATCCGCTCGCGGCTGGCCAGCCGTTCGAACCAGCGCAGCGGATAGGCCCCGACATTGTCGTTATGCGCGAAATAGACCTTCACCGCATGGCCGAGCCAGTCGGCGACGATCGTCGCGGGCCGCCAGGGACTCGACGCCTCGACCACATCGGGGTGCAGTTCGTCGAGCAGCGCGTGGATCGCTGCGCCGCGCACGAAGATGCCGTAATTGGGGTCGAGCACCAGTGTCGGCGCCTTTACCCAATAGATGCGCCCACCGCCCGGCCGTTCCTCGACCGCATTCTCCTTGGCCGGAGCGATCACGATCAGCTCATGGCCCAGCTCGGCCATGATCGTCATCTTGTGGTCGATATAGGTGCGGACCCCCCCGCCGGTCGGCGAGTAGAATTCGTTGACGTCGATGACACGCATCGGGGGATGGCGTCAGTCGAGCGGGGCGAAACCGCCCAGCCCGCGCAGATACTGGGCGCGCACCGTCGTCGTCACCACGCCGGCGGGCACGACGATGATCGCCTGCGCCAGCTTGGGCCGCGACCGGCCGAGCTTGCCCGCGCCTGGAAAGCCCGCCCCGTCGCGCATGAAGTTGAACTTGTTGCGGCCATCGCGGTCATGGGTGAACAGCAGCGCATAACGACCGGGCGACGGCGCGCGGATGCACAGCTGCACGTTGCCCGATGGGGGCATGTCGGCCCAGACCCGGCGGAAGAACTTGCCCTCCTTGCGCAGGTCGTGGTCGTCCTTCAGGAAATCGTCGTCGTTCGCCGGATAGAGTTCGAGCTTCAGCCGCCCGGTGCGGTCCTTCAGCCCGGTCACGTTGACGCGGATCGCCGGACCCTGGTTCGCATTGCACGCGGCGGCATCGCTGCCGATCGACTGGGCGGCGGCAGGACCGGCGGCGAGCAACGCCGCACCCAGCAGCGTCAGGGGCAATTTCATCATTCTTTCCTTGCGAGCGCAGGAAGCCCGAATGCCGCCATCAACACCACATGCGTGAACAGGGTGAGAGTCGCGATGAATGCGACCAGGTCGGACAAGGCTTCGCCATGCCCGATAAACATAATCGCGAAGTTGGCGAAAAGAAGGTCTTTGTTCGGCAACAGCGGCAGGCGTGCCACGACCAGCCGTCCGGCAGCCAGGAACAGCCACCAGGTGATCGAGACGTTGGGCATCGCGAAATAGCTGGCGATACCGAACGCCAGCGACCCCAGCACCAGCCGCGCGCAATGCACGCCGAAGATCCAGCGCAGCATGGCGCCCGGCAGCGAGAAGACGCGGCGCGAGAACAGCAGCAGCACGCCCGAAATTCCGACCGCCACCGCCGAGGACCAGCCGAGCATTTCCAGCTGCTTGGGCGGAAACAGTTCGAACGCGAAGGGCAGCGTGACCGCCAGCATCCCGACCGTCACGATGTTGCCGGCGATGCCCGACAGAATCGTCACGTCCTTCACCGCACCGAACGGGGCGGTCACCATCTTCAACCGGGCACGCGCCCAGGCATAGAAGAACACGTCGCCCGAATAGCCGATGACGACATCGTTCGCGATCCGCTTGCGCACCAGCGCGCCGAACCCGTCGAACGGCAACCGCCAAAGCCGACGAAAAATGATGAAATCGAACAGCGGCGGCGCGAAATAGGCGAGCGCAAAGAACAGGTAGAACCACGGTGAATCCGGCGCGGCCAGTTCGATTCCGGCCCAGCCATGGTCGAACAGCTCCCACGCCAGCCCGACGATCATCAGCCCGGAGAGCAACGCCCCCAGGATGCGCGGCCAGCGGGGGCGCAGCCGGTCCAGCGGCTCCAGCCCGGCCAGATCGGGACGCGCGCCTGCGGTGTCGGCATCGGTTACCATGTCGCGCGACGTCCTAACGGCTCACGCTCGTTGCCGCCAGCGTCATGCCGCCGGTGCCACCGCATCAGGATGTGCCGCTGCGAAGGCCGGCAGGTCGGCCGTCCGCGCATCGATCGCCACCAGCCGTGGCCACGGCGTCAGGTCGAGGTCGAAGCGGCGCGCATTGTAGAGTTGCGGCACGAGGCAGCAGTCGACCACCCCCGGCGTATCGCCACCGAAGAACCCGTCCGCCGGGGCCGCCGCCTCCAGCGCGCCCAGCCCTTCCGCTATCCAATGGCGATACCAGTCGGCCTTCGCCGCCGCGTCCGCGCCGAACTGCGCCTCCAGCCGTTGCAGCACGCGCAGATTGTCGATCGGGTGGATGTCGGCGACGATCACCAGCGCCAGTGCCATCGCCCCCGCTCGTTCGACCGGATCGCGTGGGAACAGACGGGGTTCGGGATGCGCCGCGTCCAGCCAGTCGAGCATGGCGAGCGACTGGGTCAGCACCGTGCCGCCGCCGATGTGGAGCGCAGGGATCAACCCTTGCGGGTTGCGCGCCAGATGCTCGGCCGCGCGATGCTCGCCCTTCAGCAGCGCCACCGGCACGCTGGCCCACGCCACGCCCTTCAGGTTCAGCGCGATGCGGACGCGGTAGGCCGCCGACGATCGGTGATAGTCGTAGAGGGTATAGCCGCTCACTTGGCGGCGCCGCTCGCCGGGACCAGCGAGGTGCCGGCCCGGCCGCTGCGGAACGCGCTGAACCATGTCGCCGGGTTCAGGCTGGTCGTGCCGTCGAGCGAGAAGGTGATGAACTCGGCCCGGCCGCCGATATTCTCCCACGGCACCGGCCCGCCAAGGCCCCGCTCGGCCTCCGAGAAACGGCTGTCGGCGCTGTTGTCGCGATTGTCGCCCATCAGGAAGACATGGTTGGCCGGAATGATAATCGCGGGGAAATTGTCGCCCTGCGAACCTTGCTTGAAGTCGATAGTGTCGTACTGGCGACCATTGGGCAGCGTCTCACGGAACAGCGGCAGGCGACAGAACGCGCCCTTGTCGGTACGCACCAGCGCGCCCGGATATTGGTCGGGATCGCACTTCGTATTGGCGTCGACCGGGATCATCGCATCGCCCATCGCCTTCCGCGGGATCGCGACGTCGTTGATATAGACGACGCCGCCCGCCACCTCCAGCCGGTCGCCCGGCAGGCCGATGACCCGCTTGATCAGGTCGGTGTTGCTCCCCGGCGGCTTGACGATCACCACGTCGCCGCGTTCGGGCAGCGATCCCCACAGCCGCCCATGCCATGCCGGCAGCTGGACGCTCCACGTCTCCTGCGGTTCGCGCAGCACGATGTCGCGGAACATCGCGACCGGATTGGGGATGGTCGGCGACACGAACGACCAGCCATAGGCATATTTGCTCACCACCAGCCGGTCGCCGACGCGCAGGCCCGGCAGCATCGATTCGGACGGGATGTAGAATGGCTTGGCGATGAAGCTGTGGAAGCCCAGCACCACCAGCAACAGCCAGAACAGCCCGCGCAATTCGCCCTTCCAGTCGAGCCGCCGATGGGCGGACGCTTGCGGAACGGCGGCGGGGGTCGGCTGCGACGGCGCGGATACGTTTTCTTCCAGCGCCAGATGATCGGCCATCAAACGTCCTACTCTACCCTGGGCAACGCCTCGATGATGACGAACGCCTGGGCCCAGGGATGGTCGTCGGTCATCGTCAGATGCACCACTGCGACGTGGCCCTCGGGCGTCATCGCGTCAAGCCGTGCTTTCGCACCACCGGTCAGGTGCAGCGTCGGCGCCCCCGATGGCGCGTTGACCACGCCGATGTCGCGCATGAACACGCCGCGCGAAAAACCGGTGCCGACCGCCTTGGAAAACGCTTCCTTGGCAGCGAAGCGCTTCGCCAGCGTGCCTGCGCGGGTGAAGGGTCGCTTCTCGGCCTTCGCCTGTTCCACGGGCGTGAAGACCCGCTGGACGAAGCGGTCGCCGAACCGGTCGAGCGACACCTGGATGCGCTCGATATTGCAGAGGTCGGAGCCGAGGCCGAGGATCATACGCAATTCCTCCCCGACACGGGGAGGGGGACCGCCGCGCAGCGGTGGTGGAGGGGGGTGTCCCCGGTCGCAACCGTTGTAGAGGAGGACGCCCCCCTCCACCAGCCTGCGGCTGGTCCCCCTCCCCGTGCCGGGGAGGAATCCGCGTTCACCGCGCGGTCTCCATCAGATCCTTCATGCGGGCGACCACCGGCCCCAGCCCGCCGAAGATCGCCTCGCCGATCAGGAAATGGCCGATATTCAGCTCGCGCACCTGCGGGATCGCCGCGATCGGCACCACATTGTCGAAGGTCAGGCCATGGCCGGCATGGACCTCGATCCCGTTCTTGGCGGCGAGCGCGGCGGCATCGGCAATGCGGCGCAATTCGGCGACCTGTTCCTCGCCCGACAATTCGGCGTACCGCCCGGTGTGCAGTTCGACGACCGGTACGCCCAGCGCCACGGCGGCGGCAATCTGTGCGGCGTCGGGTTCGATGAACAGCGACACCCGCACCCCCGCATCCGCCAGCGCCCGCACCATAGGCGCCAGCTTGTCCTGCTGCCCGGCGACGTCCAGCCCGCCCTCGGTCGTGCGCTCCTCGCGCTTTTCGGGAACGATGCACGCGGCGTGCGGGCGATGCTTCAGCGCAATGCCCAGCATCTCCTCGGTCGCCGCCATTTCGAGGTTGAGCGGCAGCGTCAGTTCGCGCGACAGCCGGGCGATGTCGGCATCGGTGATATGGCGGCGATCCTCGCGCAGATGGGCGGTGATGCCGTCGGCGCCATGCTCGGCCGCCAGCAGCGCGGCGCGCACCGGATCGGGATAGCCGCTCCCCCGCGCATTACGCACCGTCGCGACGTGATCGATGTTGACGCCCAGGCGCAAGGGGCCGGTCATGCCGCCCGGCTCCCCGGCTTGATCGCCGGGATCGCCGCGAGGTCGGCGGGCAGCGCGTCGGGGTGATAGCTCGGCACGTCCAGCCGGATCAGCGGCAGGAACGGCACGCCCAGGTCCGCCGAACCGTTCGACCGGTCGACCAGCGACGCGGCGGCCACGACCTCGCCGCCCGCCGCCCGGATCGCTGCGATGGCTTCGCGCGACGACAGGCCGGTGGTCACCACATCCTCCATCATCAGCACGCGGGTGCCCGGATCGATGCGGAACCCACGGCGCAGTTCGAACGTGCCGGTCGGCCGTTCGAGGAACATGGCGCTCACGCCCAGCGACCGGCCCATTTCATGGCCGACGATCACCCCGCCCATCGCGGGCGAGATCACGACGTCGATTCGTTCGCGCAGCTCGGCGGGGAAGCGGCTGGCCAGTTCGTCGCACAGCCGTGCGGCGCGGCGCGGGTCCATCAGCACACGGGCGCATTGCAGGTAGCGCGAGGACCTGAGGCCCGACGACAGGATGAAATGCCCCTCCAACAGCGCTTCCGCTGCACGGAATTCGTCGAGGATCGCGTCGTCGTTCATGGCTGTCGTCCTGCCCATTGCCTTTGCGCGCCGCTCTAGTACCGCGCACGGCCCGTTCGCAACCATCGCTTGAGGACAGGCGACATGCCGCGTATAGCCCGGTGGGTTAGGGTTTCCAAACGCCCACAGCACGCGACCACGCCGTATAAGAAGCGTGCCGCGTGCCCACTAACGGGGTGACACGACACGATGCGACGCATTGGGATGAGGATGTTGGTACTGGCGGCGGCCGCCGCGCTGGCGGGGGGCGCCCATGCCGCCACGCCGAAAGCGGTGACGCCGGGCACCGGTGAGGTTGCGACCGCGCCGCAAGCGGGCGCACCGCCCCCCGGATCGGCGGAAGCGGCACCGACCGGGCAGGTCACACCGCCCACGACCGCCGCAGCGCCGGCACCGGCGAAGGTGCAGGACCCGACGCTGGACGGCAACGGCGCGCCGCTGCTGATCGCGACGCCGGGCATCGGCCAGCCGACCGACCGCAAGGTCGACCTGCAGCAGCAGGTGACGCCGAACGGGCGCGAGGCAAAGGCCTTCCACAACCACATCCTGATGCCGGTGATCGTCGTCATCTCGCTGCTGGTGCTGTTCCTGCTGGCCTATGTCGTGATCCGTTTCCGCGAAAGCGCGAACCCGGTCCCGTCGAAGACGTCGCACAACACGATGATCGAAATCGTGTGGACCGCAGCCCCCGTGCTGATCCTGGCGGCGATCGCGGTCCCCTCGATCGGGCTTCTCGCGCGCCAGTTCAAGCCGGCCCCGGACAATGCGGTGACGATCAAGGCGATCGGCAACCAGTGGTTCTGGTCCTATGAATATCCCGATTATGGCGGCGTGTCGGTGACCGCCAACATGCTGAAGGAAAAGAACGAGGTTGCCGCCGGGCAGCGGTATCGCACCGATGCCGACGGCCCGCGCCTGCTGGCGGTCGACAACCGCATCGTGCTGCCGGTCGGCGTGCCAATCCGCCTGATCACCACCGCGACCGACGTGATCCACAGCTGGGCGATGCCGGCGTTCTGGGTCAAGCTCGACGCGGTGCCCGGACGGCTGAACGAAACCAGCTTCACCATCGAAAAGCCGGGCCTGTATTTCGGCCAGTGCAGCGAGCTGTGCGGTGCGCGCCACGCGTACATGCCGATCGCCGTCGAAGCGGTGCCGGTGGCGCAGTTCAACCGGTGGATCCAGGCTAAGGGCGGCACGCTGCCCGGCGCCAAGGAAGCCGCCGCACCGACCAACGCCGTGATCCCGCAGCCGGGCGCCGATGCCGCCGACGCGACGTCGAACGCCAGCGATGCGGCGGACGTGCCGGTGGTCAACGCGACCGAAGCCGCCTCTCCCTCCACCCAGCGCGCCACCGGCAACGGCGGCGGCGTCGGCAACGTGGACCAGTAAGATGACCGATACCGCCCTTCCCGGCCACCACGCGTTCGACGCGCACGGACACGGCCATGACGCGCACCATCACGATGCGGACCACAAGCCGGGCTTCTTCGCCCGCTGGTTCATGTCGACCAACCACAAGGACATCGGGACGCTCTACCTGATCTTCGCGATCGTCGCGGGGATCATCGGTGGCGCGATTTCGGGCCTGATGCGGCTCGAACTGGCCCAGCCGGGCATTCAGTGGCTGCCATGGCTGTCGGGCCATGAAGGCGACCAGGCGCTGCACTTCTGGAACGTCCTCATCACCGCGCACGGCCTCATCATGGTGTTCTTCATGGTGATGCCGGCGATGATCGGCGGCTTCGGCAACTGGTTCGTGCCGATCATGATCGGCGCGCCGGACATGGCGTTCCCGCGGATGAACAACATCTCGTTCTGGCTGCTGATCCCCGCCTTCCTCCTGCTGCTGGGCAGCACGGCGTTCGGCGGCGGCGCAGGTACGGGCTGGACGGTCTATGCCCCGCTGTCGACCTATGGCGAACCCGGACCCAGTGTGGACATGGCGATCCTGTCGCTCCACCTCGCCGGTGCGTCGTCGATCCTGGGCGCGATCAACTTCATCACCACCATCCTGAACATGCGCGCGCCGGGCATGACCCTGCACAAGATGCCGCTGTTCGTGTGGTCGGTGCTGGTGACCGCCTTCCTGCTGCTCCTCGCGCTGCCGGTGCTGGCCGCGGCGATCACGATGCTGCTGACTGATCGCAAGTTCGGCACGACCTTCTTCGATCCTGCCGGCGGTGGCGACCCGATCCTGTACCAACACCTCTTCTGGTTCTTCGGCCACCCCGAAGTGTACATCATGATCCTGCCGGGCTTCGGCATCATCAGCCACATCGTCGCCACGTTCAGCAAGAAGCCGGTGTTCGGCTATCTCGGCATGGCGTACGCGATGGTCGCGATCGGCGCGGTCGGGTTCGTCGTGTGGGCGCACCACATGTTCACCACCGGCCTGTCGGTGAACACCAAGATGTACTTCACCGCCGCCACGATGTTGATCGCGGTGCCGACCGGCATCAAGATCTTCTCGTGGATCGCGACGATGTGGGGCGGATCGCTCCGTTTCCCCACGCCGATGCTGTGGGCGATCGGGTTCATCTTCATGTTCACCGTCGGTGGCGTGACCGGCGTGGTGCTGGCCAATGGCGGCGTCGACGACGTGCTGCACGACACCTATTATGTCGTCGCCCACTTCCACTACGTGCTGTCGCTCGGCGCAGTATTCGCGCTGTTCGCCGGCTTCTACTACTGGTTCCCGAAGATGTCGGGGAAGATGTACAACGAGCTGCTGGGCAAGCTGCACTTCTGGGTGTTCTTCATCGGCGTGAACGTCATGTTCTTCCCGATGCACTTCCTCGGCACGCAGGGGATGCCGCGGCGCTATCCGGACTATCCGGACGCCTACGCCTTCTTCAACCATATCGCCTCGGCCGGATATGGCATCATGGCGATCGGCATGGTGTTCTTCTTCGTGAACGTCGTCATCTCGCTGATGGCCGGCCGCAAGGCGGCGGACAATCCGTGGGGCGAAGGGGCGACGACGCTGGAATGGACGCTCAGCTCGCCGCCGCCGTTCCACCAGTTCGAAACCCTGCCCAAGATCGATTGATCCGCAGCATTCGTTCCACATCAGAGACGCCCCGGAGCAATCCGGGGCGTTTTTGTTTGTCGATCCGCAAACGTACGATGACAGCGGCAACGGCAACGACGGGCTTCGGTCAGTACGAATACGTAATGATTATTCCGGAATCGTTGGAACCTGTCGCACCAGCGCATCGTTATAACCTGTTTTGTCTACATTTATCGGCTCGTTAAGCATTTCCCAACCATGAAGCCCTACGCCGGACGGGAGAGTGCGTAGGGGAATACCGATGTCAGGCGGTCCGTCGATCATCGACGAAATGGAAATGGTGGCGGTTTCGGAACCGGATGGGGGGCAGCATCACGGGCCACGCGAAACGCGGACGAAACTCGAAACCCATGGCGTCCTGAGTGCGGCCATCCTGTTGGCAGCGTGCGATTCGGGCGGCGGCGCGAGCGGCGGCAGCGGCGGCCTCGTCTCGGTCCCAGCGCCGACCCCGACACCGGCCCCCACGCCCAGCCCCACCCCGACCGTCGCCGCACTGACGGCACAGGGGGCCAGCCGGTTCCTCGCGCAGGCGACGATGGGCGCCAATCGCACGTCGATCGATGCCGTCCTCAACACCGGCATCGCCGCCTGGATCGATGCCCAGTTCGCCCGCCCGCGCGACACCAGCCACTGGGACTGGCTGGTGTCGAAGAACTACAACGACGCCACGAACAACAACAATATCGGCGGCCAGAACGGCTATGACCCCAGCGTGTGGCGCCAGGCGATCGCCGGGGGCGATCCGCTACGCCAACGGGTCGCATTGGCGCTGCTCGACTTCCTCGTCATCGGCATCAACGGCATCAACATGTCGTGGAAGACCTTTGCGATGGCGGCGTATAACGACCTGCTGCTCGACCACGCGTTCGGCAACTATCGCGACCTGCTGGGTGCGATCACGCGCAATGCGGCGATGGGGTCGTTCCTGAGCTTCATGGGCAGCCGCAAGGCCAATCCGTCGACCGGCCAGATGCCCGACGAGAATTACGCCCGCGAATTGATGCAGCTGTTCACGCTCGGCCTTTACCAGCTGGAACAGGACGGCACCGTGCGCACGTCGAACGGCGTGCCGCTGGAAACCTATACCCAGGACGACGTGTCGCAACTGGCGCGCGTATTCACCGGGCTGAACCTGGCGACGAACGACAACACGACCCCCGAGCGGATGCGGCTGCCGCTGGCCATCACCGCTTCCGCCAACGAAACCGGATCGGCCAGCTTCCTGGGAAGCACGGTGTCGGGCGGGGGGTTCGCGGCGATCGATGCCGCGCTCGATATTCTCTTTCGCCACCCCAATGTCGCGCCGTTCGTGTCGCGGCAGCTGATCCAGCGGATGGTGACATCCAACCCCAGCCGGGCCTATGTCGGGCGGGTCGCCGCCGCCTTCGCCAATAATGGCAGCGGCGTGCGCGGCGACATGAAGGCGGTGATCCGCGCGATCCTGCTCGATCCCGAAGCCCGCGACGACGCAGCCGCGCTGGCCAGCACGACCGCCGGCCGGTTGCGCGATCCGGTCCAGCGGCTGACCAACTGGGCGCGCGCGTTCGGCGTCACCTCCCCCAGCGATGCCTGGGCGATCGGCGACACGACCAACACCACGACGCGCCTTGGCCAGTCGATCGGCCGTGCGCCCAGCGTCTTTGGCTTCCTGCGACCGGGCTATGCCCCGCCGGGCACCGCGGTGGCGCAGGCGGGTATGACCGCGCCCGAATTCCAGATCGCCAGCGAACAGACCAACATCGCCTATGTGAACTACATGCAGTCGCTGGTCGGCGGCGGCACGGGTGACGTGAAGGCGGACTATGCGCCGATGATGGCCCTCGCCCCGGACAGCCAGAAGCTGGTCGACGAAGTGAACCTGGTCCTTGCCGCCGGACAGTTGCGGACGGCGACCGTGACCGCGATCCGCGCCGCGGTCGACAGCATCCCGCTGACCGCGAACAACGCCACGCTGAACCGCACGGGGGTCGCGATCCTGCTGACCCTCGCCTCCCCCGACTATCTGGTGCTGAAATGAACGCTCCGACGATCCTGCATGACGTCTCGCGACGCGCCTTTCTGCAGCGCACCGCCGCGCTGGGGGTGGCGGGTGTCGCCGCGCCCTTCGCCACCACGCTGGGCGCGATCGGCGAGGCGGCGGCGGCCACCGCCACCGATTACAAGGCGCTGGTGTGCGTGTTTCTGCAGGGCGGGAACGACCATTACAACACGCTGGTCCCCTATGACCCGACGTCGCACGCGCTGTACGCGGCGGCGCGCGGCGCACTGGCGTTCGGTCGCGACGCGCTGCAGTCGACCGCGCTGATGCCGGGTGCCGACCTGGGTGGGCGAGCCTATGCCTTTGCCCCCGCCATGGCGCCGCTCAACCCGCTGTTCGATGCCGGGCGGCTGGCGGTCGCGCTGAACGTCGGCACGCTGATCCAGCCGACGACGCGCGCCCAATATCTGAACAAGTCAGTGCGCCTGCCGCCGAAGCTGTTCAGCCACAACGACCAGCAGAGCTTTTTCCAGGCGTCCAGCCCCGAAGGCGCGGTGTCGGGTTGGGGCGGGCGGATCGGCGACCTGTACCAGTCGGGCAACGGGTCGGCGACGATGACGTGCATCAACGCATCGGGCAATGCGGTCTTTCTGACCGGGCGGCAGGCGATCCAGTATAATGTCGGCACCGGCGGGCCGGTATCGCTGTTGCGCGGGGCGACCTCGCTCTACGGGTCGAGCGCCGCTGCAGCGACGCTGCGCCAGATGATGACCGAAACGAACCCGCACATGTTCGCGACCGAATATGCGCGGGTGAACAAGCGGGCGATGGATACGCAGGCCCAGCTGGCCAACCTGTTGGCCGGCGCCCCCGAATCGCAGTTCAACCTGTTCCCCAGCGGCAATTCGCTGGCCGATCAGCTGCGGATGGTCGCACGGATGATCGCGATTTCGGGCGACCTGGGCGTCAAGCGGCAGGTCTTCTTCGTATCGACCGGCAGCTTCGACCTGCACGACAATCTGGCGACGATCCAGCCGACGCTGCTCGGCCGCCTCGCCACCGCGATGCGGGCGTTCCACGACACCACCGCCGCGCTGGGCGTGGCGGACAAGGTGACGACCTTTACCGGGTCCGATTTCGGCCGCACGCTGGCATCGAACGGCAATGGCGTCGACCATGGCTGGGGATCGATGCATTTCGTCATGGGCGGCGCGGTGAAGGGCAAGCGATTCTACGGCACGCCCCCCGCCATCGGCCACAACACCAATGACGATGTAGGGCAGGGCCGGTTGATCCCGACCATGTCGGTCGACCAATATTCGTCGACCCTGGCGCGCTGGTTCGGGGTGTCGGACGGCGACCTGACGACCGTGCTGCCCAATATCGGCAATTACGACAAATCCACCTGGTCGCAGGGCTTCGCCTGATCGCATCCGCGAAAGATTGTCATCGTAACGAAATATTGCGCGCCTAGCGCGCCGGCAGGGACGGCCTGCCGCACAGGGGTGCAACACCGTCCGGGGGTTCGGGGGAATCGCCGGGCGGCCTCGCGTGCATGGGGCAGGTGATCGTCCTTCAGGGAAGGAAACACCGATGAAGACACGTTTGCCGCTGCTCGCTGGCGCCGCCATGATCGCGCTCGCCAGCCCGGCGTTCGCCCAGACCGCCGCGACTCCCGCGCCCGCCGCCGCGGAGGAAACCGGGCTGGACGAGATCGTCGTCACCGCCGAACGCCGTGAAGAGCGGTTGCAGGACACGCCGCTGTCGGTCGGTGTCGCGACCGGCGACGACCTGCGCCAGTTCCAGTCGGGCGGCGAGGACACGCTACTGTCGCTGTCGGGCCGCATCCCCGGCCTGTATGCCGAGACGACCACCGGTCGCATCTTCCCGCGCTTCTACATCCGTGGCCTCGGCAATATCGACTTCTATCTCGGCGCGTCGCAGCCGGTCACCGTCATCCAGGACGATGTGATCCTCGAACATGTCGTGCTGAAGTCGAACCCGGTCTATGACGTGGCGCAGGTCGAGGTGCTGCGCGGGCCGCAGGGGTCGCTGTTCGGGCGCAACACGACCGCCGGCATCATCAAGTTCGACACGATCCGCCCGTCGGCCACGTTCCAGAGCCGCGCGCAGGCGTCGTACGGCACGTACAACAGCGCCAGCTTCGACGCGGGCGTCGGCGGTCCGATCGCCGACGGGCTGATGGTACGCGTGTCGGCGCTGGTCCAGCACCGCGACGACTGGGTCGACAACACCTATACCGGCACCAGCGCGGACGGGACACAGGCGCCCAAGAAGGACGCGATGGGCGGGTTCGACGACCGCAACCTGCGCGTGCAGGTCCGCGCGCAGCCGACCGATGCGATCACGCTCGACCTGTCGGGTCATGCCCGCTGGTACGAAGGCACCTCGACCATCTTCCACCGTGCGGCGCTCAAGCGCGGATCGAACGACGTGTCGGGGACCCCGCGCGATCGCGTCGCGCTGGACGAAGGGCATAACAATCCGCAGGCGTACAACACCTATGGCGCATCGGCGCGGTTGGCGTTCGATGTCGGTCCGGTGACGCTCAGCTCGATCACTGCGTACGAGACGACCAGCGGATCGAGCCGGGGCGACACCGATGGCGGCGCGGCGGCGCTGTTCCCCGTCAATGGTGTTCCCAACGGCTTCGGACAGAGCCGCGGCAACATCCGCGATCTCGACCAATGGTCGCAGGAAGTGCGCCTTGCCTCGACCGGCACCGGTCCGTTCGGTTTCCAGGTCGGCGGCTTCTATTTCGACAATCGCGACGTTACCGAATTCTACCAGCGCGGGTTCTTCCTGACGACCGCCGCGCGCAACCCCAACAACTGGGTGCGCTTGCGCGACGTGAACACGTCGTGGGCGGCGTTCGGCCAGGCGCATTACGACTTCACCGACCGGCTGACGCTGACCGCCGGTGCGCGCATCACCGAGGATAGCAAGCATACCCGGCTGGTGAAGACCGCCAATACCGCCGCGAACGTCGTCACCTATCGCGGGCGCACCGACGTCAAGCTGTCGTCGACCGAACCGAGCTGGGACGTCAGCCTGTTGTACAAGGCGAGCGACGACCTCAGCCTCTATTCGCGCGTGGCACGCGGTTTCCGCGGGCCGACGATCCAGGGGCGGTCGGCGGTATTCAACGCCGATTTCACCTCGGCGGATTCGGAGACGATTCTATCGTTCGAAACCGGGTTCAAGAGCAACCTGCTCGACAACACGCTGCGGTTGAATGCCACCGTCTTCGGCTACCGCGTCAAGGACATCCAGCTGAACGGCAATGATTCGAACGGCAACGGCGTGCTGTTCAATGCCGACAAGGCGCAGGCATACGGCGTCGAGGCGGAGCTGGACTGGAAGCCGGTGCCGCAGCTCACGCTGGGTCTGGGCGGCAGCTGGCTGCATTCGGCGATCCGCGACAAGCGCGTCTTCGCACAGGTCTGCGCGCTGAACGGGCAGGTCGTCTGCACCGTGCAGGACCCGACGATCCGCATCGGCAGCAACGTTTTCGCGCAGATCGACGGCGAACCGCTGCCCAACGCGCCGGAATATACGCTCGACCTGACCGCGCGCTGGGACCAGCCGCTGAACGACGGGTCGCGGGTGTTCATCGCCACCGACTGGAATTTGCAGGGCTATACCCAGTTCACCCTGTACCGCGCGCCCGAATTCACGGCGAACGGCAATTTCGAAGGGGGGCTGAAGATCGGTTACGCACCCGCATCGGATGCGTGGGAGCTGTCGGTGTTTGCGCGCAACATCACGAATGAGAAGAACCTGAAGGGCGTGATCGAGAACTATATGGCTGCGGTGTTCAACGATCCGCGGATCGTGGGCGTGTCGCTGTCGGGCAAGTTCCGGTAACAGGTCCCTGCCCTCCCCCCGTTCGTCATTCCGGCGCAGGCCGGAATGCATGGATGGGGGGACGGGCGCGGTTCGATCGATAGCACCCGACACAATGGCCCCCCGCCTGCGCGGGAATGAAAAATGAGGTGCAGACGGCGCGAACCTCACGCCGCTTTCCCCCGCCCGCACAACTCTCTATACAGCGGCGATGACCGCCCAGACGATCACCCTGCCCGCCGACTGGCGCGACTTCCTGGCCCTGACCAAGCCGCGGGTGATGACATTGGTCGTGTTCACCGGGCTGTGCGGGATGCTGGCGGCACCGGTGCCGATCCATCCGGTGCTGGGCTTTACCGCCGTGCTGTGCATCGCGCTGGGCGCGGGCGCGGCCGGTGCGCTGAACCAGTGGTACGAGGCCGATCTCGACGCCAAGATGAAGCGGACACAGGGTCGGCCGCTGCCCGCCGGGCGGATGGACCGCGAATCGGCGCTGCATTTCGGCGTTGGCCTCGCCATCTTCTCGGTCGTACTGATGGGGCTGGCGGTGAATGTCCCCGCCGCGATCATCCTGACCGTCTCCATCCTGTTCTACGTGCTGGTCTATACCGTGTGGCTGAAGCGCCGCACGCCGCAGAACATCGTCATCGGTGGTGCGGCGGGGGCGTTTCCGCCGCTGATCGGATGGGCGGCGGCGACCGGCGATGTCGCGCTGCTGCCATTCCTGCTGTTCAGCCTCGTCTTCCTGTGGACGCCGCCGCATTTCTGGGCGCTCGCGCTGTTCGTGAAGACCGATTACGCCAATGCCGGCGTGCCGATGCTGCCGGTGGTCGCGGGCGAGCGGGTTACGCGGACGCAGATCGGCCTCTACACGATCCCGATGGCGGCGGTGGCGGTGGCGCCGTGGCCGCTGGGACTGACAGGGGCGATCTATGGCATCGCCGCCTGCGTGCTGACCGCGACGTTCGGCGTGATGGCGGTGCAGGTCGCGACGCGCACGACCGGGCAGGACGACAGGATGAAGCCCGAAAAGCGGCTCTTCGCCTTTTCGATCCTGTATCTCTTTGCAATGTTCGGCGCGCTGGTCGCCGACCGATGGGTATTGGCATGAGCGAACATGACGACCGGATCCGCGCCCGCCAGCGCGAGCGCGCGCGGGTGATGGCATGGCTGCTGGGCGCATTCGTCCTGCTGATGTTCGCGATCACCATCGTCAAGATCCGGGCCGGGATGGGCGCATGACCCGGAACCTGCGTACCGCACTGTTGTCCGCCGCGGCGGTGGCCGGCATGACGGGCGTGGGCTTCGCCAGCGTGCCGCTGTACCGCATGTTTTGTCAGGTCACCGGCTTCAACGGCACGACCCAGCGCGGACAGGATGCACCCGGCGGTATCGGCGACAAGGTCGTGGTGCGGTTCGACACCAACACCAATCCGGCGCTGGGTTGGGAATTCAAGCCCGAACGCGCGTCGGAAACCGTCGACATCGGCGCGCGCGACATGGCGTTCTTCACCGCGAAGAACGTGTCGGGCCGCCCGGTCACCGGCACCGCGACCTTCAACGTGACGCCGTCGCAGGCCGGCAAATATTTCACCAAGATCCAGTGCTTCTGCTTCACGCAGCAGACGCTGCGGCCGGGCGAGAAGGTGCGGATGCCGGTCATCTTCTTCGTCGATCCCAAGATGCTGGCCGATCCCGATGCGAAGGACATTCGCGCGATCACGCTGTCCTACACATTTTACCCGGTGGATTCGGCCGCGACGACCAGCTAAGATCGCGCGCAAACACGTGCCAGCATAGGCGCGACGCATAATAGGGACGGATGATGGCAGGCGCGAAGAACCACGATTTTCACATCCTGCCCCCCAGCATCTGGCCGCTGGCAAGCTCGATGGCCGCGCTCATGCTGGCGGCGGGCGGCATCATGTGGATGAACGAGGCGGCGCTGGGCGGCCTGGTGTTCGGCGCGGGGCTGATCGCCACGCTGTCCTGCATGGGCTTCTGGTGGGCCGACGTCATCCGCGAGGCGAAGTCGGGCGACCATACGCCCGTGGTGCAGCTGCACCTGCGCTATGGCATGATCCTGTTCATCGCGTCGGAGGTCATGTTCTTCGTCGGCTGGTTCTGGTCGTGGTTCGACTTCTCGCTGTTCCCTGCCGCCGTGCAGTGGAGCCATGACGGCGGCACCGCGCTGATCGAGGCGGGTGATACCGCCGTGAAGGCGCAGTGGCCGCCCGCCGGCCTCGAAGTGCTGAACGCCTTCGAACTGCCGCTGCTCAACACCTTCATCCTGCTGCTGTCGGGCACGACCGTGACCTGGGCGCACCATGCGCTGATCCACAACCAGCGTGGCGGCAAGCTGAAGGGGCTGTGGGGCGCGATCGGCGTTGGTGAGAATGACGGCGTGAAGAAGGGGCTGTGGCTCACCGTCCTGCTGGGTGCGCTGTTCTCGTGCATCCAGGCCTATGAATACATGCACGCGCCGATGCCGTTCAAGGGGCTGAACTATGGCGCCGCCTTCTACATGGCGACCGGGTTCCACGGCTTCCACGTGCTGGTCGGCACCATCTTCCTGGCCGTCAACCTGATCCGCGCGTACAAGGGCGACTTCACGCCCAAGCAGCATTTCGGCTTCGAAGCGGCGGCGTGGTACTGGCACTTCGTCGACGTGGTGTGGCTGTTCCTGTTCGTCGTCATCTATGTGTGGGGCGGCTGGGGCGCGCCGATCCATGGTGGCTGATGCCTGAGCAGACGGGCGCGGGCGGTCCCGCGCCTTTCGATTGCGGCGTGCGCGGCCTGTGTCCGCGGTGCGGGGCCACGACCTTGTTTCGTGGCCCCGTTGCCTTTGCCGACCGGTGCGGCGCCTGCGCCCTTGATTTCACTGCGTTCAACGTCGGCGACGGGCCTGCGGCGTTCCTGACGTTGATCCTGGGTGGTATCGTCACCGTGGCTGCCATCTGGCTCGACCTGAAGGTCGGTCCGCCCTGGTGGGTGCATGTCATGCTGTGGGTCCCGCTGACCATCGGCGGCGTGGTCGGATCGCTGCGGGTGGCCAAGGGCGTGTTGCTGGCGCTGGAATATCGCAATGCCGCGCGCGAAGGGAAGATCGATCCCCGGCCATGAAGCGCCTGCCCATCCTTCCCACGTTGATCGTCCTGCTGGCTGTCGCCGCCATGGTGGCGCTGGGCATCTGGCAGTTGCAGCGCCGCACCGAAAAGGCCGCGCTGATCGCGCACGCCGTCGCCAATCTCGACCGCCCGGCGCAACCGCTGCCGGCGAGGATCACCGACGACCTGCTGTTCGCTCGCGTCACCGCCACCTGCGCGCAGGTCGGGGACTGGACCATGGGTGCCGGCCGCACCGCCGACGGCACGTCGGGCTATCGCCACATTGCCGCCTGCGTATCGCCCACGGGACAACGCTTTCGCGTCGACATGGGCGTCGCGACCGATCCGAAGCTGCGCCCGGTCTGGGCCGGCGGCGCGGTGGCGGGGACATTGAGCCACGCGCCGGGCGGTCCGACGCTGCTCGACCGGATGACCGGTCATGCCGCGCCGCCCGCACCGATGATCGTATCGGACACCGCCGCGCCCGGCCTGACGCCCAGCCGCCGGCCCGATCCGGCCAGTCTGCCCGACAACCACCTGGGCTATGCGATCCAGTGGTTCGGCTTCGCCTTGGCCGCGGTCATCATATACGTGCTGGCACTTCGTCGCCGCAGCCGCTAACCGCAGGCCCATGCGGTATGTCAGCACCAGGGGCGATGCGCCCGAACTCGACTTCGCCGGCGCAACGCTGGCCGGATTGGCGCGCGATGGCGGGCTGTATGTCCCGACGCAGTGGCCGACGCTGACCCACGACGAGATTGCCGGGCTGGCGGGCCTCAGCTATGCCGAAACGGCGGTGCGCGTGATGCTGCCGTTCGTCGGCGACAGCCTGAGCGCAGCCGAATTGCGCGCGCTGTGCGAAACCGCCTATGGCCGGTTCAGCCACAAGGCGGTGACCCCGCTGGTCCAGCTCGACCATGACCAGTGGCTGCTGGAGCTGTTCCATGGGCCCACGCTGGCGTTCAAGGACGTCGCGCTGCAACTGCTGGGGCTGTTGTTCGAGAAGTTCCTGACCGGCACCAGCGACCGGCTGACCATCGTCGGCGCGACCAGCGGCGACACTGGCTCTGCGGCGATCGATGCGGTGGCGGGGCGCGAGAATATCGACATCTTCATGCTGCACCCGGCGGGCCGCGTGTCCGACGTGCAGCGGCGGCAAATGACGACCGTGCTGTCGCCCAACGTCCACAACATCGCGATCGAGGGCGATTTCGACACCGCGCAGGCGCTGGTCAAGGCGATGTTCAACGACCCCGGCTTTTCGGGGCGTTTCCGGCTGTCAGCGGTGAACTCGATCAACTGGGCGCGGTTGATGGCGCAGGTCGTCTATTATTTCTACGCCGCGGTACGGCTGGGCGGGCCGGACAAGGCGATCGCCTTCTCGGTGCCGACCGGCAATTTCGGCGATGTGTTCGCTGGCTATGTCGCGGCGCAGATGGGGCTGCCGATCGCCAAGCTGATCGTCGCGACCAACGTCAATGACATCCTCCACCGCGCGCTGTCGAACGGCGATTATTCGAGCGCGACGGTGACGCCGACCGCCACACCGTCGATGGACATCCAGGTCAGTTCGAACTTCGAGCGACTCCTGCACGATCTGGGCGGGCGCGACGGCGTGGCGCTGGGCGAACAGATGCGCGGGTTCGAGGGCACGCGCGCGATGCGGCTGACCAACGCGCAGCAGCAGGGTGCGGCCGCGCTGTTCCAGAGCGCGCGCGTCGATGCCGACCGCATGGCACAGGCAATGCGCTGGGCGTGCGACCATGCCGCGCAGACGATCGACCCGCACACTGCCATCGCGCTGGCCGCCGCGCTCGACAGCGGGATCGACGCGCCGATGGTGACGCTGGCGACGGCGCATCCGGCGAAGTTCCCCGATGCGGTGGAACGCGCGATCGGCACCCGCGCGACGCTGCCACCCCGCGTCGGCGACCTGTTCGAACGCGAGGAGCGCTATGTCACCCTGCCCGCCACGTTCGAGGCGGTGACGGACTGGATCGCGCAGCGCGCGACGCCGCGCGCCTGATGGACCCGATCGCGCTGATCGGGGAGCCGTGGAGCGATTACGGGCTGATCGATTGCGGCCATGGTCGCAAGCTCGAACGCTATGGCCCCTATCGCTTCATCCGGCCCGAACCGCAGGCGATGTGGGCACCCGCGCTGGCGGAGTGGGACGCGCATGGCGAGTTCGTGCCGGGGTCAGACGAGGATGGCGGCGGGCGCTGGCAGTTCTTCAAGCAACCCCCGCGCGACTGGCCGCTCACATGGCGCGAGGTTCGCTTTTCGGCGAGCAACACGCCGTTCCGGCATCTCGGCTTCTTTCCCGACATGGCGCCGGTATGGGACTGGATGCGCGGGCGGATCGACGGGGCGAGCGATCCGGAATGCCTGAACCTGTTCGGCTATACCGGCGTCGGGTCGCTGGCATTGGCGGCAGCGGGCGCGCGCGTGGTCCATGTCGACGCATCGAAGAAATCGGTCGAGCAGGCGCGCGGCAATGCCGCGCTGTCCGACATGACCGACAAGCCGGTGCGCTGGCTGGTCGAGGATGCCGCGAAGTTCGTGAGCCGTGAGGTGCGGCGCGGGCGGCGCTATGACGGCATCATCCTCGATCCGCCCAAATGGGGACGCGGGCCGAATGGCGAGGTGTGGAAGCTGGAGGAGCATCTCCCCGGCCTGATCGCCGATTGCCGGCAGTTGCTCGACAATGAGTCGCGGTTCCTGTTCCTGACGGTGTACGCGGTCAGGATGTCAGCACTGGCGATCGGGGAATTGCTGCGCCAGTCGCTCGGCGATCTGGGCGGCACGGTGGAATGCGGGGAACTGGGCGTACGCGAGGAAACGCGCGGTCTGACCCTGCCAACGGCGATTTTTGCGCGGTGGTCCCGCTAAGTTCCTCCCCGCTATGCGGGGAGGAACTTAGGTCCGCCCGATCCGCATTGCCACGCCCGCTACGATCGGCCCGCCGACGCAGAGTAGCAGGCTGGTCGCCGCCAGCAGCTTGATCGCCCCTGCCCCGCCTTCCAGACCGCCCGCGCCGAAGATCACCAGCGGTAACGCCAGCGGCAGCATCACCAGGCCCGCAACCGCCCCGCCGCCGCGCAAGCCGGCGGTCAGCGCCGCCGTCGCCACCCCCAGCGCCGCCAGCCCCGGCGTGCCGAGCAACAACCCAACCTCCAGCGCCAGCAGGGTCGGCCCGTCCATCCCCAGCAACGCCGCCGACAGCGCGGCCGCCAGCATGACGGCGGGCGCAAAGCCCAGCCAGTGGCCGATGGTCTTGGCCACCGCGATGCTCGTCTCGCTCCATCCACGGACCGCCAGCTGATCGACCACCCCAGCTTCAAGGTCGGGCGCGACCAGCCGGTCGAGTGGCAGCAGCGCGGCGAGCAGCGCCGCCGCCCATGCCGCCCCGCCGCCGATCCGCGCCAGCAGCGCCGCATCGGGACCGATCGCAAAGGGAAACAGCGTGGCAACAAGCAGGAAAAAGGCGACTGGCAGCATCAGCCCGCCGCCGCTCCACGCGATGCGCAACTCGCGGGCGATGAGCGCGATCACAGCGCCACGACCTGCGCGTCAGGCAGCGCGATGGGCACATGGCTCGCGACCAGCACCGCGCCGCCTTCGCCGCGATGCCACGCGATCGCGGCCTCCAGCCGGTCGAGCGAGGCGGCGTCCAGCCCGTTGGCCGGTTCGTCGAGCAGCCACAGCGGCGCGCCACTGGCGATCACGCGGGCGATGGCGGCGCGGCGCTTCTGCCCGGTCGACAGCATCCGCACCGGCACATCGGCCAGCCCCTCGATCGCCATTGCGGTCATCGCCGCGTCCAACCGGTCGCGCGTGCCGTCCAGCTTCGCCCAGAAGGCCAGTGCGGCGCCCAGCGTGACCGCGCTATCCAGTGCCGCCGCTTCGGCGAGCAGCGCGACGGCCCCGTTACGGATGACATCACCATCGGCGGGCGGCAACAGTCCGGCAGCGATCCGCACCAGCGTCGATTTGCCTACGCCGTTCGGCCCCTGCACCCACAGCGCCCCGCCCGACTTCAGCGTAAAGGACAGGTCGCGGAACAGCACCCGCCCGCCCCGCGCACCGGTCACTTGCGTGAACGACAGGGTCAATCGGCGTCTTCCAGCGCGTGCATATCGTCGTCGGACAGGCCGAAATGATGGCCGACCTCATGCACCACCACATGGCGGATCAGGTCGCGCAGATCGACGCCGGTCTCGCACCATTCGGCCAGCAGCGGTTGGCGGTACAGGTGGATACGGTCGGGCAGGCGCATTCCGTCGAACGCCGATTTCTCCCCCATCGGGCTGCCATGATACAGGCCGGTCAGCTCGTACGGCTCCATCTCCATCGCGGCGAGGGTTTCGTCGTCGGCGAACTCCTCGACCAGCAGCACGATGTCGGACAGGTGGCCGGCAAAGGGGGCGGGGATGCGCGCCAGCGCGGCGCGGGCGAGCTTTTCCATCTCTTCCGCACTCGGGGCGGTTCGCGCTTGATCGGACATGGCCCAAGCAATAGGCCATCGCCACCACGAGACAAGGGAGGGCATGAATGGAACCGCTGAGCCAGGCAGAGCGCGCCGATGCGCTGGACGGCCTGCCCGATTGGGACCATGACGCGAGCCGCGACGCGATCGTCCGCAGCTTCACCTTCGACAATTTCAGCCAGGCGTTCGCGTTCATGACGCAGGTCGCGCTGCTGGCCGAAAAGGCGGACCATCATCCCGAATGGTCGAACGTCTATAACCGGGTCGACATATTGCTGACCACGCATGACGCGGGCGGGCTGTCGGATCGCGATATCGACATGGCCCAGGCGATCGACGCGCTGGTCGAGTAATCAGCGCCGCCGCATCTGCTGGCGCAATTTCCCCGGCATCCAGCGCGCAGCGAAGCGCATCCGCTTCGCGGTCGGGCCGACCGGCGTGTGGATCGTGTCGCCCTGCACCGCGTCCCATGCCGCCTGCGCCACGACCTCGACGGGCGTGAACTCCAGCCCCGCCGCGCGGACCTGTTGCCGGACATTGTAGTTCGTGCCGGCCAGCGACGCGTCGAGGAGCGGCGTGTCAATAAAGCCCGGCATCAGCGAGCGCACGCGGATTCCGTCCGCCGCCCATTCGCCATCCAGCGCCTCGGTCAGGCCGCGCACCCCGAACTTGGTCGCCGAATAGACCGCCGCGCCCGCCGTCCCGTAGATACCTGCCGCCGACGCGGTGTTGAGCAGGCACCCGCCGCTGGCCTTCAGGTAGCGGTGCGCGGCGTGCGCGCCATGGACCACGCCGGTCAGGTTGACGGCGATGGTCCGCTCGACCGCGTCCGGGGTCATTTCGGCAAAGATGCCACCCGATGCGATGCCGGCATTGTTGAACACCACGTCGATCCCGTCGTCGCCCGCGAACTCGATCAAGGGTGCGTCCCATGCGGCGCGATCGGTCACGTCGAAGACGAAGGTTTGCGCGCCGTTCGGCAACAGCGCCGCTGTTTCTGCCAAGCCGGCGGCGTTCACGTCGGCGATACCGATCCGCCAGCCGTTGCCCGCGAACAATCGCGCCACCGCGCGTCCGATGCCCGACCCGCCGCCGGTAATGAAGATCGCTTTCGTCATCCGCGCAGCATCGGGCAGGATCGCCCGCAACGCCAGCAAAGTTACGCGGCCACCGCCTCCAATACCTCACCGACCTTTGCGAGGCGTTCTTCGGGATCGTCGATCCGCGCGGGCATGATCCAGCGGCCGTTCTTTTCGGTCATCCCCGTGGGCGCGTCCCCGCGATGCTGCGGGGTGAGCGCGATCGCGGCGGGGCCGGCATCGACCTTCGCCACGCCCGCACCGCGCGCCAGCAACCGGACCCGCGCCAGTTCGATCAGCAGCCGCGCCTCGTCGGGCAGCGCGCCGAACCGGTCCTCCAGCTCCTCCTCATATGCGTCGAGGGCACCCTCGCTCTCGATCCGCGCCAGCCGGCCATAGAGCGTCAGCCGAACCTCGGCCTCCGGGATCCACGCTTCGGGGAGGGCCCCGGCAATGCCGACATGGAGTTCGGGGACAACCCTGTCGACATTTTCGCCCCGTTCGGCCCGGAGCGCACGGCCAAGCAGATACTGGTACAGGTCGATACCGATCAGCTTCATGTGCCCGGCCTGCGCCTCCCCCACCAGATCGCCCGCACCGCGCAGGTCGAGGTCGCGCGCGCTGATCGCGAAGCCCGCGCCCAGCCGGTCGAAGGCTTGCAGCGTGCGCAGGCGCTTCAGCGTGGCGTCGGCAATGGATTGATCGGGATCGGTCAGCAGCAATATCTGCCCGCGCCGCCCGCCGCGCCCGACCCGCCCGCGCAGCTGGTGCAGCTGCGAGAGGCCGAAGCGGTCGGCATGGTGGACGATCATCGTATTGGCACGCGGCACGTCCAGCCCGGCCTCGATGATGTTCGTCGCCAGCAGCACGTCGCCGGCGCCATGCGCGAAACCGACCATCGCTGCGTCGATCTCCGCCGCCGGCATCTTGCCATGCGCGACGACCAGATCGAGTTCGGGGGCAAGCTTGCGCAGTCGTGCCTCCAGCGGGGCGATGTCCTCGATCCGGGGCACGACGACGAAACTCTGCCCGCCGCGCGTCCGCTCGCGCAGCAACGCGGTGCGCACCGTCACCTCGTCGAAATCGGCGACGGCGGTGCGGATCGGCTGACGCCGCGCCGGGGGCGTCGCGAGAACCGACAATTGCTGCAACCCGATCAGCGCGCTTTGCAGCGTACGCGGGATCGGCGTCGCCGACAGCGTCATCACATGGTCGGCAAGGTCGCGCAGCCGTGCCTTGTCCTTCGCCCCGAACCGCTGTTCCTCATCGATGACGACCAACGCGAGGTCGCGATAGGCGACGCCCTTGCCTGCCACCGCCTGTGTGCCGACGACCACCCCGATCGATCCGTCGGCAAGGCCGGCCTTCACCCGCTTCTTCTCCGCCGCATCGGACAGGCGCGACAGGCCGGCAACCTCGATCCCCGTCCCTTCGAAGCGGCGGCGGAAGGTTTCGACGTGCTGGCGGACCAGCACGGTGGTCGGCGCGGCGATCGCGACCTGTCGGCCCGACAGCGCGACGATGGCGGCGGCACGCAGCGCGACCTCGGTCTTGCCATAGCCGACATCGCCGATGACCAGCCGGTCCATCGGCTTGCCTGCGCCCAGATCGGCGCGGGCGGCGGCGATGGCACGGGCCTGATCGGGGGTTTCGGTGAAGGGAAAACCGGCGGCGAAGCGTTCGTATGCGGCGATGTCGACCTCGATGGGGTCGACCCGCTGCTGGTCGCGGGCCGCAGCGATCGCGGCCAGCTCGCGCGCGCTGTCGGCGATGGCGGTGTCGATCGCCCCGCGCCGCTTCTGCCAACTGGCGCCGTCCAGCGCGTCGAGTGTTACCGCATCCCCATCCGCGCCGTAACGCCAGATGCGGTCGGCCTCCATCACCGGCACCAGCCGCCGGGCGCCCTTGGCATAGGTCAGCACGATGGCGTCGCCTGCCGCCTCCCCCGGCAGCGGCTCCAGCCCGGCGATGCAGCCGATGCCGAAATCCTCATGCACGACCACATCGCCGATACGCAGCTCGCCCGCTTCGGCGAACAGCGGGTTCGCGCTGGCCGCGGCCAGTTCGTCGCCGCGCGCCCGCCCGCCCAGCAGGTCGCCGCCGGTCACCACGGTCACGCCATCGATCACGAACCCGCGATCGAGCGGCGCGGGGAGCAGCATCGCGGTACCGGGACTGGCCGCCACCGCTTCCTCCCAGGACCCGATCGTCACCGGCTCGGTACGGGCGAGCTTCGCCAGCTTCTTGCGCAGGAAACGAAGGTCGCGCGGGCTACCCGCCAGTACCAGTCGCTGTTCCTCCAGCACGTCACGCGCGAACTTGCCGAAGGCGCGTGCGGGGGCACGGGCGGTGACGAAGCGCGGCGGCTCGCGCACTGCGTCCGGCAGGGCGATCCGTTCGCGCTTGTCGAACAACACGTCCCAACGCGCGGCATCGACCAGCGCAGCCGCATCGCACCGCCGGCGACGGGTGGCGTCCTGCGCCAGTTCGAGGAAGCGTTCGCGCCGCCGGGCGGCATCGCCATCCATCGCGACCGCCGCATCGGGCAGATGGTCGAGCAACGTTGCGCCCTTCCCCACCGCCGGTTCCGCCGCGCGGCCGATGGTGACCTCGGGCAGGTCGGCCGCCCCCCGCTGGCTCGCCGGGTCGTAGCTGCGGATCGACGCGATCCGATCCTCCTCGAGCGTGATCCGGATCGGCTGTTCGGCATCGGCGGGAAAGATGTCGATCACGCTGCCGCGCACCGCGACCTCGCCCGGTTCATCGACCCGGTCGTCGCGGACATAGCCCAGTTCCTCCGCGCGGTCGGCAATGTCGGCAAGGTCGATGGCGTCGCCGACGCGCAGCACCGGCGGCGCGGCGTCGAAGTCGGCCGGCGGGGCGATGCGCAGCGCGGTCGCCTCCGGCGTGGTGATGCACGCGATCGGCCGCCGTTCGCCATGGGCGATGCGCAGCCGCCGGAGCGCGGCGACCCGCGCCCCTGCGTTGCCGGGTGATGCCGGGGCGTCGTCACCGGGCAGCGCGTCACTGGCGGGCAGATGGACGACCACAGCGTCGGGGGCGAACGCCGCCAGTACATCGGACAGCGCCGCCGCGCGCACCTCGTCCGACGCGATGAACAACAGGGATGTCGTGGTGACCTTGCCCGCCAGCGCGGCGGCGACAGGGCCGATCGGAACGCGTGCGCCCCCGGCGTCGGACGGGTCGGGGGCAAAGGCGTTCGACATTGCGGAATTCCCGGCAAGGCCCTGACATCAGGGGGGGTGGATCGGCTCAACGAAGCGTGATGGCCGGACGTTCCTGCGTTATCGATGAACGGCAAATTGCCTGTTGCGGCCCCGGTCGCGCTGCTATGACGGAACAACTGCCGGCACCGCCGGCGCCATGGAGACGATGATGTCCTCGATCCTGCTGCGTTTCGCCGCCGCATTCACGTTGATGACCGCCGCGCCCGTCTGGGCACAGACTGCCCCGAAGCCGGCCGCCGCGCCGGCCGAGCTGCCCGCGGGCGAGGCCGATCCCGCGTTGTGGGTGGTCAAGGACAAGGACACGACCATCTATCTGTTCGGGACGATCCACGTCCTGAAGCCCGGCCTGTCGTGGTTCGACCAAGCGGTAAAGACCGCGTTCGACAAGTCGGGGGAAGTCGTGCTGGAAATCCCGATGCCGACGCAGGAACAGGCGCAGGCGGCGGTGATGAAATCGGCGGTGAACGTCACCGGCCCGAAGCTCAGCGAAAAGCTGCCCGCCGCCGAACGTCCCGCCTATGCCAAGGCGGTCGCCGATGCCGGACTGCCGGCCGGCGCACTGGAACAGCTAGACCCGTGGTTCGCTGCGTCCACGCTGACGCTCGTTACGCTGCAGAAGCAGGGCTATGATCCGGCCAGCGGCGCGGAACAGACGATCTCGCAAGCCGCCAAGGCAGCGGGCAAGCCGGTCACCGGCCTCGAAACGCTGGAACAGCAGTTCGGCTTCTTCGATTCGCTGTCCGATGCGGCACAGGTCACCTTCCTGACCGAAACGATCAAGGAACTACCGACCGCCGGCCAGTCGATCGACAAGATGGTCGATCAATGGCGCCGCGGCGATCCCGACGCGCTGGCGGCGACGATGAACGAGGAAATGACCGTTTCCCCCGAATTGAAGCGCGTGCTGCTGACCGACCGCAACGCCCGCTGGGCCAAGTGGATCGAGGAGCGGATGAAGCGCCCCGGCACGGTGTTCGTCGCGGTCGGCGCCGGCCATCTGGCGGGCAGCGGCAGCGTGCAGGACGCCTTGAAGCGCTACAAGCTGCGCGCGACGCGGGTGAAATATTGAGGGGTTCGGCGGGCACCTTCTTCGCGCCCACAGCGTCACCCCAGCGCAGGCTGGGGTCTCCCTGTGATGGCGCGCGGCAGGAGCCGCGAGAGACCCCAGCCTGCGCTGGGGTGACGTGGTTGGTGGGGTAAGAGACGCAATCGACAGGCGCACCCCATTCGCAAAAAGAAACGGCCGGCGGATCGCTCCGCCGGCCGTCAGTCATGTCGAACGATGACGGCCCGGAAGGGAGCCGCCACCGGTAATTCGGATCAGGCGTTGCAGGTCTGCGCACCCTTGCCCGGCTGGGTCAGGGTGATCGACTTCGGCGTGCCGGTCAGGCTGTAGCCGCCCTCGGCGGTCAGCGGCTTGCCCTTTTCGGCAGCCTTCAGGCGGACGGGCATCTCGCCCTGCTTCGCGCGGAAATTGGCCTGGGTGTCGCCTTCGAAGAAGTCGACATAGACGAGGCTGTTGTCCTTGCAGCGGAATGTCACGCTCGCCTTGACGGGCGGCGGCAGTTCGATCGGCGCGCGGTTGGCGAGCTGCGATGCCAGCGGATCGGGCGCGCGGGTGTCGAGCTGTTCCGGCTGCTGCTGACCGCAGGCCGAAAGGGCGAAGGCCGCGGCAGTGGCGGCGAGGAGAAGGGGGTGCTTCATAGGGGGTCGTTCGCAAATGCAACCGATTTCGTCAAGGCGCGTTGTGCGGCGCGCAACATCGTTGCGGCGCTGCAGCCGATACCGCTACCGTACGGAAAAGGCGAACCGCATCGTACTTTCCCACCTCTGTCCGGGGTCCAGCCTGGCCGGGGGGAAGTCGCTGCGGTTGGGTGTGTCGGGCCATGCCTGCGGCTCGAGGCAGACGGCATCGCCCTGTCGGTACAATCGCCCCCCCTTGCCCGCTTGCGCCCCGTTCAGGAAATTGCCGGCATAGAGCTGCAGACCGGGTGCCGTCACCGACAGCGTCATAACCCGTCCCGACGCCGGATCGGCCAGCACCGCCGCCGGGCGCAGCACGCCCGCATCACCACGTACGATGAAGTTGTGGTCGTAACCGCGCCCGATCGCGATCTGGTCGTCGTGCCCGTCGCGCACCCGCGCGCCGATCGCCTGGACTTCGCGGAAATCGAACGGGGTGCCGGCAACCGCGCGCCGCTCCCCGGTCGGGATGGAGGTTGCATCGACGGGCAGGAACTGGTCGGCTTCGATCGTCAGCAGGTGGCGCATCGCCTCCCCCTGCCCGCCCAGGTCGAAAAACGCGTGGTTGGTCAGGTTGACGATCGTCGGCGCATCGCTGGTCGCGGCATAGGCGATGGTCAGCGCCTCCGGCGTCAGGGTATAGGTCGCGCTGGCATGGAGCGTACCGGGATAGCCGGCCTCGCCATCCGGGCTGCTCAGCGTCAAGCGAACCCACGCCGCGTCAGCGTCCTGCCCGACCTCCGCGACATTCCATAGCCGCTGATCGAACCCGTCCGATCCGCCGTGCAGGTGGTTGGGCGCGTTGTTGGTTTCGAGCGTGTAGGTCGTGCCGTCGAGGGTGAACCGGCCATTTGCAATGCGGTTGGCATAGCGGCCGACCGTCACCCCGAACCACGAGGGCCGGTCGCGATAGGATTGCACGTCGTCGAACCCCAGCACGACGTCGGCCACCATGCCGTCGCGGTCGGGCACGCACAGCGACTGGAGCGTCGCGCCCAGCGGCAGGATGCGCGCGGACAGGGCGCCGGCGGTAAGTTCGATCGCCTCGGCGGGTTGGCCGTCCAGCGTACCGAAGGTCACGCGCTCCGCATTCGTCATGCACACTCTCCAACTCGGCCGTCACGACCAGCATCGTACCCCCGCGCAGGCGGGGGTCCAGGGCCAAGCATACCGACCTGTCCGCTGGTGGCCCTGAATCCCCGCCTGCGCGGGGATACGCCGGGGTGACGCCGCTTAACGAACGACCGGTCGCCCCGACAGCGGAACCGTCACCGCCCGCCCGTCATAGACGAACGTCGTCGCCTTGCTATCAGCAAAGTCCGGCGCGACCGCTTTCCCCGGCGTGTGGAAGCGCACCGACATCGCCCGCTGTGCGACCATGCCGGGGAAGCTGCCCTGCCGCGCGCCGATGGTCAGCGTCTTGCTCGTCTCGTTCCACGTCACCGGAATCTGCGCCGACTGGCCCTTGCGATAGCCCTCGGACAGGCCGTCATCCTCGAACAGCGTATAGCTGCCGTCCTTGCCGGTGAAGACGTGCAGCACATACGGCCCATCGGGCTGTTCGGCGGTCGACTGCACCGCCGCACCGGTCGGCACGATCGATCCGGCGCGGACATAGAGCGGCATCATCGCCAGCGGCGCGGCAGCGGTAATCGTCCGCCCGCCCTTCAGATACGCACCAGTGGCGAAGTCGTACCAGTCGGCCCCGGCGGGCAGATAGACCTGCCGGCTGCGCGCGCCGAACTGCGTTACCGGCGCCACCAGGAACGCCGAACCGAACATATATTGGTCGTCGATGCCCCACGTCTTGCGATCGGCGGCGAAGTCCATCACCAGCCCGCGCATCATCGTACCGTCGCGGTGCCAGTTCTCGGCCGCAAGCGACAGGATGTATGGCAGCAGCCGGTAGCGCAGGCGATCGTAATTACCGAGCGCCTGATACAATGCCGGATCGCTGGCACCCAGTTCATAGATTTCGCGGAACGGCGTCTCGCCATGGCTGCGGAACAACGGGCTGAACGCGCCGAACTGGAACCAGCGCAGGTTCAGTTCCTTCCATTCGGCGAGATGCGCCGGGTCCTTCTTGCTGTAGCGATCCTCGACCGCGAAGCCGCCGATATCGTGCGTCCAGTTGGGAATGCCCGACATCGACAGGTTGACCCCGGCCGAAATCTGGTCGCGCAGATCGTCCCAGCGCGATGCGACGTCGCCCGACCACAAGGCGGCACTGGCGCGCTGGATACCGCCATAGCCCGACCGGGTCAGGATGAACGGCCGCACATCGGGCTTGGCCGCGCGCAGGCCATCGGCCACGCCCTCGGCATGGACCAGTGGGTAGCTGTTGAAGAACTCCTGTGCCGGCCCCTCAGCGGTCGGTCCCATCCGGTCCATGCGCTGTTCGATCGACAGGTTCGAATGGATGTCCGGCTCAGTCGCGTCCATCCACCATGCGTCGAAGCCCTTGTCGACCAAGGCCTCCTTCATCTGCCGGAAATAGATCGCGCGCGCTCCGGGAGCGTAGGGATCGTAATCGGTGTTGAGATAGCCCTTGCCGACCCAGTCGCGTTCCTTGGCGATCAGGTTACCCTGATAGAGATAGCCCTTGGCGGCCAGTTCCTGCGCGTTCTTCGTGTTCGGATAGAATTTCGGCCACACCGAAATCATGATCCGCGCGTCGCTGGCGTGGATCTCGTCGACCATCTGCTGCGGCTTGGGGAAGCGTTTCGGATCGAAGCAGTGGCAGCCCCACTGGTCCTCGGGCCAATAGAACCAGTCCTGCACGATATTGTCGATCGGCAGGCCGCGCTTGCGATATTCGCGCACCACGCCCAGCAGTTCGTCCTGCGTGTTGTAGCGCTGGCGGCTCTGCCAGAAGCCGTACGCCCAGCGCGGCATCAGCGCCGCCTTCCCGGTCAGCGCGCGATAGCCGGCGATCACGCCGTCCATATTCTTACCCCCGACATAATAATAATCGAGCGCATGGGCGACGTCCGACGACCACCACAAGGAATGGCGGTCGGCCTGAGGCAGCGGATCGTTCTGGAACAGCGCGATATAGCCGGCATTCGGCTCCCACTCGATCCGCACCTCGGCAGCCTTGCCGGCAGTCATCGGCAGGTCGAAGTTATGGAACCACGGGTTCCAGTTCTGCCGCCAGCGGTTCAGGACCTCCTTGCCGTCGACGAACACCTTCACATAGCTCGACGAATAGAGACGGAATTTCTGAACGCCGGTGACCGATGGCATGACGGTGCCGGTCCACACGACCTTCTGCGTCTGTACCGCATTGCCGGCGGTATTCTGACCGGTGGTCGCGGCGACCGTCTGCGCTTTGGCGGCGGCAGGCCAGTTCGCCTGGTCCTTGATGAACTGATAGTTGATCGTCGGCTCGGTGCGGGTGACGGCCAGCTTGTCGCCCAGATAATATTGCGCCTGCCAGCCGGGCTTGCCGCCCGACATCACCTTCATGCCGTCGCCGACCAGCCGGTATGCCTGCGGATTGCCGAAGCGGGTGATGCCGTTGTTATCCCACAGCACCCCGTAATTCTTCGTCGACACGACGAAGGGGATGCCGATGTCCATATTGTGCTGGGCGAGTTCGACGTCCTCGCCATTATAGTTCATCTGCCGGTTCTGGTGCTGGCCAAGGCCGTAGAACCCTTCGTCCGTCCCGCGATTGAACTGCTGGCGGACAGCCACGAACTTCTCGCCACCGGCGGTCACCGGTACGAAGCCGGCACGCGGCGCTTCCTCCAGCGTCAGCTTGCCCGCCGCATCGCGGAAGCGCACTTGCCCGTCGTTCAGGTCGATCTCGGCCGAACCGCCCGCCGCCTTCACCACCACGACCCCGCGTACTTGGCTGACGGTGAAGTCGCCCGCTGGCTTCGCGGTCACCATCAGGCTGTCGGGCGTGTCGAGCCTGGCATCCGGCACCGCCGTCACGCGGAAACGGTCGGGGCCATAGACCAGCACCCGCACCCGCTTGGCAGGACCCGCATCGGGGGTGATGACCACCCCGCCCGGCACCTTCGCCACATCGGCGGCAAGCGCCGGGAACGAGGCCGACAGGGCCAGCGACAACAGCGTCCAGCGAAGCGTCTTCATCAGCGGTACGTTCCCATGGTCACGCGCAGCAGCATCGGCTGGGCGGTAAAGTTCAATCCATAATCGGTCTGGTCGCCGTTCATCACCCGGCGCGCGCGGAAGCTGCCGTCATCGTTGAGGGTCCCTTCCTCGACCTTGATCAGCATGGCGGTATCGCCCTTCGCCTTGTCGGCGACGTCGAACGACACGCGGACATCGGTGCCGGTCACCAGGAACTGGTCCGGCCCCAGCTGCAGCACGGCGGCCCCGCCGACCGGCTGTGCGGCGGCGGCGGGCGGTTCGGCCTTCAGCCATGGCGAGTCCATCGACCCGAACTGCCATTCGCCATATTTGGCCGACACGCGCCAGCGGCCCATGACCTTGGCCTGTTCCTCCTCCGGCGCACCCTTGGCCGTGCCCCAGCCGGGATGCTGGAACGCCAGCGTCGCCCAGCCGCGCGCCATGGGGTTGAGGAAGCGATATTTGCTGGCGAACGCCTCGATCGTCGCATCGTCCAGCGTCACTGCGCCCAGCGGATGGTTGTAGTAGCCGGTCGCATCCATGCCGAACGGTGCCCAGCCGATACCGCCATGCCCGATCGTCGGCCACAGGAAGCGTGCGAAATCGGCGGCGTTGCCGGTTTCGGGCACCAGCAGCGGATTGTCGGGCCGGCTATAATGGTCGAGGAACTTCAGATAATCCTTGGCGCTGCGGGTATAGAGGTCGGGCGCGACCGCATCGATGTTGGGCGCCGCTGCCTTCCACACGTCGATCACCTGCCAGTCGGGACCGCCGCTCGCGCCGCCCGATTTGCCGGGCGGGGCGAAGGGGCCGCCGACCGCCGCGTTGACGTACATCGGCAGCTTCCACACCGCCTTCCCCGCAGCGGCGATCCGGTCGATATAGCGCGCGGTGTACCACGCGTTGAACGCCGGTTCGGCATTGTCGCCATAGACCGCGGTCCAGCTGCCGCGCTTACCGGTCGCCTTCGCCAGTTCGGGCGGCACGTCACCGGCGAACAACCGGTTCGCCTCGGGCGAGTAATCCCGCGCCTGTTGGTACACGCCGGTTTCGTTCTCCGGCTGGACCATGATGACATTGTGGTCGGGGTCGTGGTCCTTCAGGTAACGCATCAGCGCGACGAACGCCTTCTTGTCCGCCTCGAACGTCGCCTGCCCATGCGGCGACAGTGCATAATGCGTCTTGCCTTCCTTGGTCCGCATCCGGGGAAAACGGGCATTGTTCGTCTTGACCCAGGCGGGGACATAGCCCGGCGACGTGTTCTTCCACGTGCCGAACCACAGCAGCACCAGCTTCACGCCGTGTTGGCGGGCCTGCGGCAGCAGCGCGTCGAGATAGCTGAAGTCGAACTTGCCCTCGACCGGTTCGATCTGTTCCCACGCGACCGGGATTTCTAGCGTGTTGGCATGGAGCCGTTCGACCATCGGCCACACCTGCGGCAGCATGTCGGGATAGTTGCTGGAGTTGTTCGCCTGCACGCCCAGCATCAGGAACGGCCGCCCGTCGACCAGCAGCGCGTGGCGACCATCCTTGCGGACCAGCAGGGGCGCATCGCCCGGCTTCGCGATGGCGACCGGACCGGCGATCATCGCCAGCGCCGCCCCCGCCATCGCCCATTTGCGCCACGCCGCCATATCGCCCTCTCCCGCCTCACCCTCGATCGCCATTCATGGTCTCGGTTGTCCGGAACCCGACAGCGTTGTCACGCCTCTTTACGCAGGATTTCTATGTCATACAATTGGTTCTTAGCGCTATCATGGCGCGACGCGGATCGGAACAGCCGGCCGCGGCTTTCGGAAGAGGATGGTCCATGGAACGACGCCAATTCCTGCGCGGCACCGCCGCCCTTGCCGCCGCCGGGCCGGTCGCGGCACAGGCCGCACCGCTTGCGCCCAACTGGTCGTCGCTGGCCGATGGCTATGCCGTGCCCGACTGGTTCCGGGATGCGAAATTCGGCATCTGGGCGCATTGGGGGCCGCAATGCGTGCCGGAGGCCGGCGACTGGTATGCCCGGCAGATGTATGAACAGGGGCGCGGGCCGTACGACCTGCACATCCAGAAATATGGCCACCCGGCCGATACCGGCTTCATGGACATCATCGGCACGTGGCGCGCCGAACGCTGGGACCCGGCGGCGCTGGTCAGGCGCTACAAGGATGCGGGCGCGCGCTACTTCGTCGGCATGGCGTGCCATCACGACAATTTCGACCTGTTCGACAGCCCGCACCCCTGGAACAGCACCCGCGTCGGCCCGAAGCGCGACCTGATCGCCGGCTGGCGCGACGCGGCGCGGGCGGAGGGGCTGCGCTTCGGCGTCAGCAACCATTCGAGCCATGCGTGGCATTGGTATCAGGTCGCGTATAACTATGATCCCGAAGGACCGCGTGCCGGGCAGCGCTATGACGCAGCGCGACGGACCAAAGCGGACGGTGCCGGCAAATGGTGGGACGGCCTCGACCCGCAGGACCTCTATACCGGCGAGACGCTGGCCGCGCCCGATGGCTTCACGACGAAGGCGCAGATGGACGCGTGGGCGGGCGCGACCAGCGGGCGATGGATGGAATTCGCGCCCGCCGCCAATCCGCGCTTCGTGACCAACTGGCTGGCGCGGCAAAAGGCGCTGGTCGAGCGCTACGACCCCGATCTCGTCTATTTCGATGACTTCGGCGTGCCGTTCGGACCCGTAGGGCTGGAGGCGATCGCCCATTTCTACAACCATGCGGCGGCACGCACCGGTCGCGCCGACGTGGTGTTGACCGCCAAGCAACTGACCGCGTTCCAGCGGCAGGCATTGGTCGAGGATATCGAACGTGGCTTTTCCGACCGGCTGCGCGCCGAGCCGTGGCAGACCTGCACCTGCATCGGCGAATGGCATTACAACCGACGGCGGTTCGAGGAGAAATCCTATGTGCCCGCCCGCGCGGTGTTGCAGCGGCTGGCCGACATCGTGTCGAAGAACGGCAACCTGCTGCTGTCGGTGCCGGTGCGTGGCGACGGGTCGATCGACAGCGAGGAGGAACGCATCGTCGACCAGATCGGCGCGTGGCTACGGGTCAACGGATCGGCGATCTACGGCACGCGGCCGTGGCGGATGTTCGGCGAAGGACCGACCGACCTGGCCGGCGGCATGTTCAACGAAGGGCAGGTCGCGAAGCTCGGCGCGCGTGACGTGCGGTTCACGACGGAGGGAGGCGCGCTCAACGCGATTTTCCTCGGCTGGCCCGATGCGCCGGTGACGATCGCCGCGCTGGGTGACCGGGCGGCGGGGCGGATCGAGCGGGCGACGCTGCTAGGGGGCGGTAGCGTCGAGATGCAGCGTAGCGATGCCGGGCTGACGCTGTCGTTGCCGCCGGCGCCCGCCGGGGCGATGCTGCCCGTGGTGCGGTTGGAGGGGGCGGGGTTGGTGTAACTCAGAAGCCGTACCCCGGCGAAGGCCGGGGTCCAGTTAGGAGCCGCTCGCGAAATGCGGAAGGACCGGCGTAACTGGACCCCGGCCTCCGCCGGGGTACGGGCTATGGGGAGATCCGTCTCCACTCCAAAGCCCGTATCCCCGCGCACGCGGGGATACGGGCTTTGCGAGCGTCCATTATTGCCTCTTCGTTGGCATGGCCCACCACCTGCGCGGGGATACGCCGTGTAGCGTGAGCCTTACCGCGCCAGCAGCACCCGCGCCTGTCCGGCGATCTGCGCCAGCATCGCCGCACTCGCCACCGGCGCCTGCCGGGCGCGGTGGACCAGTGCGGCGAACTGCGCCACGCGGTCGCGGTTCGCCTCCAGCCACTTCTCCACCGCCGCCTGCGGGTCCTTGCCAGCGTTGCGGTTCAGGAAATCGAAGCGCAGCTGCTGGAAATCGCGTGCCAAGCCGGCGATCAGCAACCGCTCCCACGGATCGCCGGTCTGGATGCGCGCCGCCACCGCCTGCGCCCAGTCCAGCCCCAGCGCGAAGCCGAGATGGGTGAACGCCAGCGTCAGCTTCGTCTCGTCCAGCTTCAACCGCCGGCCGAGATCGGCGAGGCCGACCGCGCCGTCCAGTTCGAACAGGCGCACGACCTGTCCGGCCAGTTCCTGCGGCGCACCGGCATCCTGCAGCACCCCGGCGATCCGGTCACGCTGCTGCGCCGCTTCGGCCCGCAGCAACGAGCTGGTCTGCCCGGCCAGGCTCGCCACCCCCTTTTGCAGATGCGCGACGGCATGGGCCGGAGTGGTCCCGGCCGGGAAGGCGCGCAACAGATCGGCGATCTGCGAACGCACGCCGACCGCAACCTCGTCGAGCAACGCGATGCGCGCGCGTTCCGAAATATCGGCGCCCTCGATCCGGTCGTACAGCGCATCGATGTCGAACAGCCGTTCCGCCGCGACGAACATCGCCGCGATATCGGCCAGCGCCTCGCCCTCTTCCTCCGCCAGTTCGAAGACGTGCAGCACGCCCAGCCGGTTGACGATGCGGTTGGCGAGCTTCGTCGCGATGATTTCCCCGCGCAGCCGGTGGTCGAGGATCGCCTGGCGTTGCGTCTCCTGCATCTCCCTGGGGAAGGCCGCCAGCAGGTCGCCCGCCATATCCGCATCGGTCGCGATGGGGGCGTGTTCGATCGCCTCCTGCAACGCCAGCTTCACGCTGGCCAGCAGCACCGCCAGTTCGGGCCGGGTAAGGCCCCGCCCGTCCTGCGCACGGCGCACATAGTCGTCATTGGCGCTCAGGCCTTCGACCACCCGGTCCAGCTTGCCGGCGGACTCCAGCATCTCGATCACGCGGACATAGCTTGGCACCGCGACCGGTCCGTCATTCTCCATCACCGACAGCGCGAGGGTCTGGAGCCGGTTATCCTCCAGCACCAGATGCGCGACATCGTCGGTCATCCGCGCCAGCAGCGCGTTGCGATCGTCGATCGCCAGCCGCCCCTCGATCACCTCGCGGTTCAGCGCGATCTTGATGTTCACTTCGTTGTCCGAACAATCGACGCCGGCCGAATTGTCGATGAAGTCGGTGTTGATCCGTCCGCCATGGGCGCTGAACGCGATGCGCGCGGCCTGGGTCACGCCAAGGTTCGCGCCCTCGCCGATCGCCTTCGCGCGCAGCGTCTGTGCGTCCACCCGGATGCGGTCGTTGGCCGGATCGCCGACATCCAGATGGCTTTCGGTCCGGTCCTTCACATAGGTGCCGATACCGCCGAACCAGATCAGGTCGACCGGCGCGCGCAGGATGGCCGAAATCAGCGCGGTCGGCTCCATCTCGGTTTCGCTCACCCCCAGCATCGCGCGGACCGGTTCGCTCAAGGGGATGGTCTTGGCCGTGCGCGGGAACACGCCACCGCCTGCCGAAATCAGCGTCGGGTCGTAATCGGCCCAGCTCGAGCGCGGCAGTTGGAACAGCCGATCCCGCTCGGTCCAGCTCGCCGCCGCATCGGGGTTGGGGTCGAGGAAGATGTGGCGATGGTCGAACGCCGCCTTCAGCCGGATCGCCTTCGACAACAACATCCCGTTGCCGAATACGTCGCCCGACATGTCGCCGCACCCGACGACATCGATCGACTGCGTTTGCACGTCGACGCCCATCTCGAGGAAATGGCGCTGTACCGAAATCCACGCGCCCTTGGCGGTGATGCCCATCGCCTTATGGTCGTAGCCGACGCTACCGCCGGAGGCGAACGCGTCGCCCAGCCAGAATTTGCGCTCCAGCGCCAGCGCGTTGGCGACGTCGCTGAACGTCGCCGTGCCCTTGTCGGCGGCGACCACGAAATAGGGGTCCTCGCCATCATGGATCACGACGCCGGTCGGATGGACGACCTTGCCATCGACGATATTGTCGGTGATCGACAGCAGCGAGCGGATGAAGATGCGGTAGCTCTCTGTCCCCTCGGCCAGCCACGCGTCGCGGTTCGACGGCGCGGGCAGTTGCTTGGGGTAGAAACCGCCCTTCGCGCCCGTCGGGACGATCACTGCGTTCTTGACGCGCTGCGCCTTCATCAGCCCCAGGATTTCGGTCCGGAAATCGTCGCGCCGGTCGGACCAGCGCAGGCCGCCGCGCGCCACCGGGCCGGCGCGCAGGTGAATGCCCTCGACCCGTGGCGAATAGACGAACACCTCGCGCCACGGCAGCGGCTTCGGCAGGCCCGGCACCTTGGCGCTATCCATCTTGAACGCCAGCGCCTCCTGCGCGGCAGGCGCAAAGGCGTTGGTGCGCAGCGTGGCGGCCACCACCCCGCGATAGCTGCGCAGGATACGGTCGTCGTCGATCGCCGACACGGCATCGAGGCCCGCCTCAATCGCCGCATCGGCGGCGGCCACGCCTGCCTCACGGTCCCCACGCGCCGGATCGTGCGCGGCATTGAACCGCTCGATCAGCGCGGTCGCGACGCCCGGTGCGCGGCGCAACGCGTCGACCACAGTGACCAGGCTGTAGCTCAGCCCCGTCTGCCGCAGATAGCGGAACCATGCGCGCAGCAGCACGACGGCGGCGGGCGCAATGCCGGCCTCGACGGTCAGGCGGTTGAACGCATCGTTTTCCGCACGGTTTTCCAGCACTGCCTCGATCGCGCGCTCGACGACCCCCACGTCGAACTTCGGCGCGGCGCCCGATGCGACCGCGACCTCGAAGTCATGAATGAAGCTCTTCTCGTCATCCTCCAGCCGGGTCGGCAGTTCCTCGACCACGCGGAAGCCGAAATGCTCGAACACCGGCACCGCGTCCGACAGCGCCAGCGCACCGCCGCGGCGATAGACCTTGATCCGCATCCGGTCGCCGTCGCCCGGCAGGATGCGGACCGACCGCGACGTCGCATCGGTCAGCGCCGCGACACGCACGATGTCGCGCGCCGCTTCCTCGGGCTGGTTCGAATTGCGGTAATTGGCGGGAAAGGCGTTGGCGAAGCGCAGCGCCATCCGCGTCGCCCCCTCGGGCACCATCTCCGCCAGCGCGCCTTCGACCGCCGGGCGCCAGCCGCGCACCATGCGTTCGATCCGCCGGTCGAGATCGGCGGTGTCGGGCATCCGACCGTCCTGCCGCAGGTCGAGGACGTAGCGGATCAACGCAGCCTCGCCATCCTCCATCGCGATCGACCAGTTCAGGATCGACGCGTTCGCCGCCTGCGCCAGCATGTCGCCGATCGACAGGCGGCGCTGCGTCGTCACGTCGTCGCGACCCAGCCAGACGAACGCGAACAGGTGCCGGCCCAGCGCCGACTTGATGAGGACCAGCCGCGAACGCGGACGGTCGGCGACCGACATCGCGGTCAGCGCCAATTGCTCCAGCGATTCGGGATTGAACGCGGTCGTCAAATCATGGGGCAGTGTCGAAATGGCGTGGTTCAGCGCCTTGCCGGCATGGCCCGACGGATCGAACCCGAATTTGGTGCGCAGCGCGGCCAGATTGCGGCGCAGGACCGGCACCTCGGCCGGATCGGCCTGCAACGCGGCGCTGGTCCACAATCCGCCATGGATCGACACGCCGGTCACCGTGTCGCCCTCCCGAAGCGGCACCAGGACCAGGTCGACCGGCGCGCGGCGATGGACCGTCGAAATGCAGTTGGACTTCAGCAGCAGCGGCTGGACATTGCCGGCATCGAACCATTCGATCGCCCGCTGGCGCGACGCATCGGCCAGCAGCGGCACCTCCAGCCGCGCGCGCGACAGACCCAACCGGTCGCCGATCACGCCGTCGCGCGACCATTTCTCATGCGCCAGCTGCGTGAAATTGCCGGCGACGAACCAGTTCAGCAGCGCCGCATCCTCGGCGGTATCGGCATTCGCGGTCAACCGTGCGGCATCGGCCTGCATCGCAGCCTGCATCGCCCGCCAATCGGTGACGGCCGCGCGGACATGCTCCAGATTGCGTTCGATCTCGGCGACCAGCGCGTGGCGGACGCGCGCCTCGGCCCGCTCCATCTCGATATAGATCATCGATTCGCGACGACCTTCGCCGGCAAGCCCGGTCAGCGTACCGGCGGCATCGCGGGTCACTGCGATCACCGGGTGCAGGATGCGGTCGATCGCGATGTCATGGGCGACGATCGTGCTGCCGATCGAATCGACCAGGAACGGCATGTCGTCGTTGATCACCGCCAGCCGCATCCGCCGCTGGTCGCCCCGGCTCAGCGTTTCCAGCGCGACGCTGACCGTGCCGGGCGAACGATGCGCGGCGGTCGCCGCCACGAACTGCGCGGCATCGGCGCGCCCGGCGGCGTCCAGACCTTCGATTTCGCCGGGAAGGGCGCTGTCGACCAGCAGCGTTTCCAGGGGGCGGGCGAGCTTGCTTTGCGGTGTCATGCGCGGGCTATGCGCTGCCTCGCCGACAGGCTCAACCCCTGTGGCACTTGCGAACAAAATGTCGCAGTGCGGTAATTATATTACGATGAAGCAGGCAGGCTCTACGCCCCCAACTGGTCGCGCGCAGCGGCGATCTGCGCCGGATCCGCATCGACCCGGCCCACTATCTCGACCGACCCGGCGTCGACCGCGCGCGCCAGCAACAGGACATAGCCCTCGTCGCCCGGCGCCACCGGCACGACGATGGCAGGCGCCGCCGCCGGTCGGCCCGCAGTACGTTCGATCCAGTCGCACAACTCCCCCTCGCCCACCCCGGCCCGGTGTGCGCGCGCCAGCAGGCGGGCATGGCCGTCCTTCATCTCACTAAAGGTCAGCCGCACCAGCGCATCGATCGGCGCGCGGGGATCGACGGTCAGGCCGGCACCGACCAGCATCGTGGCATAGCCCGCCGAGTCGCGCTCGCTCGACAGCAGGAAATCATAGGCGGCGGCCAGTGCGGCCTGCGTCGCCGGCGACGAATCGCTCGTACCGCGCGCGACCTCGACCTGGCGGCGAACCTCGACCAGCCGCTCGGCCAGCGACGGTGCGATCGCCGGTTCGGACAGCCCCGCGCTGGGACCATCGGCCCAGGCCGCTGCGGGCAGCGTCCGGCGCGGTGCGGCACGGCGCGATTCGGCCAGTTCGGCGGTCAGCTGCGACTGGGTGGCGGTGTCGACCACCTCCTTCCAGTTGATGACGCCGTACAGATAGTCGATCGTGTCGCCGTCCGACGAAAACGGCATCAGGATGCCGCGATACAGCATCGGGAACCCGCGATGGCCGACGAACTCCGCCTCGAACCCGATCGGGGCGCGATTGGCGATGATCTGCATATAATGGTCGGTCAATCGCGACAGCAGCGACCGTGGCGGTACCTGGCTCAGCCGCACGATCGACGAATCGGTGCCGCTTTCCTCGCGCAGCGCGTGGCCCAGAAAGCGGATCACGCCGTCATTGTGCCCATCGGTGAAATCCAGCAGCACGCTGTTCGGGCCGAAATCGGCGATTCCCGCCGGGTCCAGCGCATCGATCAGGGGGCACGGACGCCCGGCCAGCAGCGACACCCAGTGGTTATAGGCGCGGACATGCATCCGCCGCTCGTCGGTTCCCACGACCAACACGTCGCCGCCGACGCCTTCGCGATCGTCGTCACCGCCCGGTTGTTCGTTCGGTCCGCGCACGATGTCCATATTCCGTCCCCATGGGCGGTCTGCCCGATTGGGTCGGGTTGTGAACCTACCGGAGTAAACGTCCGGTAAAACGGGCGCATGACGACGGAAAACGCAAATCCCCTTGCCACCCGCCCCACCCGCTGGTAAGCGCGCGCCTCCAGACGGCATTCCGTCCAGGGCCGCTTTAGCTCAGTTGGTAGAGCATCGCATTCGTAATGCGGGGGTCACAGGTTCGAGTCCTGTAAGCGGCACCACTCCCGGTCAAAGATGGGCACCGTGCCCTCTTTGACGGGAAGTCCAACAGCAAGGCCGTTTTCCAGCGCCGACAATGGACCTGAGATGATGATCTCGCTCGGTCCAACCCTAACCTCTGCAACGAACATCCGCAGATAGGCCGAGCGTAAGCTGTTGTCCTCGCCGCGAAGCTTATCTCGCAGCATATCGCCGAAGCGGTCGACGGTTCGTTCGTCGATCTTCCGCTTACCCCTGGCTAACTGGGCCTCAAGAATGTCGATGCGGCTGATCACACCCGCCAATGCCGTCCGGTTTATTGCCATCCGCTCAGCGAACGCCGGATCGCGCGGACTCATGGTGCCCTGCTCAATAAGGATCAGCAGATTTTTGGTGGCGCTTTCGAGCCGGGTTCGCTCGGCACGGGCGCGAGCCAGTTCTACCTCGCGTTCTTCCGTCCGCGCCTGTGACACGT
>NZ_CAJYQD010000036.1 GCF_913776855.1 uncultured Sphingomonas sp. | reverse complement strand
CGTCGGAGAGCGTCGAGCCTTCGCTGCCGTCGGTCGGCTTGCTCAGCAGCGCGCCCATCTGGTCGATGATCGTCACCTGATCGGCCTTCATCCCCGGCACCGAGGAGGCGACGAGGTTGACGATCGAACGGACCTGCGCCTGGGTGAGGCTGCGACCGGGTTCGAGGCGGACGATGACCGAGGCGGAGGGCTGCGCATTGTCGCGCACAAACACCGAGCTTTCGGGCATCGCCAGGTGGACGCGCGCGTCGGCGACCGACTCGATCTCGCCGATCGACTTGGCCAGTTCGGTCTCGCGCGCCTGGCGCAGCCGCTCGCCCTCGACGGCGCGGCTGACGCCCATCGGCAGCTGGTCGAGGATTGCGTACCCGCCCGGCGCCGCCTTGGGCAGGCCCTGGCCCGCCAGCAGGATGCGCGCACGGTGGTAATCGTCCTCGGCGACGGTGATCCCGCCCGAATCGTCGACATGGCTGGTGATCTTGGCCGCGCCCAGCGCGTCGACGACCGCCTGCTTGTCGCTGTCGGGCAGCTGCGGGAACAACACGCGCTGCGGCGGGGTGGCCAGCGCCATCCACGCCAGCGCCGCCGACAGGACCAGGGCGACGATGAGGATCATCGGCAGGCTGCGCTTGACGGCGGGATTCTTCATGATCCCGCCGATCTGGGTCAGCGGGTTGGCGAAGCCGGAGGCGGCCGGTGCGGGGGCGGCGGGAACGCCGCCGGTGGTGGCGAGTGCGTTTTCCATATTACACCGGCATACTCATGATGTCCTTGTAGGCGGACAGGAGTTTGTTGCGGACCTGCATCGTGGCTTCGAAGCCGACCGATGCCTGCTGGCGCGCCATCATCACCTTGGCGATGTCCACGGTTTCGCCGCGTTCATACATCGCCGACAGTTCGCTCGCCTTGTTCTGCTGCGCGTTCACGCCCTTCAGCGCGTCGCCCATCGCATCGGCGAAGCTGGTCGGCTTGGCCGGTTCGGCCTGTACCGGGGCGGTCGCGACCTGCGCATTCGCCTTGGACAGCGCCTGGTTGCGTTCGAGGATCTGCGCACGCAGCTGCATCACCCGGTCGACGCCCATCGCGCCGCCGACACCACCGACGCCGCTCATGCCGACGCCGCCATCGACTGCGGTGCAGGCGCCGCCAGCAGCTCGCCGGCCTCACGCGCCTTGGCGAGGCGATAGCGCAGCGTACGCTCCGAAATGCCCAGCCGCCGGGCGGTTTCGATCCGGTTGCCGCCGCATTCCTCCAGCGTGCGGCGGATCGCCGCGAATTCGTGGATCTGGACGATGTTGGTCAGCGTCGCCGCCACCGGCTCGACCGCGCGCGGTGCGCTGATCGCGGTCGCGGCGGGAACGCTCGCCCGGTCGAACACGATGTCCTGCGCCTCGATCCTGTCGCCCATGCCCAGCAGCAGCGCGCGCTGGATCACATTTTCCAGCTCGCGGGCATTGCCCGGCCAGTCGTGGCGGCTGAGCATCGCCAGCGCCTCGTCCGAAATCCACGGCAGTTGCCCACGCATCCCGGCATGGCGCACGACCATTGCGGCGGCAAGCGCGGCGACATCGCCCGGCCGATCGGCCAGCGCGCGGGTGCTGAGCGGAAAGACGCTCAGCCGGTAATAGAGGTCGGCGCGGAAGCGGCCGGCGGCGACTTCGTCCTGCAGGTCGCGATTGGCGCAGGCGACGACGCGGACGTCGACCGCCTCGGCCTGGGTCGCGCCGATCGGCACGACTTCGCGTTCCTGCAGCACACGCAGCAGCTTCGCCTGCAGCGGCAGCGGCATCTCCGCGATTTCGTCGAGCAGCAGCGTGCCGCCATGCGCTGCGCGAAAGAACCCTTCGCCCGCCGCGCCTGCGCCGGTGAACGCGCCCTTCACATGGCCGAACAGCATCGCTTCCAGCATGGTTTCGGGGAGTGCCGCGCAGTTGATCGCGATGAACGGGCCGTCGGCGCGGGCGCTTTCGGCGTGGATGGTGCGGGCCAGCACTTCCTTGCCGGTGCCGGTCGGGCCGTTGACCAGCACGGTGATGTCGGCGGCGGCGACGCGGCGGGCCAGCGCCTGCAAGGCCAGGCTTTCCGGGTCGGCGGCAACCGCCTCGTGCCGGCCGCACAGCAGCGCCGCGGCAAAGGCATGGGCCAGTTCGGTATCGGCATGGGAATAGGACAGGCGGGCCGGGCGGCCACCCTCGAACGGCGTCACCGATGCCGGGCCGTCGGCCAGCACCAGCGTGCGCGCGGCGATCGGCGGCACTTCGCCTTCCATCACCAGGAACACGTCACCGGCACCCGGCTTCTGCCCCGCATTGGCGAGGGCAAAGCCCTGCGCGCGCAGCGACGACACCAGCGTGAACTTCGACGCGAGGACGGCAGCGGATGGATAGATCGAGCGCATGGTCTTGGACATTCCCCCTGAACGGCACCCTTTTGCCGGCAAATGGTTAACGCCCGGTAAAATGACCCCCGATTCGGCTCTGTATTCCGCGCACGCTCTCACGCGCGCGCGAGGGCCACGGATAACCCGAACTTTTTTCCTTAACTCGGTCCGATGCGTGCCGTTTCTCCGGGCAGCAGCTTCGATCCCGATCGCTTCAAGGGGGGGACGCGGGGCGCTGGAAGTCAGACTGGAGGACACACCCAATGACCGTTATCGGATCCAACATCGGATCGCTCCGCGCAGCCAACGCCTCGTCCGCCGCCAACGACGCGCTGAAGGCGTCGATGGAGCGCCTGTCGACCGGCAAGCGTATCAACTCGGCCAAGGACGACGCCGCCGGCCTCGCCATCGCCAGCCGCATGACCAGCCAGATCAAGACGATGGCCGTCGCCGCGCGCAACGCCAATGACGGTATCTCGATGGCGCAGACCGCCGAAGGCGCGCTGGGCGAAGTCACCAACATGCTGCAGCGCATGAAGGAACTCGCCGGCCAGGCCGCGAACGGCACGCTGGGTTCGTCGGAACGCAAGGCGCTCCAGTCGGAAGTCGGTCAGCTGACCGCGCAGATCAACGACATCGCGACCAAGACCAACTTCAACGGCATCAACCTGCTCGATGGCACGGTGAAGGCCGTGACGCTGCAGACCGGTTCGCAGGCCGGCCAGACCACGTCGGTCAGCCTCACCAGCACCTCGGCCACCGCGCTGGGCCTGAACGGCTACCGCGTCGAAGGTCAGGCGACCACCGGCCGCATCAACACCGCGACCGCTGCCGTCGGCGACATCCAGTTCAACGGCAAGAACGCGCTGGGCAGCGCCCTGACGGGTGCCGCGAACACCGGTGCGGAAGAAGCCGCCGCCGCGATCAACGCCAACACCGGTCAGACCGGCGTGTCGGCCAAGGCATATAACACTCTGTCGGGCGGTCCGATCTCGGCCGGCGGCATCACCGCCACCGGCAGCCTGACCATCAAGGTCGGTGCGGGCACCGCCGTCGACATCACCGGCGCCAATGGCCAGGAACTGGTCGACAAGATCAACCGCGACGTCGGCGGCATCAGCGCGCAGCTCGACAGCGAAGGCAAGATCGTCCTGTCGAACGACACCGGCAAGACCATCACCATCGGTGGTTCGGCATCGGGCAAGGCGGGCTTTACCGCTGGCGATTACGGCGGCTTCGTCGCGCTGCAGAGCTCGACCGGCGAAGCGATCGACATCAAGCGCGCCGCCGGCGGTTCCGCCGCTGCCCTGACCGCGCTCGGTCTGAACGAAACCACCGCCAATGAAGGCGTGAAGGGTTCGGCCGTCGGTGCGACCGCACTCGCCGTCACCGACGACGTGAAGATCAACGGCGTCGCCGTCGGTGCCTCGAACGACGCATCGGCCGCATCGAAGGCCGCCGCGATCAACGCCGTCAGCGACAAGTCGGGTGTCACCGCGACCGCCACGACGAAGGCGACCGTGTCGCTCGACTCGTCGAAGATCGCCGCTGCCAACACGCTGGTCATCAACGGATCGACCGTGACGCTCAGCGATGCCGACGGCACGACCGGCATGTCGATGTCGGACGTGGTGAAGAACATCAACGATGCGGGCATCAGCGGCCTGGTCGCGTCGAGCGACGACAAGGGCAACCTGATCCTCACCTCGTCGACCGGCAACGACATCACGCTGAAGGACGGCACCGGCGGTACCTCGGCGGGCATGGTCATCGGCATGAAGGGCGATGACGGCGGTGCCTCGACCGGCGCGATCGCCACCGGCCTGACGCTGCGCGGTCGTGTCGAGCTGAAGTCGGACACCGGTGCGGAAATCCGTGTCGAAGGTGCGACCGCCTCGCTCGCCAAGGTCGGCATCTCGGCACAGGGCGGTTCGGCCGATACGGTCGGCGGCGCGCTGAACGTCTCGACCCAGGCGAATGCCGCCGTCGCGATGAACGCCATCGACAAGGCGCTCGACAAGGTGTCGTCGATCCGCGGCGACCTCGGTGCGGTGCAGAACCGCCTGCAGGTTACCGTCAACAACCTGACGACCACCTCGTCGAACCTGCAGGAAGCGCGCAGCCGCATCGAAGACACCGACTTCTCGGCGGAATCGACGGCGCTCGCCAAGGCGCAGATTCTCGGCCAGGCGTCGACCGCGATGCTCGCCCAGGCGAACCAGTCGCAGCAGGGCGTGCTGAAGCTGCTCGGCTAATCCCGGCTCCGCCGCCGCCGTTCCCCCTTGAAGAAGGCGGCGGCGGCGGAACTCCCGGCAACGGGACCAACCCCCGGCGACCCTGTGCGGTCACCGGGGGTTTCGGCGTTCCGAGCCTCCAGGACAGACTCTATATATAGGGCGCACCCCCGCTCCTCCCCGCTGCGCGGGGGGAGTGGGACCATGCGCAGCATGGTGGAGGGGGGGCTGCCGCAGACGCCACGCCGCCTTATCGCCGTCCCGTACCCCGGCGAAGGCCGGGGTCCAGCTACGGAACAGTCGATAGGGTTTCGCTGCCATCCCCCAACTGGACCCCGGCCTGCGCCGGGGTACGCCGGGGTGGGGTAGGGCGACCGCAACTTTCCTACAACCGCCCGCCCACGCTACGATCCGCAACCCGCTCTTTCCCATCGCCGAACCCCTCCGCCCGACGCACCGCCACACCGCCACACCGCCACACCGTCTGCGCAAACCGCGCACGAGTGTGAACTTTGTGAACTTTGGACGCAAAAACGGGGCCGGACCAACCGTCCGACCCCGCCCAAGCGTTTGATAATAGGAAAAAACCTACCCGGTCGCCCGCGCCAGCGCCTTTTTCAGCTTCTCATGCGCCGCCTTCTTGATCTGGCAGATGCGCGCCGCGCCGACGCCCAGCACCTGCCCGATTTCCTCGAGGTTCAGTTCCTCGACATAATAAAGCTGGATCACCTGCGCCTCGCGCTCGGGCAGCGCGGCGATCGCGGCGATCAGCGTGGTCCGCAACTCGCCTTCGGCCAGCGCCTCGAACGCATCGGGACCGTCGTCCATGAACCACGGCGCCTCGTCGGTATATACGTCGTCGATCGAATCGAACTGGACCGACTGGACATCGGCATAGTCGACGCGCAACCGCCCCAGCGGCACGCCCAGCCGGTCGGCGATCTCGGCCGGCACCGGCGTGCGGCCCAGCTCGACGCTCAGGGCCGACACCGCCTTTGCATAGTCGCGCCGCCGCTTCATCGCCCCCCGGCTGATCGTCGCCTGTCGCCTGAGTTCGTCGATCATCGCCCCGCGCAGCCGCGTGCTGAGATATTGTTCGAAGGTGACCGTGCCGCGGTCCTCGAACATCGGCACCGCCTCGACCAGTGCGACCAGGCCGACCTGCACCAGGTCCTCGACATCGACCATCGTACTCATATGGCCATGGACGTGCCACGCGATGCGGCGGACCAGCGGCAGGTGGCGGCGGACGATCGCGTCGCCGTCGCTGGGTTTGGTGTGCCGGGTATAGACCGGCACGCTCAGCTCGGGCTGGGGGAAGAAGGGGGCGTTCATGCTGCGATGGCCTCCGGGGCGCCGATGACGGCGACGACTTCGACTGCCTTGTCCTCGGGAACTTCGAAGAAGCTCATGACCGGGGTGTCGGGCAGGCAGGTTTTGACGAGCTTGCGGATCGCGACCCGGATCGACGGCTGCACGACCAGCGCGAACGGCTTGGCCTCGGCCATCAGCGGCTGCGCGGCATGGGTCAGGGCGTCGATGATGCGTCGGCCGAGGTCCGGCTCGATCGCATGGCGGCGCGACGGATCGTTGCGCATCGCCTGGCCCAGCAGTGCCTCCAGCTGCCCTTCGAGGGTCATCACGCGCAGCGGCTCGCGCACCCCGCACAGCTTCTGGATGATGAGCGCGCCCAGTTCCGGCCGGATCAGCTCGACGATCTCGTCGGCATCCTGCGTCCGCTGCGCGACCACGACGATCGCGGCGGCGATGCGGCGGAACTCCTTGAGCGTGATATTCTCGGCCAGCAGCGCGCGCAGCACCTGCGTCAGCGTGGTGAGCGACAGCGGGGCGGGGCACAGCGCCGCGACCAAGTTGGCGGCACGGTCCTTGAGGCCATCTAGCAGCGACTGCACCTCGTCCGGACCCAGCAGTTCGGTCGCATTGACGGTCAGCACATGGTTCAGGTGGGTGGCGATGACGGTCCCGGCATCGACCACCAGATAGCCCGCACCCGTCGCGGCATCAGAATCGCCTGGCTGGATCCATACGGCGTCGAGGCCGAAGGTCGGGTCCTTGGCGGTCTTGCCGTTCAGCATCCCGACCGCCTGGCCGGTGTCAAGCGCCAGCATCTCGGTCGCCGACGCCATGTCCTCGCCGACGACCACGCCGCCGATCGAGATGCGATAGGTATAGGGCGCGAGGTTGATGTCGTCGCGCACTTTCACCTGCGGCACGACGAAGCCCAGTTCCTTGGACAGCTGGCGGCGGACCCCGGTGATCCGGCTCATCAGCGGCGCACCCTTGCGCTCGTCGACCAGCGGCACGAGGCCATAGCCGATGTCGAGCATGATGTGGCAGGTGTCGGCCACTTCTTCCCAGCCGATCTTCGACAGGTCGGCCGCTTCGGGCAGCGCTTCGACCGGCGGCGGGGGCGGAGGCGCGCTCTTCTGCCTGGCGAGCTTCCACGATGCGAAGCCGGCGATGCCGGCGGCGGGCGCCAGCACGAGGAACGGCATTCCCGGCAGCATCGCCAGCAGCCCCAGGATACCGGCAACCGGCGCCCAGGTGCGGTGCGACGCGAACTGGGTGCCGATCTGCCCGGCAAGGTCCTGTTGCGAGGTCGAGGTGACGCGGGTGACGATGGCGGCGGCGGCGATTGACAGCAGCAGCGAGGGCACCTGCGCGACCAGTGCGTCGCCGATGGCGAGCAGGACATAGGTCTGCGCGGCTTGCCCCACCGCCATCTGGTGGCTGACGACGCCCAGGATCAGGCCGCCGACGATATTGATCGCCAGGATCAGCAGGCCGGCGACCGCATCGCCCTTCACGAACTTCGACGAACCGTCCATCGCGCCGTAGAAATCGGCTTCGGCGCCGGTCTCGATCCGCTTGGTGCGGGCTTCGTCGGGGGTGATGAGGCCGGCGTTCAGGTCGGCGTCGATCGCCATCTGCTTGCCGGGCAGGGCGTCGAGGGTGAAGCGCGCCGATACTTCGGACACGCGGCCGGCGCCCTTGGTCACCACGATCATGTTGATGATGATGAGGATCGAGAAGACGAAGAGACCGACGACATAGTCGCCGCCGATCAGGAAGGTGCCGAACGCCTCGATGACATGGCCCGCCGCCGCTTCGCCTTCATGGCCGTGGACCAGCACGACGCGGGTCGAGGCGACGTTCAGGCCGAGGCGGAACAGCGTCGCGAACAGCAGCACGGTCGGAAAGGCGGAGAAGTCGAGCGGCTTCTGCGCATTCAATGCGACCATCAACACCGCGATCGAGATCATGATGTTCATGACGAAGAAGATGTCGAGCATGAACGCCGGGATCGGCACGACCATCAGCAGCACGAGCAGCAGGATCGCGGCGGGCAACGCCGACCCGCGCATCGCGGGCAGCAGGCTCTTGGGATTGCTCAGGATCGCCTGCATCATGCGTTCCCCAGATTGGCGAGGATCGAATAGGCGAGCCGCGCCGATTCAGGGGTCGGGCGATAGAGCGAGGCCATCTGTGCCGGGTTCGCCGCCGTGTCGCCGCCGCGGCTGCGCACGACGTTCAGATTGGCGAGGGTGGTGGTCAGCCAAGCCGCGTCGCCGCCCTGCGCCTCGTTGCCCATGATGACGTCGCCGTCGAAGCCGTTCATCATCACCGCCGGCTGCATCCGGTTGACCGGGAAGCCGCCGTCCAGCGCACCGGCCATGTCGATCCCGTCGCCGCCGCCGGCCTTGGCACCGCGGTCCAGCTTGGTCGCCATCTTGTCGTAGATTTCGGCGAGCGAGCGCGGCTGGCCGCCGGCGCCGTAAAAGATCGATCGGTTCGCGCGGGCGGCGGCGGGGAACATGCCTGCCGCCGACCGGTCCGGGTTGCTCTGCATCGTGGTCAGGAAATGCCGCGCACCGCCCAGCCCCAGAAAATGCGCCATATACAGGTCGGTACCGGTGGCGGAGCGGCCGAGCGCGTTTTCCAGCGCTGACTTGTTGTCGGCGGCATGTTCAGCGGCCATCAGCGACGATGCCTGCGGGTCGTTGCGCAGCTGCAGGATCGCCCGTCGGGTGGCCGGATCGGCGACATAATAGCGGCCGTTGCTCCCCTGGCGGATGCTGTCGGCGGCCCAGCCCATGCCGTGTTCGGCACCATGCGCCTTCACCACGCCCAGCCAGCTCTGCTCGACGAACTGGTAGAGGCCGGTCGCAGAGGACGTACCGGCGCGCGCGTTGGTCTGCAGGCCGCTTTCGACCTGTGCCTGGCCCAGCAGGTAATTGAAATCGACACCGGTCCTGGCGCTCGCCTTCGCGATCGCGCTGTGGACATAGGATCGGGATTCTACCGGAACGACACTCATCGGGCTTTGCTCTGCTTCCCCTGTTCAGGAGGGAGTACAGCAAGCGGCGTGCCAGTTCGGGATCGGTCGCGGTCGCGCGTTAGCGATATGCCGCAGCCGCCATGCGCTGCGGGGAGGCGGCAATGCCTGGCCGGTATGCCGGCAATCCGCCGCCGGCCAGCTGGTCGATCCGCCGGCGGACATTGGCCGCCATCAGGTTGACGTAGATGCGCGCGGTTTCGTTCAGCCGCTGTGCCTCGCGCGCCAGCGTTTCCAGTTCGGCGTCGAGCGGCAGGTCGTCATTGGCGGCGACCGCCTCGATCCCCTTGAGCTTCATCGCCGTCGCGGTTTCCAGCGCGGTCACGTCGTTGGTCTGCAACGCCGCGATCTCGGCGTGCAGGCTGTCGATGATCTGGATCAGCGCATCACGCCGGTTCATTGCTGTTCCAATCGAGTTTCAGGGCGATGAGCCGGTCGGCGATGGTGGCGGGGGACAGGGGGAAGCGTCCTTCGGAAATCGCCTTGCGGATCGTCGCGACGCGGTCGGTATCGACCGGCGGCGACGACGCCATCGCCTGTGCGGTGGTACCGCCCGACAACAGGGCCACCCCGCTTTTGGGTGCGCCCGCGTCCTGCGGAGCCTGTGCCGTTTCGGCGCGTGGTTGCCCCTCGGTCCGCGCGACACCGCGCCTACCGATCGACGTAACCAGCCTTGATCCGACAGATTCCACCATGTCCCCGTCCTTTGCGAACTGCTGACAAGTGGAGAAACGGCGGCATGGGCGACTTCTTTAGCAAAAATTACTGAGGGGTTATTTTTTTGATTCAGCCGGTGAAGCCGGGCAGGGCGGCGCGGCCCGATTCCAGCGCGATCGCCTGGATCGGCGGCTTGGCCGGGTCGATCTTCACCATCAGCCGCCCGCCGACCGGGGCGTCGCCCATCGCCACGCCGTCGCGGGTGATCGAGAAGCCGGGTGCGCCGGCCTCCACCATGATCGGATCGCCGCGGCGGATGACCGGTTCGGGCTTGGCCTGCGCCACCGTCGCCATCGGCGTCGGGGCGGGGCGTTCGGGCTGCGCGCGGGTCAGGCGGCGGACCGGGACATAGACTTTCCAGGTCGGCGCCATGCAGCTGATGACCACGGCATCCTGCCGGTCCGACAGCCACCCGAATTGCGGCATCGGACACCGCGCCAGCTTCAGCCGGGGATCGACCGGCATCTGCGCGCCGCCGTCCATGCCGATGCTGGCGCCGGTAAATTGGACCACGGCTTCGTCGAGCTGGGCGGTCGACTGGAAATTCTGGGCGGCGGCGGGGGCCGCGACCAGGATCGCGGCGAACAGGATGGTACGGATCATTGCACTGCTCCATCGGCAGGGGCGGCAAGCGGGGCTTGCCGGTCGGCAACGGCTTGCCGCTCACCGGCAAAGCCCAGGTCGATAAACACGCCGCGTCCACCGGTGCCCGGCGGTGCGAAGGCGATCTGTGCGGGCGTCGCGGCGCCTTCGCGGACCAGCAGCGCGGCGACGGCACGCGCGCGGTCGGTCGCCAAGATCGCGGCGCTGCCGGTCGTCGGATCGACGTCACCGGCGGTACCGCCGGTCAGCGTGACCGCGATGCGCCGGTCGACGGCCGCCCCGCGCACGAAGTCGACGCTGCTCGCCGTTCCGGCGGGCAGGGCGGCGGAGCCGGGGGCAAAGCCGTCGATCACCGCGCGGTCGACCGTCATCGGGATCGGCTGGGCATCGAACCCGGCGCGGATGCCGGCGGTCAGCGCGCGCTTGTCGACGGCCTGCGCCGCTTGGAGGAACACGAAGAACCCGACCAGCAGCAGCGACAGGTCGGCAAGGGTGGTCAGCCATAGCGGGCGACCGGGGGCGGGATCGAAGCGGTTCGTTCTCATTCTGCGGCCTCCCGGAATTGTGGGCGTTCGCGCCGGGCGAGCGCGATCAGCGGTGCCTCGAACCGGGCACGTTCGAATGCTTCGGCACGGGCCAGGCGACGCAGCCGCCCGGCGATCGGCATACCCACCAGCGCGGCGAGGATGGCACCGTACAGCGTGGACAGCAGCGCGATCGCCATCGCCTGTCCGATCGCGGTTGGATCGGTCATCGCCATGAACATCCGGACCAGCCCGACCAGCGTGCCGATCATCCCCAGCGCCGGCGCCAGTTCGGCGACCGCGTTCCACAGGTCGGCGGCGGCCAGATGGCGTTCGGCGCGGGCCTCGTTGCGATGGCGCAGCGTCAGGGCCACGCCGTCGGGGCCGATGCCGTCGACGATCGCGGCGATCGCGTCGGCGATGTCGGGATCGGTGATCCGCGACCGGTCGAGCGTCATCACGCCGTGCCGCTTGGCGATGCGGCCGAGCGCGGCGATCTGGCCCAGCCCTTCCTCCGCAGAGAACGGGCTACGGCCGAGCGTACCGAGCGCGCGGACCGCCCGGCCCAGATCGGCGGGCGGCGTGCGGATCAGCAGCGCGAGGATCGTACCACCGACCACGAAGGCGGCGGCGACCGGATCGGCATAGGGGGCGAGCATGGATGCGTCCATGTCCGCTTCCCTGCAAACACGGTGCCAGTTTCATGGCGGCAACCGTTTGCCGGGTGCGGTTGCCGCTTGCCGGTCGCAGGCGGCAAAGCATGGGATTTGCGGTTCGGCAACGGGTTTTGGCGAAACTGGCACGCCCTTTGCTGTGATCCCGTGTGACGCGCATCCGGCGCGCCGACTTGGGAACCGTCCGATGGCCGACAATGCTCTGTTCGGGATACACGGCACCGCGCTGCAGGTGCGGGCGCAGCGCATGGGGATGCTCGCATCGAACATCGCCAATGCCTCTACGCCCGGCTTCAAGGCGAAGGATGTCGATTTCCGCGCGGCGCTCGCGGGTGCGGAGCAGGGCGGCAACGTCGATCGCGCGATCGACGGCAACACGCTCTATCGCCGCCCGCTGCAACCCTCGCTCGACGGCAATACCGTCGAACTGGTCACCGAACAGACCGCCTTTGCCGAGAACGCCGTCGCGTATCAGACGACGCTGGCGTTCCTGAACGGTCGCATCTCCACCATCACCCGCGCGCTGAAGGGGGAATAAGCCCATGCCCGCACCCATGAGCATCTTCGAAGTATCGGGCCGCGCGATGTCGGCGCAGCTGATCCGGATGAACACCACCGCATCGAACCTGGCCAATGCCGGCGCGGTATCGACGACCGAGGCGGGCGCCTATCGCACGATGAAGCCGGTGTTCCGCACCAGCTTCGATGCGGCGAGCGGCCTTGCGACCGTCGATGCGGCACAGGTAGTGACAGCGGGCGAGGCCCCGTCCAAGCGCCACGATCCCGGCAACCCGCTGGCCGATGCCGAGGGCAATGTGTGGGAAGCGGCCGTCGACGAACCGCGCGAGCTGGTCGACATGCTCGATGCCGCGCGCACCTATCAGAACAATGTCGAGGTGATGTCGACCGCCAAGTCGCTCATCACCGAAACCCTCCGTCTGGGACGCTGATTATGGCCACCACCGCAATACAGAATATCCCGACGGTAAAGGGCGCCAACGACGCCGCCGCCAAGGCGAAGCTCGGCCAGCGCTCGCTGGGACAGGACGATTTCCTGCGCCTGATGACCGCGCAGCTGCAATATCAGGACCCGTTCAACCCGACCGACAATGGGCAGATGGTCGCGCAGATGGCGCAGATGTCGTCGCTGTCGGGCATCACCGAAATGAGTTCGACGCTCAAGACGCTGGCGAGCCGCCTGGCCGGCAGCGGGACGAGCGACGCGGTGTCGTGGATAGGCAAGGCGGTGCTGACCGACAGCGCGACCGCGACCGCCGACAGCAAGGGCAATGTCACCGGCGCGGTCGAACTCGACAAGGATGCCGCACAGGTAAAGGTCGAGATTCGCGACGCCGACGGCAACCTTGCCCGCGCCGTATCGCTGGGCAGCCAGCCTGCCGGCATGGTCGATTACCAGTGGGACGGAAAGACCGATGCGGGCACCGCCGCCGGCGCCGGCCCCTACACAATCAGCGTCGCGGCCAGCGATGCCAGCGGACAGATGGTGAAGGCCCGCAACCTCGCCTGGGCCGGGGTTTCCTCCGTCATGCCCAATGGCGGGAAACCGATGCTGACCCTGTCCGACGGGCAGCAGGTGCTGGCCGATACCGTCCGCAAGATCGCCTGAACTTCCTTCCGTCCATTCCGATTTTTTCGCATTTTCGCAGGAGCCAACCATGTCCTTTTACACTTCGCTGTCCGGTTTGAAGGCCTCGCAGGTCGACATGGCGTCGATCTCGCACAACCTCGCCAACGTCGGCACCACCGGTTTCAAGAAGAGCCGCGCCGAATTCGCCGACGTCATCGCGTCGAACCTGGCCGTGGCGCCGACGCAGATGGTCGGGTCGGGTACCGTGGTGAAGGGCAATCGCCAGCAGTTCGGCGAAGGCAATCTCGTCCAGTCGTCCTCCTCGCTCGACATCGCGATCGCCGGCGACGGCTTCCTCGCGCTGAAGCCCGATCCGACCAAGGACGGCCTGACCTTCACCCGCAACGGGTCGCTGCGCGTGGATTCGAACCAGTTCGTCACCGATGCGCAGGGTGCGCGGCTGCAGGTCTATCCGGTCGACGGATCGGGCAACGTCGTCGCCACGACCCGCGCGTCGCTGACCGACCTCGTGCTGAACGGCACCTCGGGCAAGCCGGCCGGCACCAACAACGTCACCCTCGGCTTGAACATGAACGCCCGCTCGGTCGTTCCAAGCACCACGGCCTTCAACCGTTTCGACGCGACCAGCTACAATGAATCGATCGCGACCACCGTCTATGATGGCGCGGGCAATCCGATGACGATGACGACCTATCTGAAGCGCACCACGGCTCCGGTCGTCACGACCCCGCCGGCCGCCGAGGACCTGTCGAGCGCGTGGCAGGCGTACAGCTTCGTCGGCGATCAGCCGATGGTTTCCGGGACCCCTTCGACGCAGGCGGTCACGTTCCAGTTCGACCAGCAGGGCAAGCTGGCCGCTGCGGTCGAGACCGCGTTCGATTCGTTCATGCCCGCCAGCGGCGTCGCCCAGCAACAGATCAAGTTGACGATCCCGACCAGCACTGAATCGACCACCAAGCCGTTCAAGGTTGCAACGCAGGCGCAGGACGGCATCGCCGTCGGCCGGCTGCAGGGCGTGACGATCAACGAAAAGGGCATTGTCACCGCCAGCTATTCGAACGGCGATACCAAGGCGCTGGGCCAGGTCGCGATCGTCAACTTCTCCAATTCGGCGGGTCTCCGCCAGATGGGCAACAGCAACTGGCAGGCGACCGGCCTGTCGGGCGACCCCAGCTTCGCCAGCTCGGGTGAAAACGGCGCCGGCTCGCTGATGTCGGGCATGATCGAAGGATCGAACGTCGACATCACCGAGGAACTGGTCAGCCTGATCGCCGCGCAGCGCAACTTCCAGGCGAACTCGAAGGCGCTCGACACCTCGAACCAGATCACGCGGTCGATCCTCGACCTGCGGGCGTAATAAGCCTTTCTAAAAACGCGCGAAAGCGCGCGTTTTGAGGCGGTACCGGCCCGCTCCCCCACCCGGCCACCCACATGGTATCCTCGATGGGTGGCCGGGTGGGGGAGCGGGCCGGTACCGCAAAATGCGTCTCGACGCATTTTTGAACAGACCAATCACTGAAACTGGCATGACCCTTGCTGTGTAGCGAGGGTCATTCTTGGGAGGTTTCGATGGACCGGCTGGTCTATACCGCAATGTCGGGGATGCGCGGCCACATGGCGTCGCAGGCGACGATCGCGAACAACATCGCGAACGCCTCGACGATCGGGTATCGCGCGGACAAGGTGGATTTCGAGCAGTTGTTGCTGAAGGGCAAGAACGGCGAACTCGAAACCCGCTCGCCCTCTTCGGAGGAAGTGCGCGACATGGACCGCCGGGCCGGCGCGATCCTCGCCACCGGCCGCCCGCTCGACATCGCGATGGAGGGCGACAGCTGGATGGCGGTACAGGGCCTCGACGGCACCGAAGCCTATACCCGGCGCGGCGACCTGCAGGTTTCTGCCGCCGGCACGCTGGAAACCGGCGATCGCTTGCCGGTCATGGGTGCGGCCGGGCCGATCACCGTGCCGCCCTACCAGTCGATCTCCGTCACCGCCGACGGCCGGGTGATGATCGTGCCGCAGGGCGCGGCGCCCGGCACGCCGGACCAGGAAATCGGTCAGATCAAGCTGGCGAGCACCGCCGGCAGCCAGACGGTCAAGGGCATCGACAACCTGCTGCACGTGCGCGGCGGCGGCGTCCTGCCCGGCGACATGACCGCCAAGGTGCGTTCGGGGTCGCTCGAACAGTCGAACGTCAACATGACCCAGGCGCTGGTCGACATGATCGAGAACCAGCGGTCGTACGAAGTGCAGGCGGGCATGTTGAAGCAGGCGAAGGAGATGGATGAATCCTCCGCCAACCTGATGCGCGTCCAGAGTTAAGGGGAAGACACCATGGCCAATGCCGCACTCCATATCGCCCGCACCGGGCTGGACGCGCAGGACACGCGGATGCGTGTCATCTCGAACAACCTGGCGAACGTCAACACCACCGGGTTCAAGCGCGACCGCGCGTCGTTCGAGGCGCTGAGCTACCAGATCGTCACCGCACAGGGCGCCGCCTCGACCGCCGAATCGCGCTATGCGACCGGGCTGAACCTCGGCACCGGTGTGAAGGTACAGGGCACCGCCAGCATCCAGACGCAGGGGTCGTTGTCGTCGACCGGCAACACGCTCGACGTGGCGCTCGAAGGCGACGGCTATTTCCAGGTGCAGCTGCCCGGCGGGCAGCTGGGCTACACCCGCGCCGGCAATTTCAGCCGGTCGCCACAGGGGATGCTGGTCACCACCGAAGGCTATCAGGTGATGCCCGGCATCACCCTGCCCGAAGGGGCGACGTCGATCACCATCGGCGGCGACGGCACGGTCAGCGCGACCATCCCGAACCAGACCGAAGCGACTCCGATCGGCCAGATCCAGGTGACGACCTTTGCCAATTCGGCGGGGTTGCAGCCGGTCGGCGACAATTTCCTGATCGAAACCGGCGCATCGGGTGCCGCGCAGACCGGTGTCGCCGGCCTCGATGGCCGCGCCCGCATCCGGCAGGGGATGCTGGAGGGATCGAACGTCAACGTCGTCGAGGAACTCGTCGACATGATCGAGACGCAACGCGCCTATGAGGTCAATTCCAAGATGATCTCGGCCACCGATGAAATGCTGAAATATGTCAACCAGAACATCTGACGCCGCGCGCGCCCTCGCGCTCGCCGCGGTCGTGCTGGCGGCAATGCCGGCAACCGCCCGCCCCCTGTTCGGCAGGAAATTGCCGCCGGAGGATTATTCGGCATCGCGTGCCGCCCCGCCGATGGCCCCGGTCGTCGCGACCGGCGCGATCTTTCAGGTCGATCAGGGCTATGCCGCGCTGTACGAAGGCTGGCGCGCACGCAAGATCGGCGACCCGCTGACCATCGTGCTGGTCGAACGCACCAGTGCGTCGAAGTCGGCCGGGTCCAAGCTCGACAGCGGCGGGGGCTTCGGGATCACGCCGCCCTCGGCCGGGCCGCTGTCGTTCGATCCGAACATCGCATCGGCATCGGGCAAGCGCAATTTCGGCGGTACGGGCACGGCGGACCAGACCAACGCGCTGTCGGGCGAACTGTCGGTGACCGTCGCCGAAGTCTATCCCAACGGTACGATGCTGGTGCAGGGGCGCAAGCAGGTGACGCTCAATCGTGGCGACGAATTCGTCGCGATCAAGGGCATCGTCCGCGTCGCCGATGTCGATGCCAACAACCGCGTGCCATCGACCCGCGTCGCCGATGCCCGCATTTCCTACACCGGCAAGGGCGATGTCGCCCGTGCCAGCCGGCAGGGGTGGCTCAGCCGCTTCTTCCAGGTCGTCAGCCCGTTCTAGGACAGCCCATGCGCATCCTGCTCGCCATCTTTGCCGCCCTCCTGATGATCCAGCCCGCTTCCGCGGAGCGGGTCAAGGACCTCGGCCGGTTTCAGGGTATCCGGTCCAACCAGCTGACCGGTTACGGCATCGTCGTCGGCTTGCCCGGCACCGGCGACGACAATCTGGAATATACCGTGCAGTCGGTGAAGGCGATCACGTCGCGCATGGGGCTGCAACTGCCGCAGGGGATCAATCCGGGCCTCAAGAACGCGGCGGTGGTGATGATTACCGCCGAACTGCCCGCCTTTGCCAAGCCCGGCCAGCGGATCGACGTCACCGTCGCCTCGATGGGCAAGGCCAAGTCCTTGCGCGGCGGTGCGCTGGTGATGACCCCGCTGATGGGTGCCGATGGGCAGATCTATGCGATGGCGCAGGGCAATCTGGCGGTCGGTGGCCTGGGGGCGGAAGGTGCCGATGGCTCGAAGATCGTGGTCAACATCCCGTCCGCCGGTCGCATTCCCGACGGGGCGACGGTCGAACGCACGGTCGATACCGGCTTTGCCACCGCGCCCACGCTGACCTTCAACCTCGCGCAGGCCGATTTCACCACGGCGCAGAATGTCGCGGGTGCGATCAACCGCCGCTTCGGCGCCGGCACCGCGACCGCGATCGACGCGGTGTCGGTCGCGATGCGTGCGGCGCCGGGCGCCGACACCCGTGCGATGCTGATGAGCGAGGTCGAGAACCTGCCGGTCCAGCCGGCCGAGACGGCGGCGCGCGTCATCGTCAACGCCCGCACCGGTACCGTCGTCATCAACTCGGCGGTGCGCGTGTCGCCCTCGGCGGTGACGCATGGCAAGCTGACCGTGAAGATCGACGAGAACCAGCGCATCAGCCAGCCCGCGCCCTTGAGCCAGGGCCAGACCGCCGTCGAACAGAAGAGCGGCGTGACCGTCGAGCAGGAGGTCAAGCCGATGTTCCTGCTCGATCCCGGCCCCAAGCTGGCCGATGTGGTGAAGGCGATCAACGCCATTGGCGCATCGCCCGCCGACCTGGTCGCGATCCTCGAGGCGCTGAAGGAATCGGGGGCGCTCAAGGCCGAGCTGGTGGTCCTGTGAGCATCATCGGCGCGACGACCGGCACCGGGGTCGACACCAGCCGCACCGGCACCAAGGAGAACCTGAAGGCCGCCGGCCAGCGGTTCGAAGCGGTCTTCACCGGCATGATGCTGAAATCGATGCGCCAGGCGAAGCTGGCGGACGGCCTGTTCGAAAACAAGGCCGGCGCCCAGTTCCGCGACATGTGGGACCAGAAGCTGGCCGAGAACATGGCCGTCACGACCCCCATGGGCATCGGCAAGGCGATGACCGAGTTCCTGGCGAAGGCGCAGAAGGTTAACGAAGCGGAAACCGCCAATTCGACGCAAGCCGGACCGCAGGCTGCCGTTAACCCCTCTGAAGGGAAGAGCGGATGAGCGACCTGCTGTCGATCGGGGCGAGCGGGGTCAGGGCGTACCAGTCGGCGCTGACCACCACGTCGGACAATATCGCGAACGCCGGCACCACCGGCTATGTCCGCCGCACGACCTCGCTGGCCGAGATCGGCGTCGGATCGTCGGTCCAACTGACCGGCAGCGGCGTGACCGTTGCCGGCATTTCGCGTTCCGCCGACATGTTCCGGTCGGCCGATGTGCGGCAGACGACCTCCGACGTGTCGCGCAGCGATGGCGGCATCGTGTGGATGACGCGGATCGAGGACGCGCTGGGCAGCCGGGCGCTGACCACGCGGATGACCGCGTTCTTCAACGCCGCGACCACGCTGTCGGCCGACCCGTCGGCCGATGCCCCGCGCCAGGCGATGCTGGAGGAAGCGGAAAGCGTCGCCCAGTCTTTTTCGGGAACGGTCAAGGCGTTGGACGATGCGTCGGTCAATCTCGACCAGACCGCCGCCAATGCCACCGAAAAGATAGGCAACAACGCCGCGGCGCTGGCCCGGATCAACGACGGCCTGGCGCGCGTCGCGCGGGGATCGGTCGGGGAAGTGCAACTGCTCGACCAGCGCGACCGGATGCTGGACGAGATGAGCGAGCTGATCGACATCGACGTGCAGTTCGATTCCGTAGGACGGGTGACGGTGCGCGCGGGCGGCGGCGATACCCCGCCGCTGGTCCATGGCATCCAGGCATCCACCGTGCGCGTGTGGCGCGACGAAGACAGCAAGCTGCCGGTGTTCGCCGCGATGCGCGACGGCAAGGAAACCGTCCTGACGCCGCGCGGCGGGACGACGGCGGGCATGATCGACGGGGCGCAGCGCATCAACGAGATGCGTGCGCAGGTCGTCGATCTGGCGAAGTCGTTCGTCGACGGCGTGAACGACGCGCTGGCCGTCGGTGAGGATGCCAAGGGCAATACCGGTGCGGGCAATGCGATGTTCGCGATCGACGCCAGCGGCCGGGTCACGCGGGCGTTCGATGATCCGAGCAAGATCGCCGCGGCGACGGTGGGCAAGGGGCCGCGCGACAGCGGCAACCTGGCGGTGCTGGCCGAGGCCCGGCGGACCGGGGCGTTCGAGACCAAGGTCGTCGCGCTGCAGTCGAGCAATGGGTCCGCGCTCGCCGCGCGCAAGACCGTGTCCGAGGCGCAGGGCGCGATCCGCGATTCCGCGGTCGATGCGCGCGACGCGTCGTCGGGCGTCAACCTCGATCAGGAAGCGGTCAACCTGATGAAGTTCCAGCAGGCGTATCAGGCGTCGAGCCGCGTGATCCAGGTCGCGCGCGAGACGTTCGATGCCATTCTGGCGATCCGATAGGACGAACCATGCAGATTTCCACCGCCAGCTTCTATACCCGGTCCGCCGCGCAGATGTCGCGGCTGAACGCTGATCTCAACCGGTATCAGACCGAGCTGGCGACCAAGAAGCTGAACGTCGCGTCGCAGGATTCGACCGCATGGATGATGCTGGGCGGGATCAAGAAGGACGATGCGGACGCCACCGCGTTCCGCGCCAACATCACCCTGTCGCGCGGGCTGCTGGCGCAGGCCGATACGGCGCTGGGCAATGTCGACGACCGGCTGGTGCGCGTCCGCGAACTGGCGACCCGCGCCGCCAGTGAAACGCTGAACGACAAGGATCGTGTGTCGATCGCGACCGAACTGGGGCAGTTGCGCGACGGGTTGATGGCGCTGGCCAACACCCGTGACGTTCGCGGCCACGCCATCTTCGGCGGGGTGGGCGACGTTGCCTTTGCCAAGGATGCTGATGGCGCGATCAAATATACCGGGATCGATGCGACCGGGGCGACCGTCGTCGACATCGACGCGACCGCACGCATCCGCATCGGCGATGCAAGCGAGATCCAGGTCGGAATCGACGGCAGCCGCGTCTTTGGCGGGGCCAGCGGCACGACCGACATCTTCAAGCTGATCGACGATCTGAAGACGGCGATGGAGATGCCGCTGACCGATCCCGCGACCACCGGCGGCACGACCGGTACGGGCACCACCACGGGGGGGACGACGGGCGGCACAACCGGGGGCACCGGCGGCACCGGAACGGCCGACCCGGCGGCACCGTTCGATGCGGAGGCCGCACGCAGCAAATATGCGCTGGCGGTCAATTCGGCGCTGAGCAAGCTCGATTCGGCCGAGGCGCAGATCACGTCGGCGCGTGCCGCCAACGGCGCTCGTGCCGCACGGCTGGAGATCGAATCGAGCCAGCTGGAATCGGTCGGCATCGACCGCGAAGAGGCGCGCAGCTCGCTCGAGGACGTCGATATCGCGACGATGACGGTGCAGTTCCAGAAGACGCTGACCATCCTTAACGCGACGCAGGCGACGATCTCGAAGCTCGCGAACCTGTCGCTGTTCAACTATCTCAAGTAACGCGTTGCGACCGGCCGCGACCCAAATCGTCGCTCGGTAACGATTTCTCGACGTCTGTCGCGCAAAAGGGGGGTCGCATGACGCGACGCGACCGGCGGAGCGCCATTTCGTAACCCAGGGGCACGTGCCATATGTTTCCGGCCATCGGCTTAGTCGTCCTCCTCGCCATGGTGTTCGGCGGGTTCGCGTTCACCGGCGGCGATCTCGGCCCCGTGCTGCACGCCCTGCCGCACGAAATGCTCATCATCGGCGGCGCCGCGGTCGGCGCGCTGATCATCGGCAATTCGGGCCGCGAGCTGAAGGGCATGGGCGGCGGCTTCATGAAGGTGTTGAAGGGGCCGAAGTACAAGAAACAGGATTATCTCGACGCGATCTTCCTGGTGTCGAAGCTGATGAAGATGCTGCGCGCCGAAGGGCCGATCGCGCTCGAACCGCATGTCGAGGACCCGAAATCGTCGTCGGTGTTCAGCGAATATCCCCGGCTGATGAAGGACCATACGCTGGTCAACCTGATCGCCGACACGCTGCGCCTGATCGTCGTATCGTCGGGTACGCTCGACGTTCATGCGGTCGAGGAGGTCATGGACAACGCCATCAAGACCCACCATCACGAGGAACAGGGGCCGCAGGCGACGCTGCAGGGCTTGGCCGACGCGCTGCCCGCGCTCGGCATCGTCGCGGCGGTGCTGGGCGTGGTGAAGACCATGGGATCGATCGACAAGCCGCCGTCGATCCTGGGCGGCATGATCGGGTCGGCGCTGGTCGGCACGTTCCTCGGCATTCTGCTCGCCTATGGTCTGGTCGGGCCGCTGGCCGGGCGGTTGCAGCAGGTGATCGATGCCGATGCCGCCATCTACCACACCGTCAAGCAGATCATCATCGCCTCGCTCCATGGCCATCCGCAGCCGTTGGTGATCGAGGCGGCGCGCTCGGGCATTCCGCACCACAACCAGCCGGGGTTCGCCGAAGTGTTCGACGGCCTGCGCGGACGCTGATCGATGGCGCGCGCTCCGCACGGCAACAACCAGCCGCCCCCCGTCATCATCGTCAAGAAGATCATCGCCGAGGGCCATGGCGGCCATCACGGCGGTGCGTGGAAGGTCGCCTATGCCGATTTCGTTACGGCGATGATGGCGTTCTTCCTGCTGATGTGGCTGCTGGGTGCGACGACGGAGAAGCAGCGCAAGGGGCTGGCCGATTATTTCGCGCCGACATTGGTCACGGTAAAGGCGGGGTCGGCGGGGTCGAACGGGCTGTTCGGCGGCGAATCGATCGTCGATCAGGACAGCTATCCCCATCGCGCGGCGCAGACCGGCACGCGCTCGCTCACCATCCCGGCCGATTCCACCGGTGGTGCCAAGGAAGGCGCAGGCGACAAGGGCCGGTTGAAGAACAAGGCCGAACTGACTGCCGCCGACAAGAAGGCGTTCGAACGGGTCAAGCGCGATTTGGCACGAAAGCTGGCGAGCAATGCGGACCTGCGCAAGCTGTCGCGCAACGTCCGGTTCGTGCCGACGCATGACGGGGTGCGGATCGATCTGGTCGACAATGCCGATTATTCGATGTTCGCGCTCGGCACGACGGCGCTGGCCCCCGAAGCGGCCAAGCTGATGACGCTGATCGCGCAGACGGTCAGCGACCTGCCCAACACGATCATGATCCGCGGCCATACCGATGCCGTCGCCTATGGCCGGCCGCAGGACATGAACAACTGGATGCTGTCATCCGGCCGGGCCGAGGCGACCCGCCGCCGTCTGGCGATGAGCGGCGTGGGCGAGCGGCGGTTCGAACGGATCGAGGGCGTGGCCGACCGCGAACCGATGATCGCCAAGGACCCGTACGACCCGCGCAATCGCCGCGTCGCGATCACCCTGTTGTATCAGGCGACCCAGGGCTTTGGCGGCGCCCGGATGGCCAGCATCGACAGCAGCCCCGCCGACCGGGCCAACGTGCCGCGTCCCGGCCGGGAGAATCCGGAGCATTGAGGGCGGCGAGCGCACATGCGCCGTTTGTACGTTCTTCGTCATCCCGGACTTGATCGAGACTTGGGCAAAAGCCCTCGCCGTACCCCGGCCTTCGCCGGGGTACGGCGAGGGGTTGGCTCTGTTCGAGACTTTTGCAGAGGTCTCGCCTTGATCCGGGGTCCCGCTTCTTCTCAAACGCAGTAAGAAGCCCGACCCCGGCTCAAGGTCGGAGTGACGATGGGGCTGTTCCAATCCGGCCCTAGAAGAACAGCTTGCGCAGCGTCAGCCGCACGACCCGGCCATTGGGGTCGAGATATCCCGGCTGATAGTTGATCGGCACCGTCCCGTTGGCGTCGGTCACCCGCTGGCGGGCGTTGAACAGATTGTCGACGCCCAGGCTGATCCGCGTGCCCCGCAGCCAGCGATTGTCGCGTACCAGCCCCGGCTGCTGCCCCAGATCGGCGAACAGGCGCAGGCCGACGGTGGCGAGGCTGCCGAAGCTCAACCGCTGCGTGGAACCCGTAGCGCCGCCATCGACTTTGGTCGCGGATTGCCAGTTCACCACCAGCCGCGACCCGATGCCGTCACGGGTATAGCCGCCGTTGAATTGCAGTTCGTGGCGCGGCTGGCCGCCGGTATCGCTGATCGCCGAACCGTTCAGCAGGTCGAGTTCGGGCAGACCCGGCCGGATCAGGATCGTGTTGGTCAGGTTGACCGTATGGTACAGGCTGGCCCAGATCCGGCCGCCGCCGCCAAAGCCGCCGCCGCCGCGTCCGCCGAAACCGCCGCCGCCCGGTCCGCCGCCGGGACCGCCAAAGCCACGGCCGCCGCCTGGGCCTCGCCCTTCGCCGGGCGGGCCGCCGCGGCCTTCACCCGGCGGGGGTGGTGGCGGGGCGTCGCCGGGTGGCGGGCCGTCGCCGCGCGGCGCGCCATTGGCCTCCGCCGCCTCCCGCGCCGCACGGCGCTGTTCCATCCGCTGCTGGCGCAGCGCTTCGAACTGGCGCGAGCGGGCGGTCGTCACCCGTTTCGAAAAGTTGATGCCCCACCGCAGCTGGCTGCTGTCGGCACGCGCGAAGTTGACCGGACGCGTGTCCACGCTCAACAACGTGCCACCGCGCACGAACCGGTCGGGAAACGCCGCCTGGATGTCGGCGGTGATCGCCGGAAAGTTCTGGATCGGATTGTCGATCCGACTGTCGGTATAATCGAACTGGAGCGACACGTCGCGTTCGCTCCACGGTTTCAGGTTCAGGCCCAGCTTGATGACCCGGCTGTTGCTCGACACCAGGTCGGGATTGCCGCCGCTGATGGTGGTAACGTCGACCGTCGTGCCGCTGACATAATCGAACGTCCGTACGAACGGGGTAGTGATCAGCGGATTGCCCAGCTGCTGCTGGGTCGGCGCATTTTCTTCATGGCTGACCGAGGCGAGCAGGCGGATGGGGGTGATCGGTTGCCAGTTGATGCCATAGCCGAGCGTGGTCAGCGTGCCGAAGTCCGACAGCTGTTCGACCTCCGCATTGGCGTTCAGCGACAGCCGGCCGAGCGCCGACAGCACGTCGCGCGCGGCATTGGCGATCGGCAGGTCGATATTGGCGCGGACCGATCCGCTGTCGCGACCGAGGCTGGTCGAACTGGCGACTCCGGCGCGCAGCGAATCGCTGGTGAAATCGGTGGTGGAGCCGGCAACGCGAATGCTGGTGTTCACCTCGCCTGCCGGCAGCGCGAACAGCGATCCGGCGACCAGCGCGTTTAGCCCCGCCGCACTCGATACCGACTTGGCACGATCGGCGGTGCGGATCAGGTTGCCCAGATCGCCGAACGGGCTGAACGTACCCGCGCGCACCGCCGCCTGGAGGTCGGTGGTGTCGACCCCGCGTTCGGTGCGGGTGCTGGTGTCGGTACGGTCGTAATTGCCGTTCACCGTCCAGCGCCACCGGCCGATGTCGCCGTTGAGCGCAAAGCCGGCATTGGCGGTCGTCGTCTCCGCATTGCGCATCAGCGGATCGGTATCGCCATAGCGCCGGACGATCACGTCGCTGGCAAAGGGCGAGAAGGGCGTGTTGCCCGGCAGCGTCAGCGAAACGCCGGGCAGTCCCAGCAGCGATTCCGTCCGGGTATGTTCGATCCGCGTCGTGACGGTCGCGGCGACGTTGCCGAAGATGCTGCGCGCATAGACGCCGTTGGCCGAAAACCGGTCGACCGCACCCGACAGCGTGCGGAACGGGGTCGTGTCGGTGATGTTGGGATTGTTCGCCCCGGCGGCGAACCCGGCCAGCGTCGGCGTGCCCGTCGGCACCGCCGCGACGATCACCGGGGTCCCTGCGAGCGCGGTCAGCGCCGGATCGATCGGAGCGTCACTAGTGGTCGAGGTCACGTTCCCGGTCAGGTCGAACGGCGTGCCCGTGGTGTTCGGGATGATCCCGCGTTCGCTTTCTAGCAGGTTCGACGTGGTTTCCGCCTGCAGGTTCAGGTTGAAGCGCTTGTCGCGATCGATACGGACCAGCCCGCCCTCGGCCTCGAAATTGCTCGATCCCCCGTCGGTGGGGGCGCTGCCCTGCAACTCGCCGGTATAGCTGCGGAAACGCGGGCGTAGGACGAAGTTGATGACCTTCTGGTCCGAACGATAGCCGAATTTCAGGGCGACTTCTTCGGGCAGGATGTCGACGCGCAGGATCGCTTCGGTCGGCAGGTCGCGGATTTCCTGGAAACCGGCCGAGCGGCGGCCATTGACCAGGAAAACCGGTGCGCCGCCGCGCACCGACTGCAATTGCGGGCCGAGTTCGGTGACCAGTTCCGCAACCGAACTGACGCCGTAGGAGCGGATGTCGGCGGGGGAGAGCTGCAATTCGGGCTTGATGTCGCCGGGCACCGATCCGGGGGGCGGGCGGCCGGTGATGACGATCTCTTCCGCCTCGCTCTCGGTATCGCTGCCGCCGGCACCCCCCGATCCAGGTTCGGTGGGCTCGGGCGTCTGGGTCTGTGCGGTCGTGACGGGGGTGGTCGGGGTGGTCTGTGCCGCCAATGCGCCCGGCGCGGTTCCCAGGGCCAGTACCAGTAACGTCCACCGCGCCATGCGCATTCCTTCCAAACCCTGTCCGCGATCATGCGGGAACAGGGGCATTAGGGTCCAAATGTCGCACAACTATCGCGGGGGGCGAAAATATCCGGGCGCGCCTACCGCTTCAGCAGATAGTTCAGCCGCGCGGCGGCGATCGGACGGTCCCGGTCGTCCTGCCATGCGGTGGCGCTGACATTGGCGATCCGGCTGCCCAGTCGCGTCACTTCTCCCGCCGCGAAGGTCGTTCGTTCGCGCCCTCCGCGCATATAGTCGATGGTGACGTTGATCGGCTTGATGACCGTTTCCTCTTCGCCCAGCGCGGCGCGCAGCGCGACCCACGCCGCCATCTCCAGCATCCCGCCGATGGCGCCGCCGTGCAGGAAGCCGGGGCGGCCGAGCAGGTCGTTGGCGAAGTCCATCGTCACGACCGGATGGCCGGCGGCGTCGGTGTCGAAGCGGAGGCCAAGGAGGTCGGCATAGGGCGAGACGGTCATGCCCAACCGTCCATCAGCATGAAGGTGCCCGCGACATGCGCGACCGGATCCTGCGGGTCACCGTCATGGGCGATGCCGCGCACGAACGCGACCTGTCGCGCGACGCGGTAGCATTCGCCGCGCCCGACGACCGTCCGCCCCGGCGTCGCGGGCCGCAGATAGTCGAGCCGCAGGTCAAGCGTGGCATGGGGCAGGAAGGCACCGCGCTTCAGCCACACGCCCACGCTGGTCGCCATGTCCATCAGCGTGACGATCGGCCCCGATGCCAGCACGCCGCGCGCCGGATCGCCGATCAGGTCGTCCCGGAACGGCAGCAGCAACTCGCACCAGTCGGCCCCGTGCGCCTGATATCCGATGCCCAGGCGCGAGCCATGCCCGCCGATGCGGGCGGCAAAGAAACGGGCCGGATCGAAACCGGGCGGAAGGGCGGGGGCGGTCATCGCCCGCGTCATAGGGCGGAACGGGGGCGGAATGAAGCGGCCAAGCATAACAGCCTTGTAACTAGGGCCGACGGGTGCGGGGCCATAGGGTCGCGGGTGCGGCGCACGATCGCCGCATCAGGGGGGAATGGACATGCCGATCGTCACCATCGCGATGGCCGAGATCGTGGAACTGGGCACGCAGGTCGCGACCACCGGCGCGATCCGCGCGGCGGAGGCATCGGGCGATCAGGTCTTCGAATATGTCATCGCCGTCGCCATGCTGGTGTACGAGATGTATCCCAACTGACATGCCGGGGCCGATCGACGACCGGTTGCGCGATGCGATCGCGGCGGCACGGGCGCGGTCGCTCGCGGTGGCGCGCGACTGGACCGACGAAGCGGCGCTTCGCGCGGTAACGACGCGCTTCGCCGACGCGACGACGCTGGCCGAGGGAGAGGCCGCGGCGCGCGCATTGGCGGAGGATGCGGGATGGGTGACGGCGTTGCTGGCCCCGTGGATCGCGCGCCTGCGGGACGATCCGCTGTTCGAACCGCCGTTCAAGAGCCAGCGCGACATGCTGCGTACCGGCATGGTGCTGGCGGAAACCCCGGTGGCGAGCGTGACGATGGCGGCGATCGATCCGCTTGCCCCGGCGGCGCGGGCGTTGCCCGATACGATCGTCGTCGGCGGGCGGGTATCGTGGACGCGGTATCTGCGCGGCGGGGATGCCCGGCTGTGGCGGTGGCGTGCGGATCGGATCGACGATCGCTGGCATGGCGGCATCGCCGCGCCGGCGCGACCGCTGGGGGTGCAGCCGCTGGCCGACGGCGCGGTGGTGCGGCTGGATGGCCGGTCCGATGCGATGTTGCTGGTCGATCCGGCGACGGCGGTCGTGTCGGTGACGATCACGCTGCGCCACGCGGCGGCGCCGTTCATGCGCGAATATGACCGCCGGTCCGGTGCGCTGGTCCGCGTCGCGACGCTGGACGACGGCGCCGCGCGCAGCACGATGCTGCTGACGCTGCTGCGCGAACTGGGGCAGGCGGACGCGGAGGTGTTCGACGCGCTGTCCCGCGATCCGGCCTTCTTCGTCCGCTGGGACGCAATGCGCGAATGGCTGGCCAGCGATGCGCGTGCCGCCTTGCCCCGGTTGCAGGCGATGGTTGACGATCCACATCCCGACGTCCGCGCCGCCGCACGGGCGATGCTGCCGGTCGTGGAGGCGCGGATGGAGCCGGCATGGCCCGCCTGATCGATCCGGGGGCCGGAGATGCGATCGGGTTGGACGATCTGATCGACCTGCTCGCCGCCGAACCGGTCGATGTGCGCGATGAAGACGCGTTCGCCTCACTGGGACCCGCGCTCGCCCGGCTGGGGCGCAACCGGACGTTCCTGGGCGAACTGGCGCTGGCCGAACTCAAGCAACGATGCCGGGGGCAGGTCGATGGCAATGCCTATGGCGCGCAGGTGCTGTTGCTGCGCCCGCCCGATGGCCGATTCGTGTTGCGCGCCAATTTCTGGCCGGCGGCACAGGACCGGGCGCTGCGCGCCGGCGGGCGAGGGGCCTATTTCTACGACCTGCCGCACGACCATAATTTCCCGTTCCTGACCGTCGGCTATCATGGTCCGGGCTATTGGAGCGACGACTACCGCTACGAGGTTACGGCCATCGACGGCAGCGTTGGAGAGGCGGCGGGGCTGCGTCATGTCGGGCGGTCGCGGCTCGATCCGGGCAAGGTGTTGCTGTACCGGATGCGGGACGACGTTCATGCCCAACTGCCGCCCGATGCGTTTTCGGTGTCGCTCAACATCCTCGGCTATGATGCGGCCCAGCCGTGGCTCGACCAGTATCGCTTCGACCTTCGCGGCAATACGATCGCGCAGGTGCTGACCTCCACCCCGGCGGAGGCGCTGGTGACGCTGGCGGTCGGCGCCGAGCTGCCCGATGCGCTCGACCTCGCCGAAGCCTTTGCCGCGCGCCATCCGTGCGAGCGGATGCGGATCACCGCGATCGATGCGCTGGTTCGGTCAGGCCCCGATCCGGCAGCGGCGCTGCACCGGGCGGCGGGGGATGCGTCGCGCCGGGTGGCGACCCATGCGCGGCATTTGCTGGCACAGATCGATCCGGATCGGACGCGGTTGCCGTAACGGGGAGCGGCGGGGCGGGTAAGGCCGTCGTCGATGCATGTCGTTGCCGCCCTCGATCCGGTTCCGGCGCTCGTCGTCCCGGCGCGGCGGCGCGGCATCGTGCTGCGCGCACTGGACGAGGCACCGCACGCTGTCGTGCGCCTCGCCCGCTGGCGACCGGGTGAGGGGTGCGCACCGGGGCGGCTGCACATGGTCCGGGCGGGTCAACGGTCGGTGCGGGCGATGTTGCTGGTCGACGATGCCGACGCGCTGGCTGCCGGGCTGGAGGCCGGCGCGGACGACGCGGTGCTGGAACGTGCGCACCCGGTCGAAATCATCGCGCGGATGCAGGCGCTGCTGCGCGGCGCACGGCATGACGGGGTGCTGACCATCGGCGACCTGACCATCGACCGCGCCACTCGCCGGGCGTCGCGCGGCGGCGTGGCGCTGCACCTGTTGCCGCGCGAATATGCAGTGCTGCTGTATCTGGCCGATCATGCCGGCAGCACGATGTCGCGCGAGGCGTTGTTGCAGGCGGTGTGGGATCGCACCTTCGATCCCGGTACCAATGTCGTGCAGGTGCAGATGTCGCGGCTGCGCGCCAAGCTGGACGCGGCTGGCCCGCCGCTGCTGCACACCGATCGCGGACGCGGCTATCGGCTGGGCGATCCGCCATGGCATCCATCGTCGGCGACCGATAGATAGGTCCCCAAACGAAACGGGATGGGGACGCCGCATGACTCGGGTGACGATAACGACCGTCGATGGCATCGCCGACGTGCGGCTGGCGCGCGGAGACAAGATGAACGCGATCGATCCCGCGATGTTCGACGCGCTGATCGATACGATCGACACGCTGCGGACGTCGCCGGCCCGTTGCGTCGTGGTATCGGGGGAGGGGCGTGCCTTCTGCGCCGGACTGGACATGGCCAGCATGGCGGCGGGGGCGGGGGCGGGGGCGGGGGCGGGGGCGGGGGGCCTCGACCTTGCGATCCGCAGCCATGGCATCGCCAACCGGGTGCAGCAGGTGGCGTGGGGCTGGCGGACGCTGCCGATGCCGGTGATCGCGGCGGTGCAGGGGCTGGCGTTCGGTGGCGGGATGCAGATCATGGCCGGAGCCGATGTGCGCATCGCCGCGCCCGACACGCGCTTCGCGATCCTCGAGACGAAATGGGGGCTGGTCGCCGACATGGCCGGTTTCGCGCTGTGGCGCGACGTGCGGGGCGATGTCTTGCGCGAACTGGCCTTTTCCGCGCGCGAGTTCACGGCGCAGGAGGCCCTGCGGGCGGGGTTCGTCACGCGGCTGGCCGATGATCCGCATGGCGCGGCGATGGTCCTCGCCCGCGCGATCGCGGCGCGCAGCCCCGATGCGGTACGCGCCGCCAAACGGATGGCGAACCTTGCCGACGACGCCGAAGCCGATACAATCCTTGTCGCCGAAAGCGCCGAGCAGCAGGCGCTGCTGGGCACGCCCAATCAGGTCGAGGCGGTGCGCGCGGGGATGGAGCGGCGGGCGGCGGTGTTTCGGGACTGACGACGGCCGTCAGATATCCTGCACCAGCCGCCCGTACAGTTCCGGTCGGCGATCACGGAAGAAGCCGAACGCCGCGCGGTGGCGCTTTACCCGATCGAGGTCGAAGGTCGCGGTGATGACGCCTTCTTCCTCGCGGTCCAGCTCGGCAACGATGTCGCCGCGTTCGTCGGTGATGAACGACGTGCCGTAGAAGGTCTGGCCATGCTCCACGCCGACGCGGTTGGCGGCGACGACCGGCACGACGTTCGACACCGCATGGCCGACCATCGCCCGGCGCCACAGCCGCGCGGTGTCGAGGCTGGTGTCATGCGGTTCGCTGCCGATCGCGGTCGGGAAGAACAGGACCTGCGCCCCCATCAGCATCAGTGCGCGGGCGGTCTCCGGATACCATTGGTCCCAGCAGATGCCGACGCCCAGCTTCGCCGGACCGTCCCACACCTTGAACCCGGTATTGCCGGGGCGGAAATAGAATTTTTCCTCATAGCCGGGACCATCAGGGATATGGCTCTTGCGATACACGCCCTGGATGCGGCCATCGGGGTCGATCATCGCCAGGCTGTTGTAATGATGCTGGCCGTCCAGTTCGAAGAAGCTGGTCGGGATCGCGATCTTCAGTTCGGCCGCCAGTGCCTGCATCGCCAGCACCGCCTTGTGCTCTCCCACCGGCTTCGCATTGGCGAACAGCCCTTCGTCCTCGACCCGGCAGAAATATTCGCCTTCGAACAATTCGGGCGGAAGCACGACCTGCGCCCCTTGCGCGGCGGCTTCGCGGACGAGGCGGGAGACATTGGCGATGTTGCGGTCGATATCGGCGGTGAAGCCGAGCTGGAGCGCGGCAACGGTGATGTCGGTCATGGACGGTCCTAAAGCGTGACGCCGAAACGGGCGGCGACGGGGATAGTGGCGAGATACAGCAGGATCGTGACACCGCAACCGGCGAGCAGCGCCCACCAGAAACCGATGCCGTGCCGCAGCAGTGCTGGCACGATCAGGAACATGGGAAGCGAGGGCAGCACATACCAGAAGGTCGCCTCCGCATGGTCTGCCAGCCGCACCGCGTCACCCGTGTCGCGCCACAGCCAGATCATGCCGAGCAGCGATACGAGCGGCAGCGACGCGACCAGCGCCCCCGCCGCCGGGCTGCGTCTGGCGATCAACGCCACGGCGGCGACGATCAGCCCCGACAGCGCGGCGCGGAGGGCAAAGGCGATCAAGCCGCCGGAATCTGCTGGCTGATGCAGTGGAAGCTGCCGCCGCCGGTCAGGATATGATCGGCGCGCAGTCCCACGACCTCGTGGTTCGGAAAGATTTCGGCAAAGGCGGCGACCGCCGCAGCGTCAGTCCCGGTGCCGTATAGTGGAACGACGACGGCGGCATTGCCGATATAGAAGTTCATGTGGCTGCCCGGAATGATCTCTTCGTCGGGCGACAGCACGCGACCGGGGGAGGGGACCAGCACCACCTCCACGCCGAACGCCTTCGCCCGTGCGGCGGCGTCCTGATAGATGCGCCAGTTGGGGTCGTTCTCCGCCGCTTGCGGGATCGCCAGCCGGTTCGGCCCGACGAAGCGGGCAAGGTTGTCGACATGGCCGTCGGTATGGTCGTTCAACAGGCCATCGCCCAGCCACAGCACCCGGTCATAGCCCAGATCCTCGCGCAGTCGCGTCTCGGCGGCATCGCGGTAGAAATGGTCGTTGCGGTTGGGGTTCAGCAGGCATTGCTCGGTCGTGACGACCAGCCCGGTACCATCACCGTCCAGCGCGCCGCCCTCGACCACCCAGTCATGGTCGGCCACCGTCATGCCGCGTTCACCGGCAAGGCGCAGGCCGATGTCGTCGTCGCCGGGCAGATCATATTTGCCGCCCCACCCATTGAAGCGGAAGCGGTGCGCAGTACCGTCGCCGCCGATGATCGGCCCGGTATCGCGCAGCCAGATGTCGCCGAACGGCTGGATCACGACCTCGGCAAAGGGCGCGCGCTGCCGTGCGTCGTCCGCCGCTTCGATGTCGGCAGCGACCAGCAGGATCGTCTCGCCCCGGCCATCGGCATGGACGGCACGGGCAAAGGCGACGACTTCGTCCCGCGCGGGGACGAGGTCCTCCTGCCACAGTTCGGCGTGGCTGGGATAGCCGATCCATACGGCGGCGTGGGGGGCCCATTCGGGTTTCGGCGGGATCATGCGCGCGGAAATAGTGGATCGTTGGCCGCAGGAAAAGAGCCTGCCGCACGTCGCTATCCCGGCAAACCTTGCCCCGGCGGCGGCGATGCGCGATGGGGCGGCCAGTGCCTCCCTCCGCCAGGAACCCGAGTCCCATGAAATTCTTCGTCGACACCGCCGATACCAACGACATCCGCGAACTGGCCGATACCGGCCTCTTGGATGGCGTTACCACCAACCCGTCGCTGATCCACAAGTCGGGCCGCGATTTCCTCGAAGTCGTCGCCGAAATCTGTTCGATCACCGACGGCCCGGTATCGGCCGAAGTGGTCGCGCTCGACCATGAAGGCATGATGCGCGAGGCTGAAATCCTGCGCAGGATCGCCGACAATGTGGCGGTCAAGGTGCCGCTGACCATCGACGGTCTGAAGACCTGCAAGGCGCTGACCGACGACGGCACGATGGTCAACGTGACCCTGTGCTTCTCCGCGAACCAGGCGCTGCTGGCGGCGAAGGCCGGCGCGACCTTCATCTCGCCGTTCGTCGGCCGGCATGACGATATCGGCTTCGACGGCATGGGGCTGATCAGCGACATCCGCCTGATCTATGACAATTACGATTTCGGCACCGAAATCCTTGTCGCCAGCGTCCGCCACCCGATCCACGTCCTCGAATCGGCCAAGCTCGGCGCAGACGTCATGACCGCACCGCCGTCGGTCATCCGCGCGCTGGTCAAGCATCCCCTGACCGACAAGGGCATCGAAGGCTTCATGGCCGACTGGGCCAAGTCGGGCCAGCAGATCGGCTGATCCGCATTCGACAGCGGCTGCGCCATGGCGCTATCAGGCGACCATGACGCAGCCGCTGCCGCTGGCTTTCGCCACCCACCTTTCCCGCGACCGCCGCCGCTCGGCACATACTGTCCGCGCCTATGCCGCGACCGCCGAGCGGCTGGTCGCGTTCCTGCAGGGCCATTGGGGCGGCGCGGTCGATGCGCCCGCGCTCCACCGCATCACCGCCGCCGACCTGCGCGCCTTCCTGGCCCATCGCCGCGAACAGGGGCTGGGCAATGCCGCCGCCGCGCGCGAATTGTCGGCGGTGCGGGCCTTCATCGCCTTTGCCGGCGGCGAGGCGCCGCCGCTGCGCGGTCCCCGCGTCGCGAAGAACGTTCCCCGCCCGATCTCGCCCGACGAAGCCGTGGCACTGGCCGGGGAAGTCGCCGACGCCGCTGCCGAGCCGTGGATCGGCGCGCGCGACTGGGCGATCCTGCTACTCCTCTATGGCGCGGGGCTGCGCATCGGCGAGGCGCTGTCGCTGACCGGACGGGCGCTGCCGTTGGGCGAGACACTGGCGGTGACTGGCAAGCGCGACAAGACGCGGATCGTCCCGCTGCTTCCTCCGGTTCGCGCGGCGGTGGACGCCTATGTCGCGCAGCAACCCTGGGGCACCGCGCGCGATGCACCGCTGTTCCGGGGGGCAAAGGGTGGTCCGCTCGATGCCGGCGTGGTGCGGAAGGCGGTACGCGTCGCGCGGGTAGCGCTGGGCCTGGGCGATCGCACCAGCCCGCACGCGTTGCGCCATAGCTTCGCGACGCATCTGCTGGGGCGGGGGGCGGACCTGCGCTCGCTACAGGCACTGCTCGGCCATGCCAGCCTGTCGTCGACGCAAATCTATACGGCGGTCGATGCCGCGCACCTCCTGGACGTGTATCGTAACGCCCATCCGCACGGGTAGGCGGATGGCGCGCCCGTCAGCTTGCCAATAGCGTCATTCCAGCGAAGGGTGGGATCTCTCGCTGATAGCACGGGGCAAGAACCGCTTGAGGCCCCAGGCTTCGCTGGGGCGACGTGCGTGGAGGGATTGCCGCCCCTGGGCGTCACCCCAGCGAAGGCTGCGGTCTCCTCGCAACTGCCACCCGCCCAAAACACAAGCGCCGCGCCGGATCATGGTCCGACGCGGCGTTCGCCGATATCGATATGCCGAAAAGCCTTACCCGGCCTGTTCGGCGAGGATCGTCAGCCCCTTGGCAGTCACCTCGGCAAAGCCGCCGCGGATCGCGATGCGCTCCGCCTCGCCCTTTTCGGTGCGCTGGATCAGGACGTCGCCGTCGCGGATCGTCGACATGAACGGGGCATGGCCCTCCAGCACGCCGAAGTCGCCTTCGGTGCCCGGCACGGTGACCATATAGACCGATTCCGAGCGCACCAGCTTTTCGGGGGTCACGAGTTCGAAGTGTAGCATGTCAGGGTCTCGTTTCAATCGCGCGGTCGAATGCGGCGGTTGCCGCGTCGAACTTGTCCCGGCAGCCGGGATTGCAGAAGCCGACCACCGCGCCGCGATACACCGTCAAGGCGTCGTCGCTGATCGGCTTGGCCGACCAGGGACAGACTTCGTTCACGGCATCCTCGCGGCGCAGCGCCGTCATCAGGCGTCCTGCGCCATCTTCTGCGCCTTGGCGACGACTTCGTCGATGCCGCCGACCATGTAGAAGGCCGATTCGGGCAGGTGGTCATATTCGCCTTCGACAACCGCCTTGAACGACTTCACCGTGTCTTCCAGCGCGACGAACTTGCCGCTGATGCCGGTGAAGACTTCGGCGACGTGGAACGGCTGGCTGAGGAACTTCTGGATCTTGCGGGCGCGGGCGACCGTGATCTTATCCTCTTCGCTCAACTCGTCCATGCCGAGGATGGCGATGATGTCCTGCAGCGACTTGTAGCGCTGTAGCAGCGACTGCACGGCGCGCGCCGTGTCGTAATGCTCCTGGCCGACGGTGCGCGGTTCGAGGACGCGGCTGGTCGAGTCGAGCGGATCGACCGCCGGATAGATGCCGAGTTCCGAGATCGCGCGGTTGAGCACGGTCGTCGCGTCGAGGTGGGCGAACGACGTCGCCGGCGCCGGATCGGTCAAATCGTCGGCGGGGACGTAGATCGCCTGCACCGAGGTGATCGAGCCCTTGTTGGTCGAGGTGATGCGTTCCTGCAGCGCGCCCATGTCGGTCGACAGCGTCGGCTGATAGCCCACCGCCGACGGAATGCGGCCGAGCAGCGCCGACACTTCCGAACCCGCCTGGGTGAAGCGGAAGATGTTGTCGACGAAGAACAGCACGTCCTGGCCTTCGACGTCGCGGAAATATTCGGCGATCGTCAGGCCCGACAGCGCGACGCGCGCACGCGCGCCCGGCGGCTCGTTCATCTGGCCGTATACCAGCGCGACCTTCGACCCTTCGCTCGTCGGATTGCCCTCGGCATCCTTGGCGATGACGCCCGCGTCGAGGAACTCGTGGTACAGGTCGTTGCCTTCACGGGTCCGCTCACCGACGCCCGCGAACACCGACGTGCCGCCATGGCCCTTCGCGATGTTGTTGATCAGTTCCTGGATCAGCACCGTCTTGCCGACGCCCGCGCCACCGAACAGGCCGATCTTGCCGCCCTTGGCGTACGGGGCGAGCAGGTCGATGACCTTGATGCCGGTGACGAGGATCGCGCTCTCGGTCGACTGGTCGATGAATTCCGGTGCCTTGGCATGGATCGGGGCGGTGGTTTCCGCGCCGACCGGACCACGCTCGTCGATCGGCTCGCCGACGACGTTCAGGATGCGGCCGAGCGTCTTCGGACCGACCGGCACCCGGATCTGCGAACCGGTGTCCTTGACCGACTGGCCACGGGTCAGGCCTTCGGTCGCGTCCATCGCGATCGTGCGGACGGTGTTCTCGCCCAGATGCTGCGCGACTTCGAGGACCAGCCGGTTGCCGTTATTGTCGGTTTCCAGTGCCGACAGGATGGCGGGCAGTTCGCCGTCGAACGTCACGTCGACGACCGCGCCGATCACCTGGCTGATGCGGCCGGTATTGTTGGTGCTGCCCTGCGGGGCGTAGGTGTCTGCGGCGGTTGCCATTACGGGTTCCTCGGGTGGCTGTCCCCGGCCTGGGGCGCGGGACGGGTAAAGGTCACGATCAGGCGACGTCCGCCGTCGATCGGTTCACGGGTAATTGTGTATTCCGCGCCGGGCAGATTGCCCGATGCGGGGCTTTCGGTGCGGATCGCCTGTTCGACGACATCCTGCCCCGGCAGCGCCATCGATGCCATCGGTCGGTTCACCCAGCGGATGAACTGGTCCTTTGCGAAAGGGCTGGAATCGAGGTTCACGATGTCGAGCGTGAAGCGCAGCTCGCCGATCCGCTGGGCATCGCCGGTCACGCTCAGGTTGGCGATGTTGACCGGCTTGATCGACGGATCGCCCATTGGCGTCGGTTGTGCCGTCGCGACGAACGCGCCGCCTTTCGGCGCATAGGCCGACAGGCGAAAGCCCATGCCGTTCAGCAACTCGATCGTGCGCGGGGCATCGCCCAGCACGGTGGCCCAGCCGCCGGTGACGAACGGCGTCGGCGTCGCGCGCGGCTTGTCCGCCGCCTTGTCGGCGGCAGGCTGGCCGCAGCCGGCCAGCGTGGCGACGAGCGCCAGCGGGACGGCAACACGGATCACAGCGCTTCGGCGCCCGAAATGATCTCGACCAGTTCGGTCGTGATCGCGGCCTGGCGGGTGCGGTTATATTCGATGGTGAGGCGGTTGATGAGGTCGCCCGCGTTGCGCGTTGCATTGTCCATCGCCGTCATCTTCGAACCCTGTTCCGACGCCGCATTTTCCTTCATCGCGCGATAGATCTGCACGGCGATGTTGGTCGGCAGCAGGCTGTCGAGGATCGCTTCCTCGCTCGGCTCATATTCCACCACGGCGTCGGCGGCAGGCGCCTTGGTCGCGTCGGGAATCTTGACCGGGATCAGCTGCTGCTCGGTCGGCTCCTGCGTCAGCACCGTCTTGAACGTGGCGTAGAACAGGTGCGCGACGTCGAATTCGCCCGCTTCGTAGCGGCGGATCAAGTCGTCGGCATAGCCCTTGGCATCGGCGAAGGTCAGCTTGCCCAGATCGCCCGGCTCGACCGCGTGGATGAAGCCGTCGCGGAACTGGCGTGCCAGCACCGCGCGGCCCTTGCGGCCGATGGTCAGGAACTTGACGGTCTTGCCCTGCTCCTGCAGCTCCAGTGCGCGACGACGGGCGAGGCGAGCGATGTTCGAGTTGAACGCACCCGCCAGCCCCTTGTCCGACGTCGCGACGACGAACAGGTGGACCTGATCGCGGCCGGTCCCGGCGAGCAGCGGCGAGCTGCCCTCGGTGATCTGCGCGGTGCTGGCGAGGCTGGCGACGACCTGCTCCACCCGCTGGGCATAGGGGCGACCGGCCTCGGCCGCCTCCTGCGCGCGGCGCAGCTTGGCGGCGGCGACCATCTTCATCGCCTTGGTGATCTTCTGCGTCGACTTCACCGAGCCGATGCGCAGTTTCAGGGCCTTGAGACTAGCCATTTGTCTTCCCTACTCCCTCTCCCCCTCGGGGGAGAGGGTCGGGGAGAGGGGGCTGTCGCAACGACCGGCCCCGCTCTGCCCCTCTCCCAACCCTCTCCCCTGCAGGGGGAGAGGGCTTTGATGTTACGCGAAGGTCTTCGCGAACTGGTCGAGCGCGGCCTTCAGCCCCGACTTCGCCTCGTCGCCCAGGTCCTTGGTGTCGCGGATCTTGGCCAGCACGCCCGAATGGTTGGCGCGCAGGTCCGACAGCATCGCCTGCTCGTACCGGGTCACGTCATTGACGGGCACCGTGTCGAGATAACCCTGCGTGCCGGCGAAGATCGATGCGACCTGTTCCTCGAACGGCATCGGCGAGAACTGCGCCTGCTTGAGCAACTCGGTCAGGCGCGCGCCGCGGTTCAGCAGCTTCTGCGTCGACGCGTCGAGGTCCGACCCGAACTGCGCGAACGCCGCCATTTCGCGATACTGCGCCAGCTCCAGCTTGATCGAGCCGGCGACCTTCTTCATCGCCTTGGTCTGCGCGGCCGAACCGACGCGGCTGACCGAGAGGCCGACGTTGATCGCAGGGCGGATGCCGGCGAAGAACAGGTCGGTTTCGAGGAAGATCTGGCCGTCGGTGATCGAAATCACGTTGGTCGGGATGTACGCCGACACGTCGCCCGCCTGCGTTTCGATGATCGGCAGCGCGGTCAGCGAGCCACCGCCATTGGCGTCCGACATCTTGGCGGCGCGCTCCAGCAGGCGGCTGTGGAGATAGAACACGTCGCCCGGATAGGCTTCGCGGCCCGGCGGACGGCGCAGCAGCAGCGACATCTGGCGATAGGCCACCGCCTGCTTCGACAGATCGTCGAACACGATCAAGCCGTGCATCCCGTTATCGCGGAAATATTCGCCCATCGCGGTGCCGGTGTAGGGCGCGAGATACTGGAGCGGGGCGGGGTCCGACGCGGTCGCGGCGACGACGATCGAATATTCCATCGCGCCGTTCTCTTCGAGCGTGCGCACCAGCTGGGCGACGGTCGAGCGCTTCTGGCCGACGGCGACATAGACGCAGTAGAGCTTCTTGCTCTCGTCATCGCCCGCATTCGCGGTCTTCTGGTTGATGAAGGTGTCGATCGCCACCGCCGACTTGCCGGTCTGGCGGTCGCCGATGATGAGTTCGCGCTGACCACGGCCGACCGGCACGAGGGCGTCGATCGCCTTCAGGCCCGACTGCATCGGCTCGCTGACCGACTGGCGCGGGATGATGCCCGGTGCCTTCACGTCGACGCGGGCGCGCTGTTCGCTGACGATCGGACCCTTGCCGTCGATCGGGTTGCCCAGACCATCGACGACGCGACCCAGCAGGCCCTTGCCGACGGGAACGTCGACGATGGTGCCGGTGCGCTTGACGGTGTCGCCTTCCTTGATCGATGCGTCCGATCCGAAGATCACGACGCCGACATTGTCGGCTTCGAGGTTCAGCGCCATGCCCTGGATGCCGCCGCCGAACTCGACCATTTCGCCCGCCTGGACGTTGTCGAGCCCGTGGATGCGGGCGATGCCGTCACCGACCGACAGCACCTGGCCGACTTCCGAAACCTGCGCTTCGGTGCCGAAAT
>NZ_CAJYQD010000035.1 GCF_913776855.1 uncultured Sphingomonas sp. | reverse complement strand
GTAACGAAGCAAACCGAACCCGCGAATGGGCGCGGGCATTGAAAGAAATTGAGTGACACCAAAGAAAGAACTGCTCTTCGTCGCGCTCGGCGGATCGGGCGAAATCGGCATGAACGTCAACCTGTACGGCACCGCCGGCAAATGGCTGATGGTCGATTGCGGCGTGACCTTTGCCGACCCGGCCTATCCGGGCATCGACGTGATGCTGCCCGACCTGCAATTCATCGAGGAACGCGGCGACCAGCTTTTGGGCATCGTCATCACGCATGGCCATGAAGACCATATCGGCGCGCTGCCGTATCTGGCCGCGGATCTCGGCGTGCCGATCTATGCGACGCCGTTCACCGCCGGGCTGATCCGCGGCAAGCTGGACGAGGAAGGCATTGCCGACCGCGTGAAGCTGAAGATCGTGCAGCTGGGCGGCGACGTGAATGTCGGCCCGTTCGGGGTGAAGTTCGTGCCGATGGCGCATTCGATCCCCGAATCCACCTCGCTCGTCATCTCGACGCCGCACGGCAATGTGTTCCACTCGGGCGACTGGAAGCTCGATCCGAATCCGATGGTCGCTACCCCGGCGACGCCTGCGGAACTTACGGCAATCGGTGACGACGGCATCCTGGCGCTCGTGTGCGATTCGACCAACGTCTTCAACACCGAAGCATCGGGTTCCGAGGCGGACGTGCGCCAGGGGCTGTTCGAACAGATCGCGTCGGCCAAAGGGCGGCGGGTGATGGTGACCAGCTTCGCATCGAACGCCGCACGGCTGCACACGCTGGGCGAGGTGGCGCGCGATACGAACCGCAAGGTATGCGTCGCGGGCCGCTCGCTCGACCGCATCCTGAAGGTCGCCAAGGCGACGGGATATCTCAAGGATTTCCCGCAGACCGTCGATTTCGACACCGCAATGCGCCTGCCGCGCGAGCAGGTGCTCATCATCGCAACCGGCGGACAGGGCGAGCAGCGTGCGGCACTGGCCCGTATCGCCAACCGCGAACATCAGCTGAGCCTCGAGGCCGGCGATCGGGTCATCTTCTCGTCGAAGCAGATCCCGGGCAACGAAGTCGCGATCGGCCGCATCCAGAACCAGCTGGCGGCAGCCGGCATCGAGATGATCACCGACCGGCAGGCGCACGTCCATGTGTCGGGCCATCCGGGTCGACCGGAACTGGCCAAGCTCTATGGCTGGCTGCGCCCGAAGGTACTGATGCCCGTCCATGGCGAGATGCGGCACCTGATGGAACATGCCCGGTTCGGCCTGTCGCGGGGGATCAAGCAGACGCTGGTCCAGACCAATGGTGACATCGTGCGACTGGCGCCGGGTAATCCGGTCAAGGTCGGCAACGCCGTTGTCGGACGGCTTGCGCTGGACGGCGACGTGATCCTGCCGGCCGATGGCACGACGATCAACGAACGGCGCAAGCTGGCCGCCTATGGCCATATGTCGGTCGCGGTTGCGGTCGACCGGCGCGGGCAGTTGATCGGCGAGCCGCAGATCCGCGTGCAGGGCGTCCCGGTCGAGGAAGATCGCGAACCTTTCCTCGAGGAAGCGGTCGATGCGGCGGCAGAGGCGGTCGCGTCGAAGGGGCGCGAACGCGGCAAGCTGCCCGAGGCGATCCGCCTTGCGGTGCGCCGCGTGGCGACCCGCTGGACCGGCAAGAAGCCGGTGGTCGACGTCCTCATCATTCCGGCCTGACGCCAATGGCGTGGCAGTCGGCGCTGGCGATCTACCTGCTGTTCTGGGTATTCGCCATGTTCCTGGTCCTGCCGTTCGGGGTTCGCACGACGCATGAAGCGGGCGAACCCCCGGTACCGGGACAGGCCGACAGCGCGCCGGCCGGGTTCAGCTTCGGCCGGATGGCATGGCGGACGACGATCGTCGCGACCTTGCTGTTCGTGCTGTTCTATCTGAACTTCGAGTTCGGGTGGGTGACGGCGGACATGCTCGATTTCTATCGGTAAGGTCGGACGCGGTGCGTTGCGCTGCTTCCGCAATCGCTTATCGAAACCTTCGCCCCGTTCCCTTGGAGCTTGGCTAAAACCTTAGGCGGGGAAGCGGTGGCCCAAGCCACCGGGTTCTCGACGGGCGCTTCTCGACAGGCTCGAAGCTGCTCGAACCGAACGGTTGGCGAGCGCGCTTAGGCAGAGGATTAGCTGCGCAACCGTTCGATCGCCTGCGCCAGCACGACGTACAGCTTGCCCATGTCCGAAGACAACAGCGTGACCCCCATCGGCGACCCGTCGCGCAGCGTCAGGATATGCCGCAGCATCGCTTCGAAATCATGGATGTAACGGTTCACCTGATCGCGGAAGCCGTCGTCCTGATCGTATAGCAGCGCGATGTCGCGGGCCTGTGCGCCGTCGATCAGCCGGACGGCGCGACGGGTGAAGACGCCGCGGTCGCCCTTGAGATAGGCGGCCCACGCGGTATCCGACACGTCGGTCGACAACGACCGGGCAATATCGATCGCGGCGGAGTTCATCGCTTCGATCAGCAGGGAGACACGGCGCGAGAACTGGTCGCTGTCCGCTTCCTCCCGTTCGGCACGGGCGGCGGCGATGCGGTCGTCGAGCTGTTTGCTGGTATCGGCGATGTCGAGCATCTGGCGCGACAGCCGCTCCGATGCCTCGATCGCGGAGGCAACGGCGTGGTTCGCGATGGTCGACAGTTCGGCCACCTGCGACGTCACCGCATTGTCAACGGCATTGGCGAGCGCACGGGCACCCTGTGTCTCCAGATCGCGGGCGACATCGGGCAGTACCTTGGACAGCGTGTCCCGCGCCTGCTGGCTCGCTGCCTCTGCGGTGTCCCGGATGCGCAGCATCGCCTCGGATAGGCGTGGGGCAGCGTCCTCCGCGAACCGGACGGTAGTGGCGATGGTGCCATCGACGATGGTCCGCACACCCTCGATCCGCTCCGCGCCGCGATCCAGCGTGTCGAGCAGCGACTGCTGTACGGTCGACAGCGTGTCGCGCTGCATCGCCACCACACCGGCAATCGCCTCGATCGCGTCATGGGTGCTTTCGGCGGCAGTGACCAATGCCAGCAATTCGGGCTTCGACCGGGCGACGACCGCCCGGCTGTCGGCGATGCGGGCGTCGAGCCGATCGAGTGCGCCCGGCAGCGTCTCGTCCATCTCGCGCGCAGCCGAATCGAGTGCGGTCAGCACTTCCTCGGCGGTGGCGATCACCCGGCGGGCGGTGTCGTCGCCATTGGCCAGCGCCTCGGCCAGCGCGTCGGCAACCTGGGTCAGCGCACCGACCGAGCCGGCCACCGCCTGTGCCCGTTCGACCCCGGTGGTGCGCAGCCGGTCGAACCGGTCATCGACCCCGGACAAGCCGTCATTCAGCAGCGTCAGCAGCGCCTCGCTGTCGCGGCGGCGGTCGTCCAGCTGCCCGGCAAGGCCGCGGATCGACCCGTCGATCTGCGCGACGCGGGTGGCGAGCAGTTCCGCACCCTCGCGACCGGCACGTTCGATCGCCGAGCCGTTCGCCTCGATCATCGCGATGGTCGCGTCACCCTGCGCCGTGATCGCCTTCCGCGATTCATCGATGGCGGCGGCGGCGCGGTCGAGTACCGCGTCGATCGCGCCCGACATGGTGGCGATGACACTTTCCAGCCGGGCGCCGGCACTCTCGCTGGTCGCCTCCATCCGGTTCATATGCGCCGCCAGACGCTGCGCGGCGCCACCGGCCAGTTCGTCGGCCTCGCGCGATCGTTGCGCGACGCCCGCCAGCTGCGCGTCCAGCGCCGCGACCCGTTCGCTGGCGGTCAGGCCGGTCGCGTCGAGCAACGTGGCCAACTCTGCCGTTTCGGCATGGGCGCGCGGCAGGGTGGCGAGGACCGTCGACAGCCGTTGTTCGGTGGTCAGGCTCATCCGGTCGAGCGTCGCGGTGGTTTCGCCGATCGCCGCGATCTGTTGACGCATATCGGCGCTGATCCCGCGCAGCCGGTCGGTGGCGGCATCGCCGAGCATCATCAGTGCCGCGCTCTGATCGACCACTTCGGCCCGCGATTCGGCCAGCGTCCGGCGAACCGACTCCAGTACCTGTTCCAGCGCGAACGCTTCGGCGCGCATCGACTGTGCGGTAGCGGCGAAGCGGCGCGCCTCGCTGCGGCTGTTCCGGCGCAGGAGCAGCCAGGCGATGCCGAGCAACATCGGCGGCACGCACAAGGCGGCGACGAACGACGTGATGCCGACGGGGCCTAGCGCGGGAAGCGAGGGGGCGCTCCACGCCAGCATTCCGCCGATCCACGCGATGCTGGCGGTGGCGGCAACGGCGGGGCCGATCCAGTTGCGGCGGATCGGTTCCGCTTCGGGAAACGCCTCCGCCAGCCAGTGTTGCGTATCGTCGGCCATGGCGTCGGGCGCCGTGAACTCGTCGTCGGCGTCGTGGCGATGCTGATGCAGCCCGGTGATCGAACCCCCGTTCATGCGCCGGGGTCTAACACGATCGGATGGGCAGCGACAGCCGGGTAACGATCGGTTAACCCCGTTCGCGCTATCCCGATTCCATGGCTTATGATCCCGGTGCGATCGATGCGACGCTGGCGGCGGCGGTGGGCGATGAGCCACTGCTGATCGCGGAGCTGCGCGGCGCGTTCATCGACAGCGCCCGGCGCGTGCTGGCCACGATGGAAACCGCGACCGAAGAGCAATGGGCCGGGGCGGCATTCCGGTTGAAGGGCCTAGCTGCGAGTTTCGGTGCGGTCCGGTTGATGACGCTGGCGGCGGAGGCGGCGTCGGCCCCGGTCGGCGACCAGGCGACGTTGCGCCGGCTGCACCGCGCGGTCGATCGCTTCTGATCATCGGCAGCGCGACAGTTCACGCATCGCCGCCTCCAGCCCGTCGAGGGTCAACGGATACATCCGGTCGGCGAACAGGTCGCGGATCAGGCGGGTTGACTGGGTCCAGTCCCAATGCGCCTGCGGGGCGGGATTGATCCACGCCGCCGATCGCCAGTGCGCGGTCAGCCGTTGCAGCCAGACGGCACCAGCCTCTTCGTTGTGATGTTCGACCGACCCGCCGGGATGCACGATCTCGTACGGGCTCATCGCGGCATCGCCGACCACCACCAGCCGACAGTCTGTACCATAGGTCCGCAGCAGATCAGCGGTCGATAACCGTTCGGCAAAGCGTCGGCGGTTGTCGCGCCACACCCCTTCGTAGATGCAGTTGTGGAAATAGAAGAATTCGAGGTGCCGGAACTCTGCGGTGGCGGCCGAGAACAGCTCCTCCACCCGTTCGATGAACGGGTCCATCGATCCGCCGACATCGAGGAACAGCAGCAGCTTCACCGCATTGCGCCGCGCCGGTCGCATCGCGACGTCCAGCCAGCCGCGTCGCGCGGTATCGACGATCGTCGCGTCGAGATCGAGTTCATCGGCGGTTCCTTCGCGTGCGAACCGGCGCAGGCGACGTAGCGCGACCTTCAGGTTGCGCGTCCCCAACTCGCGATCCTGATCGAGATTGCGAAATTCGCGCTGTTCCCAGACTTTTACCGCGCGCCCGTGCCGGCTGTCACCGCCGATGCGGATGCCTTCGGGGTTGTAGCCGCCATGGCCGAACGGACTGGTGCCGCCGGTGCCGATCCATTTCGACCCGCCGTGATGCGCCTCGTCCTGCTCCGCCAACCGCTGGCGCAGCGTCTCCATCGGCGTGTCCCAGTCGCCGGTCGCGTCGATCGCCGCCATCTGTTCTGGCGTCAGATAGCGTTCGGCCACTGCGCGCAGCCAGTCGGCGGGGAGGGCGACCGGATCGACGCCGGCGGGGGCGACGATGCCGCCGAACACTTCGCCAAAGACGCGATCGAAGCGGTCGACCAGTGCCTCGTCCTTTACAAAGGTCGCTCGGGCGAGGTGATAGAAGGCGTCGAGCGTCGGTTCGATGACGCCGCGCTGCATCGCATCGATCAGGACGAGATGCTCGCGGATACCGACCGACAGGCCGGCCCGGCGCAGGGCTTCGACGAACGTGTGGAACATCGCTTCACGCTACCGCATCGCGGCGTACAGGCGCCAGTGCGTACCTGACAGCCCGCTCGGATCGCCGCGTGCAACCTCCCGATAGGGCCGGCCGCACCAGTTCGGAATTGTCGGGAAGGCGGCGTCACCGTCGCGCTCGACGAAGTGGAACCGCGCGGGCGGGCAGGGGGTGCTGGCCAAGGTGATCGGATAGTGCTGCGACCGCGCTGCGGCGATCAGGATCGCGCTCGACCGGGCATAATCGAGTGAAACGGCGGCACCATGTGGCGCAGTGTGGGCCAATGTCGCCACCGCCCGCCCCGGATCACCGCGCAGGTTACGGAGCAATGCCCCATCCGCCCATGCGGTATTCGCGAGAAAGGCCAGCCCTATCGCCGCCGCCAGCCAGCGTCCGACCGGCTGCCGGGCAGCGGATGACAGGGCAATTGCCGCCAGCAGCAACAGCGGCGGCAGGATGACGACATAATAGCGCGCGGCACCGCTGTTCGGGAGCGCCACTATCGCCACCAGCAACGGCAGCACGCAGGCGATCGCCGCCAGCGTCACCATGCGCTCGCGAACGTTCCGAACCAGATAGCCGAGGAGAAGCAGGACGACGACCGAACCGACCGTGCCGTCGATCAGTTGCCCCATCGCGTCCAGCCACTTGCCCCAATCGTGCGGCTCGCGGTTGCCGAGGTGAAACCCTGTGCCGCCGGTCGCGGCTGCAGCCCAGGCGCTTGTTATAAGTGCAAGCGTCACCACTCCCGCCGGTGCGAACAGCGCGACGGTATCAATCAGCCCCCGTCGCCAACCCGCACGCCGCACCCGCTCCACCGTGACCCACAGCGCGAGCATCGCAAGCCCGAACATCATCGTCGCCTGGGCAAGGCATCCGACCAGTGCCGCGATCGCTACGCCGGTCGCCGGTTTCGCCTGCACCGGATCGGCCAGCCAGCGGTCGATCACCCCGATCGCGCAGACCCACGCGAATAGCATCGGCGCATAGCCGCGCGCTTCCGCGCCATAGGTCAGCAGGAACGGTGCGAGGCAAAAGGCGACTGCCGCGAGGATCGCCGGTACCGGGCCGCGGAGGCCGGCGATCTGCGCCGCGACGATGATGGTTGCCGTACCGCTGACGATCGACAATGCGCGTTGGAGCATTGGCGGTGCCGCCGGGCCGACCAGTTGCAGCCAGAGGGTGTTCAGGTGGTGATTGTTGTCATGGTTGATCTGCAACAGCACACCGGCGGGCGTCGCCACTTCCTGTGCAAAGATTGCCGACCATGCCTCGTCGAGCCACAGTCCGCCACGCGCCGCGAGACAGCGAAGCAGGAGCCCGGCCAGCGCGATGCCGGCGATTGCGATCCAATGCCCCCGGCCCATGCCCGTCCCCATGGATGCGGGTCTTACGCTAGACGTCCGGTGATCGTCACGCCCTCAGCGGCCATAGGCATCGATCAGCGATCCGACATAGTCCGGTGCGGCGCTGCTGAGTTCGGTCGCGGGGTGGGGGCCATAGATGAAGCCATGGGTCGGATATTCCGAACTGCCCAGCCCCTGCGAGTCGCGATACCACACCTTCACCCGCGTCCAGTCGCCCTTGGGCGAGACGTCGAACACCGTCACATCCTGTTCCACCGCGCCGCGCACGCCGTTGATCCGCGACCAGTTGGCATGGGTCACCATCGCCACGCGCGGTTCGACCACCCGGCTGATGACCAGCACATGTCCCAGCGGGAGCCGGGACGTCTTGGCAAAGGTCAGGACGGCACCGACGCGCGGCGTATGCCCGCGTGGATAGCGGCCCTGCGCCTGATCCCACCATGTCCACGCATCTCCGTAGATTTCGACGCCCGACGCGGCACGGGCGAACGGCACACACTGTCCGACATAATCGAGCAGCGAGCGCGCGCCGAGCGGGAAGCTGGCGGTGCCGGCGAAGAGGAGCAGCAGGACGCCCCGGAAGAGTGAACCGAACATGCGGCCGATAGTGCGGCCAGGGTGGTCGCCAACCGGTTGGCGATCATGGTTAACGAAATCCTGCCGCCACCGTCCGCCGCTCCCGCAAAACGTCCTGTCGTGGTCAGCCGCCCTTGCGGCGGTGGAGGAAGGCGAGCCGTTCGAACAGCATCACATCGGCTTCGTTCTTCAGCAGCGCGCCGTGCAGCGGCGGGATCGCCTTTGCCGGATCGTGCGATGCCAGTACCTCCAGCGGCATGTCGTCGTGGAGCAGCAGCTTCAGCCAGTCGATCAGCTCGCTGGTCGATGGCTTTTTCTTCAGGCCCGGCGTTTCGCGTACCGCAAAGAACAGGTCGAGCGCACGGTTGACCAGCAGGGTCTGGATACCCGGAAAATGCACGTCGAGGATCGCCTGCATCGTCGCGCGGTCGGGGAAGCGGATATAGTGGAAGAAGCAGCGGCGCAGGAACGCGTCGGGCAGTTCCTTTTCATTGTTCGAGGTGATGACGACGATCGGCCGCTCGCGTGCGGTCACCCGTTCCCCGGTTTCGTAGACGTCGAACGCCATGCGATCGAGTTCGTGGAGCAGGTCGTTCGGAAATTCGATGTCGGCCTTGTCCACCTCATCGATCAGCAGCACCGGCAGGGTGGGGCTGGTGAACGCCTCCCACAATTTTCCCCGCCGGATATAATTGGCGATGTCGTGGACGCGCGGATCGCCAAGCTGCCCGTCGCGCAGCCGCGCCACCGCGTCATATTCGTACAGCCCCTGCTGCGCGCGGGTCGTCGATTTCACGTTCCATTCGATCAGCGGCGCGCCGACCGCCCGCGCGATCTCCTGCGCCAGCACGGTCTTTCCGGTACCAGGCTCCCCCTTCACCAGGAGCGGACGGCGCAGCGTCACAGCCGCATTGACCGCGACCTTCAGATCGTCGGTCGCGACATAGCCGTCGGTTCCCTCGAAGCGCATCGGTGGTGTCGTCATGGCCGGGACGATAGGCGAGCAGGCCGCCCGGCGCTAGACGCGGCTTCCCGCCCGCGCGTCCAGCAGGTCCCACAACCCGCGATGCTGCGCCAGCAACTGTTGCAGGCCGAACGTCATCGCGCGCTCGATCGGCGCTTCGGCAGCCACGGTATCGATCAGGCGCAGCGTCTGCGCGGTCGAGGGCAGGGCGTTCGGAACGGCTTCCAATCCCAGCCGGATCGCGGTCGCGTCCAGCGGGCGGCGGATCGCGGGCCAGTCGAGCGTGACGGCGATCGCCGCACCAAGCGCACAACCGGGACGCACCGATCGCGCGAGCAGGTCGATCGCGTGGCGTTGCGCCGCCAGCGCCGCCTCTGCCGCCGCCTGTCCGGGGGTGCCGGGCGGCGGACCGACCGCAGCCGACACGCGGATCAGATAGGCGCGTTCGTCGGCAAAGGCCGCTGCGGCCTGTTCCAGCCATGCGGTGGCAGACGGATGGAGGTCGGAACGCGCCGCATGGTCGACGACTCCCGGATGCCGTCCGTGGAGCGAGCAGAGCTGGTGCAGGGCATCCGCGACGTCGCGCAGCAGGGCGTCGCCATGCGACAGCCGGTCGGGCGCCCCATGCCCGGCACTGCCATCGGCAAGGACGATCCGCGACAGACGCTCCGCCGTGTCGCAACCGTCCCTGTTTGCAATCGCCACTATCAACCGCCGGCTCCCGTCACTTCGTCACGACGGGTATGACGGCAATAGATAACCCAAGCGCGTAGGAACAAGGTTGCCGGGTTTTTAACCGCTGTGTCCTTCGCGCGACGCGGGTCGAAACCGTCCCGAAACGAACCGCCCCGGCGCTTTGGTAGGGCCGGGGCGGAAGTCTTACTGGTCGAGGAACGAGCGCATCTTGCGGCTGCGGCTGGGATGCTTGAGCTTTCGCAATGCCTTGGCCTCGATCTGACGGATGCGTTCGCGGGTCACGCTGAACTGCTGACCAACTTCCTCCAGCGTGTGATCGGTGTTCATGCCGATGCCGAAGCGCATCCGCAGCACGCGTTCCTCGCGCGGGGTCAGGCTGGCCAGGACGCGGGTGACCGTTTCCTTCAGGTTCGCCTGGATCGCGGCATCGACCGGGATGATCGCGTTCTTGTCCTCGATGAAGTCGCCCAGATGCGAATCCTCCTCGTCGCCGATCGGCGTCTCGAGGCTGATCGGCTCCTTGGCGATTTTCATCACCTTGCGAACCTTTTCCAGCGGCATCGACAGCCGTTCGGCCATCTCCTCCGGCGTCGGTTCACGGCCCTGTTCGTGCAGGAACTGGCGGCTGGTGCGGACCAGCTTGTTGATCGTTTCGATCATGTGAACCGGGATGCGGATCGTCCGCGCCTGATCCGCGATCGAACGGGTGATCGCCTGACGTATCCACCACGTCGCATAGGTGCTGAACTTGTAGCCGCGACGATATTCGAACTTATCGACCGCCTTCATGAGCCCGATATTCCCCTCCTGGATCAGGTCGAGGAACTGCAGGCCGCGATTGGTGTATTTCTTGGCGATCGAGATGACGAGGCGCAGGTTCGCCTCGACCATCTCCTTCTTGGCGATGCGCGCCTCGCGCTCGCCCTTCTGCACCATGTTGACGATGCGGCGGAATTCGCTCAGCGCCATGCCGGTCTGCTGCGCGATCTCGGCGATTTCGCTGCGGATGCGATCGACGGCGGCGCCTTCGTTCTCGACGAACGCCTTCCACTTCTTGTCGATCGTCGCGACCGAGGTCAGCCACTGCTCGTCCAGCTCGTGATCGACATAGCTGTCGAGGAACGCCTTGCGCGGTACCTTGTGACGCTCGGCGAGGCGCAGCATCTGCCCGCCAAGCGCCGTCAGCCGGCGGTTATAGGCATAGAGCTGATCGACCAGATACTCGATCTTCGCCTGGTGGAACTGGACGCTCTCAACCTCGGCGGTCAGCTCTTCGCGCAGCTTCTGGTACTTGCGCTCCTCGGCGGCGCTCAGGCCATCGCCCGCGGCCATCGCGTCCAGGCGCTGCGACTGCATCTTGGAGAATTTCTTGAAGATCGCGGTGATGTTGGCGAACTTCTCCAACGCCTGCGGCTTCAGCTGTTCTTCCATCTGCGCGAGGCTGAGGGTGTTGTCCTCGTCCTCATCGTCGCTCGGACGGGGGGCACGACGCTCGCCGCCTTCCTCATCCTCATCGGCCGACGCTTCCTCGGGCTCCTCCTCGTCCTTGAAGGTCGGGCCGGCGTTCTTGGCGGAAATCTCGCCATTGTCGTCGCCGTCCTCGTCGTCCGACAGCGATTCCGGTGCCGGGTCCTTCGACAGCATCGCGTCGAGATCGAGGATTTCGCGCAGCTGCATCGTGCCTTCGTTCAGCGCGGTCGACCAGCCGATGATCGCGTTGAACGTGATCGGAGACTCGCACAGGCCGAAGATCATCGTGTCGCGACCGGCCTCGATCCGCTTGGCGATGGCGATCTCGCCCTCGCGGCTCAGCAGTTCGACCGCGCCCATTTCGCGCAGGTACATCCGCACCGGATCGTCGGTCCGGTCGACGGTTTCCTTCTTCTTGACCGGTTCGAACGCGGCGGACGCATCGTCCTGATCGGCCGACGCTTCGTCGTCGCCGTCCTCGTCCTGCTTGGCGCGTTCCTCGCCCTCGCCGTCCTCGCCCGCGTCCTCATTCTCGACGACGTTGACGCCCATGTCGTTCAGCGCCGACATGATGTCCTCGATCTGCTCCGAGGTCATCTGATCCTGCGGCAGCATTTCGTTCAGCTGGTCGACGGTGATGTAGCCGCGCTTCTTGGCGCGGGCGACCAGCTTCTTGATCGACCCTTCGTTCAGGTCGATCAGCGGCGCGTCGCCGGTATCGATCGTGTCGTCGCCGCCACCATTCGCCTTGGCCATCAATAACCCTCAAGAAAGTTCACGCAGCGCAACCGCACTGGCGCTATTTTACCCGCCGTCTTTGTCCGTCACCGCGCGTTTTGCAAGCCAAGAGCGTGCAATCGGGCGGTTCGGAGGTAGATTCGAGGCAATTGTACGACGGCGATATGGGAGGCGAGGGCGGGGGGATCAAGCCGCCTCGTCCAGTTCCTCCATCCAGCTGCGAATGCGTGCCTGCACGGCGGCATGGTCCGACCGTGCCTGCTGATAATCGGCGAAGGTCCGCTCGGTCGTATCCTGACGACAGCGTTCGGCCGCCGCATTCTCCGCCCGGCGGCACGCCTGTTCGTCGACCAGGATCTGGATCACCCGCAAGAGGTCGGTTTCGGCTACCGTCGGATCGACACCACGCAGCCAGAAGCTGAACGCGAGATCGGTTTGTTTGTCACGACGTGCCTGTTCCACGACTTGTCGGTCATTCGTGACCGCTTCGTGCAGCAGATCGCTGGAGAGGTCGCTGCGATAAATGGCTAGGTCAATCAAATGGTCGCGCCATCGCCGCAGGACGCCGTTCACGATCGGAAGCTGCGCAATCAATTCGCAATGCTGCGTAAGTACGTTCACGTGCTGCATCAGCCCGGCAAGCACTGCGCGCTGGAACGCGAAGACTAGATCGACTTCCTTGACCTCGGCCGCTGCTGCCATGTCGTTGGCGACGATGCGCAGGCGGCGGTCTTTCGCCCCGAACAGCGCGAAGAACTGGTCCTTGAAGGTCCGGAAATATTCACGGCGAATACCCTCGTGCCCGATCGTCCCGGCCAGACGCGCCAGTTCATGCTCGAACGCCGCGCGCTCGTCGGGGCCGGCGCCGGGAGGAAGCGTCGCCAGTTCCAGCCGCCACAGGAAATCCGACAGCGATTCGCGGCGCGCCAGCAAATCCTCGAACGCTTGGCTGCCCTCCGCCCGGACCAGATCGTCGGGGTCCATGCCGTCGGGAATGGTGACGATCGCGATGCTCTTGCCCGGTTGTAGCAGCGGCAGCGCACGTTCGGCCGCCCGCCTGGCCGCCTTGATCCCCGCCGCATCGCCATCGAAGCACAGGATCGGCACGTCGGCCATCCGCCACAGCCGTTCCAGCTGATGCTCGGTCAGCGCGGTGCCGAGCGGCGCCACGACCTCATCGAAGCCAGCCTGTGCCAGCGCGATGACGTCCATATAGCCCTCGACCGCGATCACGCGCTTGGCCTTGCGCGCGGCGGCCTGTGCCCGGTCGATATTGTAGAGCGTGCGCCCCTTGTCGAAGAGCGGGGTTTCCGGCGAGTTCAGATATTTCGGCTCGCCATCGCCGAGGATGCGGCCGCCGAACGCGATCGTCCGCCCGCGCGCATCGCGGATCGGGATCATCAGCCGTCCGCGGAACCGGTCGTACGGCTCCTTGCCCTCGACCGAGATTAGCATCCCCGATTCGACCAGCATCGGATCGCCATAGGACGCCAATGCCGCCTTCAATCGACCGCGCGCATCGGGAGCAAAGCCCATGCCGAACGCGCGGGCGGTTTCCGGCTTGATGCCGCGCTTGGCCAGCGCCTCGCGGGCGATGCCGCCCTCGTCGCCCAGCCGGTCGGCGAACCAGACCTGCGCATCGGCCATCAGCTCGTGCAAGCCCTTGGCCCGTTCCGCCTGACGTGCCGATCGCGCATCCTGCGCCGGCATCTCCATGCCCGCCGCCGCGACAAGTTCCTTCACCGCATCGATAAAGGGCAGGCCGCGCTGGTCGGTCATCCAGCGGATCGCATCCCCATGCGCACCGCAGCCGAAACAGTGGTAGAAGCCCTTGTCGTCATTGACCCAGAAGCTCGGCGTCTTCTCGGTATGGAACGGACAGCAGGCCTTGAACTCGTTGCCCGAGCGCTGGAGCTTCACCGACTTGCCGACCAGCGCCGACAGCGTCGTGCGGGTGCGCAACTCGTCGAGGAACTGGGGCGAAAGGGTCATGGGTCCATATGCCCCGAACGGAACGGGTACGGCAATGGCTTAACTCAGCGCAGCCTTCACCGCCGCGCTGGCCTTGCTCATATCCAACTCGCTGCCGTGGCGCGACTTAAGCTCCGCCATGACGCGGCCCATGTCCTTCATGCCGGCAGCATTCAGGTCGGCCTTGATCGCTTCGATCGCCGCCGCCGTCTGCGCATCGTCCATCTGGGCTGGCAGGAAACGTTCGATGACACCGACTTCGCGCGCTTCGGCGGCGGCCAGTTCCGGGCGGTTGCCCTTCTCGTACATGTCGATCGATTCGCGGCGCTGCTTCACCATTTTCTGCAGCACTTCGACGACCAGCGCATCGTCGCTGCCGGGCGCCTTGCCGGTGCGCGCCTCGATATCGCGGTTCTTGATCGCCGACTGGATCAGGCGGATCGTGGCGGTCGTTTCCTTGTCCCCGCCCTTCATGGCGGTGACGAGCGCGTCCTTGATGGTGTCGCGAATCATGGCGGTTCCGATGTCGTTCGTTTGGATAAGCGATCACCCTTAGCCGCAATCATCATACGATCACAGGATTGACGGGGGCCGGGGTTGGGACTAGCCGCCACCGCTTAGCGACATCATCAGATTTACCCAGGAGTGCCCGCCCATCATGGCCGACGCCAAGCCATTCGCCATGCCTGAAGGAGCCACCGGGGTCCTCGTCCTTGCCAATGGCGACGTGCTGTGGGGCCGTGGCTTCGGAGCCGAGGGCGGAGCGGTCGGCGAGGTATGCTTCCACACCGCGATGACCGGCTATCAGGAGATCATGACCGATCCGTCCTTCGCCGGGCAGGTCATCACCTTCACCTTCCCGCACATCGGCAATGTCGGCACCAACGTCGACGATGTCGAGGCGAACGACCCGCACGCGCTGGGCATGATCGTGCGCGAGGATGTCACCGCGCCGTCGAACTTCCGCTCCAACGAGCATCTCGATGCCTGGATGGCACGGCACAACCGCATCGGCCTCGCCGGCATCGACACCCGCGCGCTGACCCGCCGCATCCGGCAGGGCGGCGCCCCGAACGGCGTCATCGCCCATTCGGCGAGCGGCGAATTCGACATTCCCGCATTGCTGGCACAGGCACAGGCTTGGCCGGGGCTGGAGGGCATGGACCTCGCAAAGACCGTGTCGTGCGAAACCCATTATGGCTGGGCCGGCGGGGCGTGGCATCTGGGCAAGGGCTATGACGACAGCACTGCGCCCGGCAGCGCGGAGCCGGCCGCCGATGCCCGCCGCCCGCATGTCGTCGCGATCGATTATGGCAGCAAGCGCAATATTTTCCGCAACCTTGTTCACGCCGGTGCCGAAGTCACCGTGCTGCCCGCCACCGCGACCTATGAAGAGGTCATGGCGGCAAACCCGGACGGCATCTTCCTGTCGAACGGTCCGGGCGACCCCGCCGCGACCGGCGATTATGCCGTGCCGGTGATCCGCCAGCTGCTCGACACGGGCAAGCCGCTGTTCGGCATCTGTCTGGGCCATCAGCTGCTCGGCCTAGCGCTCGGCGCGAAGACGACCAAGATGCATCAGGGCCATCGCGGCGCGAACCATCCGGTCAAGCGTCTGTCCGATGGTGCGGTAGAGATCACCAGCATGAACCACGGCTTCGCGGTCGAACGCGACAGCCTGCCGGCGGGGGTGCGGGAAACGCATGTGTCGCTGTTCGATGGCTCGAACGCCGGCATCGAAACGGACGGCGGCCGCGCGTTCAGCGTGCAGTACCACCCAGAGGCGTCGCCGGGACCGCAGGACAGCTTCTACCTGTTCGAGCGGTTCGTAGGCATGATGAAGTGATAAACTACGAGAACGCTCAGCTTGCTTTAGCCCGAGGAGTATATCGTTTACTCGTTGAGTCAGACGAATACGAGTGGTTTGACGTGCAAAGTATAGTCGACCGCAGCGGCTTGAGTGTCAAGAAGGCGTTTGCTTCTCGTGTTATGAATTTATCCATCGATGACGGTAGCATCTTTGATCGTTTGGAAGAAGACGGGGAATTTTATTTTTCTCTCGGGGCTGATGGATTCGAGCTACTGCAGGAAGGCAGGGATCTGGCAGTCGCATCAGACCGGTTCGTTACGTTCGATCATAATTCCGCCGACGCCGTAGATATTTCGCGAGGTATCGCGGAACTTCTGGATGACGTCAGAGGCGCGAATGATGCAGAGCTAGACCCGGCGGATCGATCTCGCGTTATTGCTCAACTGGAAGCAGCAAATAAGATTTGGAACGCTGGAAGCTTCCGTATCCTGCAGCTAAAAGTTGGAGTGCTGCTAGCTATATCGGATGCAGGGTACTTTCTCAAAAGTACGTCCAAAGCAGTTGCTGCCGCTTTGCTTACAGATGCCATAAAGGCGTTCGTAAAATCTAAATTTTCTATCGATCTGGATGCCTTGTAATGCCAAAACGCACCGACATTTCGTCCATCCTCGTCATCGGCGCAGGGCCGATCGTCATCGGCCAGGCTTGCGAGTTCGATTATTCGGGCGTGCAGGCGATCAAGGCGTTGAAGGAGGAGGACTATCGCATCGTCCTCGTCAACTCCAACCCCGCGACGATCATGACCGACCCGGAACTGGCCGACGCGACCTATGTCGAGCCGATCACCCCGGCGATCGTCGCCAAGATCATCGAGAAGGAGCGCCCCGATGCGGTGCTGCCGACGATGGGCGGGCAGACGGCGCTGAACACCGCGCTGGCGCTGGCGAATGACGGCACGCTCGAAAAGTTCGGCGTGACGATGATCGGTGCCGATGCCGAGGCGATCGACAAGGCCGAGGACCGTCAGAAGTTCAAGGTCGCGATGGACAAGATCGGCCTCGAATCCGCGCGCAGCCATATCGCGCACAGCGAGGCGGAGGCGCTGGCCGGGCTGGAGCATGTCGGGCTGCCGGCGATCATCCGCCCGTCCTTCACGCTGGGCGGGACCGGCGGCGGCGTCGCTTACAACCGCGACGAGTTTCTGAAGATCGTCCGCGAAGGCCTCGACGCGTCGCCGACCACCGAGGTGCTGATCGAGGAATCGCTGCTCGGCTGGAAGGAATATGAGATGGAAGTCGTGCGCGACCGCGCCGACAATGCCATCATCGTGTGTTCGATCGAGAATATCGACCCGATGGGCGTCCATACCGGGGACTCGATCACCGTCGCGCCGGCGCTGACGCTGACCGACAAGGAATATCAGATCATGCGCAACGCATCGATCGCGGTGCTCCGGGAAATCGGTGTCGAAACAGGGGGTTCGAACGTACAGTTCGCGGTCAACCCGAAGGACGGCCGCCTGATCGTGATCGAGATGAACCCGCGCGTGTCGCGGTCGTCGGCGCTGGCGTCTAAGGCGACCGGCTTTCCGATCGCGAAGGTCGCTGCAAAGCTGGCGGTCGGCTATACGCTGGACGAGATAACCAACGACATCACCGGCGCGACGCCGGCGTCGTTCGAACCGACGATCGATTATGTCGTCACCAAGATTCCGCGCTTCGCCTTCGAAAAGTTCAAGGGGTCGCAGGCGGTGCTGTCGACCGCGATGAAGTCGGTCGGCGAGGTCATGGCGATCGGCCGCAACATCCATGAATCGATGCAGAAGGCGCTGCGGGGCCTCGAAACCGGGCTGTCCGGCTTCAACAGCGTCGAACGGCTGGTCGGCGCGCCGCGTGCGGAGATCGAGGCGGCGCTGGCCGTCGCGACCCCCGACCGGCTGCTCGTCGCGGCACAGGCACTGCGCGAGGGCTTCACCGTCGCCGAAGTCCACGCCATCGCAAAGTACGATCCGTGGTTCCTCGAACGCATGGCGGAAATCGTCGCGGCCGAGACCGAAGTCTGCACCAACGGGCTGCCGCAGGACGCTGCGGGGATGCGTCGCCTCAAATCCATGGGCTTTTCGGACAAGCGTCTCGCCTGGCTGGCGCTGCAGTCCGCCAATCTGCGCGGCATGGAACGCGGTATCCAGCGCGGCTCGGGCCTGATCCACGAGGTCGTCAAGATGATGACCGGTGGTGTGACCGAGGACGAAGTGCGCGCGCATCGCCACAAGCTGGGCGTGCGGCCGGTCTTCAAGCGCATCGACACCTGCGCCGCCGAGTTTGAGGCGAAGACCCCGTACATGTATTCGACCTACGAAGCGCCGACTTTTGGTGAGCCGGAGGACGAGAGCCAGCCGTCGGACGCCAAGAAGATCGTAATTCTCGGCGGTGGTCCGAACCGGATCGGGCAGGGGATCGAGTTCGACTATTGCTGCTGCCACGCATGCTTCGCGCTGGCGGACGCCGGCTATGAAACCATCATGGTCAACTGCAATCCGGAAACGGTCAGCACCGATTACGACACGTCGGACCGGCTGTATTTCGAACCGTTGACCGCCGAGGACGTGCTGGAGATCCTGCACGTTGAGGCGTCGAAGGGCGAACTGGTCGGGGTGATCGTGCAGTTCGGCGGGCAGACGCCGCTGAACCTTGCGCGCGCACTGGAAGCCGCCGGCATCCCGATCCTGGGCACGACGCCTGATTCGATCGACCTTGCCGAGGATCGCGAGCGCTTCGCCGATCTGGTCAAGTCGCTGGGCCTGCTCCAGCCGGCCAACGGCCTGGCGCGCAGCCGTGACGAGGCGGCGGTGATCGCCGAGCGGATCGGCTATCCGGTGCTGATGCGCCCCAGCTATGTGCTGGGCGGGCGGGCGATGGAGATCGTCGACTCGCTCCAGCAACTCGACGATTATATCCAGACCGCGGTGCAGGTGTCGGGCGACAGCCCGGTGCTGATTGACCAGTATCTGCGCGACGCGATCGAGGTCGATGTCGATGCGATTGCGGACGGCGACGATGTGGTCGTGGCCGGCGTGCTGCAGCATATCGAGGAGGCCGGCGTCCATTCGGGCGACAGCGCCTGTTCGATGCCGCCCTATTCGCTGTCGGCGGAGGTCATCGCCGAGATCGAGCGGCAGACGGTGGCGCTTGCCAAGGCGTTGAACGTCAAGGGGCTGATGAACATCCAGTTCGCGGTCAAGGACGGCAAGGTCTATCTGATCGAGGTCAATCCGCGCGCCAGCCGCACGGTGCCGTTCGTCGCAAAGGCAATCGGCACGCCGGTCGCCAAGATCGCGGCGCGGGTGATGGCGGGTGAGAAGCTGGCCGACCTGCCGACGATCGATCGCGACATCGATCATGTCGCGGTCAAGGAAGCGGTGTTCCCGTGGGGTCGCTTCCCCGGCGTCGATCCGGTGTTGTCGCCGGAAATGAAGTCGACTGGCGAAGTGATGGGAATCGATAGCGATTTCGCTACTGCGTTCGCGAAGGCGCAGATGGGGGCCAGCATCGTCCTGCCTAAGGGCGGCACGGTGTTCGTGTCGGTCAAGCATGGCGACAAGCCGGTGATCCTGCCGGGCGTGCAGCTGCTGATCGAACTGGGTTTCCGGATCGTCGCGACCAGCGGCACCGCCGATTACCTCTCCGAAAACGGCGTGCCAGTCGAACGGGTGAACAAGGTCGCACAGGGACGCCCGCATATCGTCGACAAGATTTTCGACGGTGATATCGCGATGATCTTCAACACGACCGAAGGGTGGCAGTCGCTGAAGGATTCGGAATCGATCCGCGCATCGGCGCAGTCGCAGAAGGTGCCGTATTTCACCACGGCCCCGGCCAGCGTCGCGGTGGCGCAGGCCATTCAGGCGCTGGGTGCCCGGTCCCTTGAAGTGCGGCCGCTCCAGTCCTATTATTCGCAATCGCACAACTGATCCCCATCAGCGAAAAGTTGCGCGCGGACGGGCCTTGACGGGTTCGTCCGTGTGGCGGGGGCAATGATAGAAAAAGGGACGCGCGCGCGATGGCGACGGTCGAAAAGATGCCGATGTTGCAGGAGGGCTATGACCGCCTGACGGCGCACCTCAAGCAGCTGAAGGTGGAACGACCGCAGATCATCGACGCGATCGAGGAAGCCCGCGCGCATGGCGACCTGTCCGAAAACGCCGAATATCATGCGGCGAAGGAACGGCAGGGCCAGATCGAGGCGTCGATCGCCGATATCGAGGACAAGCTGTCGCGCGCGCAGGTCATCGACCCGAAGGACCTGTCGGGCGACAAGGTGGTGTTCGGCGCGACCGTGACGCTGCTGGACGAGGACGACAAGGCGATCACCTACCAGATCGTCGGTCAGACCGAGGCGGACGCGAAGTCGGGTCGTATCTCGTACAACTCGCCGATGGGCCGCGCGTTGATCGGGCGCAAGGTCGACGACGATGTCGAGGTGACGGTGCCGTCAGGCGACCGTTATTACCAGATCTCGAAAATCGAGTTCATCTAAACCGCCATGTTCGAACGGCGGCCGTCACCGGCGATCCTGACGATCGGCGGACTGATCGCTTTTTTAAGCGGTTGGATCATCCTGACGGGCGGTGTGTGGAGCGCTTCGATCGCAGCGGGTTTCGTGCCGTTGCGATTGACCAGTGATGTCGCGTCGATCGAGGGGTTTGCGCCGTTCGTGCCGGTATGGTTGACGCCGATTACTGCTGCGTTCATCCACGATGGCTGGCTGCATCTCGGCTTCAACCTGTTGAGCCTGGCGATCGTGGGTACGCCGACGCAGCGGGCGGTGGGGCTGCGGGGCGTATTGGTGCTGTTGCTGGTCGGTGCCTATGCGTCGATCGCAGCGCAGTGGCTGGCCGGACCGAGTTCGCCAGCGCCGATGATCGGAGCGAGCGGTGCGATTTCGGCGCTGATCGGCGCCTACGCGCTGCTGTTCGGTGGAACCAAGGCCAAAGCGATAGGGCCGATTCCGGCGCATGTCGTCCATGCGATATGGCTTGGGGTCTTCTGGACCGCGCTGAACCTGTTCATCGGCTGGTCGAGTGCCGGCAGTGAGATGCCGATTGCCGGCGCGGCGCATGTCGGCGGGTTTATCGCGGGGATGGTGCTGTTGCGGCCGCTGTTGCTGTGGCGCTGGCGTTCGCAGGCGAGCCGGGCGTAGCGTTCGGCCGACGCAGCTTCCGCTCGCTAACCTACCTCATCCCGTTTTGTTCGAGCTTGTCGAGAATCGAAGTCGAGAAGGGGTGTCCCGATCAAGCCCCTCTCGACGGACGCTTCCCGACTTCGCTCGAAGCTGATCGAACTGAACGGTATCCGTTGACGCGCGGCGCGCTTATGCCGCCGGCAGTTCCGGTTCGAGCAGGCGGTGGAGATGGACCACCACATATTTCATCTCGGCATCGTCCACCGTCCGCTGTGCTGCGGCGCGCCATGCCTTTTCGGCGCTGGCATAGTCGCCAAAGATGCCGACGACGTCGATCGCCTTGAGGTCGGCGAAGTCGAGCGTGCGCGGATCGGAGACGCGGCCGCCGAAGACGAGGTGAAGTTTGCTCATGGTCGTTCCCGCAGTGCAAAAAAGAATACGCACCGTCGCATAGCGAACGGAGCGTACCCTTCAACCCATAACTTTCGTGCCGCGGTATGGATCAGCCCTTGATAGCGCTTTTCCCGCTATCGGTCGCGGCCTGCACCACGTTCGAGAACACCGAGCGCAGCTGCTCCTTGGCGCCGTCCTTGCTGGGCAGGGCTGCGGCGAGCTGTTCCTTGCCGACGTCACGGGCGGTCGCGGCGGCGGCGGTGGCCGCCGCCGCCAGCTTCTTGCCCAGCGGCGCCAGAGTCTTCGATTCTTGCGCGGTGCGCGGCAGCAGCGCGCCGACGACGGCACCGAGCGCGAGGCCGCCGGCGAGGACCGCGAGCGGGTTGGCCTCGATCGTGTCGGATGCGCGCTTGGCAGCGTCGTGGGCGACTTCCGACGCGCGTTGCGCCGCATCATGCGCTGCGTCGCTGGTCGCGTGGGCGGCGGTCGCCGCCTTGTCCTTGATCGTGTCGATCGTGCCGGTGGTGGTCGCGGTGGGGGCAGTCTTGAGTTCGCTCATGATGCTATTCCTTTGTCGGGGCAGTCGGGGGCAAGGGCGGCGGCGGGGGTGGAGGAGCCTTGCGGAACAGGCCTATGATCCGCCTGCGGGCGAGCAGCGCGACGATTCCGGTCGCGACACCGGCGGCTACGCCGGGTCGTTCGCGAATGACCGCGACGCCTTCTTCCGCCTTGTCGCGAAGATCGTCGGCAACGCCCGAGGCGATGGTGGCTGGCGACAGCCGATGCTTTGCCTCGGCCAGGCTGGCCTTTAGCCGGGCGCGCTTGACGAGGACATCGGCCTGCGCGGCGGCGAGCGAGGGCGGGATCAATGCTTGTCTCCCATCGGGGCGGTGACCCGCTTGAACCCGGTCAGGGCCATTTTTCCCAGCAGGGCGGCAACGGCGAATGCCACCACTACCACCAGCAAGGTGGCCCAACCCGGACCCATGACCGGCCGCAGCGACAGGATCGCGCCGACGAGCAGCGCCGTCACCGCCGACAGTGCGATGACGATCGCACCGACCGCAAGGCCGGCGGCAATGCCGGCCTGCGATCCGCGCGTGCTGGCCACCGTCTTCCACAGCGTGATCTCTGCCTGGGCATAGGCCTTGGCATCATCGACAACGCGGGTGACGACCGTTCCCAGTCCCTCGTCCCCCATGGTCAGGCTCAGCCCTTGGCCGACGGGGTGGCGTCGGTGTCGACCCCGGCCTTCACGATGCGCGCCAGCACGAAGCCGAGCGCGGCGGCCGTGCCGATCGCGATTGCCGGGCTCTTGCGCACGAAATCGCCGGCATCGGCCAGCAGATCCTCGACTTCCTTGCCGCGCAGGCCGTCCGAGAAGCCCGAAATGGCCTTGGCGGCCGAGCGGGCGTACTGGCCGTACTGCTCGCCAAGCTTTTCATCGACGGTGCCGGCGGCGTCTTCCATCAGCCTAGAGAACTCGTCCAGCGCACCCGTGGCCTTTGCCTTACCTTCGTCGGCGAGACTGCGTGCCTTGTCGGTCGCCTTGGCCGACAGCTTCGATGCTTCGTCCTTCAGCGTCTGCTTGGTGCTGCCAACGGTGTCCGTGGTGGTGCCGCTGGTCGACGGCAGGTCGGTATCGAGGACGACACTGCTGTCGTTGGTCGTCGGCGAAGTGCCGGTCCGATTGAAGTCGGTCATAACGAATCCTTTCTTCGTTTCGGTAGGAAAACCATGCGGCACAAGAGCGGTTCCGTCCTGCGCAGAGGATTTGCGGGTCGCGGGACGAATGGATAGAGGGACCGCGACCAAGCCGTTCGCACGGACATAGAAGGAGTCGTTACGTGACCGCAATCATTCAGGTGCATGGCCGCCAGATCCTCGACAGCCGCGGCAACCCGACCGTTGAGGTCGACGTGCTGCTGGAGGACGGCAGCTTCGGCCGCGCCGCCGTGCCTTCGGGCGCGTCAACCGGCGCGCACGAAGCCGTCGAGAAGCGGGACGGCGACAAGTCGGTCTATCTGGGCAAGGGCGTGCTGACCGCTGTCGAGGCGGTCAACGGCGACATCGCCGAAGCGGTGCTGGGCATGGATGCCGAGGACCAGGGCGACATCGACGAGGCGATGATCCAGCTGGACGGCACCGAGAACAAGGGCCGCCTGGGCGCGAACGCGATCCTGGGCGTCAGCCTGGCGGTCGCGAAGGCCGCGGCCGATGCGCGCGGCCTGCCGCTGTATCGCTATGTCGGCGGCGTGTCCGCGCACCTGCTGCCGGTGCCGATGATGAACATCATCAACGGCGGCGAACATGCCGACAACCCGATCGATTTCCAGGAATTCATGGTGATGCCGGTCGGTGCCGACAGCATCGCCGAAGCGGTCCGTTGCGGTTCGGAAATCTTCCACACGCTGAAGAAGGGCCTGTCGGAAAAGGGCCTGTCGACCTCGGTCGGCGACGAAGGCGGCTTCGCCCCGGCGCTCAACAGCACGATCGACGCGCTCGACTTCATCATGCAGAGCATCGAGCGCGCCGGGTACAAGCCGGGCGAGGACGTCATGCTCGCGCTCGACTGCGCCGCAACCGAGTTCTTCAAGAACGGTCGCTATGAAATGGTCGGCGAGGGCAAGTCGCTCAGCCCGCATGAAATGGCCGACTATCTCGCCGATCTCGCCGCACGCTACCCGATCCTGTCGATCGAGGACGGCATGGGCGAGGACGATTTCGAGGGCTGGAAGGCGCTGACCGACAAGATCGGCGACAAGGTCCAGCTGGTCGGCGACGATCTGTTCGTGACCAACCCGAAGCGTCTGGCGATGGGGCTGGAGCAGGGTCTCGCCAACTCGCTGCTGGTGAAGGTCAACCAGATCGGTACGCTGAGCGAGACGCTGGAGGCGGTGAACCTAGCGCAGCGCAACCGCTATACCGCCGTTATGTCGCACCGTTCGGGCGAGACCGAGGATTCGACGATCGCCGACCTCGCGGTCGCGACCAACTGCGGCCAGATCAAGACCGGGTCGCTGGCGCGGTCGGACCGGCTTGCCAAGTACAACCAGCTGATCCGGATCGAGGAAGAGCTGGCCGGCGCGGCGCGCTATGCGGGTCGTTCGATCCTGCGCTGATCGATCGCATCGTGCAGCGGAAGGGGGCGTCGGTGCGAACCGGCGCCCCCTTTGCATTGGCGGATGGTGGCGCGCGTCAATCGGTGTCGCCCGGATCCCAGAACAGCGCGAGCGTGACCAGGGCGGCGACGGCTGTCCGCCGTTCTTTCGCCGGTCGGGGCAGGATCAACCGCCGCGTACCGGTGCCGTTGGTTTCGATCGCCCCCACCACGCGACCATCACCATCGGACAGGACATAGCCGATCGGCGCTTCGAGCGGTTGTTGTCCGCCGGTCATCCTGTGGTGCGACGTCACCTCCAGCGCGGTGCCCTCGATTTCGACCACGCCCGCGCGCGGTTCGGCCAGGGTCGGTCCCGACGGGCGGATACCGGACAGGTCCATGCCGCCTGCATCCCGCCCGTCGATTCGATAGGCGCAGGCGAACCGCAGGGGGTGACCCACCGCACTGATCGACAGTCCGCCGAAATGCTGCTGCACCTCGCCCCGGCCATAGCGGCATCGTCCCTCGATCCGGCCGCCCGCCTCGGCACCAGACAGGTCGAAGGTCAGCGTACCGGTCCGTTCGACTACCGCCTGCGTCACGTCGCCCCACGGATCGTCGTGCCATTCGCGGGTGGCGCCGACGGCGCGGCGGCGGACGTGACCCTCCGCATGGCCTAGGCGGAAGCTGCCGTCCTGCCAGCCGGGAATGCCGGTCATCTCAACCCGTTCCCCGTCCGGGGCGAGGGTGTCGAACCCGTCCATTGTCGCCAGCGTGCATCCGCCCAGCAGAACCATTGCCGCAACCGCCAATCGCATCCTGTCATCCCCCTGTATGTTTCCCTCGGCGCGAGGATCGCTGGCGCAATGTGGCTGACGCCTGAACCGACAGCGCCCGATCCGGGCCGCTTGCAGGGTCAGGGCGATCGGCGTCAGAATAGCCGCCCGCCATCCGGCACCTTATGGTCCGGCGCGAACAGCACGACCGCGCCCGCCTCGTCCGGGAAGCCCAATGTCAGCACTTCGGACACGAACTTGCCGATCTGGCGCGGGGGGAAGTTGACGACCGCCGCGACCTGTCGCCCGACCAGCGCGGCCGGATCGTAATGCTCGGTGATCTGCGCGCTCGACCGTTTCCGGCCGATCGCGGGGCCGAAATCGATCAGCAGCTTGATCGCAGGCTTGCGTGCCTCCGGATAGGGTTCGGCCGACAGGATCGTGCCGACGCGGATGTCGACCTTCAGGAACGTGTCGAAATCGATCGGGTCGGTAAGCTGGTTAGGATCATGGAGGAAGTGCATATCGGCTCCGGTTGCATCACAGACGGCTTGCGTGGAAACCGGCTATACACGACATACGCGCGATGCCGCGTCCTTCCCCCCTTCGCCAGATGCTCAAGCGTGCCGGTTGGCCGGCGCTGGTGATCCTCGTCATGGGCTTCTTCGCCTATCATGCGGTGCTGGGGCCGAACGGGGTGCTGGCGTATCGCGACTATCAGCGAAAATTGAGCGTGCGGAAGGCGCAATATGCGTGCCTGGAAAAGGTGCGCGCCGATCTGCGCAACCGGGTCGAGCTGCTCGATCCGCGCCATGCCGACCCGGACATGGTCGACGAGTTGGTTCGCAGGAAGCTGAACGTCGCGCATCCGGACGAATTCATCGTGCCGATCACGGGTGAGGCGGCGGCGCGCACGCGGTGCGGAATCCGGCTGGACGACTGATTCCGGTACGTAAGGCGTCCCCCTTCGGTTGCGCGGGGGCGGAAATCACGCCATAGGCGGCGCTCCTAACCCATCCTTTCAGGAACGAGGCATCCGAACCGTGGCAAAAGCACCGGCGCCAGGCCGCACCAGCGAACCCGTCATTCCCAATCGCGAACGGCCGGGGGAGCCAAAGCGGTACGAGGCGTCGAAAGAAGAGCTGCTTTCCTTTTACAAGGAAATGCTGCTGATCCGTCGTTTCGAAGAAAAGGCGGGGCAGTTGTACGGTCTCGGCCTGATCGGTGGCTTCTGCCACCTCTATATCGGCCAGGAAGCCGTCGCGGTCGGCCTGCAATCGGCTCTTGAATCCGGCAAGGATTCGGTCATCACCGGCTATCGCGACCATGGCCACATGCTCGCCTATGGCATCGATCCCAAGGTCATCATGGCCGAGCTGACGGGCCGGGAAGCCGGCATCAGCCGCGGCAAGGGCGGGTCGATGCACATGTTCTCGACCGAGCATAAATTCTATGGCGGCCACGGCATCGTCGGCGCGCAGGTGTCGCTGGGCGCGGGTCTCGCGTTCGGGCACAAGTACGCGAACGACGGCGGCGTCTGCATGGCTTATTTCGGCGATGGCGCCGCGAACCAGGGCCAGGTGTACGAATCGTTCAACATGGCCGAGCTGTGGAAGCTCCCGATCATCTTCGTGATCGAGAACAACCAGTACGCCATGGGCACCAGCGTCAATCGCGCCTCGGCTGAGGACCAGCTGTACAAGCGCGGCGAGAGCTTCCGCATTCCGGGTATCCAGGTCGACGGCATGGACGTGCTGGCGTGCCGCGGTGCCGCCGAGGAAGCGCTGGCATGGGTGCGCGCGGGCAAGGGGCCGATCATCCTCGAGATGAAGACCTATCGCTATCGCGGCCATTCGATGTCCGATCCGGCCAAGTATCGCAGCCGCGACGAAGTGCAGGCGATGCGCGACAATTCGGACCCGATCGAGGGGCTGAAGCGCGAGCTGAACGCCGCGGGCGTGCAGGAAGACGAGCTGAAGGCGATCGAGGCCGAAATCCGCAAGGTGGTGAACGCCGCCGCCGACTTCGCCGAGAGCGCGCCGGAACCGGACGCCAAGGAACTGTACACCGACGTACTGGTGGAGACCTACTGAGATGCCGATCGAACTGAAGATGCCGGCGCTGTCGCCCACGATGGAAGAAGGCACGCTGGCCAAGTGGCTCGTCAAGGAAGGCGACACGGTCAAGTCGGGCGACATCATGGCCGAGATCGAGACCGACAAGGCGACGATGGAATTCGAAGCGGTGGACGAGGGCACGATCGCCCAGATCCTGGTCGCCGAGGGCACCGATAACGTGAAGGTCGGCGCGGTCATCGCGATTCTTGCCGCCGAGGGCGAGGACGTCGACGCCGCCAAGTCGGCGCAGCCGACCGAGGCGCGCGCCGGTGATGCCGCCGCCGCGACGCCCAAGGCCGACGAGAAGAACGACGACAAGGCCCCGCCGGCCCCGGAAGGCACGTCGCAGCAGCACGCCGAAACCGGCGCGCGCCAGCTGTTCGACGCCGCCGACCAGGAAGGCGAAGCCGACCCGGAAATCCCGGCTGGTACCGAAATGGTCAAGACCACGGTCCGCGACGCGCTGCGCGATGCGATGGCCGAGGAAATGCGGGCCGACGACCGCGTGTTCGTGATGGGCGAGGAAGTCGCCGAATATCAGGGCGCGTACAAGGTTACGCAGGGCCTGCTCGCCGAGTTCGGCGACCGCCGCGTCATCGACACGCCGATCACCGAATACGGCTTTGCCGGCATCGGCACCGGTGCAGCGATGGGCGGGTTGCGTCCGGTCATCGAGTTCATGACGTTCAACTTCGCCATGCAGGCGATCGACCACATCATCAATTCGGCGGCCAAGACCAACTACATGTCCGGCGGCCAGATGCGTTGCCCGATCGTGTTCCGCGGTCCCAACGGCGCGGCGAGCCGCGTCGGTGCGCAGCATTCGCAGAACTATGGCCCGTGGTATGCTTCGGTCCCCGGCCTGATCGTGATCGCGCCGTATGACGCGGCCGATGCGAAGGGCCTGCTCAAGGCGGCGATCCGCTCGACCGACCCGGTCGTCTTCCTCGAAAACGAACTGATGTACGGCCGTTCGTTCGACGTGCCGAAGCTCGACGATTTCGTCCTGCCGATCGGCAAGGCGCGGATCATGAAGCCGGGCAAGGACGTGACGATCGTCAGCTATTCGATCGGCGTGGGCTTGGCGCTCGAAGCTGCCGAGAAGCTGGCGGGCGAGGGCATCGATGCCGAGGTCATCGACCTGCGCACGCTGCGCCCGCTCGACACCAAGACGGTGCTGAAGTCGCTCAAGAAGACCAACCGCCTGGTCGTGGTCGAGGAAGGTTGGCCGACCTGCTCGATCGCGTCGGAAATCGCCGCGGTGGTGATGGAGCAGGGCTTCGACGACCTCGACGCGCCGGTGCTGCGCGTCACCAACGAGGACGTGCCGCTGCCATACGCCGCGAACCTCGAAAAGCTGGCACTCATCACCAGCGACAAGGTCGTCGCGGCGGTGAGGAAGGTGACCTACAAGTAAGGCATCTGTACCGAACGGCAGAAGCAGATGGGGCGGGTATCGCGCAGATGCGATACCTGCCCCATTTTTGCGTTTCGGCTATTCGGCCGGTGCTGTTGTCTGCTGGTCAGGGGCGGCGGCGGTTGACGGAACTGCGTTTGTCTGACGACGTATACCCTGCTGCAGCGGCTGGGCGTATCGTCAGGTCGTAAAGCGATCGCAGGTCATGCGGTCGGTGACAGCAGGTACCGGATTCGTGATGCCCGAGCTAAATTCGCGATTATCTCGGACGATGAACGACGCGACCTGTTTGAGCTTGCGCGCGCTGACAAAATACTTGCTGATAAGGGGAGTGTAATCGTAGTTTATTTCTACGAAAATGACGCCTGAATTGGGCGGTGACTTCACTGTCATCCCGTCACCCATCCCTTTGAACGAAGTTCCCGCGATTCCCCCTGCGCCCTCGTTGCCATAGCTCGAACCGTAGTCCGCATTACGCTTTAAGCCGACGCAGCGCTGCCAATGTATCCATTGCTCCCCGTTCTTCATCTCCAAGCTGGAGATTGTAATACGGCCATTCGTCGTAAGTTGCAGCGCTGCCGTCTGAAGCCGTATTCCTTCGATGATATCGTTGATATCAACTTCGCGTATTTGCTGCGTTGCCATGTTGGTATCAACGCCGACACGTGAACCGTTGTCGGCGAGCGTCAGTGCAGCCTGGCTCAGTTGAAGCTGGCGAACGCCAAAGTTGCAAAGTTCTGCGGCATACAGGCCGATCGGCAGCACGACTGGCAATGCTAGAGCAAATTCGAGCATCGCCACGCCGCGACGATTGTCACGCACTCGTCGCAATATTTTGTAGGAGGTCAACTGCATATCGTCTCCGCAGTAGTCGTTGACTGCGCACCATAGGGCTGGTTCTTGAGCAAGGTCTGCGCCTCAATGGTCTGTTCCGGGGGTAGGCCCATAAGGCCGTACAGCGGAAACAGCCGCGGATAGGTTATGCTTATCCTATAAAGAGTGATGTCGTTCGCGCCGCCTTGGCCATCTTGGCTGGGATTCGCGTCCCAGTTGCGATTTCCATTTACATCGGAATAGCACTCGCCGACGTCATATTGCCCGTTGTGGTTACTGTCATCGAACGGTTCGCCGCGAACTTCGCCGAATGCCTGGTAGTGCTGTCGGCTGCTTTCCCAGCGCAGACCCTTCGCAATCACGCGTACCTGCGAGACGACGACGTTGTCGATTGCGGCGGTCGAGGTTCCGGAGGCATTACCCTCCAGTGTGGCACGACGTCCTGCCAACTGGACTGCGCCGTTCAGGATCGACTGCGCGTAGGAGCGATAGCACAAGTCGAACAGGCCCATCAGCAGTAAGAGCATCACGGGTGCTATCAGGGTGAATTCGATAATCGTCGCGCCACGGCGATCTGATGCAATCCTCCGGATCATCGGGAAACCCGAAGCTTGGCGATCTGTGCTGCGATGTTGCTGAACGTCTGGTTCAACTGCGCAGCGTTGTTCGCCTGGAACGATCGACCGTCGCTGGCGCAATCGGACAGCATTTGGCTTAGCGAAGTACCGAACGCGATCACCCACACGGTGATGTTCTTGCGTTTGGCTACCGTGCAAAGCGCTGACAGTCGATTCGCGACGATCGTGTTCTGATCGGTATCGGTCGGCATGCCGTTGGTTCGGCGCTGATCGATCGCGGACAGTCCATAGGCATCATAGGATATGCGTTTGGTATCGGTGTCGCCGTCCGTCATGAAAATTAGGTGCCGCGAAATGGCGCTGCCATTCGGTGCGGACGCGTTTTCTGAAGCGAACAGGCCGGTCGGCGACAGCAGGCGGGTACCCCACAGAAAACCGATATCGTGATGGGTGAAGCCACCGGGCGTCAGTCCGTTGACATAAGACTCTACTTTCGAACGGGTCAACGAGGCGAGCTTCGCAGCCGGTGATGGACACGGCGCATTATAGGCGCTGTTGAAATCGTTGATGTTCGGATAGCTCGGATTGGTACCCGAGTTGCTGCCTTGATTGTTGGTATTGATGGAAGCGCTGGTCAGACCGGTGAAGCTGTTCCGCACATAGATCATCTTGGGCAGCCAGGGTTTCCAGCGAGTTTCTGGATCAGACGTCGGCACCATATCGACATCAAGGTCGTAGGCGGCAGTCGGTATCGTTGTGTAGCTAGTCTGCTTGACTGTCTGCCGTTCCTCGATACACGCGTTCGCCGCGTTCCAGGTGATATCGTTGCGGTACCCAAAATTGTTCGCGATCTGCTGCGGCGGCAGCGTGCCACCGGCCATGGTTGCGCCGCTTCCCTTCAACGACGAAACATTGACCTTAACCGGCTGGTAATTCCACCAGTATGTCGTCGAGGTTGTCGTGGTCTGCTTACCCTTGTTGGGATTGGGGCTGCGCGTCTCTGTGCGGCGTTGCGTATAGTCGCTATATTCGGTGGTCGTGATCACGCATGTGCCGTTGGTCACACGAGCCGAATATGCCTTTCCATTGATGACCTGCGTCAGGGTTCTGGTCGCGGATCCAGAAGGGCTGCTCCAGTCGGTATAGGTCGACACTGTGCGGGTCGTACTGGCTGGTGCGAAGCAGTTTTCCGGAGCGCCGGCGGAAGTGGTGGATACTGCCGTTCCGCCAATCTTGGCCCACGAACCATAGGTGTAAACATAATCGTTGTTGTCGGTTGACGTCGATGTCGACGTGGTTGTTGTATCCGGGATTCGCGATTGATAGGTCGCTTCATCGACCATCCACTCCGGCTTCAACAACATGCCGACGTTCACGTTGCTCGAGTAGGGAACGAAGCCATATCGAACCTGCGTACCGGTCCGTTTCGCGGCTTCTACCGTGTCGTAGAAGTTCAGTACTGAACTGCGCAACGATGTAATCTTATTCTGCAGGTCACCCGGATTGGTGTCGGTCATCGACCCGGTGGTATCGAGAACGAACATTACATCGAGATTTGGTATCTCCAGCTTGGCTTCGCATACGACGTTCAAGGTGACCGGCGCCATCCCCATCATCTTCGTCAACGTCATCGGGACTACTACCGATGCGGTGCCGGCAACCTGGTTCTCGGTAGTCTTTACCGGTACGAACGACGGCGGTTGCGATCCCAGCATCCCGGTCTTGAAGTTGTTGCCGAAGAACGCTTGGGCCTGTTGATAGGCGTCCGTATTGAAATCGGTGCCGTCCATCGTCTTCCGGCCAGCCAGCACGCCCGCGTCGCACGCCTGCTGCAACCGCACTTTCACATAATAGACGCGCGCGGTGTCGATCGCCGATCCGGCGATACCGACCAGCGGCACCAGCGCGATGGCCATCATCGCCAGCGTGTTGCCGCGACGGTCGCGCGCCAGCCGGCTGAGGATACCCCCGGCCTGTACCTTGTGCTGCCCGCCCGCCGATCCGTTCATGCCCCGCCCAGTCCATCTGCCATGGCACAGGAGTCGCACCCTGCGCATATCACAGGCTTTCATGCCTGATCGGGGTTGACGGAAGTTTAAGACGCGGGCTGATCGCGGCAATGCACCATGATCCCGAACGCGGCCTTGCGCTGGCCTATGCCCCCGATGACGGCCGTCGCGCCGCGCTGTCCGCCTTGCTCGCGCTAGATTCGGCGCTGGGCGATGTCGTGCGGTCGACGACCCAGCCGGCGCTGGGACAGATCCGGCTGGCGTGGTGGCGCGAACAGCTGTCGAAGCTGGATACCGCCGTCCCGCCCGCGATGCCGGTGCTGGAGGCGCTGGCCGAAGATGTCCTGCCGCGGGGGGGAAGCGGTAAGGCATTGGCGAGCATCGTCGATGGCTGGGACGTGCTGATCGAGGAAGAGGCATTGGACGACACCGCGCTCGAACGCTTTGCGGCGGAGCGGGGCGGGCGGTTGTTTGCCCTGGCGGCGCAATTGCTGGGCGGCGACGCGATAGTGGCCGAACGATTGGGGCGCGGATGGGCGTTGTTCGACCTTGCCCGGCATCAGAGCGACCCCGCGGTCGCCGCGCGGGCCGACGTGCTGGCGGGCGCGGCGCTTGCGGGATCGCTGGGCGGCGTGGCGCGGTCGCTGGGGATACTGGCCCTGTCGGCCCGGCTGGAACTGGCCGGTGTGCCGCAGGGCGGTCCGAAGCGTGCGGCGCGCCTGATGTGGTTCGGGCTTGCCGGGCGGTGAGCGCTGGCGTGTAACGGGACAGGCAAAGGGGGAGCAGGCGATGTGGCGATTCTTGGCAGGGGTGGGGTCGGCGCTGGCGTTGGTCGCGGCGGGATTGTTCCTGTTCCGCAGCGATGCCGCGACGGAGGCGCTGCCGCCCCCACCGCGCGCGGCGACGGTCGCTGCGGAAGCGGAGGTGCCACTGGCCGATGATCCCCCCGCCGCGACCCCGCGCACCCGCGAACAGAAGCGGTTCGACCGTTACGACAAGGATCGCGATGGCCGCATCACCCGCGACGAATATCTGGCGTCGCGGCGGAAAGCCTATGCCAAGCTCGACACTAATGGCGACGGGCGGCTGAATTTCGACGAATGGGCTGCCAAGACCGCGACGAAGTTCGCGACCGCCGACAAGGGGCGCGATGGCGCGCTGGACGCCGGTGAGTTCGCGACGACGGCGGTGAAGCGCAAACCCGCCCGTCGGGTCGAATGTCCGCCTGCCGCCGCACCGGCTGAGGATGGTTGACGTTCACGTCAACGTAAACTAGCTTGGGCGGCATGGCAGCATCCCCCGCCCTGACCGTCGAGTCGAACGAGGCAGACCGCTTCTCGATCACCGACCTGTGCAACGAATTCGGTGTCACTGCGCGGGCGCTGCGCTTTTATGAGGATGAAGGGCTGATCGCGCCGGAGCGGCGTGGCCTCGCCCGCATCTATTCGCAGCGGGATCGCGCGCGGTTGGCGTGGATCCTGCGCGGCAAGCGCGTCGGGTTCAGCCTGGCCGACATTCGCGAGATGATCGACCTGTACGACATCGGCGACGGCCGGGTCGTGCAGCGGCAGGTGACGATGCAGAAATGCCGTGACCGGATCGCCCTGCTCGAAAACCAGCGCCGCGACATCGACGCCGCGATCGCCGAACTGGGCGACTTCGTGGCGACGATCGCGGCTTTACCCCATCAGAGCGCCCCGCAAGAGGGCGCTGTTCTGGAGAAGGATTGACCCCATGCCTAGCTATATCCCGCCGGTTCGCGACACCCGCTTCATCCTCGACCATGTGCTGAAGATCGGTGACCATGCGGCGTTGCCCGGCTTCGCCAATGCCACGCCCGATACCGTCGAGGCGGTACTGGAAGAGGGCGGCCGCTTCGTCGCAGAGGTATTGTTTCCGCTCAACGCATCCGGCGACCAGCAGGGGTGCACCCGCCACGCCGACGGCAGTGTGACGACGCCGGCGGGGTTCAAGGATGCCTATCGCCAGTTCGTCGAGTCGGGCTGGGGCACGTTGTCGGCGCCGGAGCAGTTCGGCGGGCAGGCGATGCCGCATGTCGTGGCCACCGCGTTCGAGGAATATCTGATTTCCGCCAACATGGCGTTCGCGATGTATCCGGGCCTCACCCACGGCGCGATCGCCGCGTTGCTGGTGAAGGGCAGCCCGGAACAGCAGGCGATGTACGTGCCGAAGATGGTGTCGGGCGAATGGGGCGGCACCATGAACCTGACCGAACCCCAATGCGGCACCGACCTGGGCCTTATCAAGACCCGCGCCGTGCCGAACGACGACGGCTCGTGGGCCATTACCGGGACCAAGATCTTCATCTCGTCGGGCGAACATGACCTCACCGAAAACATCATCCACCTCGTCCTTGCCAAAACGCCAGGGGCGCCGGAAAGCTCGAAGGGGATTTCGCTGTTCGTCGTGCCCAAGTTCCTGGTGAACGACGACGGATCGCTGGGCGCTCGCAACCCGGTCACTTGCGGCTCGATCGAGCATAAGATGGGCATCCACGCCAATTCGACCTGCGTCATGAACTATGACGGGGCGAAGGGGTGGCTGGTCGGCGAGGAGATGAAGGGCCTCGCCGCGATGTTCATCATGATGAACGCTGCGCGTCTCGGCGTCGGCCTGCAGGGGCTGGGCGTGGCGGAGACCGCGTACCAGAATGCGGTGATCTATGCCGGCGACCGGCGGCAGGGGCGGGCGCTGATCGGCGCGAAGGAGCCGGGCGAAAGGGCCGATACGCTGTTCGTCCATCCCGATGTCCGCCGGATGCTGATGGAGGGCAAGACCCTGACCGAGGGGCTGCGCGCGCTGTGCCTGTGGGGCGCTCTGCAGGTCGATCTGGCGCACATGTCGGAGGATGCGGCGGCGCGCGAGCTGGCCGACGACCTCGTGTCGCTGCTGACCCCGGTCATCAAGGGCTACGGCACCGACAAGGGCTATGACGTGGCGACCAATGCGCAGCAGGTCTATGGCGGCCATGGCTACATCGCCGAATGGGGCATGGAGCAATATGTCCGCGATGCCCGGATCGCGATGATCTATGAAGGCACCAACGGCGTGCAGGCGATGGACCTGGTCGGGCGCAAGCTGGCCCAGAATGGCGGCCGGGCGATCCAGCATTTCTTCCGCATCGTGGGCGAGGAGATCGCGACCGCCAAGGGATCGGACGCGACCCGCGATTTCGCCGAGCGGCTGGAGCGGGGGCTGAAGGATCTGCAGGCGGCGACCATGTGGTTCATGGCCAACGGGATGCAGAACCCGAACCATGTCGGGGCGGGCGCGCATTCGTACATGCACATCATGGGCATCGTCGCGACCGGCCTGATGTGGCTGCGGATGCTGACCGCGGCGGAAGCACTGGCGGCGGCGGGCGAGGGCGATCCGGCGTTCATCGAGGGCAAGCGAGTGACCGCGCGCTTCTATGCCGAGCGGATTATCCCCGATGCAAGCGCGCTGCGACGCAAGATTGAGGGCGGGGCGGATTCGGTCATGGCGCTCGACCCGGCGCTGTTCGCGCGCGGGTAATTCATCTCGAAGTACGTACCCCCGCCTGCGCGGGGTACGTCATCGTCGTGACCTGGTCAGCCGTTACTTCTCGCGCTTCTTGCGATGCGTCTCGAGGTCCAGCACTGCCGAATCCGCGCCTTCGGGCAGCAGGCCCAGCCGCCGTGCGACTTCCTGATACGCCTCGACCTCACCGCCCAGGTCGCGGCGGAAGCGATCCTTGTCGAGCTTTTCGTTGGTGGTCATGTCCCACAGGCGGCAACCGTCGGGGCTGATCTCGTCGGCAAGGATGATCCGGCTGAAATCATTGTCCCAGATGCGGCCGAATTCGAGCTTGAAGTCGACCAGCCGGATGTTGATCGCCGCGAACATGCCCGACAGGAAATCGTTCACGCGGATCGCCATGTCGGCCATCTCGTGCAGTTCGTCCTGCGCGGCCCAGCCGAAGCACAGGATATGCTCGTCCGAAACCATCGGATCGCCGAGCGCATCGTCCTTGTAATAATATTCGATGATCGTGCGTGGGAGCTGCTGTCCCTCTTCGATCCCCAGACGCTTGCTGATCGAACCGGCGGCGACGTTGCGCACGACGACCTCGATCGGGACGATCTCGACCTGGCGGATCAGCTGCTCGCGCATGTTCAGGCGGCGGATGAAATGGGTCGGCACGCCGATATTGCCGAGCAGCGTGAAGACATGTTCGGAAATCCGGTTGTTCAACACGCCCTTGCCGTTGATCGTGCCCTTTTTCTGGGCATTGAAGGCGGTGGCGTCATCCTTGAAATACTGGATCAGCGTACCCGGTTCCGGACCCTCATAGAGGATCTTTGCCTTGCCTTCGTAGATCTGGCGGCGGCGAGCCATGCGATTCCCTTCAACGAAACGGCATGGGCCAGAGCTTGCGGGTCCGGCCCCCTGCGGAAAGCCGCCGCATAGCGGAAGGGGCGGCGGTGCGCAATCAGCCCGCGCTCGGCGCCCGCATGGGCCATAGATGCCGGACGCGGCGCCAGAGCAGCACGGCAAGCAGCGCCAGGGCTAACGGCGGGAGGGCAAGGCCGATCAGCGCGAACGCCGTGCTGATCGTCCAGCGTGCCGAGGCGACCGATAAATCGGCGGCGCGGGTGAAGGGCGATGCGGGATCGAATCCGCGGATCGCCTGACCGGAGCGATAGTCGAACACGACGGGCGTCGCCGCCAGTGCGGCGCGCTGTTCGGTAATCGCGGTGGCGGCATCGCGTTCCGATCCGGCGGCGGTGGCGCGTTGCCGTTCCAGTTCGGCGCGGCCTTCGCGGGTCGCGGTGCCGCTGCGCGCATCGATCGCGGCCCGGTCGGCGGCGGCAGCGTCGCGCGCCTGGGCAAGCTGGTCGATCCTGGCGCCTGCGTCCTCGCCGGTGATTTCGGAATCGAGCAGCATCCCGTCGGCGGCCTCGACCCCGCGAATGCTGTTCCGACCGAAGCTGCGGGCGAGGTCGGGGGCGAGCGAGAAGCCCAGCGTCGCCGAAATGTCGTTATCCTCGCTCCGGCTGTAGCGCATTGCGGTGATCCGGCAGCGCGCGATGCCCAGCCGTTCGCACGCGGCGGCATGGGCCTCCTGTACCGCCGCGATCCGGGCGGCAGGCAGGCGGAAACTATAGCGGTAGCTGAACGCAACGCCCGGCGCGGCAGTGACATCGACTCCCGGTGCGGCACTATCGGGCGCATCGCTGGGTGCCTTGCTGCATCCGGCGAGGATCAGCAGGGCCAGAGCAGGGACATGGTATCGCATACGCCACCTTTGCCTTGATTGTGGCGTAAATGTGGCAATTATGGGGCAGGTGGTCAATGGGTTTGGAAACAGCGTGCCATTCGGCCGAAATTCGTCATGTCCTTGCCGTGTCGCTCGATCACCATCGGATTGCTCGACCGGGCAACGACGGTGACGGTCCGCGCAGTCGGACGTCAGGCGTGGGATCGGGAACGGTCGAGCCGGTTCGGGAGGTCCGCCCGCTCCGTTCGACCCAAACCATCGAAATTCAAGACGAAATTCACTTGCCCGACCGCGGCATTCCGTCAAATTTGCAACAGGCTGTCGGAAATGATCGCTAGAACAGTAATATCGTATAATAAAATTGTGTGTCGTCGGATGGTTGGTTAAAGGGACATTAGGGAAGGGCAGCGCCGTCGATCGGACGGCGACAGGGGGCGTGGACCGTGGGTAGAATTCGTACGATCGAGCGTGACAAGCTGTTGGATGCCGCCGAAGCGGTGACCATGGAAAAGGGTCCGGCGGGCCTGACCATCGCGGCGGTGGCCGAAAGGATGGGCATCACCAATGGCGGGGTACAGTACAGCTTTCGCAGCAAGGAATCGCTGATCGCGGCGATGTTCGAACGCTGGCAGCAGGAATATGCCGAGCATATGATCGAGTTGGGCGCGGTGCCCGACGACGAGGCTTCGCGCATCCGTGCTCATCTTGCCTATGGCGCGAACTATGACGATCGGTCGAAGCGCGGCGCGCCGACCCTGCTGGTGTCGCTGCTCAATTCGCCGCAGCACATGGTGCAGGTGCGGCGGTGGTATCGCAACCGCATGGATGCGATCGACGTTTCGACCGACGAGGGCCGCTGGCTGCGCCTTGCCTTCGTGGCGATGGAGGGCGCGTTCCTGATGCGCCTGTTCGGGCTGGTCGATATGGAGGGGGACGAATGGCGCTCGATCGTGGCTGATGTGTGGGCGTTGTGCGATGGAAAACTTCCCTCGGCACCGGTGGAGTCGGGGCGACAGGCCGCCTGATCCCGGTTCGTTCCATTTCGCCCCTCGCGGGGGGCGCTTTCCCCTGCTATCGCAGATGCGATGGCAAGTGATCTGACCGACCCTGTAACGCCGATCGGCGTGTTCGATGCACCGTTCGACAGCGCGCTGTCCGAACGATACCTCGTCTATGCGCTGTCGACGATCACCGCGCGGTCGCTGCCCGATGTCCGCGACGGGTTGAAGCCGGTGCATCGTCGCCTGTTGTGGGCGATGCGGCTGCTAAAGCTCGACCCGGCGTCGGGGTATAAGAAATGCGCGCGCGTCGTGGGCGACGTGATCGGCAAATATCACCCGCATGGCGACCAGTCGGTCTATGACGCGATGGTCCGCCTGGCGCAGGATTTCGCGCTGCGCTATCCGCTGGTCGACGGGCAGGGCAATTTCGGCAATATCGATGGCGATAACGCTGCGGCCTATCGCTATACCGAGGCGCGGCTGACCCAGGTCGCGATCGATCTGATGGCGGGTCTCGACGAGGACGCGACCGATTTCCGCCCGACCTATAACGGCGAGGAGCAGGAGCCGGAGCTGTTCCCCGGCATGTTCCCCAACCTGCTGGCCAATGGCGCCAGCGGCATCGCGGTCGGCATGGCGACGAGCGTGCCGCCGCACAACGCCGCCGAACTGTTCGACGCGGCGATCGTGCTGGTCGATCAGCCGGAGGCCGAAGACGCGGCGGTGCTGGCGCATGTCCGCGGTCCCGACTTTCCGACCGGCGGCATCGTCGTCGATCCGCCCGCCGCGATCCGCGAAGCCTATGCGACCGGACGCGGCGGCTTCCGCGTGCGCGCGCGGCACGAGATCGAGCGGGAGAAGGGCGGCGGCTGGCAGATCGTCATCACCCAGATCCCGTATGGCGTGCAGAAGGGCAAGCTGATCGAGCAGATCGCCGCGCTTATCAACGACAAGAAGCTGCCGATCCTGACCGACGTCCGCGACGAATCGGATGCCGAAATCCGCATCGTCCTCGAACCGCGCAGCCGCACCGTCGACCCGCAGGTGCTGATGGACGGGCTGTTCCGGCTGACCGACCTCGAAACGCGCGTTCCCCTGAACCTGAACGTGCTGGACAAGGACCGAACCCCGCGGGTCATGCCGCTACGCGAGGCGTTGAAGGCGTGGGTCGACCACCAGTTCGTCGTGTTGCGCCGGCGTAGCGAACACCGGCTGGCGAAGATCGCCGACCGGATCGAACTGCTCGACGGCTATCTCGCGGCCTATCTGAACCTCGACCGGGTGATCGCGATCATCCGGACCGAGGACGAGCCGAAACCGGTGCTGATCGCGGAATTCTCGCTGACCGATCGACAGGCCGAAGCCATCCTCAACATGCGGCTGCGTTCGCTACGCAAGCTGGAGGAAATGGAAATCCGCGGCGAGCGGGCGAAGCTGGAAAAGGAGCAGGCCGAACTGACGCTGCTGCTGTCGAGCGACGCACGGCAGCGGACGCGGATGAAGCGCGATCTGACGAAGATGCGCGACCGCTATGGTCACGACACGCCGCTTGGGGCGCGGCGTACCATGGTCGAGGAAGCGGCACCTGCGCGTGAAATTCCGGCGGAGGCGATGATCGAGCGGGAGCCGCTGACTGTCATCCTGTCGCAGCGCGGCTGGGTGCGGGCACTGAAAGGCCATGTCGACCTGGCATCGGCCGATACCGCGCGGTTCAAGGAGGGGGATGGCCCCGCCTTTGCGTTCCACGCCCACACCACCGACAAGCTGCTGCTCGCGACCGATGGCGGACGCTTCTACACGCTGGGGGCCGACAAGCTGCCGGGCGGGCGCGGCTTTGGCGAACCGGTCCGGGCGATGATCGACCTAGACGGGGAGGCGCGGATCGTCGGACTGGCGCGGGCGGCGGCGTCCGAACGGCTGTTGCTGGCGGCGACCGACGGGCGCGGTTTCATGGTGCGGGTCGCCGATGTGCTGGCGGAAACGCGCAAGGGCAAGCAGGTGATGGCACCGCGTCCGGGAGCTAAGATGAAGGTCGTCCGGCCGATCGCAGCCGACGACGATTATGTCGCGTCGATCGGCGACAATCGCAAGCTGGTGCTGTTCCCGCTCGCCGAACTGGCGGAAATGGCGCGCGGGCAGGGGGTGCAGCTGCAACGGTTCCGCGACGGCGGCCTGTCCGATGCGCGGACGTTGCGGTTCGCGGACGGCCTGCACTGGACGATGGGGGGCGAAACCGGGCGAATGCGCACCGAAAGCGACCTGTCGCCATGGCGCGCCGCGCGCGGGGCGGCCGGCCGGATGCCGCCCAACGGTTTTCCGCGCGACAATCGTTTCTGATTGAGCGGCGCCGGTTTCAGAAGCTTTTAACCTCCGTCGGTCATAGCAATTGCAATGGCGTTCGGCAGGCAGATATTCTCGGCGTTCAAGTCGCAGTCTTCCCCGCTCCCCGTGCAGGTGCAGGGGCAGCGGCTGTTGCGCGTCGATGTTCCGCCGATCTGCACCCCGCCCGCCGCCGATCCGCTCGAAGCCGTCCTCGACCTGTTGCCGCTGCCGACGGCCATCGTTTCGGAGAAGGCAGGGCAGGTCGTGTTCGAGTCGGTCAATATCGCCTTTCGTGCCGCCGGATTCACCGGCGTCGATGGCCAGGCGGCGTTGCTGCAGGAAATCGGCGATCAGATGCTGGCGTTTCTGCTGTCCGGCGATACCCGGCGACGGCTGGCGCTGCAGCTGGGCGATGCGGTCGATAGTCGCCATTATGACGTGACGCTTGCCCGGCGGCAGGAATCGATCGGAATCCCGCGCTGCATGATGTCGCTGGTCGACCAGACGCCGGAACAGCGCACTGAAACCAGCCTGCGTCGCGAAATGAATACCGATTCGCTGACGGGCCTGCCGAATCGCACCGGCTTCGGCGATCTGGTCGAGGAACAGGTCGCGGATGGCGACCGTGCGCGCTATGCGGTGCTGGCGATCAACCTCGACCGGTTCAGCCGAGTCAACGCCTGCATGGGGTCGCTTTCGGGTGACGAACTGCTGATTTCGGTCGCCCGCCGGTTGAAGGGCGTGTTGCGCAGTTGCGACGTGCTGGCCCGGACGGGCGGCGACGAATTCGCGGTACTGCTTGGCCTGCGCGACGGGGCCGACGATGCGTTGCAGGCAGCGACGCGGTTGCAACAGGCCCTGGTCCAGCCGTTTCAGCTGTCCGATTTCAATATCCGCGTTGAATGTTCGATCGGCATCGCACTGGGCGAGGATGCCGAGGCGGAGGCGGAGGACGTCATCCGCCACGCGCAGTTCGCGGTGAGGCGATCGAAACGCACCGGCCAGACCGAGGTCTATCGCCCGCACCTGTTCGACATCGTACGCAGCCAGTTCTCGATCGAGACCCGGCTGCGTCATGCATTGGAGGATGGACAGCTCCATCTGGCGTTCCAGCCTATCTGCGACCTGTCCAACGGCCGGATCAGCAGTTTCGAGGCACTCGCGCGGTGGCGCACGCCGGACGGAGAGAATATCTCACCGGTCGATTTCATCCCGGTTGCCGAGGAATCCGGCCTGATCGTGCCGCTTGGTCGCTGGGCAATGGAAGAGGCGGGGCGGACGCTGGAACGGTGGGATCGTATGGCCGGCGGCGATTGCGGCGCGCGGATGGCGGTCAACCTGTCGGCGGTGCAGTTGCAGCGCGACAATGTCGAGGCGATGTTCGCCGAGATGCTGGCGCAGCATGGCCTTTCGGGCGATCGCTTCACCATCGAACTGACCGAAAGCGCGTTCGTGGTCGATCCGGATCGGACGCTGTGTACGATGCTGGCGCTGAAGGACATGGGCGCGCAGATCGCGATGGACGATTTCGGCACCGGTTATTCCAACCTCGCCTATCTGCAGAAACTGCCGATCGACAAGCTGAAGATCGATCGCAGCTTCATCACCGGAATGCTCGCCGATCGGGACAAGGTGGCGATCGTCCGTGCGATATTGAGCCTTGCCCAGGCGCTGGGCCTGCGCACGACGGCGGAGGGGATCGAGACGCAGGAGCTGGAACATACGCTGGTCGCGCTCGGCTGCGCCTTTGGCCAGGGATATTTCTACTCGAGTCCGATCGACGCCGACGCGGCCTACGCCTTGCTGGTCGCGCGCAACGCCTGAGCCACCACGTCGTCGGCGATCGCCGCCGTTCGTTCCGCATCGGGAAAGCCCTCGGCGATCCACCTGTCCTCGACCTGTCGCAGCGCGCGCGCCACATCGGGGCCACGCGCAAGGCCGCGTTCGACCAGCGCACCGCCCGACAGCGGCAGGCTGGGCCGCGTCCAGCCGGCGACGGTCGCCGCCGCCGCCGGATCGCCGCCCAGCAGCAGCCGGTCGATCGCGCCCTCAATGCCAAGGCGATAGCCGAGTGCCAGCGGGCTACCCGTCGCATCGCCGAGCGCGACGCCGACCCGCTTGCGCTGGGCATTGGACAATTTCAGCCGGGCGGTGACCCCTTCCGCGTTGCCGGCGTCGAGCAGTGCGGCGAGGCGGCGGATCGGGTCCGGCGCGATGGCCGCCGCCGTTTCCCCGTCGACCAGCGCGGCGAGGCGATCGATGCCGGCGGCGTCGAACTCCGGCAGGACCGGCTGCCATATGGCATGATCGATCATAAGCCGCAGGACGCCGATGGCGTCGCGCGCGACCAGAAGCTTTAGCAGTTCGTCGGCGATCCGCTCGCGCGACAGCGCCATCAGGTCGTTGGCCCGTGCGACGCACGCCGCCAGCCCCGCTTCGTCCGGCGCGTTGCCGAACCGTGCCAGGAAGCGGAAGAAGCGCAGGATACGCAGATGATCCTCGGCGATACGGCGCAGCGGATCACCGATGAAGCGGATGCGGCCGGCGCGCAGGTCGGTGATCCCGCCGAAATGGTCGTACAGCCGGTGGCTGGCCATATCGGCATACAGCGCGTTCATCGTGAAATCGCGGCGTGCCGCATCCGCCTGCCAATCGTCGGTGAACGCGACCTCGGCATGGCGGCCATCGGTGGCGACATCCCGGCGCAGCGTTGTCACCTCGACCACCGTGCCTTCGGCGACCGCGGTGACCGTGCCATGCGCGATGCCGGTCGGCACCGCCTTGATCCCCGCCGCCTGCAACCGGCGGACGACCTCCTGCGGGGGGTGGATCGTCGCGACGTCGATGTCGGCGACGGGAATGCCGAGCAACGTGTCGCGTACCGCTCCGCCGACATAGCGTGCGGCCCCCGCGTCGGCGCCCAGCGCCTCGGCGAGCCGGTCGAGGCCGGGCCGCGTCATCCAGTCGGCGGGGGGAAGAGTGGCAGGTTCGGTCACGGCCATGTAAGTCTTTGCGCCAGATTGACGATCATCGCGGCGGTCGCACCCCAGATGCGCCGTTCGCCAAAGATCAGTTCGTAAAATTGTCGCTCCCGCCCGTCGTGCCACCGGCTGCCACGCCCGTGGTTCGCAGGGTCAAGCAGGAAGGCAAGCGGCACTTCGAAGATCGCATCGACCTCCCGCGGATGGGGGGTCAGCGGCAGGTCGGCGGGCACGGTCGCCAGGACCGGCGTCACTTCGAACCCGGTCACCGTGTGATAGCGGTCGAGCGTCGCCACGACCTCTGCCGTGTCACCAGGCAGCGCGATCTCCTCGGCCGCCTCGCGCAGCGCCGCGCCGACTGGCCCGGTATCCTGCGCGTCGATGCTGCCGCCGGGAAACGCCACCTGCCCCGCATGGGTGCGCAGGTCACCGGTCCGCTGGGTCAGCAATACACCCGGTTCCGTCCGATCGGTCACCGCGATCAGCACCGCCGCCGGACGCCATCCCGTCGCGGGCATCGGTGCCTCGCCGTTCAGGTCCCCCACCAGCAACGGTCCGGCGGGGGCCGCGAGCCGCGCCCGCAACCGCTCCGCCAGCGTCATGCCGGCTCGAACGGGAAGAACGCGCCCTCGCTCCACAATCCGCGCCGCCCATCCGGCCCGGCGACCAGCTGTTCGACCAGTTCGTAGAAGACCGTCCGTGCAATCAGCGCATCCATGCCGCCCCGGACCCGCAGATAGGGGCGGGGGGTATCCACCGTCCCCTCGATCCGGATCGGATGGTCGGCATCGGCCACCGCCATTTCATCGGTATTGAGGCGAAAGGCGATGCGGCCCTGATCGCCGTCACCCGACAGCTTCGCCTCGACCGCGACGAACGGTGCGTCATCGACCGCGATCGACAGCTTTTCGACCGGGGTCACCAGCACGTGCGAGCCGTCAGGTTCGCGCCGCAGGATCGTTGCGAACAGCCGGACCATCTCTGCATGCGCGATCGGGCTGCCTTGGTGAAACCAGCTGCCATCGGCGGCGATCCGCATCTCGCTGTCGCCGCAATGGGTCGGGTTCCAGCGCTCGACGGGCGGCAACTTCGCCTCGGCGGCAAGGCGCGCCACCTCGGCAAGCGACAGTGAAGCGAAATCGGCAGGAGGCTGCATGGGCATGGAAATCCGTTAGCTCGCTCTGCCCGCCTGCGACAAGGGGTTCAGGCCGCCAGCGCGATCCGGGGGGCGAGAATGCCCGACCGCAGCGGCACCGTCCCACGCGACAGCAGCCGCGCCTGGTCATAGGGACCGGGCAGCCGCCACCCGCCGGTCCGCTCGGCGGTGAAGCCGAAGCGCTGATAATAGGGCGCATCGCCGACCAGCATCAGCGGTGCGTCGTCGCCCGCCGTCGCGATCGCCCGCTGCATCAGCGCGTGGCCGATCCCCAATCCCTGCCTGTCGGGTGCGACCGCCACCGGGCCGACCATGACCAGCGGCAACACCCGGCCATCGTCGCCATCGAGTTGCACCGGCCAGCACTGGATACAGCCGATCAACCGATCGTCCTCGACCCGCGCAAAGCTAAGCGCGTCGATCACCGATAGCCCGGCTCGCACGCGATAGGCCGTTCGTCCGCGCCGCTCGGGACCGAACGCGGCGTCGAGCAATGCCTCGACATCGGCGACGGGAACGGTGGCCAGGGGCAACAGGTCGGGCAATATTCGGTCCATTCGACAAACGGATGCTGGACGCGCCTGTACCGTCGCATCGGCCGGGCACAAGCGAAGATTACCGGGCGGCTTACGCGCTCGCGCCCTTCTGCTATCGCGCGCATATTCCCACATGATGACAGGTGCCGCTTGCGCGATTCGCTTCAGCTTGAAGTCCATGATGTCGAAGTGAATGTCCTGACCGGCATTTATTCCGAGGAAACCCATCTGCCGCAGCCGCTGCGCATTTCGATGACGGTCGACCTCGATTGCCCCGAACGCTTCACGCCCGATACGCCGCTGTCGGCATCGAAAAGCTATATGGACTTGAAGGAAGCGGCTACCACGTCACTGCCGCAAGGGGTCCATTTTACCCTGATCGAAGGTGTTGCCGACCATATCGTCGACACGCTGTTCCTGTCCGATCCGCGCGTGCAACGGGTGAAGATCCGCATCGTGAAGCTGGCCATCGCCGAAGCGGGCGAATCGATCGGCGTCACCATGGTCCGGCATCGGCGGTGAGCCGCCCGCTGGCGCTGATCACTGGCAGCTTCCGGCGGCTGGGCGGCCATATCGCCGTGCGGCTGGCACAGGCCGGCCATGATGTCGCCCTCCATGCATCGCATCCGGGCGAGCCGGAGACAGGGGTCGTCGCGGCGATCGCGGCGGCGGGGGCGAAACATTACGTGTTCGCAGCCGATCTGGCCGATGGTGAGGCGGCCGGCGGGCTGATCGCGGCGGTATCAGCGCGGTTCGGACGGCGGGTCGACCTGCTGGTTAACAATGCGTCCTGTTTTCGAGCGGACGATGCAAGCTATCCGACGGTCGATTCACTGGCCGCGCATTTCGCGGTGAATGCCGCCGCGCCGTTCGTGCTGGCAACCGCGCTGGCCGAACAGGGGGGAAGTGCGGTGGTCAACATCCTCGACCAGCGTATCGCCCACCCTCATCGCGACCAGCTTGCCTATACCTTGTCGAAACAGGCGTTGGGGGAGGCGACGCGGACGCTTGCGCTGGCCCTGGCGCCGCGCGTCCGGGTCAATGGCGTCGCTCCGGGGCTGACGCTGGCGACCGACGACTACAGCCCCGAACAGGTCGAGCGGCTTGCGGCGCTGATGCCGCTCGACCGGCTGCCGACGGTCGATCAGGTTGCCGACGCGGTCCTGTTCTTGGCTCGGGCCGGCGCCTCGACCGGGCAGATACTCTATGTCGATGGCGGGGCCGGGCTGGTCTGGTTCGAACGGGATTTCGTCCATCTGGCGCGCTGAAGGCGGGGTCAGCCGTCCCGACCGTCGTCGCAGCGACCGAGCGATTCGCGAACGAACGCGAAATCGTCGCGGGCGATCGCGGCATTGTCGGCGTCCTGCGACTGCAGGCTCGTCTCGGGCAGCGTCGCGGGCAAGCCGCAGGCCAGTCGATACCATGCCAGCGTATCGGGCTTGGGCGCGCCGCCCGCTTCATCGATGATGTCGCCCAGCGACAAGGCCCAGCGGCGCTGCTCCCCCGGACGGCGCAGGATCAGGAGCGACACCGGCGCGCCATTGGTCGTCTGCAGGAAAATCTGCGTCTCGCCCTCGCCGGGCAGGGTGCCGGGGACGTGAAAGGCGTTGCCGATGCCGGTGATCGCGGGCGGCGCGTCGGGGGCGATGACGTCGCGCACCACGTCGCGCACCCGCTGGTCCAGCGTGGGTGCCCAGGCGAACTGTGCGTCGGGCGTGACCAATTGTACCTGATCGGGACGCCCAGCCACCGCGCGGGCAAAGGCGACGACACGCTGCCGCTTCAGGTTGGGCGCACGGCCGCGCGGGTCGAACGGCACGTCGACCAGGTAACCGATCCTGGCGGGCAGGGGGCCGTTCGCCCGAATCAGCGCGCCGACATCGGCCGTGACGTAGAACCGGACATGGCCGGCGGCGAGGCCGGGCGCCTCGTCAGGTGCGATCCGGGCGACCGAGCGAATCGTCGCGTCCAGCACGATGTCGCTGTCCAGCGCGAGCCGGGCGAGGCGGGCATAGGCGATCGGGGTCGAATCGGCGGTAGCGGTAACAGAAACCGGCCCGCCCTGACCGGCCAGAACCGGCGAACATGCGACTATGCAAAGCGATATTGCTGCGGTAGCGAGCGGAGTGCGTTTCATGCACTCGCTCTTACCCCCCGGAAAACCGTGGTTACAGACTTATTTCGGTCATGGGGCGATTGTACGAATGTTTCGTCCGACAAAGCGTTTGCGTCGTTTAAAAGGCCGCGATAGACAATCGCGGTCCGGAATGCCGCGTAGCCCCGGACACGCGGTCGTTGCGTGCCGGTTTTCGCCGGACGGATCGATCCAATGTACCGGGCTAGAGGAGTTTGGTTGCTGAATGGCTTACGCTGACCAAAAAGCAGGTAGTGGCCGGATCGTCGCGCTGATCATCGTGGGGTTGCTCCACGTGCTGATCGGGTATGCGTTCATTTCCGGCCTTGCCTATAAATATGTGAAGAAGGCGGTCGAAGACACCGAGACATTCGACGTCGAGGAACCGCCGCCCCCGCCCGAGGAGATTCCTCCTCCCCCGCCACCGCCCGAGCAGCCGCAGCCGCAGTCGCCGCCGCCGGTCGTGACGCCGCCGCCGATCGTTCGCACGCAGGCCCCGCCGCCTGTGGTGATGCAGTCGGTGACGACGCCGCCGCCGACCTATGCGCCGATTCCGACCGCCGGCCCGCCCGCACCGCCGGCTCCGGTCGCGCCTCCCGCGCCGCCGGCGCCCGTGGTCAGCAAGGCCGCGGGGGCAAAGGGCGATCCTGCGCAGTGGATCACCAACGACGACTATCCGCCCAGCGCGCTGAACAGCGGCGACGAAGGCGTGACGGCAATCGCTTGGGACATCAACACGCAGGGTCGTGTCGAAAACTGCCGCGTGACGTCATCGTCCGGTTCGGCTGCGCTTGATCGCGCTGCCTGCTCCGCGATCACTCGTCGCGGCCGGTACAGCCCGGCGCTCGATCAGGCCGGCAATGCGATCCGGTCGAGTTCGTCGCGTCGCGTTCGCTGGCAGCTGCCGGCAGATCGGTAAGACCGGGTACCTCGCGACTTCCGGGTCGCGGGGCCGTCCGGGGCAATATTCTTCCAGAACATATCAGCTCTAAGGAAACTATTCGATGCTCACCCCCATCCTTGCCGCCGGTGCGCCCGCCGGGGCTCCGAACTTCGGCTTCTACGAGGCACTGCAGCAGGGCGGCGCGATCGCGATCAGCACGCTGGTCATTCTCGTCATCATGTCGGTCGGCTCGTTCTACATCCTGTTCACCAAGCTGTTCGAACAGCAGAAGATCATGAACCAGGCGAAGCGCGTCCGTGCCTCGTTCTGGCAGTCGAACTCGCTCCGTGAAGGCGCTGCCAAGCTCGACAAGAACTCGGCCTATCGTCAGATCGTCGACGACGGCCTCGCCGCACAGGAACAGCATGGCAAGCTGACCGATCCGGTCGAAGCGCATGACTGGCTCCACGGTTCGCTCGCCCGTTCGGAATCGGCGATCAACTCGAAGCTGAACAGCGGCCTGCCGTTCCTAGCGACCGTCGGCGCTACCTCGCCGTTCGTCGGTCTGTTCGGTACCGTGGTCGGCATCTACCGCGCGCTGGTGAAGATCGGTGCCGCCGGTCAGGCCGCCATCGGTGACGTCGCCGGTCCGGTCGGTGAAGCGCTCATCATGACCGCCATCGGTCTGGTCGTCGCGGTTCCCGCCGTGCTTGCCTACAACTGGCTGCAGAGCCGCAACAAGTCGATCCAGAAGGACCTGTCGTCGTTCTCGAACGACGTGCTGGGCTATCTCGCGTCGAACGGCGCGGTTCGTCCGACCATCGCCGCTCGTGGCCCGGCCCCGGTTGCCAAGCCGGCAGTCGGCAGCACCACCGCCGGTCAGGCCGGTGGCGTGCCGACCGCACCGCGCGCCTGATCTGACGGCGCACTACCGCCGGGTCCGTGATCGGGTCCGGCGGTTCGATTGAGTAGAAGTGGATAGGATAGCCTCATGGCGATGAGTGTTGGCGACGGCGGCGATGAAGCCCCCCTCTCGGACATCAATACCACGCCGCTCGTTGACGTCATGCTCGTGCTGCTGATCATCTTCCTGATCGCGGTTCCGGTCGTGGTCCAGCAGGTGAGCGGCCTAAAGGTCCCGAAGGTCGTGTTCGAACCGACGACGACCAAGCCGGAAAACGTCTCGTTGTCGGTGCAGGGCCTCGATGGCCAGTGCGCGGTATATTGGGGTCTGACTCGGGTAACGGCAGACGAACTGCGCACCCGCGCGGTCAAGAAGCTGGAAGACGAAGTCGCCCGCCAGGGTGGCATCGGCAACCCGAACCTCGAATTGCCGGAAGTGCATATTCGCGGCGACGTGAACACGCCGTATCGTTGCATCGGCGGCACGATCTACACGATGCAGTCGGCCGGGTTCACCAAGGTCGGGTTCATTTCCGAACCGGACCCGAACACCACGCCGCGCACGCGTCAATAGGAGTAGCCTGACATGGCAATGAGTGGCGGCGGTCGCGCAGACGACGAACCGATGATGGACATGAACACGACGCCGTTGATCGACGTGCTGCTCGTGCTGCTGATCATGTTCATCATCACCATTCCGATCCAGAGCCACGCGGTGAAGGTCGACCTTCCGCAGCCAGACAATCGGCCGCAGAACAACATCGACCCGCAGAAGAACAAGATCTCGATCAACGCACAGGGCCAGACCTTCTGGAACGGCTCGCCGGTCGATGAGGTCACGCTGACCCAGTATCTGGATCAGACCGTGGCGATGAGCCCGCAGCCGGAACTTCACTTCCAGCCCGACGCGACTGCGCGGTATGAAGTGGTCGACGGGGTGCTGGCGATCGTCAAGCGCGCCAATGTGACGAAGCTCGGCTTCGTCGGTAACGAGCAGTATCGCGGCGACTTCTGACCCGCGATTTGCCCGGCCGGAACAACGGCGATCAGGGGCGGCCTTCGGGTCGCCCTTTTTTGTGTCTGAAGCCGGTCAGATCGCTTGTGCAACCGTCTTTAAAATGAAACATTGATGTCATCACGATGTAACAAACAGGAGATGATGTCATGCGAATCGGAACCGTTGCACTGCTTGGCTCGGCGCTGGCGGTGATGGGGATCGCCTCCAGCGCGAACGCCCAGGATGCACAATATGCCCATGCCGCGATTACGGCCGGCAACCTGTCTTCCGCTGGACGCACGCTGGAGCGCGAGACCCGTGCCGGAAGCCGCGAGCCGGAAGTTCTTCTCAATCTTGCCGCCGTCTATGTGATGACGCAGCGGCCGGCCGAAGCGCGGGACCTGTATGAGCGTGTACTGGATAGCAAGAATGCGTCGCTGCTCATGTCGTCGTCGCAGGTCGCCAACTCCCACGACGTCGCGCGTCGCGGATTGCGTTTGCTCGAGCAACCCGGCGCGCTGCAGTTGACTGCTCGCTGATCCGACTTCCCGATCGATCCGGTATGGCCATCGACGGCGTCCGGATCTGTCGGGTTTAGTCCAGTTCCCCGCATTTCCAAGCTGACGTGCCCGTGACGAGAGGTCGTCTGATCGACCACGCCGGCGTGTTCGTTACTTCGGGCGATCCGGATACGATTCGATAGCGCAATCCGGTTGCTTGCCAACCGAATCCCGGATTAGGCTTTGGCAGGGCGCAACTACGAACGTCGTTCTGCCGCTACCTAAAGCCCCGCTGGTGTTCGGTTAGGACCTCAAAGTCGGCTGACACATGTCGGATCGACGAGCTGCCGTCAGTTTCGCGTTACCTCAGCTCAAAGGAGCGGGCCGGGTTGGGGGCATTGGCGCCTGGCGTGCGTTGTGGGCGGAATCATCCCCAGTCCCAGTCCACGCGGCGAATACGCTGTGGTGGCACTGTTTGATGGAAGGTCGACGGAAGCTCGCCAGCGATTGGGTTCTCAGGGAAACGAGTGCCTTGAAGCGGCATGTCCAGTTCCGGGCAGTTGAATTTTGGCCGGGGTAGCAGTGGAAGCGCTCAACAAGACGGGTTCGCGTTGGTGCGGTTGGTGACGACCCTCGCCAACGAAGCAGCCAGGAACAGTCGTGCCCCTTCTGCTGTAACGTAACCGGCTACGCGGCAATTCTGCCGGTACGGCATCCACCGCACAGGGTGCCGTTATGTGCGGAACAGCCAACCGCCCCGCTCTCCTTCGTCCGCAGGATCGGCGTTCCGGTTATTTGCATCTGTGGTAGATCGAACCGGGAACGGGCGGCTGACAGCATAGTGTCCCGAGGCCGTGTCGTTGCAGATGGCTTCGTGCCGTTAGCAGGCGCGTTGCGCGCGCCGGACCGGACCTTGCGATCATGACTTAGGACGCCGAACCCAGAACTGCCCTTCGGCCAAGGTCCCCGCGCTACAGATTTACCGCCATTGCCGAGCATGCACGCACACGCACCGAAAGACTGGCGCGGCAGCCTGACAGTCTGGTCCGATGGCCGGTACGTCATGAAGCATCGACGTACCGGCCCGTATCGCCGGTCAGCGTACGGTCAGGGTCGTAGCCTTCAACTGCGTCGAACTGTTGCCGGCGCTGATGGTAAAGGTACCGGGTTCGACGACCCGGTGCATCTCGACGTTCCAGAAGGCGAGATCGCTCGGCTTCAGGTCGAACGTCACCGTCCGGCGTTCGCCGGGCTGCAACGTCACGCGCTGGAAATGCTTCAGTTCGAGGACCGGGCGGGTCACCGTCGCTTCGTCGTCGCGGACATAGAGCTGGACGACCTCGTCACCGGTGCGGCGGCCGGCGTTGGCGACGTCGACCGACACGCGAACGGTTTCGTCGCGGCCGATCGTGCCCTTGGCAAGACGCGGTGCGCCTATGGTAAAGCTGGTGTAGGACAGGCCGTAGCCGAACGGATAGAGCGGTGCCGTGCTGTCGAAAAGGTAACCGCGCCGCGACGTCGGCTTGTGATTGTAGAAGATCGGCAGCTGGCCCTCGCTGCGCGGCACCGATACCGGCAGCTTGCCGCCCGGATAGGCGCGGCCCAGTACGACATCGGCGACGGCATGGCCGGTTTCCTGACCAAGATACCAGCCCTCCAGAATTGCCGGTGCGGTCGCGTCGATATAGGTCGCCGCCAGCGGACCGCCGTTCAACAGCACGACGACCACCGGCTTGCCGGTCGCGAACAGGCGGCGCGCCAGTTCGTTCTGTTCGCCGATCAGGTCGAGCTTCTGTCGGTCGCCCAGATGGTTGTCGGCCCAAGCCTCGCGGCTCAGCTGTTCGTTCTGGCCCAGCACCAGCAGGATCGTGTCGGCCTGCGCCGCCTTGCGCACGGCTTCCTCGATCAGCGGAGCGTTTTCGGCTGCCGGGACCAGTTCCACCTTGTCGGCGGCCCATTGGCGGCTGCGGGTCAGGCGGACACCTTCGGCATAGTCGACCGAGAACCGGCCGTGTGCGGCCTGTTGCATCCCCTCCAGCACGCTGACGACATGCTTGGGCACGTCCGAATAGCCGCCGATCGGGGTGTCGCGGGCGTGCGTGCCGACGACCAGCATCTTGCCGACCCTGGACGGATCGAGCGGCAGCAGGTTGTTCTGGTTCTTGAGCAGCACCATCGATCGCACGGCAGCTTCGCGGGCCAGGGCGATCGCGTCCGGCGTCGCGGTCTTCGCTTCGGCGGTGCGGGCGTCGACATAGGGGTTTTCGAACAGCCCCATCTGGAATTTCATGGTCAGGATGCGGCGGACGGCGTTGTCGACCTGTGCCTGCGGCACCTGGCCCGACTTCACCATCTGCGCGAGGGTCGACCAGCCTTCCGCATCGGGCAGCTCCATATCGACCCCGGCGTCTAGCGCGCGGCGGCCGGCAGCGGCCATGTCGTTGCCGTACAGCTTGTGGCGGGTGTTGAGTTCTCTGATCGCGAAATAGTCGCTGACGACCGATCCCTTATAGCCCCATTCGCGGCGCAATACGTCGTCGAGCAGCCATTTGTTCGCATGGCTTGGGATGCCGTCGATTTCGTTATACGATGCCATCACCGCCTGGACCGGCAGTTCCTTCACCGCACGCTCGAACGGCGGAAAGAAATTCTCGCGCAGGGTGCGTTCGGAGATGTTGGCCGGGCCGACATTGGTGCCGTTTTCCGGCTGCCCATGGCCGGTCATGTGCTTGAGCGTGACCATGACTTTGTTGGCGCCAAGCGGCAGGGTCGTGCCCTGGAATCCACGGATCGCGGCAAGGCCCATTTCGCCGACCAGATAGGGGTCCTCGCCATAGGTTTCCTCGATCCGGCCCCAGCGCGGGTCGCGGGCGACGTCGACGACGGGGGCCAGCGCCAGATTGGCACCGCGCGCCCGCATTTCGCGCGCCGCCACGCCGAAGACACGCTCGACCAAGGCCGGGTCCCATGACGAGGCGAGCGCGATCGATTGCGGGAAGCTGGTCGCGCCGCGCGCGACATAGCCGTGCAGCGCCTCTTCATGCATGATCATCGGGATGCCGAGCCGGGTCTTCTCCACCGCCCAACGCTGTGCGGCGTTGATATAGTCGGCGGTTTCCTGTGCGGTGCGGTTGACCGCGTCCGCGGCGACACCGGCGGCGTTGTTGCTGACGGTCACCCCGCGCTTGTCCGATGGGCGGGTGATCTGGCCGAGCCCGTTGGGAAAGGCGCGACTGGCCTTGGCCGCCGAAAAATTACCCTGAGCGTCCTGGATATCGCCCTTCTTTTCCCAGACGCCAATCATCTGGGCGACCTTTTCCTCCAGCGTCATGCGCCGCAGCAGATCCTCGACCCGCGCCGGAACCGGTTGCGACGCGTCTTTGTACAGCATCTTTTCGGCAGCAGTCGGACGGGCAGGGCGCGATTGTGCGATGACGGTACCGGTGGCGGCAGTCGCCAGCAGGCAGGCGAGCGCAAGGCGAACGGGCTTGGACGCTAGGGTCACGATCTCTCTCCCATGACATTCGGCGTCCGGCAGCGCCGTCACCGTAATTGGTAGCGCTATCAGCTATCGGGCTGACCGCGATGCGTCAACCGATCGTCGCGATTTGCAATCGGCGTTGCCGCGCCATAATCAGCATTGCGAAGGAGCCACCGTTTTTCATGGATAAACCTAGTCGCCGCAGTGGTGGTAGCGTCACGATACAGGACGTCGCGCGAACTGCCGGCGTTTCAGCGATGACCGTATCCCGAGTCGTCAATGGCGGCGCCAATGTCCGCCAGTCGACGCGCGAGGCGGTGTCGGCGGCGATCGAGCAGCTGAACTATTCGCCCAACAGTGCCGCGCGCAGCCTCGCGGCCGGAGAAGCGGCGCAGATCGGCCTGCTCTATGCCAATCCTTCGATGGCGTATCTGTCGCACTTCCTGATCGGTGCGCTGGAAGGGGCGCGCAAGGTGGGTTGCCACCTGGTGCTGGAGCCGTGCGACGGCGACAGCCCGGAGGCGCAGGCAGAGGGTGCGCGGCGCTTCGCCTCGACGCCGGTGCAGGGGGTCATCCTGCCTCCGCCGCTGTCGGATGCTCCGTTGGTGCAGGACGAACTGGACGCGGCGGGGACGCCATCGGTGGCGGTGGCGGTCGGCATGGCGCAGCCGGGGCGAGCGTCGGTGCGAATCGACGATTTCGCGGCGGCCAAGGCGATGACCGAGCATTTGATCGGCCTTGGCCACCGTCGCATCGGCTTCGTTCGCGGCAATCCGAACAACGGGGCAAGCGGGGAGCGCTGGCGCGGCTTCGTCGCTGCGATCGAAGCGGCCGGCTTGCCGGTCGCGGCGATGCCAGTCGAACAGGGCCTGTTCACCTATCGATCGGGTATCGATGCGGCGGAAAGGCTGATCGATCGGTCCGACCGGCCAACCGCGATCTTTGCCAGCAATGACGATATGGCGGCAGCGGCGATCAGTGTGGCGCATCGGCGCGGATTGCACGTGTCGCAGGATGTCAGCATCGTCGGGTTCGACGATACCTCGCTGGCGACCACGACATGGCCGGAAATCACCACCATCCGTCAGCCGATTGCAGCGATGGCAGAGGCGGCGGTGGAGATGCTGCTCGCCCAAATACGTGACCGGCGCGCGGGCATCGACGATGGCGAAAACGAGGACCGGGTGCTGGAACACGAATTGGTCGTGCGCGAATCCTCGGGGCCTGCACCGCATTGATTCGGACAGGTGGGTGCCGTTGACCGTAATCCATGCGACAGTTTGATCGCGACGCTTGCAATTATCATAATTATTCGCCACCGTTACCGCTAACACGTCGTCCAGTACGGCAGTGAGCTTGGGAGTGGATGGGGATGACAGAGGCGGGCGGGGAGCGCGTGAATATCGCGCTTGTCATCGCCATCGTCGCGGTGGCGACGATCGGCGGTTTGCTGTTCGGATATGACAGCGGTGCGGTGAACGGGACCCAGGAGGGCCTGAAGACCGCATTCGGCCTGAGCGAAGCTGGGCTGGGCTTTACGGTCGGCTCGCTGCTGATCGGGTGTTTCGTCGGTGCGTTTCTGGCCGGCAAGCTGGCCGATGCGATGGGCCGCCGCAAGGTGATGATGCTGGCGGCGGTGCTGTTCCTGATCGGTGCGCTGGTCCAGGGGTTCAGCCATGTCCAGCTGCTATTCGTCGTCGCGCGGTTCATGGGCGGCATGGCGGTCGGCGCGGCGTCGGTATTGTCGCCCGCCTATATCTCCGAAGTCGCGCCTGCGAACATTCGTGGGCGGATGACCACGATCCAGCAGATCATGATCATCACCGGCCTGACCGCCGCGTTCGTCGTGAACTATTACCTTGCCGCAGCGGCCGGTGCTTCCACCTCGATCTGGTGGGGCGGGTATGAAGCGTGGCGCTGGATGTACTGGATGCAGGCCATTCCGGCCGCCGTGTTCCTGGTTGCGCTGCTCTTCATTCCTGAGAGCCCGCGCTATCTCGTGCAGAAGGGGCGGCTCGACGAGGCGCGCATCGTGTTGACCCGGTTATTCGGACCTGCCGCCGCCGCGATCAAGATCCGCGACATCGAGGCATCGTTCAGCAAGGACCATCGTCCGGCACTGCGCGACATTCTTGATCCGGTGAAGGGCGGCATTCGTCCGATCGTGTGGGCCGGGCTGGTGCTGGCGGTGTTCCAGCAGCTGGTCGGCATCAACGTTATTTTCTATTACGGTGCGACGTTGTGGCAGCTGGCCGGTTTCACCGAAGATCAGTCGCTGCAGATCAACATCCTGTCGGGTGTCGTGTCGATCGCGGCGTGCTTCGTGACCATTGCGCTGGTCGACAAGATCGGGCGTAAGCCGCTGTTGCTGATCGGATCGGCCGGCATGGCGGTGACGCTGTGGGCGCTGGTCTATTGCTTCCACAACGGCACGCTGGATGCGGCGGGCAAGCTGCAGCTGTCGGCTGAACTCGGCACGCTCGCGTTGTGGGCGGCGAACCTCTACGTCGTATTTTTCAATGTCAGCTGGGGCCCGATCATGTGGGTCATGCTGGGCGAGATGTTCCCGAACCAGATGCGCGGATCGGCGCTGGCGATCTGCGGCTTTGCTCAGTGGTTCGCCAATTACCTGATCGCGCAGAGCTTCCCGGTGATGGCTGCCGGGCTAGGCCTGACGATCACTTACAGCTTCTATGGTGCCTGCGCGGTCATCAGCTTCTTCCTCGTCCAGAAGTTCATTCATGAGACGAAGGGCAAGGAGCTGGAGGACATGCAGGGCTGACCTTGCCCCCGCCCGTTTCACGACGGGCGGGGCTTTTTCTTCATGATCGAGTGGACAAGATGACCCGCACTCCCGCCCGCCCGTTTCGTTCGCGCGAATGGTTTGCCGCGCCCGGCCGTCTCGACATGGCCGCGCTCTATCTCGAACGGTTCATGAACTATGGCATCACGCCCAAGGAACTGACCAGCGGGCGTCCGATCATCGGCATCGCCCAGTCGGGATCGGACTTGACGCCGTGCAACCGCATCCACCTGGAAACGGTCAAGCGCGTGAAGGCGGGGATCGAGGCGGCGGGCGGAATTCCGATGGAATTTCCAACCCATCCGATCTTCGAGAATTGCCGGCGGCCGACCGCGGCGATCGACCGGAACCTCGCCTATCTGGGGCTGGTCGAGATATTGAACGGCTACCCCATCGATGCGGTGGTGCTGACCACCGGTTGCGACAAGACGACGCCCTCGGCGCTGATGGCGGCGTCGACGGTCGATATTCCGGCCATCGTGCTGTCGGGCGGGCCGATGCTCGATGGCTGGCACGACGGCGATCTGGTCGGGTCGGGCACGGTGATCTGGCGGTCGCGGCGCAAGCTGGCGGCGGGCGAGATCACCGAGGAAGAGTTTCTGGAGGCGGCGACCGCTTCGGCGCCATCGGCCGGACATTGCAACACCATGGGCACCGCATCGACCATGAACGCGATTGCCGAGGGGCTGGGCATGTCGCTGCCGGGCTGCGCGGCGATCCCGGCAGCGTATCGTGAGCGAGGGCAGATTGCCTATGAGACCGGCAGGCGCATCGTCGAGATGGCGTATGACGACCTGCGACCGTCGAAGATTCTGACGCGCCAGTCGTTCCTGAACGCCATCGCGCTGATCACCGCGATCGGCGGATCGTCGAACGCGCACCCGCATCTGCACGCGATGGCGCGCCACGCCGATGTCGAACTCAAGCCGTCCGACTGGATGGACTATGGGTATGAACTGCCGCTGCTGGTCGATGTGCAGCCGGCCGGACGGTTCCTTGGCGAACGGTTCCACCGTGCTGGCGGCGTGCCGGCGGTGCTGAGCGAGCTGATTGCGGTGGGCAAGGTCGATGGGAGCGTCGCCACCGTCACCGGCAAGACTCTGGGCGAAAATGTCGCCAACCGCGTCGCGACGGATCGTGAGGTCATCCGGCCGTACGATCAGCCGCTGAAGGACCAGGCCGGCTTTCTGGTGCTGTCGGGCAATCTGTTCGACGTCGCGATCATGAAGACCAGCGTGATCGGTCCCGACTTCCGGACACGCTACCTGTCGCAGCCGGGCAACGAAGGCTGTTTCGAAGGGCGCGCGATCGTGTTCGACGGGTCGGACGATTATCACCACCGCATCGACGATCCGGCGCTCGACATCGACGAGAATTGCATCCTCGTCATTCGCGGCGCGGGTGTGATCGGCTGGCCCGGATCGGCCGAAGTCACCAACATGCAGCCGCCCGTGGCGCTTCTACAGCGGGGGATTCAGAGCCTGCCGACGATCGGCGACGGGCGGCAGTCGGGGACGTCGGACAGCCCGTCGATCCTGAACGCGTCACCCGAAAGCGCGGTCGGCGGAGGGCTGGCATGGCTGCGCACTGGCGACATGATTCGCATCGACCTGAACCATGGTCGCTGCGACATGCTGGTGGACGACGCGGAAATCGCACGGCGCAAGGGAGAGGGCATCCCGCCGGTCCCGGCCAGCCAGACGCCGTGGGAAGAAATCTATCGTGAGAAGGTCGGCCAGCTGGGTGACGGCGGCGTCCTCGATCTCGCGCTCAAATATCGCCGGACGTCGGAAACGACGCCGCGCCACAATCACTAAGGGGTGGTGGACATGAAGACCGAACATGCCGCGCGGATGCTGCCGGCGGATCACGACAAGGCGCTGCTGGTCGGCCGGATGCAACTGGCCGACGGCCCGACACCGGTCGTGCTGAAGGGCGGCAAGGTCATCGACGTGTCGGCCCATGCTGCCACCGTCGCCGACCTGCTGGAACGCAGCGATGTGGCGACGCTCGATGGTCCGGTCGTCTGCGCCGTGGCGGCGCTGGCCGATCCGGCGGGCGAGCATCCGCCGATCCTGTCGCCGATCGACCTGCAATGCGTGAAGGCGGCAGGCGTGACCTTTGCCGTGTCTGCGCTGGAACGCGTGATCGAGGAACGCGCACGTGGCGATGCCGATGCGGCACAGGGCATTCGCGGCGACCTCGAAGCGCGCATCGGTGGTGGCATTCGTTCGGTGAAGCCCGGTTCGAACGAAGCGGCCGAGCTGAAGGCCGCGCTGATCGAGGCGGGAATGTGGTCGCAATATCTGGAGGTCGCGATCGGCCCCGATGCGGAAATCTTCACCAAATCGCCTGTGCTGTCGACGGTGGGCTGGGGCGCGGACGTCGGCGTGCGGTCCGATTCGACGTGGAACAACCCGGAGCCGGAGGTGGTGCTGCTGGTCGATGCCCAGGGCAAGGCAGTGGGCGCGACATTAGGCAACGACGTCAACCTGCGCGATTTCGAAGGGCGATCGGCACTGCTGCTGGGCAAGGCGAAGGACAATAACGCGTCCTGTTC
>NZ_CAJYQD010000034.1 GCF_913776855.1 uncultured Sphingomonas sp. | reverse complement strand
CAGCTCGAACAGGCGATGGAGGCGCTGCGCTGCCCGCCGTCCGACGCACCTGTCACCAATTTGTCGGGTGGTGAGAAGCGCCGCGTGGCTTTGTGCCGGCTGCTGCTCGAAAAGCCCGACATTCTGCTGCTCGACGAGCCGACCAACCACCTCGACGCCGAGAGCGTGTCGTGGCTGGAGAATTTTCTGAAGGAATATACCGGCAACGTCATCCTCGTCACCCACGATCGTTACTTCCTCGACAACGTCGTCAACTGGGTGCTCGAGCTCGATCGCGGGCGTTACTACACCTACGAGTCGAATTACTCAGGGTACTTGGAGAAGAAGGCCAAGCGGCTGGAGCAGGAGGAGCGCGAGGAGGCGGGACGCCAGCGCGCGATCGCCGACGAGCTCGCCTGGATGCGCCAGACCCCCAAGGCCCGCCAGACCAAGTCCAAGGCGCGCATCCGGGCGTTTGACGAGTTGATGGAGAAGCAGGAGAACCGCGTCGCGGGCAAGGCGCAGATTCTGATCCAGCTGCCCGAGCGTCTGGGCGGGAAGGTGATCGAGGCCAAGGGGCTGACCAAATCGTACGGCGATAAGCTGCTGTTCGACGGGCTCGACTTCACGCTGCCGCCTGGCGGCATCGTCGGCGTGATCGGCCCCAACGGCGCGGGCAAGTCGACGTTGTTCAAGCTCATCACTGGGCAGGAGCAGCCCGACGGCGGCACGATCGAGGTCGGCTCGACGGTCAAGCTCGGCTACGTCGACCAGAGCCGCGACCACCTCGATCCGAACAAGAACGTGTGGCAGGAAATTTCCGACGAGCTGGAGGTGTTCCGCTTCGGCAAGCAGGAGTTGGGCACGCGCGCCTACGTCGGCGCGTTCAACTTTCGCGGGCCCGACCAGCAGAAGAAGGTCGGCCAGCTGTCAGGCGGTGAGCGCAACCGCGTTCACATGGCCAAGATGCTGAAGGAGGGCGGCAACGTTCTGCTGCTCGATGAGCCGACCAACGACCTCGACGTCGAGACGCTGCGTGCGCTTGAGGAAGCACTGGAGACGTTCGCCGGCTGCGCCGTGGTCATCAGCCACGATCGCTTCTTCCTCGATCGGCTCTGCACCCATATCCTGGCGTTCGAAGGCGACAGCCATGTCGAATGGTTCGAAGGCAATTTCGAAGCGTATGAGGAAGACAAGCGCCGCCGGATGGGCGACGCGGCGGATCGGCCGACGCGTCTGGCGTACAAGAAGCTGACGCGCTGACCGGATGCCGGTGGTCGAGGAAAACGGGGCGGGGTCGGACGATCCCGCCGATGCGATCCGCTATCGCCTCGACCAGCAGCGCATATTGGCCGAATTCGGCGGTATCGCGCTGCGCAGCCGGGACATTGACGAAATCGTCCGCGCGTCGGTCGAACTGGCCGCGCGTGGAATGCGGACCCGACTTGCCAAATTCCTGCACCATGATGCGGCGCGCGGCGGGCTGATCGTTCGTGCCGGCATCGGCTGGAACGAGGGCGTGGTCGGCGGCGCGGAGATGGGCGACGACATGGCCTCGCCCGCGGGCTTCGCGTTCCAGACCGGCGAGGCGGTGATCTCCAACCACCTGCGCGACGAGAAGCGCTTTCGCACGCCCGGCTTTATGGCGGACCATGGCGTCAAGCGCGCGATCAACGTGCTGGTCGAGGCGAACGGCAACCGCTTCGGCGTGCTGGAGGTCGACAGCCGCTCGGACGGCCGGTTCGAGGAAGACGACCTGGCGTTCATGCAGGGCTTCGCGAACCTGATCGGCGTTGCGATCGAGCGGCTGGAGGCGGAAAACAACCTGCGCGCCGCGATCGAGCATCAGGAACTGCTGACCCGCGAGGCATCGCACCGGGTCAAGAACAGCCTGGCGATGGTGTCGGCGATGCTCAACCTGCAGATGCGCGAGGACGACGATCCCCGCGTGCAGCGGATGCTGGGCGATGCGCAGGCGCGAATCGTCGCGATCGGACAGGCGCATGACCAGCTGTGGCAGGGCGACCGCGTCGGTGTCGTCGCGCTCGACCGGTTGCTGTGCGGCATCGTCGAGCAGTTGAAGGAACAGGCGCCCGACCACGCGATCGACTGCGACATCGCGCCGCTGGTGGTCAGCGGCGATACCGCGATCCCGCTGGGGCTGCTGCTGACCGAACTGGTCACGAATGCGATCAAATATGCCTATGGCGAGGGCGGCGGGCCGGTGCGAATCGAAACCCGCTGCGAGGATGGTCAGCTATGGCTGGAGGTCGTCGATCACGGGCAGGGCTTGCCGGCGGAGTTCGATCCGGCGGCGGCGCGCCCCACCAGCCTGGGGATGCGGATGGTCACCAGCCTGGCGCGGCAGCTGGGGGGTACGCTGCGGTTCGAGGATGCCGCTCCGGGGACGCATGTCGCGTTCGCGATGCCGTTGCCCGAGGCGGTGTAGGCAGGCCTTCCATCCTTCAAACCCGCTTGACGAATACCCCGGTGTCGCGCCGCTCCACCTCGAACGCCTTCACCTTCTCGATCAGGTCCGACAGCCGCTTGAACCCGTAATTCCGTGTATCGAAGCTCGACCGGTTCGCCGCACGCTGGCCGACTTCGGACAGGCTGGCAAAGCCGCGCTTGTCGACCTTCGATGCGTCATAGGCGTCCGAAAGCAGTTTCACGAGGGCGGCATCGACCTTCTGGCTCTTGCGCGCCGGGGCGGGGTCGGGCTTGGGCGCCGGCGTCGTTGCGGCGGCAGGGGCCCCGCCGATCGCCGGGGGCAGCGGCATGTTCGCCACATCCTCGACATCCAGCGACGCGACGTCGATGAACCGCGTGCAGCTCTCGCGGAACCCTTCGGGCGTGCGGTCGGTGCCGAAGCCATAGACCGGCACCCCTTCCTGCCGGATGCGCTGGGCCAGCGGCATGAAGTCGCTGTCCGACGACATGATCCCGAACCCGGTGATCCGACCGCGCAACAACAGGTCCATCGCATCGATGGTCATGCGCATGTCGGTCGCGTTCTTGCCCTTGGTGATGTCGAACTGCTGGAACGGTTCGATGCCGTGGCGCATCAACAGCGCCTTCCAGCTTTTCAGGCCCGGCTTCTCCCAATTGCCATAGGCGCGGCGCACATTGACGGTGCCGAATTCGGCCAGCACGGTCAGCACGGAGTCGAGATAGGCGGCGCCGGCATTGTCGGCATCGATCAGCAACGCGACGTTGCCGGTGGGAGCGTTATGGGTGGCCATGGCGCGGGTCTATCGCACGCGATCTCCGCTGGCGACCGAAACCGTCAGTCGCGGTACCGCGCGGCGTCGATGCTCCACGTACCGCCACCGGCGGCCGCCAGGTACAGGAAGGCGAAACAGTACAGCACCGCCGCCTCGCCGCCATTGGCGATCGGGAAGGGGCCTTGCGGCGCATGGACCATGAAATAGGCGACGGCCATCATGCCCGACAGGATGAATGCCACCGGCCGGACGAACAGCCCGACGATCAGCAGCGCCCCGCCGACCAGTTCCAGCACTGCCGAGGCATACAGCATTCCGTTCATCGGCATCGGAAAGGGCGGCAGGCCGAACAGCTTCGACACGCCATGGCTCAGGAACACGAGGCCGAAGACGATCCGCATCGCGGCGAGCAGGCGCGGGGCAAGGGAGGCGGGCAGGGGCATGACGGGCTTCTCCGAAAGGAACTGCCGCTTATGTCGCAGCGGCACGGCCGTTGCCCAAGCGCAAGGATCGAAACGATCCGTTGCACGGCGGTGACGTGGCTGCGCTCCGCGGCAGCGCGGCACGATCCGATCGGCTTGGCGCTGGGTGGATGGTTATCCCCAACGTACCCCGGCGAAGGCCGGGGCCCAGTCGGGGGACGCAGGTAAAATATGGAAAAGCCTTGCCAACTGGACCCCGGCCTCCGCCGGGGTACGTCAGGGCTTTGATGCAATCCGGAGCTGTCCGGAGGACCGGATGTACCCCCGCGCAGGCGGGGGGCCAGAGCCAAGCAAAACAACGACTTGCGTCTGGGACCCTGGACCCCCGCCTGCGCGGGGGTACGCTATCGCCGGGGGCGGGTGGGTGGTGCTTTCGCAAGGTCTTTGCCAAGCGCAGAGCAACGAGAGCCGGAATAATGCCCTCGTCACCCACGGGAGGCCATCATGGATAGGTGATCGCCATCACCTCATATTCCTTTGCCCCTGCCGGCAGCGCGACCGTCCGCACATCGCCGACCGCGCTTCCGCGCAGCGCCCGCGCCATCGGCGAGTTCCAGCCGATTCGCCCGTGCCCGGCATCCGCCTCGTCATCGCCGACCAGTTCCAGCACGCGGTGGTTGTCGTCCTCGTCGGCGATGGTGACGGTCGCGCCGAACCATGCGCGGCCGCGTTCGGTCTGGGTGGCGGGGTCGACGACCCGCGCTGCCTTCATCCGCCTGGCAAGGAACCCCAGCCGCCGGTCGATCTCGCGCAGGCGCTTGCGGCCATAGATATAGTCGCCATTTTCCGACCGGTCGCCGTTGCCGGCGGCCCAGGCGATGACGTCGACCAGCTTCGGACGCTCCTCGCCCAGCAACTGGTCATATTCGGCCTTCAACACGGCATAGCCCGCAGGCGTAATGTAATTCGGACGCGGTTCGCTCATCCCGGTCGGTTCTTCCCCAGATACCAGCTGAGATTGTTCGGTCCGCGCGAGCGGGCCTTGTCGGTGTGGATCAGGTCATAGACGACCGCATTTTCCAGCACCCGCTGCACATAGCCGCGGGTCTCGCTGTACGGGATCTTCTCGACCCAATCGACGACATCGACACCCGGCGTACGCGGGTCGCCATTGGCGCGCAGCCATTTGTTTACGTTACCCGGCCCGGCATTGTACGCCGCCACCGCCAATGGATAGCTGCCGCCATAATAATCGAGCATTCGCTGAATGAAGCTCGACCCCAGCGCCATGTTGTACGACGGGTCGTTCAGCGCGCTCGGGCTGTAGGACAACCCCAGCTTGGTCGCGGTTTCGCGCGCGGTGCCAGGCATCAGCTGCATCAGCCCGCGCGCGCCGGTACGGCTGACGGCGGTGCGGTCGAACTGGCTCTCCTGCCGTGCGATGGCGTGGATCAGCGTGAACTGGTCGCGCTGCGCCCCGCTGACCGGGACCGATGGATAGCCCGCCAGCGTATAGTCGCTATGCCCGTTCACCAGCGCGCTGCGCCCGACCATCACCGACAGGTCGGGGCGGTTGATCGCCTGCGCCAGCTCGACCGCCAGTGCATGGTCGGTGTCGCTGCGCGCATCCTCCGCGATCTTGCGGATGAACAACCCTTGGTCGGCAACTTGACCGGTGCGGCCCAGATAGCGCGTCGCCTTTACCACGTCGCTGTTCATGTACGCCGCGCGGACGGCGGGCGGGATCGCGGCCGGATCGGCGGTGTTGCTCGGCGCGCGTAAGGGACGGCCGATGCGTTCGCTGGCGAGCTGTCCGTAATACAGGTCGCCCAAGTCGGCGGCCTGCGCGTACCAGCGATCGGCGGTGGGTCGGTCGCCCGCCATCTCCGCCGCGCGACCGGCCCAGTAATAGCCCTTGGTCCGCACGGTCGGGGTGCGCGATCCGCTGGCATAGCGCGCGAACATGCCCGTCGCATCGCTGCGCCGGTTCAGCTTCTGCAGCGCCACCGTGCCCGCCAGCCAGGCGAGGCTGGTATAGTCGTCACGCTCGCCATAGGCGGCGTCCGCAATGACCGTGCCGGCGGGAAAGGCATCGTCGATCTGCGATGCGATGCGATAGGCCAGGTCGAACTGGCTGTCGGCCTGCGCAGCCTTCGCATTGGTCAGCAGCACTTCGAGCCACTCCTCGACATCGCCCGGCGTCCGCGACAATCGGCGCGGCTGGGCGAGGTAGGAGCGTGCCGCCCCCGACTGGCCCGATCCGCGCAGCCAGCTGGCACGGTCGCCGATATAGCCTGGATCGGCGCGGTCGACGCCGGCCTGTTCGCCGCGCACGCTGGCATCCGCCGCATTGGTGCGGAACGCCATCCGCGCGTCGAAGGTCGGGCGCATTGCGGTCGAGACATAGCTGATCTGGCGACCGGCCGCAGTCGTTGCCCCCTGCCACAGCAGCCGGTCCATCCGCGCATCGTGATCCTGCGGGGTGAGCGCAGAGGCGAACCGCCCGAGCAGCTTCGCCTCGTCATTGGGGCGCAGCGCACCCCGGCGCCACGCGGCGCGCGCCGCTTCCTGCGCCTCGGCCATCCGCCCGCTTGCCGCCAGCGCCTCCGCCATGTGCAGTCGCCCGGCGGCGGTCAGCGGCGGGAACCGGTCGAAGAATCGCAAGGTCGTCGCCGGGTCCTGCGCACCATCGGCCAGCACCGTCTCCGCCGCCGCGCGCCGGCTGGTTTCGCCGGGAAAACCGGGATGCGCCAGCAGGAACCGGGCATAGTCGGTGAAGGGGTAATTGTCCGATTGCTGCAGCCGTTTCCAGTCGGCCAGTACCGGCTGGATCGGGTCGTAGGCCGGGGTCTGCGCCACCGGCTGGACCATCGGTCGGGCGGGCAGGGGGACCGGCTGCACCATCGGCTGGGCAGGGGCAGGGACAGGGGTTTGCGCGGCGGGAGTGAACATCCCGGCGGCCATGGCGGCGCTCGTGACGCCGGTGAGCAGGAACGCGCTCTTGAACACGGTGGTCAGCATACTGGACATGATATGGAAGCCCGCCCTATCTGTCGCCACCTTTTCGGCCCAAATCTCAGTCTGCGGAGCGCGTTTTCCATGTTTTCCGGTTCGATTCCCGCGCTCGTCACCCCGTTTGCCGACGGCCGGTTCGACGAAGCATCGTTCCGTGCCCTGGTCGACTGGCAGATCGAAAGCGGGTCGAGCGCACTCGTCCCCTGTGGCACCACCGGCGAAGCGGCGACGATGACGATCGAGGAGCATGACCATGTCGTGCGCGTCTGCGTCGACCAGGCGCGGGGCCGGGTGCCGGTGATCGCGGGCTGCGGGTCGAACGACACCGCCGTCGCGCTGCACCACATCCATGCCGCGAAGGCGGCGGGCGCTGCCGCCGCGTTGCTGGTCCCGCCCTATTACAACCGCCCCAACCAAGAGGGGGTGTTCCGCCATTTCGAGGTGCTGGCGCGCGAAGGCGGGCTGCCGATCATGCTCTACAACGTCCCCGGCCGCACGATCACCGACATCAATGTCGAAACGGTCGAGCGCATCGTGAAGGCGTTCCCGGACGTCGTGGTCGGGATCAAGGACGCGACCGGACAGATGGCGCGCGTCGCCGAACACCGGCTGCGCTGCGGCACCGGCTTTGCCCAGCTGTCGGGCAATGACGACATGGCGCTCGCCTTCAACGCGATGGGCGGGGTCGGCGCGATTTCGGTCACCGCCAACGTCGCGCCCGCCCTGTGCGCCGAGTTCCAGGACGCCTGCACCGCCGGCGACTATGCCCGTGCATTGACCATCCAGGACCGGCTGTTTCCGCTCCACGCCGCGCTGTTCAGCGATGCGTCGCCCGGCCCGGTCAAATATGCGCTGGGCCGGGTGCGTCCGGGGTTCCCGACCGACCTGCGCCTGCCGATGACACCCGCGTCCGAAGCATCGCGGGCGGCGGTCGATGCCGCGCTCGCCTATGCCGGGCTGGTACGCTGAGGGGGAGATCCATTGCCGTGACGGGGGCAGCGGCGTAACACGCGGGGCATATGCCAAACGGACCCCTTTCAGTGCAGACGGTGACCGGCGCGGAGATCGCCGCGCGAGACTGGTCGACCCACCCGCTTGGCCCGATCGACGGCTGGCCGGTATCGCTGCGGTCGCTGCTGGCGATGATCCTGTCCTGTCCCACGCCGATGTTCCTGGCATGGGGGCCGGAGCTGCGCTGTTTCTACAACGACGCCTATCGCCCGCTGCTGGGCGTTCGGATTGCCGGATCGCTGGGTGAGCGGTTCGACGTCGTCTGGTCGAACATCTGGAATGAACTGATCCCGCTGGTCGACAAGACCATGGCCGGCGGCCATGTCGTCGCGACCGACATGAAGCTGGACCTCGCCCGCACCGGGGAGCCGGAGGATAGCTGGTGGAGCTTCACCTATTCCCCCGCCTTTGACGATGCCGGCCGCATCGCCGGCCTGTTGTGTGTGACCGGAGAGACGACGGCGCGCGTCGTCGCGGAGCGGGAACGTGCCGCTGCCGACGAACGGCTGCAGCTGGCGCTGTCGGCGGGGCGCAATATCGGGGCGTGGGACTGGGACGTACAGGCGAATATCGTCCGCGCCGACACCCGTTTCGCGCTGCTCTATGGCGTCGATCCGACGCTGGCGGAGCAGGGCGCATCGATCGCCACCTTCTTCGAAGGGATTCATCCCGACGACCTGACCGAGACGCAGCGCGCGATCGAACGCGCGATGGACCCGGCGGGCGATGGCACGCTGGTCGCCGAATATCGTGTCATCGGTCGTGACGGGGGAGCGCGTTGGGTTTCGGCGCAGGGCCGTTGTACGTTTGACGATAGCGGCCGTCCGGTGCGGTTCCCCGGCGTCAGCTACGACATCGACGATCGCAAGCAGGCCGAGCTGGCCGCCCTTGCGGCCAAGGCCGAACGTGAATTCGTCCTGCAATTGAGCGCCCGGCAACGCGCCGCGACCGATCCCGATGCGATCATGCGCTTTACCGCCCGTGCGCTGGGCGAATGGCTGCGCGTGTCACGGGTCGGCTTTGCCCGGATCGCGGCCAATCGCGTGCGGTACATGGGCGGGTGGAACGATGGCGTCCTGCCGCCGCTGCTTGGCGAACATTCGCTCGACCGCTTCGGGCGGGACAATACCGCGCTGCTGCGCGCCGGGCGGACGATCGTGTCCGACGAATTCGCGACCGATCCGGCCTTTGTCGAGAGCGAGGCATCGTCCTATTCCGCCATATCCGGGCTGTGCGTGCCGCTACGCCATGACGGCCGGCTGGAAGGGTTGCTGATCGTCGGCCATGGCGTCCCGCGGCACTGGCTGCCCGGTGAGATCGCGCTGCTGCAGGAAGTGGCGGAGATCAGCTGGGTCACCGTCCAGCGCGCCGACGCGCTCCTCCGGCTGGAGGCGAAGGTCGGGCGGCAGGACGCACAGCTCGAACGCGTCGCAACCGAACTCCACAACGCCGCCAGCGCCCGCGCCGCCGCCGAGACGCAGGTGCGCCAGTTGCAGAAGATGGAGGCGGTGGGCCAGCTGACCGGCGGCATCGCGCATGATTTCAACAACATGCTGGCGGTCGTCATCGGCGGCCTCGACATGATCGAACGCCGCATCGCCGCCGGTCGTGGCGATGTGGGACGCTATGTCGAGGCGGCGAAGGACGGCGCGACCCGTGCTGCCGCGCTCACCCAGCGGCTGCTCGCCTTTTCGCGCCAGTCGCCGCTGTCGCCCGAACCGGTCGAGGGCAATCGCCTGATCGCCGACCTGACCGAGCTGCTCACCCGAACGTTGGGCGAACCGATCGCGGTCGAAACGGTGCTGAGCGCCGGGCTGTGGCGGGCGGAAGCCGACCGGGGGCAGCTGGAAAATGCCATCGTCAACCTTGCGGTCAACGCGCGCGACGCGATGGCCGATGGCGGCAAGCTGACCATCGAGACGGCGAACGCGCATGTCGGCGACGATTATGCGCGCGAGGCCGACATGGCGGCGGGCCAATATGTGATGATCGCGGTCACCGACACCGGCACCGGCATGGCCCCCGACGTGCTGGCCAAGGCGTTCGAACCGTTCTTCACGACCAAGCCGGTGGGGCGCGGCACCGGCCTCGGCCTCAGCCAGGTGTTCGGCTTCGTCCGGCAATCGCGCGGCCATGTCCGCATCTATTCCGAACCGGGCGTCGGTACGACGGTCCGCCTCTACCTACCGCGCTTCTATGGCGAGACGCCGACCCCGACGCCGCGCGCGACCGAAGAACCGGTCCGCCGGGGCAGGCCGGACGAAATGGTGCTGGTGGTCGAGGACGAACCGCGCGTCCGCAGCTTCTCGGTCGAGGTGCTGCGCGACCTGGGCTACGGCGTCCTCCACGCGTCGAACGGGGTGGAGGCGCTGGCGCTGCTCGAACAGGGGGTGCGCGTCACCTTGCTGTTCACCGACGTCGTGATGCCCGGCATGACCGGTCGCGAACTCGCCGATCGGGCATTGGCAATGCGGCCCGGCCTGCGCGTGCTGTACACGACCGGCTATACCCGCAACGCCGTGGTGCATAACGGCGTGCTGGACCCCGGCACGCGGTTGTTGCCCAAGCCGTTCGGCGTGGACGAACTGGCGCGGAAGGTGCGCGAGGCGCTCGACGCATAAAGATCCTCCCCGCTGCGCGGGGAGGGGGACCAGCCGCAGGCTGGTGGAGGGGCGTCGCCGCACACGCAACCGTTCCGTATGCGGCCAACCCACTCCACCCCCGCTTCGCGGCGGTCCCCATCCCCGCGAGCGGGGAGGAGCGCGACGGACGCTTCCCCTTCGCCCCCCGACACCCTATGTCCCGCGCATGAGCCGTCCGCGTCCCCAGCTGTTCGACAAGAAGAAGACCGTCGCCGAAAACCGCCGCGCGCGGTTCGATTACGAGATCGACACGGTGTATGAAGCCGGCATCGCGCTCACCGGAACCGAGGTGAAGTCGCTGCGCTTCGGCGAAGGATCGATCACCGAAAGCTATGCCGATGTCCGCGATGGGCAGGTGTGGCTCATCAATTCGAACGTGCCCGAATTCAGCCATGGCAACCGGTTCAATCACGAACCGCGCCGCCCGCGTAAACTGCTGCTTCACGAACGTGAGATAAACAAAATGCACGGCGCGGTGGCGCGCGACGGCATGACGCTGATCGCGCTCTCCGTCTATTTCAACGGCAAGGGGCGGGCGAAGGTCGAACTGGCATTGGCCAAGGGGCGCAAGACCCACGACAAGCGCGAGCATATCAAGGAACGGGACTGGAAGCGTGAACAGGGAAGGTTGCTCCGCGACCGTGGCTGACCTGCGAGGCGACGATGACCGGCGGCTGGGCGCGCGCGCGCTGCGCTGGATTCGCGCCAACCTGCCGACGCGCGAATCGATGGAGGCGAACCGGTTCCTGCGGCCCGTCGCGCACCGGGTCCTGGCCCCCGAACTGTGGCGCTTCACCCGCCGCTCGGTTCCGCGCGGGGTCGCGCTGGGCATGTTCACCGGCATCCTGATTCCGCTGGGCCAGATTCCGGCCTCCGCCGTCCTCGCGCTGCCGCTGCGCGCGAACGTCCCGGCGGCGGCGCTGACGACCTTTTTCACGAACCCGATCACCACGCCGCTGCTGTTCATCCTCTACTACAAGGTCGGGGCGTGGCTGTTGCACCTCGACCGCGTGGTGCCGGGCGATCCGATCGGCAACGCTGTCGCCGCCCCGCCGGGCTGGCTCGAATGGCTGGTGGCGGAGGTGGGACCCGCGACCGCGCTCGGCATGGTCGTGTGTTCGGTGGCCGGCGCGGTGCTTGGCTATGCCATCGCGGCGCTCGGCTGGCGGTGGTGGATCGCCGCAAAGTGGAAGCGGCGCGGGCATGGGGGGCGTGCCTGATCCCACCCGCCAACTGAACCCCTATTCCATCCACCACCTCGTTTGCTTCGAGCGCAGGTTCGAGCCTGTCGAGAACCGAAGTCGAGAAGGGGTTGCCCAAAGCACGCCGTTCTCGACGGACGCTTCTCGACTTCGCTCGAAGCTGCTCGAACCGAACGGTAGGGTGGGGGTACGGCAAACCAGATATTGACGATCGATAAGCCGGGGTGCAGCATTGCGGTATCACCCGATACGAAGAGGCTTATTCGATGCGGCGTAGTTTCGTCCTCACCACCCTGCTTGCGGCGTCGGCCCTGTCGGCTTGCACCACCGCGCCGACCGGCCCGGTCGAAACCGCCGCGACCACGCCGGCGCCTGCGCCCGAAGCAGCGGCACCCAAGCCCGAGATCGGCGATTTCGGCTTCGACGTGGCCGGCATGGACCGCAGCGTGAAGCCGGGCGACAATTTCTACAAATATGCCAACGGCAACTGGGAACGCATCACCCCGATCCCGGCCGACAAGTCGAACTACGGCATGTTCACCGCGCTGGACGACCTGTCGAAGACGCGCACCCGCGAACTGCTCGACGCGGCGAAGGGCGATCCCAATTCGAAGATCGGCACCGCCTATGCGACCTATCTCGACCAGGCGGCGATCGAGGCGAAGGGCCTTGCCCCGATCCAGCCCTGGCTGAACGAGATCAAGGGCCTGTCGTCGAAGGCCGGCTATGCCGCGCTCGCGGCCAAGGCGTCGCAGGCGGGCGTCGGTGCGCCGTTCGGTGCCTATGTCGGTCCGGACGACAAGCAGCCGACCGTCTATGCGCTACAAACCGCGCAGGGCGGTCTGGGGATGCCCGACCGCGACTATTATCTGTCGACCGACGCCAAGCTGGTCGAACAGCGCAAGGCCTATGAGGCGCACCTCGCCAAGATGCTGACGCTGGCGGGCGAACCCAATGCCGCCGCGCGCGCCGCCGCGATCGTCGCGTTCGAAACCCAGATCGCGAAGGCGCACTGGACGCGGATCGAAAGCCGCGATGCGAACAAGACCTATAACAAGATGACCGTCGCCGAGCTGCAGCGCCGTGCGCCGGGCTTCGACTTCGCCACCTATTTCCGGGGTCTGGGCGCCAACACCACCGACGTGATCGTCGCCCAGCCGACTGCGTTCACCGGCATGGCGAAGGTCATCGGCGCCGCGCCGCTCGGCGTGCTGAAGGACCAGATGCTGGTCCGCTCGCTCGACAGCTTCGCCAGCGTCCTGCCGCAGAAATTCGACCAGGAGAGCTTCGCCTTCTTTGGCACGGTCCTGTCGGGCACGCCGCAGCAGGAGGAACGCTGGAAGCGCGCGGTCGACTTCACCGCCGATGCGGTCGCCGACGACGTCAGCAAGGCCTATGTCGCCAAATATTTCCCGCCCGCGACCAAGGCGGCGGCGGACGAACTGGTCCGTAACGTAACGCAGGCGATGGGCCGCCGGATCGACAATCTCGACTGGATGGCACCGGAAACCAAGGCGAAGGCACGCGCCAAGCTCGCCGCATTCACGCCCAAGATCGGCTACCCGGACCAGTGGCGCGACATGAGCGACCTGACGATCACGCCGGGCGATGCGTACGGCAACATGGTCCGCGCGAACCAGTGGCAGCAGCGCTACAACGTGCAGCATCTGGGCAAGCCGATCCAGAAGTGGGAATGGTTCATGACCCCCATGACCGTGAACGCCTATGCGAACCCGGTGATGAACGAGATCGTGTTCCCCGCCGCGATCCTGCAGCCGCCCTTCTTCGACCCGAATGCCGATCCGGCGGTCAATTACGGCGCGATCGGCGCGGTGATCGGACACGAGATCAGCCACCATTTCGACGATCAGGGCCGCAAGTACGATGTCAACGGCAGCCTCACCGATTGGTGGACGTCCGAGGACGTGAAGCGCTTCGAGGAACGCACCGCCGCGCTGGTCAAGCAATATGACGCGTACGAGCCGCTGCCCGGCCTGCACGTGAAGGGCGAACTGACGCTGGGCGAGAACATCGCCGACCTGGCCGGCCTGACCGCCGCGTGGGACGCGTACACCCATGCCTATCCGAACGATCAGAAGGTGATCGACGGCTTCGGCCCCGAACAGCGCTTCTACCTCGGCTGGGCGCAGGTGTGGCGGCGCAGCTACCGCGAGGCGAACCTGCGCCAGCGGCTGCTGACCGACCCGCACAGCCCGTCCGAACAGCGCGCGTGGGTCGTCCGCAACCTCGATCCGTGGTATCAGGGCTACAAGCCGGCGATGGGCGAGTATCTGTTCCTGCCAGCCGACAAGCGCGTCCGTATCTGGTAAGGGCGTTTCGGCTTCTCCTTCCATATCGTGCCCCGGCGAAGGCCGGGGCCCAGTTGGGGGCCGGCCTCCGCTGGGGTACGGTATGAGGTAGGGGAACCGCCCCAAACCAAAGCCGTACCCCCGCGCAGGCGGGGGTCCAGAGCCAGGTAGACTGACGTTGGCTATCCGGGCCCTGGACCCCCGCCTCCGCGGGGGTACGCCTTGCCACAGGCACCACACCCCGCCAGACCCCGTCCGATCGCACCCCCGCGCCCGATCGGCCGACACCCCGCTTGACGCCGCCCCCCGAACCACCCCAACAGCCTTGTCATGCTGTCGAAATCCCCATCCGCCTCCACATCGATCCTGCCGCTTGCCATCGCGCTGGTGGCGGGGGGTATCGCGGCGGCGCTGATCCTGTGGACGATCGGCAGCCTTCCCGTCGCGATCGGATTCGTCGCGGCGGCGATCGTGCTGGCGGGCGTGGCGCTCGGCCTTCGCCACTGGACCGGCGGTGCCGAGGTGGCGGAGCCGGTGGTCGACTGGTCGCTGGCGCAGACCCTTGCCTCGGTCAGTCCGCACGCGGTGGCGGTGACCGATCGCGCGGGGCGGCTGGTATGTGCCAACGACCGCTATGCCGCGCTGTTTGGCGGCTATCCCACCCCGCCGGGCGTATTGGGCGAGGGCGTCGATGCCAGCGCGCTGTCGGGAGCCGCGCGGGCCGCATGGCGCGATGGCGAGGCGAAGGTGACCGTGCGACAGGGTGACGCCCCCGTCGTGGCGACACTGGCCCGTGCCGGCGAATCGATGCTCGTCTGGCGCTTCGAAGGGGGACAGGCGATCGCCGAGGCGGTGACGATGCGCGCCATGATCGCGGGCGACGCGGGCGAGCGGCTGGGCACGGCGGGCGTCATGGTCGCGCTGCTCAGCGCCGATGGCCGTATCCGCGCCGCCAACCGCGTCTTCCGTGCGCGTGCCGTGGGTAACGAGGACGCCGCGATCGAGGGGCGCGACTTCGCCCGCTTCCTCGTCACCGACAATCGCGGCCGGGTCCGCTTCGAACGCGAAGGGCTGGGCGGCGACCCCTTGCGCATCGTGCAGGTGCCGTTCGTCGACGATCCCGCCGGGCCAATGCTGGTCGCGATGCTGGATGAGGAAGAGGCGCCGGTCGGCCTGATGCCGATCGCAGCACCTGGATCGGCGGCGCAGGTCCGCGCGCTCGTCTCGCTGCTGCCGGTCGGCATGGCGCTGGTCGATCGCGACGGGCGCTTCCTTCACATGAACGATGCCTTCGTCCGCGCGACCGGCGTCAATCCCGTCGCCCCGCCGCTCTATCCCGGCGACCTGGTGGTGCGCGAGGACAAGGCGGCGTTGGCCGATGCGGTCCGTCGCTTTGCCGGCGGGGCGCAGCACAGCGCCGACATGGCGGTGCGGCTGAACGACCGTGCCGACGAACCGATCGCGCTGTCGATCGCCGGCGCGCGGGGCCTGGGCGAGGCTGCCGTCGTCCTGTCGCTGCGCGATACGGGGGAGGAGGGCAAGCTGAAGCGGCAGGTGGCGCAGGCGACCAAGATGCAGGCGGTCGGCCAGCTCGCGGGCGGCGTCGCGCATGATTTCAACAACATCCTGACCGCGATCATCGGCCATTGCGACCTGATGCTGATGCGCCATTCCCCCGGCGACAGCGACTATGACGACATCCAGCAAATCCGCGCCAATTCGAACCGTGCCGCCAGCCTGACGCGCCAACTGCTCGCCTTCTCGCGGCAGCAGACGCTGCGCCCGCAGGTGCTGCAGCTGCCCGACGTCATTTCGGAGGTGTCGAACCTGCTGAAGCGCCTGCTCGGCGAAACGGTGCAACTGGTCGTCAACCACGGCCGGGGGCTGGGTTCGGTCCGCGCCGATCCAGGGCAGCTCGAACAGGTCGTCGTCAACCTCGCGGTCAATGCCCGCGACGCGATGCTGGCGCAGGGCGGCAACCGCAACGTGCTGACCATCGAGACGCTGGCGACCAGCGCGCAGGAGGTGCGCGCGATGGACGACGACGTGCTGCCGGTCGGCGACTATGTGACGCTGAAGGTATCCGACACCGGCACCGGCATTCCCGCCGACGTGCTGCCCAAGATCTTCGAACCCTTCTTCACGACCAAGGAAGTGGGCAAGGGCACCGGACTCGGCCTGTCGACCGTCTATGGCATCATCAAGCAGTCGGGCGGCTATATCTTTGCCGAATCGCGCGCCGGGCAGGGCTCGACCTTCGTCATTCATCTGCCGGTCCATGCCGCCGCCGCCGAAGCGCCGCGCCTTGGCACCAATCCGAAGCTGAAGAGCGAACCGGCCGAGCCGGCATGGGGATCGGGTACGATTCTTCTGGTGGAGGACGAGGATATGGTCCGCGCCATCGCCGAACGTGCGCTGACGCGACAGGGCTATACGGTGATGACCGCCGAACATGGCGAGGCCGCGCTGGAGCTGCTGGCCGGCCGGCCGCATATCGATCTGCTGATTTCCGACGTGGTCATGCCGACGATGGACGGCCCGACGATGGTCGGCCATGTCCGCAAAGTCTATCCGACGCTGCCGATCCTGTTCATGTCGGGCTATGCCGAGGAACAATTGCGCCGTTCGATTGATCTGGATCAAGTATCGTTCCTGCCAAAGCCGTTTTCGGTGCAACAATTGGCGACCGCCGCGCGCGATGCGCTGGCAAAGTCCTGAACAGCCTGCGAATTGGGTTGCGGTGTTCCTGCTTTGACCGCTAAGGACCGGCCGTTATGACGTCACCTGCGCGTATCCTCCTGGTTGAGGACGAACCCCTGATCGCCATGATGCTCGAGGATTTTCTCGACATGCTCGGCCGCACCGTCGCCGGCACCGCCGACAGCGTGGCGTCCGCCGTTGCGGCGATCGACAAGGGCGGCGTCGACGGCGCGATCCTCGACGTCCATCTGCGCGGCGGGGAAAAAAGCTGGCCGGTCGCGGACAAGCTGGCGGCGGCGGGCATCCCGTTCGTGCTGGCGACCGGCGGATCGGGCGATACCATCGAACCCGCGCACCGCGACCGCCCGGTCCTGTCGAAACCGTTCACTATGGATGCCGTCGAAAAGGCGTTGAACGATCTCGGCTGACCTCTCGGCCGATCCGGCACGGGATTGATTGACAGGGCAGGTCGTTCGGGCGAGCATGATCCATGCTGCCCACGATCCTGCTTGCGGTCGCACAGGTGACCGCCCCGCCACCCGCCGCCCCGCCCGAAGAGATCGTGGTCGTCGGCCACCGCGCAACGGACGCGCTGGCCGCCTGCCTGGCGCGCAAATGCCCGCCGGCGGAGGATGTCGAAGCCTCGCTCCAGGCGTCGGTCGAGCAATTTTCGGCCGGGCGCTATGCGAAGGCCCGGCATGTGTTGCTCCGGTCGATCGCGCGTAACCGCCGCCATGCCGCGGACCTGCCCGGACCGGTCTCCAGCCTATATGCGACGCTTGCCACCGTGGCCGAGCATGACGGATATCCGCGCGAGTGGATGTATGCGTCGCGCGGCAATGTTCAGGTCCTGCGCAAATATCTGGGTCCATCCAATCCGGCGACCTTGCAGGAGGAAATGACTCTGGCCCGCGATCTGCTCGAAAACGGCAACATTTCCTCGGCAACCGGTACCCTCACCAAGGTACAGCGCCTCGCGCTCGACAGCGGAAAGACAGACCTCGCGGCGGGGGCCACGTTCCGCCTGGCGTGGCTGGAAATGGGATTGGGCAACCAGAAGCGCGCGATGCGGCTGATGGATGACGCCATTGCCATTGCCGGCCCGGCGAATCGCACGATGAACGACCTGCACGCGATATTCCTGGCGCGCATCGCCCTGCGCAAGGGGGATGGCGGTGCGATCGATGCGCTGGCCGCACGGCTCCGCCAGTCGGCGGTCGCCCGTCCGACGCTATTGTCGTCACGACCGGTGGAGGACGTTCAGGCCCCCGCCGGCATGATGTCGAACGGGGCCGCGACCGGCGATATCCGACTGGCCGATGTGGGATACTGGATCCGGCCAGACGGGCGAACTTCGGATGCCGAAATATTGACCACGTCCGGACTGGGGCAGTGGGAACGCGCCGTGCTGCAACAGGTCCGCGAACGCCGATATATTCCGCTGGAGGTTCCGGCGGGGCATCCCGGCATCTATCGCATTGACCGTTTCACGATCCGGTCGGCCTTCGACTTCGTGACCGGTTCGCGGATTGCGCAGCGCGCTGGCCGGGCCACTACCCACATCGTCGACCTGACCGAAACCGAGGCGATGACGGCAGCGCAGAAGCGTCGCGTTGCGGAGGCGACCGGCACCAGCAGTTGACCACCCGACGCCATTGCCCTGATCTCAGGCTGTACGTTACGATACCGGAATGATCGCCCAGCTATCTGCCGCCCTGATCGCGCTCGCCGCCCCGGCCGAGGACGATTTCGACCCGACGACGATCAGCGAGGTCGATGCGCTGCAATGCAGGCTGGACGTGCCGTCCTATAACGGTTTCGCCTTCGCGATCACGGGCGAGGAACAGATTGCCCGCAAGCGCGGCTGGCGCAAGGTCGACAGCGGCAATCCGATGCTTGATGAATATGAACTGCCCTCGCCGATCAGGATCGGCAGCTGGTCGACCCGGCGCATCGCCTTTTCATCCTCGGGGATCGTCGCGATCCTCGACGTGGCCGATCCGGCCGTGGTGGCGAAGGGGGAGGGGATTGCGAACGCGCTGGATGCCGATGCGATGTACCGGGACCTCGGCATTGCCATGCCGGCAGGTGGTTTCCGCAAGTTCCTCGGGCAGAAGGTGGTCGTCGACAAAACGGTGCCCGCGACCGCCGACGATCCGTTCGGCTCCCATGTTACCATCGCCCGGTCGATCAGCAATGTCACCACCCTGCCGGGCAAGACGCTCTACGGCTGTTCCTATCGCATGGAACTGCTGGACAAGAACGGCAAGCCGCTGTGAACCGACGTTCCAGGGCCCTTGCGGAACGGGAACAAAACGAATACATGCAAATCCAACAAGGCGCGTTGAACCCTCGGCGCGGTTGCTCTACGCGAAAGGCTGGACATGGCGGCAAATCTGAAGGCGGTCGATAGCAAGATGGCGGCAGCGAACGACAAGGCGGCGGGCGAACGGCAAAAGGCGCTCGACGCCGCGCTGGCGCAGATCGACCGGGCATTCGGCAAGGGTTCGGCGATGAAGCTGGGCCAGAAGGAAGCGATGCAGGTCGAGGCGATCTCGACCGGCTCGCTGGGTCTCGACATCGCCCTTGGCGTCGGTGGCCTGCCGCGCGGGCGCGTGATCGAAGTGTACGGGCCGGAAAGCTCGGGCAAGACGACGCTCGCGCTGCATGTGCTGGCGGAAGCGCAGAAGGGCGGCGGTACCGTGGCCTTTGTCGACGCCGAACACGCGCTCGATCCGGTCTATGCGAAGAAGCTGGGCGTCAACATTGACGAACTGATCGTGTCGCAGCCCGATACCGGCGAACAGGCGCTAGAGATTACCGATACGTTGGTGCGGTCGAACGCGATCGACGTGCTGGTGGTCGATTCGGTCGCCGCGCTGGTTCCGCGTGCCGAAATCGAGGGCGAGATGGGCGACAGCCATGTCGGCCTGCAGGCACGTCTGATGTCGCAGAGCTTGCGCAAGCTGACCGGTTCGATCAGCCGCTCGCGCTGCATGGTGATCTTCATCAACCAGCTGCGCATGAAGATCGGCGTGATGTACGGTAACCCGGAAACCACGACCGGCGGCAACGCATTGAAATTCTACGCGTCGGTCCGGCTCGACATCCGCCGCACCGGCCAGATCAAGGACCGGGACGAGATCATCGGCAACACCACCCGCGTAAAGGTGGTGAAGAACAAGGTCGCGCCGCCGTTCAAGCAGGTCGAATTCGATATCATGTACGGGCAGGGTATTTCGAAGATCGGCGAGATCCTCGACCTGGGCGTCAAGGCCGGGCTGGTCGAGAAGTCGGGCGCATGGTTCAGCTATGACAGCGTGCGGATCGGGCAGGGGCGGGAAAACGCCAAGAATTTCCTGACCGAACATCCCGAACTGCGCGACAAGCTGGAGGCTGCGATCCGGCAGCGGACCGAAAAGGTCGCCGAGGAAATGATGACCGGTCCCGATGCCGAGGACGGCGACGACGAGATGTAACGATCGGGGCGGCGACCGGTGGGTTGCCGCCCGCTTTCGTCACGACCGGTCGCCTTTGCGTCGGTCGCGATGGATCGTTTGGCGAGTGTGAACTTTGTGAACTTTGCCATTCGAACGCTCCGCATGTGGGGGTCCCATGATCGTCGTCCATCACCTTGAAAATTCCCGGTCGCAGCGTGTGTTGTGGCTGCTGGAGGAACTGGGACTGCCCTATGCGGTGAAACGCTATGAGCGGAACAAGGCCACGATGCTGGCCCCGCCCGAGTTGCGCCGCATCCACCCGCTGGGCAAGTCGCCAGTCATTGAGGACAGCGACGCGGGCAGCGCCGGCGGATCGCTGGTCGTCGCCGAAACCGGGGCGATCGTCGAATATCTGGTCGAAAAGGCCGATGGCCGGCTGGGGACCCCGGCGCATCGCCGCAATGCGCTGCACTACCGCCATTTCCTGCACTATGCCGAAGGCTCGCTGATGCCGCCGCTGCTGGTGAAGCTGGTGCTGGGCCGCGTGCCGCTCCTGGGCAAGGCTGCGCAGAAGAAGGTGCAGCCGATGATCGACGTCCATCTGGATTACGTCGAATCGCATCTGGCCGGGCACGACTGGTTCGCGGGCGACACGATGACTGCCGCCGACATCATGATGAGCTTTCCGCTGGAGGCGGCGCGCAACCGTGCCGGCCTCGACGGCTCGCGCCCGCACATCATCGCCTGGCTCGACCGCATCCATGCCCGCCCGGCGTACCGCGCCGCACTCGCCGCCGGCGGAGCCTATGCCTATGCCTGACCGATCTGCCGCGTGGGGTCGGCGACCGCTGCCGACAGCCGCTTGGGCAGGTCGTCAGGGGCGATAGGCAACGCAAAAGCCGATATGCGAGGTCGGGAATTGGCGCGATGACCAGTCGCGCACCGGAAACTGCCGACCGTCATTAGCCAGGACGGCACCGGGTCGACCTGCGCCCAACCCGGACCATAGCCGGCATATTTCGTCATCGCCCCGATATTGGCCAGGTGTTTGTCGATGCCGAGCGATGCGTCGGCCGGCGGGGCCTTGGGATCGGGGCCTTCGAGCGAGGCACGAACTGTTCAGTCACATTGTCCATCGGCCCATCGTCGGACGGCAACAGGATGATCGTATCGTCGTGGCAGCCCCGCGTCTTCAACGCGGCGATCACCCGTTCGACATCCTGATCGAGCGGCTCGACCATCGCCGCAGGAACCTCCATCTTGTCCGCCTCAGCCGCGCACTCGTCCGGGTCAGCGCCGCACAGGGACGGACCTGTTCGATGGTGTGGGCGGCGTTTGGAGCGATGTCGACCGTGGCGAACTACACAAAGCCGTGACGCGCGTTGGCGGGAAGATCGGACTGAAATCTATTTCGGCGGCGATGAAAGCGATCGCTCCAGCGTGGATGCGGCTGCGAGCCTCTGCCGCCAATAGGTCATCTCCGCCTATCATCCGTCGAACCTGCGCCTGGAATTTCGCAGCCACGACGGGCTGTTCGGAGTCCAGTTCCGCGGAAGCGACGCGACTTACGAAACCTCTTCTTTGTCGCGTGCCGCCGGCAATACGGGTGCGCTGGGCGATCCGCGGGACTGCAGCGGCACGCTGCGCACCCGGTCGTAGCCGGGGCAGATGCCGGCGCGTTGCATGAATGACATTCCGTAAGCCAGGGCGGCTTGCGCCCGCCCGGCCTTCGAGCGAATCAGGCAGCCTGCCTCGGAAGCGGCTGGAGGAAGACATCCTGGCCAACTTCGAACGACGGTAGATCGTCGATTTCTCTGGTCGGGGCGACAGGATTCGAACCTGCGACCCCCACACCCCCAGTGTGATGCGCTACCAGGCTGCGCTACGCCCCGATCAGAGAGGACGCGCCTTTAGGCCCGCTTTCGCCGCCATGCAAGCCCGAAGCGTCGACAAGGGCAAATGTTGCGTGGGACCCGTGCAGGTGATAGCTGCCCGCAGTTAATCAGGATGCCGTGTCCGCGGCGTCCGCTTTTTCGGACATTCAGGCCAGCAATGCTCGTACCTTCCGCTTTCGCCCAGACCGCTGCCGCCCCTGCGGCTTCGGGTGGTTTCATCGGCACGCTCGTCGGCATCGCGCCGCTGCTGCTGATCTTCGTCGCCTTCTACTTCCTGCTGATCCGTCCGCAGTCGAAGCGGATGAAGACGCTGCAGGCCTCCATCGCCGCTGTGAAGCGCGGCGACCAGGTCGTCACCGCCGGCGGCGTCATCGGCCGGGTGACCAAGGTCGAGGACGCGTTCGTCGAGGTGGAAATCGCCGCCAACACCCGCGTCCGCGTGGTGAAGGCGACGATCGCCGAAGTCACGCCGCCCGCCGGCGCCAAGCCCGCGAACGACTGATGCTCGACTTTCCCCGCTGGAAACGGATCGCCATCTGGGCATCCGTGATCCTGTTGTCGCTGTTCGCGGTGCCGAGCCTGTTGCCGGAATCGGTGCGGGCAAAGCTGCCGAACTGGTACGCGTCGCAGACGATCAACCTCGGCCTCGATCTGGCCGGCGGCAGCTACATCCTGCTCGAAGCGCAGACGCAGGACGTCGCGGCGACGCGGGTCGAAGCGATGCGTGAGATGATCGCGACCGAAATGCGCCGCAACCCGCGCGTCGCGGTCGGCGATATTTCGACCCGCGGCGGGCAGATCAGCTTCATGGTCCGCGACGCGGCACAGGTCGATGCCGCGCGTGAAAAGCTGCTCGGGCTGACCGGCGGCGGGGCGGGGATGACCGGCCAGCGCGAATGGGACATCGAGGTGCGCGACACCACGCGCTTCGTCCTGACGCCGACGCAGGCCGGCCTGAAGCTGGCGGTCGAGAATGCGATGAAGGACGCGACCGAGGTCGTGCGCCGCCGCATCGACGAACTGGGCACGCGCGAGCCGACGATCATCCAGCAGGGCAGCAACCGCATCGTCGTGCAGGTGCCGGGCCTGTCCGATCCGAAGGCGCTGAAGGACCTGCTCGGCAAGACCGCGCGGCTGGAATTCAAGCTGGTCGACCTGACCGCCGATCCGGCTGCCGTCGCACGCGGACAGGCCCCGGCCGGCAGCCAGATCCTGCCCTATCCGGCGCAGGGCGGCGGCATCGCGGTCAAGCGCACCACGATCATCTCGGGCGATCAGCTCGCCGATGCGCGCCAGACCTATGACCAGAACGGCCAGCCCAACGTCACGATCAACTTCAATGCGGAAGGCGGTCGCCGCTTCGCAAAGGTGACACAGGAAAACACCGGCAAGCCGTTTGCGATCATCGTCGACAATTCGGTCATTTCCGCGCCGAACATCAACGAACCGATCCTCGGCGGCAGCGCGACGATCAGCGGCGGCTTCACCGTCGATTCGGCCAACCAGCTCTCGATCGCGCTGCGCTCGGGCAAGCTGCCGGTCGACCTGACCGTCGTGCAGGAAAGCACGGTCAGCCCCGAACTGGGCGCCGATTCGATCAAGGCGGGCGTGACCGCCGCGATCATCGCGACGGTCGCCGTCATCGCCTTCATGGTCATGACCTATGGCCGGTTCGGCATCTATTCGACCATCGCGGTCGTGCTGAACATCCTGATGATCCTGGCGGTGATGGCGTTCCTGAAGGCGACGCTGACGCTGCCCGGTATTGCCGGCTTCGTCCTGACCATCGGTACCGCGGTCGACGCGAACGTGCTTATCAACGAACGTATCCGCGAAGAACGCAGGCGGGGGCGCAGCGTGCTGCAATCGCTCGAGCTGGGCTACAAGGAAGCGAGCCGGACCATTTTCGAGGCGAACGTGACCCACGCCATTGCGGGGTTCATCATGCTGATCCTCGGCTCCGGCCCGATCCGCGGGTTCGCGGTCGTGCTGCTGCTCGGCATCGCCAGCTCGGTGTTCACCGCCGTCACCTTCACGCGGATGCTGGTTGCCGGATGGATGCGCCGCCATCGTCCGACCGACATCACCATTTAAGGCCCCGGCGTCATGCGTCTCATCAAGCTGGTTCCCGACAACACCAACATCCGCTTCGTCGCGCTGCGGAAAATCGCGTTCACCGTGACGCTGATCCTCAGCATCCTCGCGGTCGGGCTGGTGTTCGTGCGGGGCCTGAACTTCGGCGTCGACTTCATGGGCGGCGTCGCGATCGAAGAGAAGTTCGCCGCTCCGCCGGCGATCGACAAGGTGCGTGCGAGCATCGAACGGCTGGGCGTGGGTGAACCCGCGATCCAGCAGTTCGGCGATCCGACGATCGTGTCGATCCGCCTGCCGGTACCCGAGGGGGATTCGGGCGCGACCGACCGGCTGGTCGAACGGGTGAAGGCGACGCTTGCCGCCGAATTCCCCGGCGCGACCTTCAGCAACTATTCGACCGTGTCGGGCAAGGTTTCCAACGAACTGGTGACCAACGGCATCCTCGCGGTCATGCTGGCGATCGTCGGCATCGCGATCTTTTCGTGGTTCCGCTACGAGTGGCAGTTCGGCGTGTCGACGGCGGTCGCGATCGTCCACGACGTGCTGATGACGCTGGGCTTCTTCGCGCTGTTCCGCGAACAGTTCGCGTTCGACCTGACCATCGTCGCGGCGGTCCTGACCATCATCGGCTATTCGATCAACGACAAGATGGTGATCGACGATCGTATCCGCGAAAACATGCGCAAGTTCCGCAAGATGGAGATGCGCGAGCTGATCGACCTGTCGGTCAACGAAACGCTGCCGCGCACGGTGATGACCTCGCTGACCATCCTGCTGGCGCTGACGGCGCTGCTCGTGTTCGGCGGCCATGTGCTGCGCGGCTTCACCGCCGCTATGATCCTGGGCGTGGTCGTCGGTACCTATTCGTCGATCTATGTGTCGTCGTCGCTGCTCATCACGCTGGAGCTGAAGCCCGGTGCGCCGGTGGGTGAGGGGACGGTCAAGGACATCGCGCCGGGCAAGGCGCCGCGGTGAAGCTCGACCGGGTCCGCAAGGGCGACGGCCCGGTCGTCTCCGGCCTGACCAGCGCCGGGTTTCGCGTCGATGACGGCATCTATCCCGCGCTGCTGATGACCCCGCAGCGCGCGGATCTGTGGGAGCCGCCGGCGTTCGAGGCGCTCGATGCCGATGCGCTGGCAGCGGTGCTGGCGATGCAGCCGGAGTTCCTGCTGCTCGGCACCGGCGCGACGCTGCGCCAGCCGCCGCGCGCGCTGGTCCGTCAGCTCGACGCGCTGGGGCTGGGGATCGAGGCGATGGACAGCCGCGCCGCCGCCCGCGCCTGGGGCGTGCTGCGCGACGAGGGGCGGCAAATCGCGGCGGCGTTCTATCCGCTCTGACGCGATAAACGTCTTCGTCTTCCCGGCACCGGCTGGGATAGGTCGATGAAGAAGCGTGCTTCGGGGCCGATCCGTCGAAATTGAACCGTCGCCCCAGCGAAGGCTAGGGCCTCGAGCGGCTCTTGTTGCGTGCTATCATCAGGAGATCCCAGCCTGCGCTGGGATGACGCGCGATCCGACGGGAACAATCGGCGACATCTGTGGTCAGGCGGTCACCGCCCCGCCACCAATCCCGCCAGATGCGCGCGCAACTCCAGCGCATTACGCTCCCAACTGAACGCCTCGACCACCGCCTGCGTCGCTTGCCGGTCGACCGGCTGCGACAGGACCGCCGCGATCCCCTGCGCGAAGGCGCTCGATTCCCGCGCGACGATCCGTCCGGCGGCCGGCACGATCACGACCTCTCGCGCGGCGCCGGCATCAGGAATGACGATCGGCGTCCCGCTGGCCAACGCCTCGACCCAGGCATTGGCAAGTCCTTCCGAAGACGATGCCAGCGCCATGACGTCCGCGGCGGCCAACACGTCGGGCAGGTCGCCATGCGGCATCGCCCCGCACAGCATCACCCGGTCGCCGATGCCCAGTTCCGCGATCCGCGCCGCCAGCGCCGCGTGATCCGGCCCGCCGCCGACGATCCACAGCCCGACACCGGGCAATGCGGCCACCGCGTCCAGCACGATCCGATGCCCCTTGCGCGGGATCAGCGCGCCCAGCGACACCACCAGCGGGCCGGTAATGCCCAGCCGCTGGCGCGCGTCGGCACGGTCGATACTGCCGAAGCGGCTGCGGTCGATGCCGGTGCGATGGACGCGGACCGGCCGGTCGATTCCGGCGGCGGCGATATCGTCGGCCATCGACTGCGATACGGCCAGCAGCCCGTCGGCGCCCTGTCCGGCGGCGCGGACCTGCGCGGCGGTGGCAGGTGCATGGCCCCAATGGTGGATGTCGGCCCCGCGCGCCTTGATCGACACCGGCACGCCGAACCGCCTGCCCAGCCCGACGGCGGCAGGTCCGTCGGGGAAGAAGAATTCGGCGTCGATGACGTCGAAGGCAAAGCTTTCGCGCAACCGGGTCAGGTGCGGCACGAGACGCCGTGCCAGTCCCGCGACATGGAACCGCCCCTGCGTCGCGGGCACATTCAGGAAACGTGGCCGGTCGACACACAGTCCCTTCCACATCTCCTGCTCCGGCAGGGCGGCCAAGGCGCGGTAGCCCGGATGCAGCGACAGCGGGAAGGGCGGCAGGCCGACCGGCGCGATCACCCGCACCTCCACCTGTTCCAGCGCAGCCAGCCCCAACGTCTGGCGCTCGACGAACACCCCGAAATTCGGCCGCACGGCATCGGGGAACAGGGTGGCGAGGGTCAGGACACGCAGCATCGCCGGCCGGTGTAGCGGGAAAAGGGTGAAGGCTTCGCGAAAACATCATATCCCCGCGCAGGCGGGGACATGCACCGGACAAGCTTACGCCGTCAGGCTATGCTCCAGCGTGATCTCGGCATTTAGCAGCTTCGAGATCGGGCACCCAGCCTTCGCACCGGCTGCAATCTCCTCGAACTTCGCCTGGTCGATGCCGGGGACGTGGGCGGTCAGCGTCAGCGCCGACTTCGTGACCTTGAACCCGTCGCCGTCCTTGTCGAGGGTCACCTTGGCGGTCGTCTCCAGCGTGCCGTCGGCAAAGCCCGCGCCGGCCAGCGCAAAGCTCAGCGCCATCGTGAAGCAGCTGGCATGGGCAGCAGCGATCAGTTCTTCCGGGTTCGTGCCCTTGCCGTCTTCGAACCGAGTGTTGAAGCCATATTGCTGGTCGGACAGCACGCCTGACTGGGTTGATACATGGCCCTTGCCGTCCTTGCCGAGGCCTTCGTAGCGGGCGGATGCACTGCGGATCATGGCGAAACCTTTGCGAATGAAGAAGGGGCGGGCCCGTCGCCGGACCCGCTCCTCAGAATTCGCCAGACCGGTTAAGGTTCAACGGCAACGGCCACGGCTGCCGCTGCGCTCGATCTCGCGACCGGCCAGCGCGCCCGCGCCGGCACCCAGCAGCGTGCCGAGCGTGCGGTCGCCGCGCGTATCGATCGTCCGGCCGACCAGCGCGCCGGCGACACCGCCTACGACCAGGCCGGTCGTACCGTTTTCCTTGCGGCAGTAACGACGGCCGTCGCGACCGCGCCATTCGCGATACTTGTAGCGGCGCTGTGCCTCAGCTTCGGTCTTGCCGACCGAAATGCCGTGCTTCGAAAAGGTCGGGCCGACCGGGGCCAGCAGCGATGCCGCGGCGAGTGCCATGATGATAGTGCGCATGGGGTTCTTCCTTTCGTCCGTATTCCTGCTGTGGCCCCTTAACGCATCCTCGCGCTGACGGTTTCATGAACGAAACGACAGGCTCCCGTTCAGGTTCGGGACGTGTTCAGCGCAACGGACAGCGGACAATCGGTTCATACCAGGCGCCGTCGCTGCCCAGATGACTTTCGTACAGGGTCACGTGATCGAACCGCATCGGCGGGGAACGCAGCGCGGCCTGCGCCGCCAGAAAGCCTTCGACCGGTCCCGACCCGCGGTTCAGCCGGGCGACCGTGATATGGGGCAGGAACGCACGCCCTTCGGGGGGCAGGCCGACACGGACCAGCGCGTGGTCGACCTTGCGATGCAACGCCGCTACCGTATCCTGCGGTGCGACGCCGGCCCATAGCGCACGGCCCCGCGCGCCGGTATCGAATCGTCCGACCCCCGACAGGGACAGGTCGAACGCCGGGGCGCGGATTGCCTGCAACGCGACGGCGATGTCCTCGGCAACAGGGCGCTCGACCTCGCCGATATAGCGCAGCGTGATGTGCAACTGGTCCTCGTCCTGCCACCGCGCACCATCGATGCCGTGCATGATGTCCAGCAATATCCGGCGCATCGCTGCCGGTGGGCGGAGTGCGACGAACAGGCGGTGCAAGCGTGATTCCTCCCCGTGACGTAACAAAGTGTTGCTACCCGCGTTTGCCTTGAAATCGCCCGTCGGCCGGACGATATTTCCACCATCCGGCATGTGTGCCGGGAAGAGGAGTTTACAATGGCGAACTGGTCCGATCCCCGGACGACGGCCGCACCGATTACCCGCAACCGCACCACCGACATGGCGCGCGATGCGGGGCTGCGGTCCTACATGCTTTCGGTATACAACTACATGGCTTCGGGCGTGCTGTTGACCGGCATCGTCGCGCTGTTGTTCTCATGGGGTGGCGACGCTTCGCCCGCCGCGCAGGTATTCTACCAGCCGGGCGCGCTGAAGTACCTCATCATGTTCTCGCCGCTGATCTTCGTGATGGTGATGAGCTTCGGTATCAACCGCCTGTCGACCGGCGCTGCGCAGGGGCTGTTCTGGGCATTCGCGGCGGTGATGGGTCTGTCGATGTCGACGATCTTCCTGCGCTACACCGGGCCGTCGATCGCGCTGACCTTCTTCTCGACCGCGACCGCGTTCCTGGCGCTCAGCCTGTACGGCTATACGACCAAGCGCGACCTGACCGGGTTCGGCACCTTCCTGATCATGGGCCTGGTCGGCCTGATCGTCGCGTCGCTGCTGAACCTCTTCTTCCAGTCGGGCATGTTCAGCCTGATCATCAGTGCGGTCGGCGTGCTGCTGTTCGCCGGTCTGACCGCCTATGATACGCAGAGGATCAAGGCGATGTATTTCCAGGTCGCCGGCACCGATTTCGCGGGCAAGGCCGTGATCCTCGGAGCGCTGTCGCTCTATCTCGACTTCGTGAACATGTTCCAGTTCCTGCTGTCCTTCATGGGCAACCGCGACTGATCCAACGGACATCCAGTATAGTGACGAAGGCCCGGCAGGCGACTGCCGGGCCTTTTCGCATGGGCGGAACGCCGGGCGCGGTCGGGTCGTTGGGATGGCGAAGGAGTGAGGGACCATGACCAACGAAACCAACGGTATCGACGACAAGGCCATCGCATCGCTTTCGGTCGCGCCGGATGGAAAAGAGAGCGAGGCGAACCCCGCGCGCGGTGATGCCGGTGCCGATAGCGCTCGCGACGAGGCGTCGGACAGCGACGCACGGCTCGACCGTGGCCTCGACGAATCGATGGATGCTTCCGATCCGCCCAGCGCCGTCCAGCCGGGCAGCGACGGTCCGGCGCCGTCGTCGGGCTATGATGCCGATCATGAAGCAAAGCTCGCCGGCCAACATCATCGCGATTGATCGCGGACCGGATGGTACGGTTCGGGCGGCGCGTCGGGTAGTCCCGGCGCGCCGCTTTTGGTAGGAAACCGCATGACGATCGATCGCCTGCTCCGCCCGATACTGCGCTCGCTCGCGCTCGTGCTGCTGACGATCGGCAGCATCGTGCCGGCGCAGGCGGCGGTGACGATCACCTTCTGGTCGCAGGAGTTCGGGCAGAACTTCCCCCATGCCTTCTTCACCTTTTCCGGCACGCCCGATGCCGGCGGCCCGGCGGTGAACGAAAGCTATGGCTTCACGGCAAAGGCGATCACGCCCGCGCTGTTGATGGGGTCGGTCGGCGGGCGGATCGACCGGCCCAAACCGTCCTATATCGCCAAGAGCAACGCCCATTTCTCGGTCGTGCTGAGCGATGCGCAATATGCCTCGATCCGGTCGCTGATCGACGAATGGGGGGAAAAGGGCGATTCGCATTATAATCTCAACCGTCGCAACTGCGTGCATTTCGTCGCGGAGGCCGCGCGCCGTTCCGGGTTGACTGTCGTCGAGGACAAGAAGCTGATGAAGAAGCCGCGCTCCTTCATCCAGTCGGTCGAACACGCCAACGCCGGGCGGGTTACGGTAGTGGAACTGCCCGCCAAGGCCTATTTCGCGACGCTGCCGCCACCGGCGGTGACAGACGACGCGCCCGATAGCGACGCGGCGACCGTCCCGCACTGACCGCCGCGTTGCCCCTTTTCGTGCGCGTGCAATTGCGGCAGTCGTGCGGGCGAGCAGCAGCGGGAGAAACGGAATGCGGCGTTGGACTACGGCCATGCTGGTGATGGTGGCCGGATGCGGTCAGGCGGATGAGGCGCCCGCACCGGCCAATGTGACGCAGGACGAACCGGTCCTGCCATCCCCCACGCCGACCCCCGAAGCACTGGTGACGATCCCGACCCGCTTCGTCGGTAGCTGGGACAGCGATGGCACCGCCTGCGCCGCCAATCCGGCCGGGTCCAGCCGACTGGTCCTTGCCGCCAATGCGGTGCGGATCGGCGACAAGGACCTGCCGACGCGCGCGATCACCGCTGCCGAAGCAGGTGCGGTCGATGTCGATGTGATCGGCGACCGCGGCGGCATCACCGAACAGCGTCGCTATCGCCTGGCCCTGGGCAGCGGCGGCACCCTTGAGCTGACCGGCGTCGACGGTCTCACGCGCCTGGTCCGATGCGATGCGCCGGCCGGGGCGGAGGCGGCGGCGCGCAATGCCATCGCGCTGAACCTCGCGCCCGACGGGCTGCAGACCGTGGCCGGTGCCAGCAGCCGCGCGGTGCCGTTCGGTACACCGGCGGACGTCGTGTTGCGCGTCGTCGAGGCCGCGACCCAGACCCTGCCCCAACGGTCGCGCAATGCCGAATGTGGCGAAGGCCCGCTCGACATCGCCACCTATCCGCGCATCGCGGTATATTTTCAGGAAGGGCGCTTCGTCGGCTGGTCCGTGCGGGGGCGGGGGCTGACGACCATGGGCGGCGTCGGCATCGGATCGAAGCGCGCCGCCGTGGACGACGTAATCGTCGCGCCGGTCGAGGAAACCGGCCTCGGTCGCGAGTTCACCAGCGGCGGCCTGTCCGGGCTGTACGATGCCAAGGACACTGTCAGCGCGCTCTGGGCCGGCAGTACGTGCATCGCCCGGTGATCGCCGATGCGGGCGCGGACGATGCGGCGGCGGTCGTCGCGCTCTGGCACGCCTGCGGCCTTACCCGGCCATGGAACGACCCCGACGCCGACTTCGCCCGTGCGCTGAACGGCGCAACCTCGACGATCCTTGTCGCACGGCAGGGGGAGGGGACGGTCGGCAGCGTCATGGTCGGACATGACGGCCATCGCGGCTGGCTCTATTATCTTGCGGTCCGTCCCGACCTGCGGGAGCAGGGGATCGGCGCCGCGTTGTTCGACGCGGCGGAACATTGGCTGCGCATCCGGTCGGTGCCGAAGGTGCAGCTGATGGTGCGCGAGGATAACGACGCTGCCTTGGCATTCTACGATCGGATCGGCCTGGAACGACAGGGTGTAGTGGTGCTGGGACGGTTCATCCAACATGAGAAACATCCGCATTAGCAAAGTTACTGATAGTCACTTGCAAAAGCGATAACGGGAGCGTAGCGGACGCGAAACGTTAAAGGGACCGCTTCGCATGTCTTCTATCGCGCTGCTTCTTGCCGCAACCGCGCTCACCCCTAATCCGGCTGTTGCGGATGATCCGCAACAGCGTGGCGAGGAGATCGTCGTTACCGGTCTGCGGACCGAGGGGAGCGACGATTATGCGGTAAAGGCGCAAAGCACCGCGACTCGCCTGCCGCTGTCGCTGCGGGAGACGCCGCAGTCGGTCAGCGTCGTGACCCGTGCCCAGATCGAGGATTTCCAGCTCAACGATATCAACGTGCTGCTGGCGACCGTACCGGGCGTGAACGTGCAGGCGCAGGAAACCGACCGCTATTATTATTCGGCGCGCGGGTTCGACATCCAGACGTTCCAGATCGACGGCGTTGGCCTGCCGTTCCCGTTCGGGATCCAGAACGGGTCGGTCGATACCGCGATGTACGACCGGATCGAGGTGGTGCGCGGCGCGCCCGGCCTGCTCTCCTCGACCGGCAATCCTTCCGCGGTCATCAACTTCATCCGCAAGCGCCCGACCCGCGACCTGGCCGCGTCGGCCAGCGTGCAATATGGCTCGTTCGATACCCTGCGCCTCGACGGCGATGTCAGCGCGCCGCTGACCAAGGGTGGCGGCATCCGCGCCCGCGCGGTCGGATCGTATCTTGACGGCGACAGCTATCTCGACCGCTACGGCGTGCGCCGCTGGACCGGCTATGGCATCGTCGAGGCGGATCTGGGTCCCGACACGGTGGTCAGCGCCGGCTATGGCTATCAGAACCATCGCAGCCGTGGCGCGATGTGGGGCGCGATCCCGCTCTATTACACCGATGGAACCCGTATCGACCTGCCCCGCTCGAGCAACCCGGCGCCGGAATGGTCCAGCTTCGATGTGACCGACCGCCAGATCTTCGGCGACATCACCCATCGTTTCGGCAACTGGACCGCGAAGCTCACCGTGCAGCGTCGCGCGATCGACGAGGATGACCGGCTGTTCTACGTCTATGGCAATCCCGACCGGGCGACCGGCATCGGCATGGCCAGCTATCCCGGCGCGTTCCAGTCGTTCGCGCGCAACCTGATGATCGATGCCACGATCACCGGCACCGTATCGCTGTTCGGCCGCACCCATGACGTGATGTTCGGCGCGAACCGTTCGGCGCAGCGCTATACGCAGGACTCGGCCTACGACTTCTCGCAGGTCGGCGTGTCGCTCCCGCTGGCGACGGTGTTCGACGGCAATTTCGCCGAACCGACCTTCCCCGCCTTCAGCCGCAGCCTCGACACGCACAGCCGGCGAGAGACGGTGTACGGCCTGCTCCGCCTGAACCCTGCCGACCAGCTGAAGGTGATGATCGGTGCCAACGCCACCCGTGCGTTCAGTGAGGGCGTGTCCTACGGTGCGCCGACCAATTACGACCGGGCGCGCTTCCTGCCGTTCGTCGGGGCGACCTATGACCTGACCGGCAACATCAGCGCCTATGCGAGCTTTGCGACGATCTTCAACCCGCAGGACCAGATCGGCGCCGACCGCCGCGTCCTCGACCCGATCGAGGGGGACAATCTGGAGGCTGGGCTGAAGGGCGAATGGCTCGGCGGCCGGCTGAACGCCAGCGTCGCGCTGTTCCAGGCGCGGCAGAAGAACACGGCGGAGTCGGCCGGATTCGACACGGCCATCGGCCAGACGCTGTACCGCGGCGTCGACGCCACCTCACGCGGGATCGAGCTGGAGGTCAGTGGACAGCTGGCACCGGGGCTGCAGGCGACCGGCGGCTTCACCGCGATGCGCATCCGCGGCGAACGGGACGAAGCGGTCCGCACCTTCGTGCCGCGCAACACCGGCCGGCTGAACATCGTCTGGGCGCCGGTCGCGCTGCCCGCGTTGAAGCTCGGCGTGTCGGGCCAGATGCAGAGCCGCATCTACCTCGAACCGCTGGGCATCGTGTCGTCGACCACCGGTCGGCAGGTCCGGGTCACCCAGGACGGGTTCGCCACGGTCGACCTGATGGCGCGATACGAGCTTAGCCCACGCGTGTCGCTCAGCGCCAATGTCCGCAACGTCAACAATGCGAAGGCGCTGACCGCGCTGAACTTCGACCAGGGCTATTACAACGCCCCGCGCACGGTGCTGGGCACGGTGCGGGTCAGCTACTGACGCAAAAAAGGGGGCGGTGGTGCCGCCCCCCCTTTGCACGTCTACCCGCTTGGTTCGAGCAGCTTCGAGCCTGTCGAGAAGCGTCGGTCGAGAACGCCCGCCCAGCGGAACCTTGTTCTCGATACGCGCTCTCGACAAGCTCGATCGCTACTCGAACCGAACGGATTTGGATGTTGGTGAGGGTAAGGCGCCCGGCCTTACCCCACGAACGCCCGTTCGATCACATAATCGCCCGGCTTCGCATTCGACCCTTCCTCGAACCCCAGACCTTCCAGATATTCCGAAAAGTCGCGGATCATCTCGGTCGATCCGCACAACATGATGCGGTCGGTCGCCGGGTCGAACGCCTGCGCGCCGCCGATGCGCGCAGAGAACAGCGTGCCATTGTCGACCAGCGCGTCGATGCGGCCGGTGGTGTGGAATTCCTCGCGCGTCACCGTCGGGACATAGGTGAACTGCTGCGCCGCCTGATCCTCGACCAGCGGATCGCCCGACAGATGCGATTCCAGCGTGGTGCGGAACGCCAGGTCGGATACGCGGCGCACCGAATGGACGACGACGATCGACGAATACATCTCGTACACGTCCGGGTCGCGGATCAGCGACAGGAACGGCGCGAGGCCGGTGCCGGTCGACAGCATGAACAGGCGGCTGCCGGGCTTCAGCGCGTCGGTGACCAACGTGCCGGTCGGCTTCTTGCCGAGGAAGATTTCATCGCCCGGTACGATCTGCTGCAGCTTCGACGTCAGCGGGCCGTCCTGCACTTTGATCGACAGGAACTCCAGCTCCTCGGCATAGGCCGGGCTGGCGATCGAATAGGCGCGCAACAGCGGCTTGCCGTTGTCGCCGGGCAGGCCGATCATCACGAACTCGCCCGAGCGGAAGCGGAAGCTGGGCGGGCGGGTGATGGTGAAGCTGAAAAGATGCTCGTTCCAGTGGCGCACCGAACGCACGCGCTCGACGCTCAGCGCGTTGGTGGGTTCGAGGCCGTGGGTCACGGCGGTGCGGTCGGTCATCGGTAATCCTTACGTTCTGACGTTGGTCCCCGGTGGCAGCCCGACCTGGCCGAGCATTGCCGCCGTCCGGGCCAGCGCGCAAAAAGTGGGGGCGATCGCCTCTTCGGCGACCAGCAGCGAAAGCGTGGTCCGCGCCTTTGCATCGCGCCCCGTTACGAGATCGCGCGCCAAGGTCAAGAGAACCGATTCATCGTCGGTCACAAGCCCGCATTTACAATTGATCTGGATCGGCACGCGGGCATGGGTCGACAGCTGCGTCATCCACCCGTCGAAATCGCCCAGCGCGTCGAGCGCGCCCGACTGGGCGAAGCGCGCGGCCAGCAGCGCGGCGGGACATTGGCAGGCACTGCGCGCGGCCACCCACAATCGGATCGCATCGATCAGGAAACGGTCGCCGGGGGACAGGGCCGTTACCGGCCGGTCGATCAGATCGTACATAGAGCCTCGCTATTGATACTCATTCGCATTGGCTATCGCGGATCGGGCGGGGCGTCAATGGGCTGGATGATGACGTACGACGGGCCTCTTCGGCTACGGGCGCGATGCGCAAATTGCGCGATTCTTAAACGCGATGTTCAGTATTTTGCGACAGACCCGACGGGAAATGGTGGGGATGGTGCAGATGCGGTTGAAGGTTCGGGGTCGGATCAATCTGATCGGGGTGGTCGCCGCGCTGGGACTGGTCGCGCTGTTGTGCATCAGCCTGTTCCACCTGTCGTCGGTCATGCACCGCGATGTCGAACGCAGCACCCGCCAGGCGGTGGAGGCCGCCCGATCGGTCGTCGCGCATTTCCATGACGAAGAGGTCGCGGGCCGCATGACCCGTGCCGATGCCCAACGCGCCGCGCTGAACGCGGTGAAGGCGATGCGCTATGACGGCACCGAATATTTCTGGATCAACGACACGCATCCCACGATGCTGATGCACCCGATCAAGCCCGAACTGGTCGGGACCGACCTGACCAACAACCGCGATACCAACGGCAAGGCCCATTTCGTCGAAATGGCGCAGATCGTGAAGACCAAAGGGGCCGGGTTCCTGACCTATTACTGGTCGAAGCCGGGCCAGAAGGAACCACTGCCCAAGCTATCCTACGTCACCGGCTTTGCGCCTTGGGGCTGGGTGATCGGATCGGGCGTCTATATCGACCGGATGAACGGCGCGATCTTCGATGCGGCGCTGTATCTCAGCGCGTTGGCGCTGGCGGTGCTGTTGCTGGTCGCCTTCTGCGCGCACCGCATCGGCCGCTCGATCTCGCTGCCGGTAGAGGCGGTGGCGGGGCGGATGCGCGCGCTGGCGGCGGGGGATACCGCCGCGGCCATTCCGGGACGCGAGCGGCACGACGAAATCGGCGACATGGCCGCCGCGCTGGAAACCTTTCGCGACGCCGCGATCGTCGCGGCCGATCGCGAGGCGGAGCAGCAACGGGTGGTCAATACCGTGGGCACCGGCCTTGCCGCGCTGGCGCGCGGACATCTCGACACCCGGCTGGGCGACACGCTTACGGGATCGTTCCGCACGCTCGGCAGCGATTTCGATTCGGCGATGGGCGCGCTCAACGACGCGATGCGTGCGGTGGTCCACTCGACCGGCGGTATCCGCAGCGGCGCGTCGGACATCAGCAGCGCGTCGGACGACCTGTCGCGCCGCACCGAACAACAGGCCGCCAGCCTCGAGGAAACGGCGGCGGCCCTCGATCAGATCACCGCGACCGTCCGCCGCACCGCGTCCGGTGCGGCACAGGCGAACACGACGATGACGGCAACCCGCGGCGATGCGGAGGAAGGCGTGCGGATCGTCCGCGAGGCGGTCGACGCGATGGGCGCGATCAAGCGCGCGTCGGACGAGATTTCCGAAATCATCTCGGTAATCGACGGCATCGCCTTCCAGACGAACCTGCTCGCGCTCAACGCCGGCGTCGAAGCGGCGCGGGCGGGGGATGCGGGCAAGGGGTTCGCCGTCGTCGCCTCCGAAGTCCGCGCGCTGGCCCAGCGTTCGGCCAACGCGGCCAGCGACGTGAAGAGCCGAATCCTCGCCAGCGGCAGCCAGGTCGAGATCGGCGTGAACCTGGTCGGCGAAACCGGCGGCGCGCTGGAACGCATCGTCGGCCGCATCGCCGAACTGGCCGATCTGGTCGCCACGATCGCCAAGGGGGCGGACGAACAATCCTCCGGCCTGCAACAGGTCAATATCGCGGTCAGCGAGATGGATTCGGTAACGCAGCAGAACGCGGCCATGGTTGAACAGGCCACCGCCGCCGCCCGCGGCCTCGCCGACCAGGCCGCGGCGCTGGCCGATCATGTCGACCGCTTCCAGCTGTCAAAAGAAGCACGCCGGCCGCACGCCTATCGCGCGGCGGCGTGAAAAGGGGGGGCGTCCGCCGTGGTAATCAGTTGCGGTTCAGGCCGGTATGGCACCGAACGAATGCTTCGAATGCCGCCTGTTCATCGGGGGTCGCAAAGGCCCGCACCGGGACGATCAGTCCGTTGAGGTTCGAGCGTCGGATGACGAGTGCATCGTTCTGCACGTCAAGCGCGGCAACGTCGTTCCATGCTATGTCACCCCGCCGCAGGCCGATCGATGTGCGTATTCCTTCGTCACTGATCGTCAGTTCGCGCATCTCGGGTTTGTAGCGCAGCAATGGATATACCATGAAAAACGCGATGACCGCGCCGCCTGCGACGATCGCTGCGATCCATGACAGGCGATGGGCAGGCAGCGCGCAATAGGTGAAGACCGCCACGATCCCGAAAACGACGACATGCGCCTTCCACAGTTGCTGGCGCCACATCCGCCAATAGTAGCGCCAGATTTCGGTGCGAGTGGACGCGTAGCGAATGGTGATGGCCATATCTCGGTTTGCGGCACGGGATCGCGATCGGCAAGGTTCCCGCGCCGATAGCGGCCGCCCTGTCTTTCCGCCGGCAAACCGCTATCGGACTTGCCGAACTCAGCACGCGAGAGACGACGATGACCCCGACCCTGTACGGCATCCCCAACTGCGACACGATGAAGAAGGCGCGCACTTGGCTCGACGCGCACGGCATCGCCTACACCTTCCACGACTACAAGAAGGCCGGGATCGACCGCGAAACGCTGGCCGGCTGGGTCGATACGCTCGGCTGGGAAACGCTCCTCAACCGCAGCGGAACGACGTTCCGCAAGCTGCCCGACGCCGACAAGGCCGAGCTGGATACGGTGAAGGCGATCGACCTGATGCTCGCGCAGCCGTCGATGATCCGCCGCCCGGTGCTGGTCGGCGATGGCTGGATCGAAACCGGGTTCAAGCCTGACGCCTATGCCGCGCGATTCGCCATCAAGGAATAAGTGCGTTAACCACACGGAACAGAGCATCATTACGATGCCGTATCGAATCAGGGGTGGGGAGCAGCATGGCACCGACGTTCGTCCGAACCCCGCCGCCATGGTTCCGCATCGTCGCCATCCTGTTCCTGCTGTGGGGCGCCATCGGCGTCTTCGCGTTCTATAGCCAAGTGACGATGGGACATGCCGCGCTGGCGGCGATGAACGAGCAGGATCGTCGCTTCTACGCATCGCTGCCACGCTGGTTCGACTGGATCTACGGCATCGCCACCTGGGGCGGGTTGCTGGGCAGTGTCGCGCTGCTGCTCGGGCGGCGCTGGGCAGCGGGGCTGTTCGCCGCGTCGCTGCTGGCGGTTGCGATCCAGTTCGGCTGGGTCTTCACCGCGACCGACCTGATCGCGCGCAAGGGCGCGGCGGCGACCGTCCCGTTCCCGCTGGTGATCTTTGCCGTCGCGTTGTGGCAGCTGGCGGTGGCGCGCCACGGCATCGTGCGCGGGTGGCTTCGCTGACCTCGCTCGGCTAGAGCGGCGCGATGTCCACAACCTTTACCATCGACACCGCCCCCAGCCGCGCGACGCCCACCCCGGCGCCGATGAAGCGCCTGACCATCCCCGCGATCCGCGCTGCCAAGGGCAAGACCCCGCTGGTGATGCTCACCGCCTATACCGTGCGCATGGCGCAGCTAATGGACGCACAGTGCGACATGCTGCTGGTAGGCGACAGCCTGGGGCAGGTGATCTATGGCCTGCCCTCGACCGTGCCGGTCACGCTCGACATGATGGCGGCGCATGGCGCGGCGGTGGTGCGCGGCTCCTATCATTCGCTCGTCGTCATCGACCTTCCGTTCGGCAGCTATGAAGCCAGCCCGCAGCAGGCGTTCGAGAGCGCGGCGATGCTGCTGAAGGCGACCGGCGCGGCGGCGGTGAAGCTGGAGGGCGGCACGGCGATGGCCGAAACCGTCGCCTTTCTGTCGCAGCGCGGGATTCCGGTCATGGGCCATGTCGGCCTGACGCCGCAGGCGGTGAACCAGCTCGGCGGATACGGCGCGCGCGGGCGCAGCGCGGCGGAGGCGGAAAAGATCGTCGCCGACGCGGTGGCGGTGGCCGATGCCGGCGCGTTCGCGGTGGTGATCGAGGGCGTGGTCGAACCGATCGCGGTGGAGATCACCCGCCGCATCGCCTGTCCGACGATCGGCATCGGCGCATCGGCGCAGTGCGACGGACAGGTGCTGGTGGCCGAGGATATGCTCGGACTGTTCGAACGCACGCCGCGTTTCGTGAAGACCTATGGCGACATGGCCGGGCAGATCGCCACGTCGGTCGCGACCTATGCCGAAGAGGTGCGCGCGCGGACCTTCCCCGGCCCGGCGCAACTCTACGCGCCGAAGGAGTAGAGCGGCATTACCCTCCTCGTCATTCCCGCGGAGGCGGGAATCCATAGCCGCAACGCCAGCGAATCCTGCCGGAACGTCAGCGTATATGGATCCCCGCCTGCGCGGGGATGACGATTGTGGGGGCGTCATTCATCCCCTGCACAGCCTCCGCACGCCATGGTCCCGCGCCGATACCGACCCCCGCGACCATTCGCTTTCGTTTCGCACGGGCGTCGGCTAAAGGAGCGCGCTTGATCTATCCCCTGGAGCTGTTCCCTTGGCGTTGACCCCGCAGAACAACGAAGCCTTCATCCGCGAAGTCGATGAAGAGCTGCGCCGTGAGCAGATGTCGAACATCGGCAAGCGCTATGGCCTGTGGATCATCGTCGCGATCCTCGTGGCGCTCGCCGCGTTCGGCGGGTGGACGTGGTGGAACCACCATCAGAACACGCTGGCCGGCGAACAGGGCGAACAGCTCGCCACCGCGCTCGACGACCTGCAGTCGGGCCGCGCCGCGCAGGCAAGCGAGCTGGTCGGCAAGCTTACCACGTCGGACAAGGACGCGGTACGCGCCACCGCGCTGCTGACCCAGGCCGACATGCTGCTGTCGAAGAACGATACCAAGGGCGCGGCCGCCGCCTTCGGCAAGGTCGCCGCCGACGAAACCCTGGCCCAGCCGTTCCGCGACCTGGCGCTCGTCCGCCAGACGGCGGTCGAATATGATTCGCTCCCGCCGCAGCAGGTCATCGACCGGCTCCGCGGCCTGGCGGACAAGGGCAGCCCGTGGCTGGGCAGCGCGGGCGAGATGGTCGCCATCGCTTATCTGCGCCAGAACAAGCCGCAACAGGCCGGACAGACCTTTGCCCTGATCGCGCAGACCGACGGCGTGCCCGAAAGCGTGCGCGCTCGGGCGGTGCAGATGGCCGGATCGCTCGGCGTCGATGCCGCGCCCGCCGCGCCGACCCCCGCTACCGCCGCGCAATAACTTCCTTTCGATACCGGAACCCCTTCCCATGAAGACGCATCTGAAACTCTCGGCAGCGGTCGCGGCGTTGGCGCTGCTGGGCGGTTGCAGCGCCCTGAAGGGCAAGGGCGGGCCACGCACCCCCGTCGTCGGACAACGCGTGCCGATCCTTGCCTCCGAAAACCTCGCGGAGGTCGATCCGGCGCTCGCGAACCTTCAGGTCGTGCTGCCGATCGCCGAAACCAATGCCGACTGGTCGCAGCCGGGCGGCAATGCGTCGAAATCGATGAGCCACGTCGCGCTGGGCGACACGCTGACGCAGGCATGGAGCGCGCGGATCGAGGGTGGCAATACCCGCACCCGCCTCGCCGCCGCGCCGGTCGTGGTCGGCGGCCGCCTGTACGTGATCGACGTCAACGGTATGGTCACCGCGATGGATGCCACCAACGGCGCGACCGTGTGGACCGCGCAGACCGTCAAGGGCGATGGCAACACCCGCGCCCGCTTCGGCGGCGGCGTGTCGGTCGAGGGCAATCGCGCCTTCGCCACCGATGGCCTGGGCGATGTCGTCGCGTTCGACACGGCGGATGGCAAGGAAGTATGGCGCGCCAAGCCCGGCGGCCCCTTGCGCGGTGCCCCCTCGCTCGCCAACGGGCAGGTCTATGTCGTCAGCCAGGACAATCAGCTGTTCGCGCTCGACCAGAGCGACGGCAAGGTCGTGTGGACCCAGTCGGGCAGCATCGAGGCGCAGGGCGTGTTCGGCGTGGCCGCGCCCGCTTCGGCGCAGGGGACGGTCGTCGCCGGCTTCTCGTCGGGTGAGCTGAACGCCTATCGCTACGAAAACGGCCGTTCGGTGTGGGGCGACAGCCTGTCGCGTACCTCGGCCTCGACCTCGGTGTCGGCGCTGGCGGACATCGACGCCGAACCGGTGATCGACAATGGCCGCGTCTATGCGGTCGGGCAGGGCGGGCGCATGGTCGCGCTCGAACTCGTGTCGGGCCAGCGGTTGTGGGAACAGAATCTCGCCGGCATCTCGACGCCATGGGTCGCGGGCGAATGGATCTTCGTCGTGACCGACGACGCCCGCCTGCTATGTATCTCGCGCGGCAGCGGCAAGCTGCGCTGGGTCCAGCAGCTGCCCGGCTTCCGCAACGTCAAGAAGCGCAAGAACCCGATTAGCTGGGTCGGCCCGATCCTGGCAGGCAACCGCCTCATCCTCGCCAATTCGGAAGGGCAGCTGGTATCCGCCTCGACGGCGGACGGCAGCATCACCACGACGCAGGATACCCGGTCGAAGGCGGGTTACAACCTGTCGCCGGTCGTCGCCAACGGGATGCTGTACCTGCTGGATGACGCCGGACAGCTCACTGCCTGGAAGTAGCAATTACCTTCGTCATCCCCGCGCAGGCGGGGATCCATAGACGCAGCGCTCCCGATGGAAGCGCTGCGTCGGCGTTTATGGGTTCCCGCCTACGCGGGAACGACGAGTGGGGGTAACACCCTCGACCCCCCGACCCCATTCCCCTACACTCGGCGGCAACCCGTCACCCCAGGAATCCCCATGCCCCTTCCCGTCGTCGCCATTATCGGCCGTCCCAATGTCGGCAAGTCGACGCTCTTCAACCGGCTGGTCGGCAAGCGGCTGGCGCTGGTCGATGACCAGCCGGGCGTGACCCGCGACCGGCGCGAGGGGCAGGCGACCCTGCTCGGTCTCGACTTCACGATCGTCGATACCGCCGGGTTCGAGGATGAGGACGCCGCGACACTGCCTGGCCGGATGCGGATGCAAACGCAGGCGGCGGTCGAGATGGCCGATGTCGCGCTGTTCATGGTCGATGCCCGTGCCGGCATCACCCCGCTGGACGAGGAAATCGCCCGCTGGCTGCGTTCCGCCGACGGCACCGTCGTGCTGGTCGCGAACAAGGCGGAGGGGCGCGCGGGCGAAAACGGCGTGCTGGAATCGCTGGCGCTGGGGTTCGGCGATCCGGTGCAGCTCTCGGCCGAACATGGCGAGGGCGTCGCCGACCTTTTCGACGCGCTGCGCCCGTTCATCGAACGCGAGGACGAACCGGAGCCGGAGGAGGAAGGCGAATTCGACCCCGACACCGCCGTCCTGAAACTCGCCATCGTCGGCCGCCCGAATGCGGGCAAATCGACGCTCATCAACCGATTCCTCGGCGAAGACCGTCTCATCACCGGTCCGGAGGCCGGCATCACCCGCGATTCGATCGCGGTCGACTGGAACTGGACCGCGCCAGATGGCCGCGTCCGGCCCGTCCGGCTGATCGACACGGCGGGGATGCGCAAGAAGGCGCGGGTGCAGGAAAAGCTCGAAAAGCTTTCCGTCGCCGACGCGCTGCACGCGATCGACTTTGCCGAGGTCGTCGTGCTGCTGCTGGACGGCACCCGTGGCCTCGAACTGCAGGACATCAAGATCGCCGATCGCGTGCTGCAAGAGGGCCGCGCGCTGGTGATAGCGCTCAACAAATGGGACATCGCCGAACACGCATCGTCGCTGTTCAACGGTGTGAAGGGCGCGCTGGACGAAGGGCTGGCGCAGGCGCGCGGCGTGCCGCTGCTGACCGTATCGGCCGCGACCGGCAAGGGGCTGGACGTGCTGATGCAGGCGGCGTTCGAAACGCGCGAGGCATGGGGCCGCCGCGTCTCGACCGGCCAGCTCAACCGCTGGTTCGACCGCGCGCTGGAGGCGAACCCGCCGCCCGCCCCCGGCGGCAAGCGCATCAAGATGCGCTACATCACGCAGAACAACACCCGCCCGCCCAGCTTCGTGCTGTTCGGGACCCGAGTCGACGACCTACCCGAAAGCTACAAACGCTATCTTATCAATGGCATCCGCAAGGAATTCGGCTTCGGCGCGGTCCCGGTCCGCCTGAACCTGCGCGCACCGAAGAACCCGTTCGACCACGCAAAGTGACCCGCATCGACGCCCGCGGGATGCGCTGCCCCTGGCCCGCCATTCGGCTGGTCAAGGCGCTGCGCGACGGGGCGACGGTGGTGGAGATCGCAGCCGACGATCCGCGCGCCGCGGGCGAGTTGGCGAGTGCCGCGAACGCGGTCGGGGCGCGGCTGGACGTGGTGGGCGAGGGTGTGTTCCGGGTGGCGCGATGACGCAAGGCGTGCCCTACGAACCGACGTCCGGTTTCCTGATCGACGTTGTGAACGAAGCGGTGCCGTTGTCCGGAAGCGCGTTTGCCGACCACAATCTGCGGCGGGTCATCGACTATCTGACGGATGCGGAGGCAGTGAACCGGGATTGGGCGGCGTTCATCCTTGGCTATGCCGACCTCGATACCCCGACGATCCGCGATGCGTTGCTGACGGCTGCAACGACGGATTGTTCGCGGCGCGTCCGGGCAGAGGCGTTGCGCGGACTCGCCCAAATCGCCCCGGCACTGGCGCTACCGCACGTCCGCGAAGCCTTGTCCGCCGACAGGGTTCTGGTGAACGTCTTCGAGGCGCCGGAGATCGTCGCCGACCCTTCGCTGGTTGAGGCACTGCGGCAATGGTCCGCCCCTTCGGACGACCCGCACCTCGATGAACTCGTGCCGGCCGCAATTGCCGCCTGCGAACGGGGCAAGGCCGCCTGACCCAAACGTCATCCCAGCGCAGGCTGGGATCTTCTAGTGATAGCACGGCGGCTGGAGCCGCTTGAGGCCCCAGCCTTCGCTGGGGCGACGCGTCTGGCTTGGTGGATCACCCCCCCCGGATTCCGCGCGCGGCCGTCAACCGCGGCACTTTCCTACAACCGTCCGGCCATGCCATGCTCCGCCCGGCTCTTTCACATCGCTGGAACATCGTGCGTCAGGTACGGCGCGAACCGTACGACGCACAAAATGCGCACGAGTGTGAACTTTGTGAACTTTGGCGCGGCCTAAAGCTTCGCCTCCCACGGTTTATCCCGCAAATTCAAATGGGTAATTCCCCGCGCCTTCAATCGCGGTCCCAGGAACCGATAGAAGAACCAGTCCTTCGCCGCGAACGGCGTCGCATGGTACAAAATGCGTTCGCCCAGCGTCCAGCGCACCCGCCGCCGGTCCGACCGGCGCGGCGACGGTTTCGCCCAGAATTCATAGGGATAGACCACCCGGCCGAGCTTCGCGACCCGCTGCATGATCTCATGATCGAGCAGGACATAAGGCCATAGAGCTTCCGAAAACCCCCCTGCCTCGACCAGCGCCGAAGTTCGGAACGCCTGTCCATATCCGCCGGTATGCGTCTGTTTCGACAGCAATTTCGTGACAAATCCGGCGTAGAGTGCGCGGCGCAACTTCTGCCCGGATGCATCGACGCCCAGCGCCATCACCGCGACGGTGCGGGGATCGGCATCGAACGCCCGCTCCGCCTCGGCCAGATAGTGCGGCGGATACCAGGTGTCGGCATCGCCGAACGCCGCGAACTCGGTGGTCAGTTCGCCCATCGCCGCTTCCAGCGCGTGGATCTTCCCCGGTCGCGCCTCCGACAGGTTCACCACCTCGATCCCCGGCGCGGCAAAGGCGCGGGCGATCGCGTCCGACCCGTCGGTCGATCCATTGTCGACCAGCACCAGCCGGAACGGCACGGTCTGCGCCGCCAATGCCGCCAGCGTCGCGGGCAGGAAGTCCGCTTCGTTGTAATAGGCGATGACGAACGTCCAGCGGGTCATGCGGCCAGCTCCATCAGACGGCGACAGGCCGCCTCCGACGACCGGCTCCCATGCGTCGCGACGGCATGGGCGCGCGCCGCCGCGCCCATCGCCGCGACCGCCGCCGTATCGGCCAGTAGCGCAGCCACCTTGTCGCGATAATCATTGTCCCTGACCAGCAGCCCGCACGCCGGCGGGATCACGTCCGGCCCGATCCGGTCGTCGAACGCGGCGACCGGCAGCCCGCACGCCATCGCTTCGGGGATCGCGCGCGGGAAATAGTCGCGGCGCCCGGCGTGGAAGAACAGCCGCGCCTGCGCCAGCATCGCCGGCACCTGCGCATTGGGCACATGGCCCAGCCACGCGACCTGGGGAAAGCAGCGGCGCAGCGCGTCGCCCTGCGGACCATCGCCGATCACCGCGACCCGGTGGGTTTCGCCCAGCGCCGCGATCTCGTCGAACTTCTTGTACGGGGTCAGCCGGCTGGTCGCGATGATGTCGAACCGCTTGTCCGCCGGCCGGGGTGCGAAGCGGTCGGTGTCGATCGTCTTGGGCAGCCGCTGCATCCGCGCCTCCGGAATGGCCCGCCGCCAGAAGCGCCAGCCCGGCCGGGTCAGCTTCGCCTCCTGCACCGCCGATTCAGGGAAGACGAAGCCGGCGTGCGGCACGATCCGGCTCCACCAGTCGCCGCCGATGACGACCGCGAAGCGCCGCTGGTCCGGCCGCAGCACCCGGTCGAACAGGTCGAACCCGGCGCCGCCATTGCTGCCGATCAGCACGAACAGGGTCGCCGGATCGATCCGCGCGGCGGCGACCATCGCGTCGCTCTTCTGCGCGCGGGTCCGCGCGGCGGGGTTGGACGGCGCGAACAGCCGGATGGGGTAGGGGGCGATACCGCTCAGGTCGGACATCGTGTCCAGCGGTTCGCGCGCCAGCCCCCACAGCTCCGTCTCGACGCCCATCTCGGTCAGGATGCCGGGCATCCGCCGGTCGCGATTGTCCCACCGAAGCCATTCGCGCACATCGGCGACCCCATGATGGGTGGGATAGGTCAGGACGAAGACGATCCGCATCGCCCATCCGGCTACCAGCGCGCGCGTCCTTGCGCCACCCGATTGTCGAGGTGCCCGACTGCGGCTAAGGCGCTGGCGATGAACTGGTCCGATGACGGCGCGCGGGTAAGCTGCGTGATGGTGACCGCGAACCGTGCCGCGCTGGCGCGGCGCGCGGTCGACTGTTTCCTGCGGCAACGCTGGGCGAACCGCGAACTGGTCGTGGTCGACGATGGCGATCAGGACTATACCCCGCTGTTCGCCGACATTCCCGCCGACCGGCTGATCTACGACCGGGTCGCCAAGACGCCGGAGACGACGCTGGGGCGTTTGCGCAACCGCACGCTCGACCTGGCGCGCGGCACCGTCGTCGCGCAGTGGGACGACGACGACTGGTATCATCCCGACCGGCTGGCGCGACAGGTCGCGGTGCTGGACGGGGGCAGGGACGCCTGCGTCCTGCGCGGCACGCTGATGCACCTCGACGCACCCGACTGGTTCGACCACCCCTATGTCGGCACGCTGGAGCCGGGCGTGCCGGGCAGCATCGTCCACCGCGCCGATGCGTCCGCACGCTATCCCGAAAAGCGGCGCGGCGAGGATACCGATTTCCTGCACCATTGGCCGCTGGAGCGGATCGGCGTGCTGGACGCGCCGGGCCTGTTCGTCCGCGCCTTTCACGGGGCCAATACGTGGGAGCGGACCCATTTCGAACGGCGGGTGCGCAACACGCCGCTCGCCGCGATCGAATATGCGCTGCGCCGGTTCCTGCCGGGCGGGGTATGGGCACATTCGCGCTTCCGCCTCGATCCCGATACCCGCGCCGCGTTCGACGCGTTCGTCACCGATTCCCGCGCTGCCGGAGTGTTCGCTTGACCCTGTCCGAACGTGCGCAGCGCCTGCACGCCTGGTCGCAGACGCCCGCCGCCGCCCGTCTGGGGAAGATATTCCGCGCGCTGTTCTTCGTCGGCGTGCTGCTGTGGCTGGTGCTGAAGGTCCGGGCGATCGGCTGGACCAACGTTGCCGCCGCGTTGCCGCGCACACCGTGGTTCTACATCCTGTTCGTCGTGATGTTCATGGCGCTGCCGGTGTCGGAGGTGTGGATCTTCCGCCTGCTGCTCGGCCGGCCGCTGCCCGGTAGTCTGCCGGTCTTCGTGCGCAAGCGCGTCTTCAATTCGGCGTTCGTCGGCTATTCGGGCGAAGTCTATCTGTTCGTCTGGGCGCGCCAGCGGCTTGGCATCGCGTCCAGAACGCTGCTGCTGGCGATCAAGGACAATGCGATCCTCTCCGCATTGTCGTCGGCGGCGATCACGTCGATCCTGCTGGTCGTCTTCATGGGGACGGGCCGGGCGAAATGGATTGCCGACTGGCTGCATTCGGCGGGCGGGATGCTGCTCGCCGGACTGCTGGTCGCCGCATTCCTGACGCCGCTGCTGCTCCGGCTACGCAAGCAGATATTGTCGGTCAGCTGGCGGATCGCCGCCGCCGTGCTGGGCATCCATGTCGGGCGCATCCTGATCGTCGTGCTGTTGCAAGCGACGCAATGGGCGGTGGTGCTGCCGGCCGAGCCTTGGAGCGTGTGGGTCACGTTCCTGACCGTGCAGATGGTCATCAGCCGCCTGCCCATCGTGCCCAATCGCGACCTGTTGTTCCTGTCGGCCGCGTTGGAGATGAGCCATATCGTCGATGGTCCGCGCGCCGCGATGGCCGGGCTGCTGCTGGCCGGCGGCGCGCTGACCCAGGGGTCGAACCTGCTGTTCTTCCTGCTGACCAGTTTCCAGCGGCGCCGCGGCACGCTGCCCGTCGCCGATGTCGATCCGGCGTTCGAGGCAGAGGTCGCGACGCCCGCCGTGCCGCCGACGGGCGAATAGCCTCAGGCGGACGCCCGCGCGCAGATGAAGCGCGACAGTTCCTGGCGCAGCGGCAGCCCGTTGGTCGACCGTAGCGGCCCGTCATGCGCCACGTTCGTCTCGACATGCGCCCGCGTGTCGGCCACGCCCACGACGTGGAACAGGTTGCGGTCGCAATCCAGTTCGGTGCGGGCATAGACGAAGCGATCGCCGCGCTGCTGCCGCAGGATCGCGATGATCGTGCCGCTGGCGGTCCGCCGCTGGCGCAGTACCTCGTACCGCGACTGGGCATCCGATGGCGTCGGTATCTCGACCCCCTCCAGCGGATAGCGTTCGATGCCGGTCCCGGCGACCTCGGTCTCCACCAGATGGCGCAGGTCGACCGTGTTGTTCGTGACCGCATCGGGTTCGGACGTGGCGGAATTTCCGCAGGCGGCAAGCATTGCCCCGGCCATCAGGACCACCGTCGATCGGATCATACGCAAAACCCTTGTTCCTAGAGAAAAGCCGTCTCAGGAAATGTTGCTACGCGGCAATATTGCGGCAGCGGCTGCTTAGCGCGACCGCAGGGCGCCCAGCGCCGTCATGAACACGACGGCGCTCATCGCCAGCACAATGCCGCCGACATCCTCCCAACCGATCGCCAGCAGGCGGTCGAACCGGTCGGTAGCGGGAAGGAGCGCGCGGAGCGTTTGGAAATCTATCGTCATGGCGCGATGCAACATAAGCAGGAACGGCAGCAGGAAAACCGCCAATCGGCCCGATCGGTCCGAGGACATCATATGTTACAGTATCGCAAGGCTTGGGTGCCGTTCGGGCAATGGAAGCCGCTTGCGCAGGGTTGGCGCACGCCATACACCTGCATTCCGTTTATCGATAATGGGTGGGGTTCCATGTTTCGTACTGTCGCTGCCATATTGCTTGCCTCAACCGCGCTGGCGGGAACCGCCGCACAGGCACCGGCCCGTGCCGCGCCGCCGGTAAAGGCCGCACCGCTGTCCGCGCTCGTCGCGCCGGTGAACATTCCGTACGAAAAATTCACGCTGGCGAACGGCTTGACCGTCATCACCCATACCGACCGCAAGGCGCCGATCGTCGCGGTGTCGGTGTGGTACGACGTGGGGTCGAAGCATGAACCGACCGGGAAGACCGGGTTTGCGCATCTGTTCGAGCATCTGATGTTTAACGGGTCGGAAAATGCGCCGGGTGATTTCTTCGATCCGCTGCGTTCGATCGGGGCGACCGACCTGAACGGCACGACCAGCTACGACCGGACCAATTATTTCGAAACCGTGCCGAAGCCGGCGCTGGACCGCGCGCTGTTCCTCGAATCCGATCGCATGGGCTATCTGCTCGGCGCGGTGACGCAGGGCGTGCTGGATGAACAGCGCGGCGTGGTCCAGAACGAAAAGCGGCAGGGCGACAACCAGCCTTACGGCCTCGTCCGCTACAAGATGACCGAGGGCATCTTTCCGCAGGGGCACCCGTATCGCCATTCGGTGATCGGTTCGATGGCCGACCTCGACGCCGCGAGCCTGGAGGACGTGAAGAACTGGTTCCGCGGCCATTACGGCCCGAACAACGCGGTGCTGGTGCTGGCCGGCGATATCGATGCAAAGGAAGCGCGTCCGCTGGTCGAGAAATATTTCGGCAAGATCGCGCGCGGCCCCGAATCGGTCCTGCCCAAGATCGACGTGCCGACCCTGGCCGCCCCGGTGCGCGAGGTGATGAAGGACAATGTCGCCGCGACGATGATCATGAAGGTCTGGCCGGTGCCGGGCCTGAACGATCCCGATTCGCCGGCGCTCGACGTCGCGATGAGCGCGTTCGGCGGCCTCGCCTCTTCGCGGCTCGACAATGAACTGGTCAAGAAGGACAAGCTGGCGGTGCAGGTGTCGGCCGGCGTCCAGTCGCTGTCGCAGGCGGGGATGCTGATCGTTCGCGCGATCGTCCGTCCGGGCGTCGATGAAAAGGTCGTCGAGGCCAAGCTGGACCAGATGATCGCCGACTATCTGCGCACCGGCCCGACCGCCGACGAAGTCGCCCGCGTCGCCACGACGCAGGTGTCCAGCACCATCGGCGGCCTTGAATCGGTGGGCGGCTTCGGTGGCAAGGCGGTGACGCTGGCGTCGGGGCAGCTATATTCGAACGATCCGGGCTTTTATAAGAAGGAGCTGAACGCGCTGGCGACGATGACGCCGGACCGCGCCCGCGCCGCCGCACAGAAGTGGATGTCGCGCCCGGCCTATACGCTGATCGTCGAGAATGGCGCACGCGAAGGCTATGAGGAGGCGAAGGCGGTTGCGCCCGCGCCGGCCGCCCCTGCCGCCGAAGTGCCGTTCAAGGGTACGCGCGGCGCGATGCCGGGCGTCGCCGACAGCGGTGCCGCGCTGCAATTCCCGAAGATCACGCACAGCCGCCTGTCGAACGGCATGGAACTGGTCTATGCTCAGCGGACCGCCGTGCCGGTGACACAGGTGTCGATGGTGTTCGATGCCGGCACCGCCGCCGATGTAGCGGGCAAGCTCGGCACGGCCGGCATGACGCTCGCGTTGATCGACGAAGGCACGACCAGCCGCAGTTCGATCGCGATGGCGGAGGCCAAGGAAAAGCTGGGCATGACGATGTCGGGCGGCAATTCGCCCGACCAGACGACGATCGGGTTCGAAGCGCCCAGCGCCAATCTGACCAGCGCGACCGAACTTTTCGCCGACGTGCTGCGCAACCCGGCGTTCGACGCGAACGAACTGGAGCGGGTGCGCGGACAGGTGCTGGCGCAGATCGGACAGCAGCGGACCAATCCGCAGGGCCTCGCCGACATGACGCTGCCGCCGCTGCTCTATGGCAAGGACAGCCCGTACGCGAAGCTGGCGGCGGGCGTGGGCGATCCCGCGGCCGTGATGGCGATGAAGCGCGACGACCTGGTGGCATGGCGCGGCGCGTGGCTGCGCCCGGACAAGGCGAAGGTGTTCGTCGTGTCCGACCGCCCGCTGGCGGAGGTGCAGGCGGCCCTCAACGCCTCGCTCGGCAACTGGCAGGCGACCGGGGCTGCGGGTACCAAGAGCTTCCCGGCACAGCGTGCGGCGGTCACCCCCAGGATCGTGCTGGTCGACCGGCCCAATTCGCCGCAGTCGCTGATCGTCGCCGGACAGACGACGCCGGTCCAGGCGAAGTCGGACACGCTGGCGGCGACCACCGCCAACACCGTGCTGGGTTCGGGCTTCCTCAGCCGCATCAACATGGACCTGCGCGAGGCCAAGCACTGGTCGTACGGCGCGCGTGGCGGGTTCCAGCTGATGCAGAACGCGGTACCCTATGTCATCAACGCACCGGTGCAGGCCGACAAGACCGGCCCGGCGATCGCGTCGCTGCGCGAACAGATCGACGGCTTCCTGGGCAAGAACGGCGTGACGCCGGTCGAATTCCGTCGGACCATCGATGGCGAGACGCGGCAGCTGGCCGGGACCTATGAAACGTCCGGCGCGGTGCTGGCGGCGATGCGGAACAACGACTTCCTCGGCCGTCCGGACGATTATCAGGCGACCCTGCCGCAAAAATATCGTGCGCTGACCACGGCCCAGCTTGACGCTGCGGCACGCGCGGCGATCGACCCCAATCGCTTCGTCTATGTGGTGGTCGGCGATGCGAAGGTCGTCCGCCCGCAGCTTGACGGGCTGGGCCTGCCGGTGGAGGTGGTGTCGGCAGCGCCGCCGTCCGCCCCGGTCGCGGCGAAGTAAGGAGAGCGAACATGGCGAATGTCGATGGCAGCTGGAACACGATCACCAAGTCGCCGATGGGCGACCAGCAGGCGACGCTGAACGTCAAGAGCGACGGCACGACCTTCACCGGGACCTATTCCGGGGCGATGGGATCGACCGAGATCACCGACGGCAAGGTCGATGGCGACAAGCTGTCGTGGAAGGTCGCGATCGTCGTGCCGATGCCGATGACGCTCGACTGCGAAGCCACGGTCGAGGGCGATACCATCTCCGGCACGGTCGGGGCAGGTGCGTTCGGCAGCTTCCCGATGGCGGGCAACCGGATCGGCTGACCTGCGATGACGTGAACGGAACGGCCCGTCCGCAGGTATGCGGGCGGGCCGTTCTGCTTTCGGAAGGGGCGTATCCCCGCGCAGGCGGCGATCCAGGGTAATCGAACGCAACGCGCATGGCCCTGGACCCCCGCCTGCGCCGGGGTACGGGTCATACGAGGTTGATTCCTACCGTATCATCGGCGTCACCCCGGACGTGATCCGGCGTGACTGGAGCAGGGGCGATGAAACCTACTCCGCCGCAACTTCCGCCTCGATGTCCGGCAACACCGCCGCGCGCGGCTTCTCCCCCGGTCCGGGCGCATAGCCGGTCAGCAACCGGGCGCCGCGGCCATAGGTGAACCACGACCAGGCCCAATGGACGTACACCGACACCCGGCTGCGGAAATCGACCAGCAGCATCAGGTGGACCAGCGACCAGGCGAGCCACGCGACAAGGCCCTTCAGCTTGAACCCGCCGATCTCCGCCACCGCGCGCGACCGGCCGATGACCGCCATCGTGCCATAGTCGCGATAGCGGAACCGGTCGGGCGCGGGCTTTCCCGCGATCCGCGCCGCCAGCAACCGGCCGACGAAGCGTCCCTGCTGTTTGGCGACCGGGGCCAGGCCGGGCAAGGGACCGTCGCCGTCGTCGAAACTCGCCACGTCGCCGATCGCGAAGATGTCCGGATGGCCGGGCACCGAGCAATCGGGCGCGACCCGCACCGCGCCGTTCCGCGCCGCGTCGGCCGACAGCCAGGTGGCGACCGGCCGCGCCTCGGTTCCTGCCGCCCATAGCACTGCGGCGGCATCGATCCGCTGGTCCCCGACCGTCAGCCCGCGCGCATCGATTTCGCGGACCTTTTCCCCGGTCCGAACCTCGACGCCCAGCGATTCCAGCATCGTGCGCGCGGCCTGTGACAGGGGTGGATCGAATGCATTCAGGATGCGGTCGCCCATCTCGCACAACACCACCCTCGCCCGGCGCGGGTCGACCGCGGTGAAGTCGCGTGCCAGCGTCGTGCGGGCGAGTTCGGCGATGGTGCCGGCCAGCTCGACCCCGGTCGGTCCGCCGCCGACCACGGCAAAGGTCAGCAGCCGCTGCCGCTCCGCCGGATCGTCGCACTGTTCGGCCCGCTCGAACGCGCCCAGTAACGCCGCCCGGATCGCCAGCGCATCGTCGATCGATTTCAGCACATAGGCATGGTTGCGCCACGCATCGTTGCCGAAGAAGCTGTACGCCGCGCCGGTCGCCAGGATCAGGTGATCGAACGGCAGACGCCGGCCGTCGGTCAGGCACACGTCGCGCCGTTCGGTATCGATGCCGTCCACCTCGGCCATCAATATCCGGATATTCTTATTGCGGCGCAGCAGCGCACGATTGGCCGTGGCGATGTCGGCGGGCGACAACGCGGCGCCTGCAACCTGATACAGCAATGGCTGGAACAGATGGTGGTTGGTCCGGTCGATCAGCGTGATCTCGGCCTCGGTCCGGCGCAGCGCCTGCGCTGCGGCGATGCCGCCAAAGCCGGCGCCGACGATGATGATCCGTGGTCGCATGTGCTGCTCGCCCTCCGATTCGGGTCGGTGATCGTTCCCTTCCAACCCTTCGCGGCAACGATCGTTGCGCGCCTGCTGCCCCGTCGTGGCGCGGTCGTTGCCACATTGTCACCATGGTCCGGGCGGCAACGCCACGGTTCGTTCATGTAGGTGACAGATACCGTTGCCCGGAAGCAACAGTATCCGATTTGATGACGTTCATGCTGCAATGCGATGCAACAACTCCCGCGTTTTTGGGTTCAGAGGGGCCACGGACAAACCGGCGCGCGTTCGACGCCGGGACCGTAAACGCTGATGAGGTTTTGTATGCGTAAGCTTTTGACCGTCGCCGCCGCCGCCGTTGCCTTCACGGCCGCGCCCGCCTTTGCGCAGGACGCCACCGTGGTGCAGGACGCCCCGACGACCGAACCCGCCCCCGCCGTGAGCGCGCCCGATGGCACGCGCGGCTTCGGCTTCGAGCCCTATGTCGCCGTGATGGGCGGCTGGGAGCAGTTCGATTCCGAACGCACCAAGGCTGGTATCCCGCTGGTTCCGCGTAACGACAAGCTGAACGGCGCTCTGGTCGAAGGCATCGTCGGCTTCAACGTGCCGCTGGGCCCCGTGTTCGTCGGCGCCGAAGGCAGCGTATCGAAGGGCGTGTCGGGCGACATCGATTGGGATTACGGCGCAGCCGGCCGCTTCGGCGTCCGCGCGGGTGACTCGGGCCTGATCTACGGCAAGGTCGGCTATCGCTGGGTCAATTTCGACCGGTTCGGAAATGACAGCCGCGACTATCACGAAATGACCTACGGCGCCGGTTTCGAAGTCGGCCCGAAGGACATCGGTCTGGGCGGCATCACCGGCAACTCGGGCGTCCGCCTGCGCGGTGAAGTGTCGACCTTCGGTTCGGCGCACAGCTTCCGCCCGATGCTGGGTCTGACGACCCACTTCTAAGCATCGTGCCAGTTTCGGGCGGGTCCGGCGTATCGGGACCCGCCCCGGTAATTGCGTATCGCGAAAGGCTCCGGGCGCTTGCGTCCGGGGCCTTTTGTTTGGCAGCGTTCCCGCTTTCGCAGGTCTGATGGATCGGGACAGCCGATGTTGTTTTCCACCATGTTGCTTGTCGCGCAGCCGCTCTATTTCCCGCCCCGATATGTCGATCCGCAGATACATTGTTTCGGCAGGGGAAAGGCGATCCCGGTCGTGACTGCGTTCGAGCGCGACTGGTATGGCAAGCATCTGCGCGCGGCTGCGGAACCATCGCTGTACGCGATGGCAGTTCGCGGCAGTGCGGACTCACTGCGTTTCACTTGGCTTCCCAGTTTCGACGCGCCGGTTATCGTCCGTGTTGAGGGATTGGCCGGTCGCGCGCCGCGCCTGCTGGCGGTACGGCTGACCGGGCAGGGTGGGTATGAACCGGGCGCCATCGCCGATCGTGTCGACCGACCGCTGACGTCCGCCGAAGCGAGCGATCTGCGGCGACGATTGATCGCAGCGAACCCGCTTGCCATCACGCCGGCCGAATGCGGCGGCGGCGGGTTGGACGGCGCGCAGTGGCTGGTGGAACGGTCCATCGGACACCGTTATCGCCTGACCGTTCGCTGGAGTCCCGAGCATGGGGCCGTGCGGGCCACCGGCATGGCGATGCTGCGCCTGACCGGCTGGAGATTCGACGCCATCTACTGAAAAGGCCGCCGGGCGCGAACCCGACGGCCTTTTCCCGTAGGACCGCTGTGCCGCGGTTATTCTTCGACCGTCACCCGCCCGTTGCGGACGATCATGCCGCGCTCGGCCATTTCCTTGCGGAAATCGTGGCGCGCATCGGCCACTTCGCGACGATATTCCGCCCACGCATCCTCGCGGCTGGCGGCATCGTCGGCGCGGGCCAGGTCCTTGCGCAGCTCGCGCTTCGCCTCCGAGATGTCGGTCTTATAATCCAGATAATAGGGATTATAGTCCGAATAGACCGGGACCGTGCGGCGGTCCTTGGCCAGCGCCGGCGTTGCGACGGTCGCAGTAACGGTGGCGGCGATCAGCAATAGTTTGCGGTGCATGGGGGTTCTCCCTTTGCCTGAACTTGCCGCGCTATAACCCCCGTCTGGCGACGGCGGTTCCTTCATCTGCGGTTAACCTTGTGCCGGAGCGTTCAAGACTCTTGTCAATTGCCGCGCTGCTTCCGATCTTTTCGCCCATGGCAGGACGAGTGAAGCGCAAGGCAGGACTGGCGGCGGCTGAGGCACTTGCCGCCCGCGCCGAAGCGCCGCTCGCTTGCGCACTATGCGACCGGCCTATCGGCAGCCAGGTCGAATGGCACCACCGTGTGCCCAAGAGCGAAGGCGGGCGCGAAACCGTTCCGGTCCATCCCATCTGCCACCGCACCATCCACGCCAGCGCCACCAACGCCGAACTCGCCGGCCCGCTCGCCGACCTGGACGTGCTGCGCGCCGTACCGGCGGTGGCCAGATTTGTGCGCTGGGTAGCTGGCAAACCCGCCGACTTCAGGGTGCCGGTGCGGCGGGGACGGTAAAATCTTACGAGGTATGGCAGCTTGGGGAGCAGGTAGCGCAACCGTTGGACTGCGAATAAGTGCGCTTCGCTTCCGTTATCGCTGATGAACACGAGGAATGGTAGCCAAGATCTTTGTAGCTCGAAGGCATATACCGGCAGGTGGTTTCATGAACTTCGTGGTCACCATTCCACTGCGCATTATTATTGACGACATACATTGGCATATCTTCTCTCCTTAATGAGGAAAGAACATATCAGGTGCAAGAATGGTTTTAACAGGGAACAAGAGACGATCAAAACAATATCGATTGCAATATGAAATAACATAACATGGTATTCTTGGTTCGAAGTGTAGAAGCGAAGCGAGACCTATCGTTAGCTATAGATTGTCCGATGCACGCCGATGGCGCGATAGGGGCTATAACTTCGCACTGTCCTACACGACCAGACTTCGCCATCCTGCTGCCGGGTCGCCACACTCCGCGCTCTTTGAACGGTTCGAAAGCAGCACGCGCGAATTGCGTGCGAGGGTGAACTTAGTGAACTTTGGACGGCCGGCATGGGCTAAGTCCCTGCCGTCGGACGGCGCTTTCGGCGCTGCCGCCCGGCCGCACCTTGAGGTTCGGGGCAGCCATGCTGCCCCTTGCCCGGCGCGGCTTACTCCGCCGCCGCGCCCCCGAACATATCGCCCATGCCCGTGGCTTCCTCGTTCGCCGGTGCCGTAACCTTGGCCTTCTGCCGCTTGTCGAAGCCGTCCCAGACCTCGTTCCAGTTACCGCGCGTCGCTGCCTTCGAATACTCCGTCGCGCGCTGTTCGAAGAAATTGGCGTGTTCGACACCGTTCAGCAGCGGCGCCAGCCACGGCAGGGGATGTTCGTCGATCAGATAGATCGGCTTCATGCCCAACTGTCCCAGCCGCCAGTCGGCGATGTAGCGGATATACTTCTTGATCTCCTTCGCGGTCATGCCGTGGACCGGCCCCATTTCGAAGGCGAGATCGATGAAGTTGTCCTCCAGCCGCACCGTCGTCTGGCACATGTCGGCGATGTCGTCGCGCACGGCGCGGGTCATGCAGTCGCGTTCCTTGCAGAAGGCGTGGAACAGCTTGATGATGCCTTCGCAGTGCAGGCTCTCGTCGCGGACCGACCACGACACGATCTGCCCCATGCCCTTCATCTTGTTGAAGCGCGGGAAGTTCATCAGCATCGCGAACGACGCGAACAGCTGCAATCCTTCGGTAAAGCCGCCGAACATCGCCAGCGTCTTGGCAATGTCCTCATCGGTATCGACGCCGAAATTCTGCAGATAGTCGTGCTTGTCCTTCATCTCGCTATATTCGAGGAAGGCGCCATACTCGCTCTCGGGCATCCCGATCGTGTCGAGCAGGTGGCTGTACGCCGCGATATGCACCGTCTCCATGTTGGAGAAGGCGGCGAGCATCATCTTGATCTCGGTCGGCTTGAAGATGCGGCCGTATTTTTCGTGATAGCAATCCTGCACCTCGACGTCCGCCTGGGTGAAGAAGCGAAAGATCTGCGTCAGCAGGTTGCGTTCGTGTGGCGTCAGCTTCTGCGCCCAGTCGCGGCAATCTTCACCCAGCGGCACCTCTTCGGGCATCCAGTGGATCTGCTGCTGGCGCTTCCAGAAATCGAACGCCCAGGGGTATTCGAACGGCTTGTACTGCTTGCGGGCTTCGGTGAGCGACATGGGGTTACTCCGGGGAAACGTTGGTTTGTCTTGGATTTCTGTGGTGCTCCCGCGCAGGCGGGAGCCTAGGGTCGCGAACGTCGTCGCTTGTGGCGCTGGACCCCCGCCTTCGCGGAGGCACGGTTGGGTCGGTTCATGGCGCGCTGCTCCACGACCATTGCGCGATGCCGAAGATCGTCAGGATGATGCCGAGCGCCATTGCCATGACCCCCACCATAGCATGAGCATAGCGGCTCTGCGGCGTGGCACGCGACCTGAGCCGCAGCAGCAGCCACAGCCCGACGCCGCCCGACACCAGCGCGACCGACAACATGATGACGACGTTCGCGGTCATGCGACCAACTGCGCGGACGTGCGTTTGACCGCCGCCCCCACAGGAGAAACACCATGGCCGATCTCAGCAACATCAAGGAACATGCCGAAGTCGTCGGCGCCGACGGCGTCCATGTCGGCACCGTCGATCGCGTCGAAGGCGACCGCATCAAGCTGACCAAGAAGGACAGCGGCGCGGAGATCGAAGGTGCCGAAAGCAGCCATGCCGGTCATCACCATTATATCGACGGCGGCCTCGTCGCCGAGGTCGAGGGCGACACCGTTCGTCTCTCTGCCAACGCCGATGTCGCGGTGACGTTCGAAACCGAAGAGGATGGCGGCGCCATTTGATCGATCGCACGATCTGCGACGGGGAAGGGGGCTGCGTGCCCCCTTTTTCGTGGGTGCAGTTTGCACGACCACGCCGTCAGACGGGGACGCTATGCGCCCCCGCTGCCCGCCGTGGTCTGTCCCTGCCTTGCTTGAGCAAGGCAGGGCGACCCGCTTACTGACAGGCCAGACATTCATCATAATCCGTGCTCTCGCCCAGATCGAACTTGGCCAACTCGGACGTATTGTCCGCCTCGACGCCACCGGCGAACCCGGCGCGCTGCACAGACTTCGACCGCAGGTAATAAAGCGATTTGATGCCCAGCTCCCACGCGCGATAGTGGAGCATCAGCAGGTCCCACTTCTCGACATCGGCCGGAATGAACAGGTTCAGCGACTGTGCCTGGTCGATGAACGGCGCGCGGTCGCCCGCCAGTTCGAGCAGCCAGCGCTGGTCGATCTCGAAGCTGGTCTTGTAGGTGTCCTTTTCCTCTTGGCTGAGGAAATCGAGATGCTGGACCGACCCGCCACGCTCGAGGATCGAATTCCACACCGCATCGCTGTTCTTAGACTTCGCGATCAGCAGCTTTTCGAGATACGGGTTCTTGACCGACCACGAACCGCTCAGCGTCTTGTGGGTATAGATGTTCGCCGGGATCGGTTCGATGCACGCGCTGGTGCCGCCGCAGATGATGCTGATCGACGCGGTCGGCGCGATCGCCATCTTGCAGCTGAACCGCTCCATCACGCCCATATCGGCGGCGTCGGGGCAGGGGCCACGCTCGTTGGCGAGGTGCATCGACGCCTCGTTCACCTGCGCGTTGACGTGGCGGAAGATCTTCAGGTTCCACGCCTTCGCCATCGCCCCTTCGAACGGCAGGCCGCGCGCCTGCAGGAACGAGTGGAAGCCCATCACGCCCAGGCCGACCGACCGCTCGCGGCTGGCCGAATAGCGGGCGCGGGCCATCTCGTCCGGCGCACGCTCGATATAGTCGGTCAGCACATTGTCGAGGAAGCGCATCACGTCCTCGATGAAGCGCTTGTCGCCGTTCCATTCGTCCCAGGTTTCGAGGTTCAGCGACGACAGGCAGCACACGGCGGTGCGGTCGTTGCCGAGGTGGTCGGTGCCGGTCGGCAGTGTGATCTCGCTGCACAGGTTCGACGTCGATACCTTGAGGCCCAGGTCGCGGTGATGCTTGGGCATCGTGTTGTTCACGTGATCGCTGAACACGATGTACGGCTCACCGGTCGCGAGGCGAGTCTCGACCAGCTTCTGGAACAGGGAGCGCGCGTCGACGGTGGTGCGGACCGATCCGTCCTTCGGACTCTTCAGCTCCCATTCGGCGCCGTCGCGCACCGCTTCCATGAACGCGTCGGGGATCAGCACGCCGTGGTGCAGGTTCAGCGCCTTGCGGTTGAAGTCGCCGCTGGGCTTGCGGATTTCGAGGAACTCCTCGATCTCCGGATGGCTGATGTCGAGATAGCAGGCGGCCGATCCGCGCCGCAGCGACCCCTGCGAAATCGCCAGCGTCAGCGAATCCATGACGCGGACGAACGGGATGATGCCGCTGGTCTTGCCGTTCAGGCCGACCGGCTCGCCGATGCCGCGCACGCTGCCCCAATAGGTGCCGATGCCGCCGCCGCGCGACGCCAGCCACACATTCTCGTTCCACGTCTCGACGATCCCTTCGAGGCTGTCGGGAACCGAGTTGAGATAGCAGCTGATCGGCAGCCCGCGTCCGGTGCCGCCGTTCGACAGGACCGGCGTGGCCGGCATGAACCACAGCTTTGAGATATAGTCGTACAGCCGCTGGGCGTGTTCGGCGTCATCGGCATAGGCCGACGCCACGCGCACGAACAGGTCCTGGTACGATTCGCCGGGAAGAAGGTAGCGGTCCTTCAGCGTATCCTTGCCGAAATCGGTCAGCAGCGCGTCGCGCGAATGATCTACCTCGACCGCGTGCAGCAGCGCATCGACCGTGCGGCTGGTCCGTTCGGGGGTCGGGGCGGCGGGGGCCGGATCGGCGAATTGCAGTTCGTTCATCTGGGCGTCCTGACTGTCCTGAAAGGTCATCGTCCCGGTTCCTGTGTTCGGCGGGGATGGGATGCCCCTGCATATGAAAATCGGTTTGTCACCGGTCCGAACGAACCCCGGCGACGCGACGGGGGCGTCACCGGTTCCGGTCGGGGTTATACCATGTGTAGCGGTCGCGCCGCCATCGGCACTACTAATTGTAGGAAATCTCCCACCGCGCAAGCAGCTAAATTTTGCGATGGGCGGGGAACGGATCGGCAGTTCGGCGCAGCCAGCTTGCGACGCGCGGACCTCTGCCGCCTTCCCGAAAAGCAAGGGGCTAAATCGGCAGGTACACTATTTTTTCGGTCCGGTGGGGGTTGCACCACGGGGCCGGTCGGGGCGATCATGCCGGCAATCCATGTTCGCCGTAAAACGGAGAAACGATATGGCTGCTCGCGGCTTGCTGACCGCACCGGTGGGAACAGGACGCCGCGCGGCGAATCGCCCTGGCGATGTGCGCACGGTCCAGCATTTGTTCAACGTCATCGACGACCGTGCCGCCCTGCCGGAAAACGGTCGGTCCGATCCGGCGCTGGTCAACCGGATCAACCGGTTTCAGCGCGAGATCCTGCGCTATCCCCATCCCGACGGGCGGGTCGATCCCGAAGGGCGCACGCTGCAGATGATGCTGGCGCGCGCGGGGGAACGGATGCGCGCGCGTCGCGTCACGCCGCCAGCCGATGCGGATCGTTCCTGGACGGACTGGGCGCAGGGGCAGCTGGCCGACCTGCAACGCGCGATGGCGGGGGCATGGAGTTCGCTGTTCGCCGATCGTAGCCGCGAACGCCGGGTCAGTGCGCCGTCGCCCGCCGGTCGCACCGCCGGCAAGGGCGCGGCACCGGCCAACCCCGCGCCTGCGGGGGGCAGTGGCGGGGCGGCCCGCAAGCTGACCGATCGCGACTATATCGACGCGGCGGCGCGGCTGGGGCGCGACATCGACCCGCTGCTGGTCCGGGCGCTGGCGACGGTCGAGTCGGGCGGACGATCGGGCTTCGGCGCTGACGGCCTGCCCAAGATCGCGTTCGAGGGGCACTGGTTCCGCAAGCTGACCAAGAAGAAATATGACGAGACGCATCCGCTGCTGTCCTACCCCTATAAGAAGAAGGCCGGGTGGCAGTGGCAGAAGAACAACAAGGACCATGCGACCGCATGGCGGACGCTGCGCGAGGCAATGGCGCTCGACGCCGATGCCGCGCTGCAATCGACGTCATGGGGCATGTGCCAGGTGCTGGGCGCCAATTACTGGAAGTGCGGGTACAAGGACGTCTTCGCCTTCGTCGAGGCGATGAAGGCGGGCGAGCGCGGGCAGCTGGACGCGTTCGTCGGCTATTGCATCAAGACGCCGGGCATGGTGTCGGCACTGCGCCGCAAGGATTTCGTCGGCATGGCGCGCGCCTATAATGGCGACGACTATGGCACCTACGACAAGCAGTTCGCCCGCGAATACAAGGCATTGGGAGGCAAGGTTTGAAGACTCTATCTGTCGCTGCCGTTGCGCTGTTGCTGATCGCCGGTTGTGCCGAGGCGCGGCCACCCGCCGCACCGGGCCTGCGGTCGGGCCTGTATGAAGGGCTGTCGCTGGCGGTGGCGCCCGATGGTCGCATCGTCGGACGGTTCCTGATGGAGGACGAGGGTAACCGCCGCTGCGACTTTGTCGTGACCGGGCGCAGCGATGCGAAGGGCGCGACGATCCGCGCGCTTGCCACCCCCTATGGCGCGACGCGTCCGCCGTCCGGTCGCATCGACCCGACCGGCGACGGTGTGCGGCTGACCCTGCCGGGCAGCGGCAACTTGTCGGGCTGTGCGCAGGTGGCGGGGCCGTTCCTCGATAACCCCAAAGGGCTGGAACTGTCGCGCACCGGTGCGGGCGGGTGGAGCGACCTGGCACGGGTGAAGGCGGCGAAGGTGCCGCTCAGCGCACAGCCGGGCGGGGCGACGGGCAAGGCCTATGTCGTGCGCGGCGACGTGGTGGGCATCGCCGCGCGCTCGGGCGCGAATGTCCGCGTCATCTACCCCTCCGACCGACAGGTGCGTTCCGAAGGCTGGGTCCCGGTCGCGGCGCTGGAACCGGTCGCCCGATAAGGGTCAGGCCGGCGCCATCCGACAGCGCCCGGCGACCCGCGTCTGCCACGCCAGCAGCAGCGGCACGACGATCAGTTCGATGCACAGCCCGGTCAGCTGCCCGGTCGAGGGGGTGCCGATCGTCGCCAGCGACGACAGTCGCGCGAAGCCGCCGATGACGACCATCATGCCCAGCAGGCGGAAGCGTCCGCTCTTGCGGTCGATACCGGGGATGCAACTGGCGAAACCCAGGGCCATCCCCAGGAACAGCCCGGACAGATAGCGGAAATGGCTGTCCATGTCGGTCGAAGGCGCCAGTTGCAGCCACGCCGCACCGTACAGGATGCCGGCCAGCGACGCGCCGAACGGCACGATACAGACCAATGCGACCGCCGCCTGCAACGCCGTGCGTTCGCGGCGCGGGGTCATGCCCGCTCGCGCTCCAGCAATTCGGCCCGCACCCGGATCGCATGGACCGACAGGCGTACCTCGAACAGGAACCACACCAGCCCGCCGATCAGCAGCAGCATCGACAGGACGAAGCTGATCGCCACTGCCTTTCCCAACCCCAAATCGAGCAGTTCGGCGATGAACAGCATCGCGACGACGCTGCAGTTGGCGACCGCCGACAACACGACCAGGAACACCGCATTGTTGATGATGCGGATACGCCGGTCGAGCAGGCGCAGTTCGAACACATGCCGGGCATGTTCGGGACCGGTCGAACTGGGATGCAGCTTTTCCAGGTCGCGTGCCCGGTCGACGATCCGGGCAAGGCGGCCGACCATGACGTTCAGGATCGCCCCGATACCGGCCAGCAGGAAGACCGGCGCGATGGCGGTCTGGATCGTCTTGGCGACGGTCGACAGGACAGGTTCGAATTCCACCCGGTGGATATGCCTCGCCCACCGGACGGGGGCAAGGCGGCGGCGGCGCTACGATCGTCCAAATTGCGCACTGTCACGGCTACCGGATCGTAACAGGTTCGTGGCAAGGCGCGATCATGTTGTCTTCGCCAGCCTCCGTCGCATCCACCGCTCACGCACCCTCCGTTCGTATCGTCGACGGTATCGCGGAAGCCGTCGATGCGGTTGCCGAAGTGGCAGCACCGACGCATCGTTTCCTGCGCCGGCAATGGTTTGCGGCGGCGATCGACAGCTATGGCGGCACCGCCCGTACGATGGTCGTCGAACGCGACGGCCGCCCGGTCGTCGCGCTGCCGCTGATCGGGCTGGGACCGTCGCTGCTGGGGCTGCGGCAGGTGCCGGGATGCTATTGGCCGTTTCGCAGCGGCCCGGTGGCGCAGGGGGCGCAGGCTGCCGACTTCGCCGCGTTGCTGGGCGGCATCCGGCGGGAAGCGCGCGGCTTCCGGCTCGGTCCGATCTACGACGGTGACCCGCTGCTTGAGGGATTGCAGGCCGTCGCCGCGACGACGGGCTGGCGTGTCCTGCCGCGCTTCATCGCCGACAGCTATCTGCTCGACATGGCGGCGTCGCAGGCGGAGGGCGTGTGGCCGCGCAACTCGACGCTGCGCAAGAACCGGTTCAACGAAAAGCATCTGGCGGCACATGGCACGCCGGACTGGTCCTTTCTCTCCGGGCGCGACTGGACGTCCGATGCGTTCGATGCGCTGGCGACTGTCGAGGACGCAAGCTGGATCGCGGACCGGACCGATGGCAGCGATGCGAAGTTCACGGCCGGAGGCCATGGCAGTTTCTGGCGCAAGGCGGCCCAGGACCCGATCATCGCCGACATGCTGTGGGCGGCCGTGTTGCGGATGGACGGGCAGCCGGCGGCGTTTTCGTTCGACCTGAATGCCGGCACGCTGAAGTATGCGATCGCGAACAGCTATGACGCCCGTTTCGCCAAACATTCGCCCGGACGGCTGCTATATTACCGGAACCTCGTCCGCGCGCTGGAAGACGGCATGACGCGGGTCGACTGGGGGGCGGGCGACAGCGGGTACAAGCGGATCATCGGTGCCAATCGCGGCCCGGCGATCCGCGACTGGCTGTTCCTGCCGCCCGGCCTGCCGGCGCTGGTCGGGCGGTTGGTTGCGGGGCGCTGGGCGGGCAGCGGTCATGCCATCGCGCCCGACGGCGAACCGCCCGCCGCCTGATGGCGCATCGCCTGTCGCCTGCATCCTAGGTAGCATTGCATATGACCGGCGAATCAGGGACATCCGATGCCATGGCGTCGCGGCGGCAGGCATCGACCATCATGTCCGATCGACGGCTGGCGATGCTGCGGCCGGCCGGACTGACGATCGCCTATGGCTTGGTGATCTATGCCCTTGCCGCCACCATGCTGTGGGTGGACAGGCGCTTCGGCGGCCTTGAGCTGATGTGGCTGTCCAACCCGATCGCCATCGCCATGCTGATCCGCCGGCCCCGGTCGCAATGGCCGCTGCTGCTGGCCGTCACGGGCGTTGCGCTCGTGACGGCGAACCGGGGGCATTATCCGGATATGGCGTCGGTGGCCGGCTATGGCCTGATCGACCTGATCGGCATCACCGTCATCGCCACGCTGATCCGGCTGTCCCGTCCCGATCCGCGCCTCCTGCGCGGCTATGCGACGATCGTGCTGATCGCGCTGGCCGGGGCGGCGTTGATTACCGTATTGTTCATCCAGTTCCGGTTGCTGACGTTCGGTTCGGTCACCGCCCTGGCCGCGGTCCAGTGGTTCGCCGCCAATGCGATGGGCCTGATCGTCCTGCTGCCCGCGCTCAAGGCGACGCGGCGCGCGCTGTCGGAAGAGTTCGGCGTCCTGTCGCCGCCGGTGATCGTGGTGATCGCGCTGACCGCCGTCCTGGCCGGGGTGCTGTTCACCATGAGCAGCTATCCCGTGTTGTTCCTGCTGCTGCCGTGCGGCGTCTTTTCCGCCTTGCTCTATCGGTTCGCCGGGGCGGCGGCCTCGACGGTTACGGTCAGCATCGTCGCGACCGTCTGCACCTTGCGCGAAGTGGGGCCGATTTCCGATCTCATGGTGTCCGGACCGGACCGGATCCTCTACCTCCAATTGTTCATCGGCGCCTTTGCCCTGACCGCCTTTCCCGTTGCCGCGCTGGTCTATGAACAATGGCTGGCACTGAAGGAAATCCGGGATAACGAACGGCATCTGCGGCTGCTGGCGGATCATTCGACCGACCTCATCATCCGGCTGGGGCCGGACGGCCTGCGGCGCTATGCGTCTTCGGGATCGCAGCAGCTGCTGGGCTATCCGCCCGAACAGCTGCTGGGGGAAAGCCCGTTCCAGCTGATCCATCCCGACGACCGCGATCGGGTACGGCGGTGCCTGGCGACGCTGACCCCGACCGGCGGGAGCGCGGTCGTCCGCTATCGGATGCGGCACCGCGACGGCCATTATCTTTGGCTGGAAGGCGCGTTCCGGCTGGTCGGCGACGACCCGGCCAGCGCCGAAGTGATCGGTTCGATCCGCGACATAGCGGACCGGCGCGCGGCCGAGCGCGAGGTAATGACCTCGTTCGATGAACTGGAGGAGAAGCAGCGGCTGCTGGCGATGGCCGAAAGCGCGGCCGGTATCGGCCATTGGCGGCTGAACCTGGCCGACTGGCGTTTATTCTGGTCGCCCGAAGTCTTTCGGATCCACGGCGTGGAGGGGGATCGCGAGCCGGGCATCGCCGCGGCGATCTGCCATTATCATCCCGACGACCGCGCCAGGGTTCGCGACTGGATCGGCACGGCGATCGCCAATGGCGGATCGTTCGAATTCGATGCCCGTCTGGTGCGGCCCGACGGTCAGGTCCGCTGGGTCCGGTCGCGCGGCCAGGCGGAAAGCGCGCCGGGGGCGGGGATCGTCGGCCTGTTCGGCGTGTTTCAGGACGTCACCGAACATGTCGCGGCGATGACCGACCTGCGCGCCGCACGCGAAGAGGCGGAGCGCGCGCTGGCGGCAAAGGCGACTTTTACCGCGACGATCAGCCATGAGATTCGCACCCCGCTGACCTCCATCCTCGCGGCGGTACAGTTGCTGCGCGATACGCCGGACCGGGCGGAACGGATGCGACATCTCGATTCGCTCGAAACCGCCGGACGCACGCTGTCGGATATCGTCGACGACGTGCTGACCTTTTCGAAGCTGGAGGGAGGGCATGGCAATCCGGAGGCGATCGCCTTCGAACCGCGGACGTTGCTGCAGACCGTGGCCGGGCTGTTCGCGGCGGAGGCACGCAACCATGCCTTGTCGATCGAGCTGGACGCACCGGCCGGCCATGTGATCGGCGATCCGGCGCGGTTGCAGCGCGTGCTGACCAATCTGGTCGGGAATGCGGTGAAGTTCACCCGTACCGGATCGGTCCGCATCCGCGCCTCGCGCGAAGGGGACGACCTGTGGCGGTTCGAGGTGACCGACACCGGCGTCGGCATCCGCAGCGACCGGCTGCACGCGATCTTCGAACCCTTCGTCCAGGCCGATGCGTCGACCACGCGCAGTTATGGCGGCACCGGCCTTGGCCTCAGCATCAGCCGGATGCTGGTCGAATCGATGCGGGGCACGATCCAGGTCGCCAGCCGGCCCGGTGCCGGATCGCGCTTCTGGTTCGATATCCCGCTGCCGGTCGCCACCATGGCTACAGGGGACGGCGAGGCGGCCCCCGCCATATCCGGCATCCCGCCGGAGGCGAGCGGCCGACCGCCGATGACCGTGCTGGTGGTCGAGGACAACGACGTCAACCGCTACCTGCTGGCGGAGATCGTCCGGCGGCTGGGGCACGCGGTGGTGACGGCCGAGAATGGCGCGCGGGCGGTCGAATATGTCACCGCGCCGGCCGGCAATCCCGTCGACCTCGTGCTGATGGACGTGCAGATGCCGGTGATGGACGGTATTGCCGCGACGCGCGCCATCCGGGCGTGGAGCGGGGCGGGGGCGACGGTTCCGATCCATGCCATCACCGCCGACCTGTCCGACGATCGCCGCGCCGACATCACCCAGGCGGGGATGAACGGTGTACTGACCAAGCCGGTCGACATGGCGCAGCTGAGCGCCCTGCTCAACCACAGCGCGCTTGCGCCGCAGCGGCCGGCCGAAATCCCGCCGGTTGCCGGGGTGATCGACCCGCTGCGCATCCGCGCGCTGACCGATGCGCTGGGCGCCGAACAGCGCGACACGCTGCTCGCGTTGCTGATCGAGGATGCGCGGCGCGTGCCGGGGCGGTTGCGGACGCTCCTGGCGCATGGCCGCAACAACCTGGCGCGGCGGGAGGCCCATGCCTTTCACGGCGCGGCGGCCAGCATGGGGGCGGCAAGGTTGATCGCGGCCCTGGCGGAGATAGAGGGGATTGCCGACGACGCCACGATCGATCCGCAGGTGGTCGACCGGCTGGACCGTTGCGCGCAGGAGGTGATCGACGCGGCCAGCTCCGCCATGCGCAGCGCGGCCTGATCGGGATCAGTTCTCCGCGTCGAACGCCTGTAGCGCCAGCACCGCCTGGGTCCGGTTGCTGACGCCGAGTTTGCGGAAGATCGCCGACAGGTGCGACTTCACCGTCGGTTCGGCGAGTTGCAGGTCATAGGCGATCTGTTTGTTCTGATGCCCGTTCACGATCGCGCGCAGCACGCGCAGCTGCGCGATCGACAGTGTGCCCATCCGCTCGGCCAGGTCGACGCGGCGGTCTTCCTGACCTGCATCGGCGATGCCGTCCGGCAACCAGTCCTGCCCGTCCAGCAGCGTCCGGATCGCCGCGATCATCTGGTCGATCGTTGAGGATTTGGGGATGAAGCCCTTGGCACCCAGCGCGTGGGACTGCGCGACGACGGCGGGTTCCTCGCGTCCCGATACGATCGCGATGGTTGCGCCGGGGCGGATCGCGCGCAGCATCGCCAGGCCGGCAAAACCCTGTACGTCGGGCAGCATCAGGTCGAGCAGGATCAGGTCATAGTCGGTCTGTCGGACCAGTATTTCGGCTTCTGCCAGGGTCGTGACGCAATCCTTGGTCAGCGTCGGATCGACCGCCCGTGCCGCCATGCCCAATGCGGTCGCACACATCGGATGATCGTCAGCGACGAGAATGTGCGGCATTAACAATACCTTGTTGGCGGCCTGATGGACTAGGCATGGCCCTTATCATACCCGGACACAAGAGGCACTATCAACAACTTGCCGGAATGGCATTACGCCAAATGCATCAATTCGAAACGGGGCGTCCGGCAAAATCCTCCCGAAGTACCTGTTCGATCGGGCGATCTATTCCGCGCGTGAGATGGGTCGGGACGACGACGGAAAATCCCCGGTCGATCAGTCCGTCGATTGCCCAGCGCACGCAATAGTCTGCCGCAACCCCGACCACGATCGCCCGGTTGATCCCCTGACGACGCAGATCGGCGAAGAACGCGTCGCGCGGCACCGGCGGCAACGTCGCGCGCGGATCGTCGAGGTACAGTCCCTCTTCGGCCCACATGTCGAACACGCCCTTTTCCATCGTCCGACAGGCAATGGTCGACGGCACCGACACCGGATCGAGCAGATTCCGCCATCCCGGCGTCCCCTTGATACAGTGGATCGGGAACAGCCGGGCTTCGGCGCTGTCCGCATAGGTTTCGGCAAAGTGGGTATCGAAGGTGAACACGATCGCCGCCGTATCGGCCGCCGTGCGACCGGCCAGCCATTCCGCCAGCGGTGCGACGACGGCATCGGCGCCAGCCACCGGCAGCGCACCGTCCGGCAGCATGAAATCCGCCTGGGTATCCACGACAACGATCAGGTTTCGCATGGCTCGTCTCCTTCGCGATCACTTGCATATGTTTGATATGGATATATGTAAAGGGCATGGAAGAAGCGGCTTTCCTGCGACGCTATGATCCGGACGGTTATGACCGGCCATCGGTTGCGGTCGACTGCGTTGCGTTCGCGCTGTGCGAGGGGAAGTTGGCGGTGCTGCTTGCCCGACGGGACCAGCCGCCGTTCGCGGGCCACTGGGCATTGCCCGGCGGGTTTGTCGGGATCGACGAACCGTTGGAGGCGGCGGCGGAGCGGGTGTTGCGCGACAAGGCCGGGTTGGTGGGCGTGGTGCCCGAACAGGTCCATTGCTTTGGCGCAGTCGATCGCGATCCCCGGATGCGGATCATCGCCATCGCCTATCGCGTACTGCTCGACCCGGCACGGACGGCGGCGCTCACGCTGCGCGCGAGGCAGTGCCTGGCGACCATCGATCCGGCGGGCGGCGTGGCGCAGGACGGACAGCCGCTGCGGCTGGCGTTCGATCATGACCATATCGTGCGGCTGACGCTGCAGCGGCTCCGCGCGACGATCGACGATGCCGCCTTCGCCCTGTTGCCCGACCGTTTCACCCTGCGCGAGTTGCAGGCGGTGCATGAAGCGGTGCTGGGCCGCACACTTAACAAGCCCGCCTTTCGCCGACGGATGCTGGAACGCGGCATCCTGCACGGCACCGGCGATTACGAGGCGGGACGCGCGTTCCGTCCGGCCGAACTCTATATCCAGCGCCCGAAAGGCTGATCGATGGTGATGACCGACATTGCGACGAGGGTGTGGAACCATGGCTGGCGGCTGGACCCGGTCGTGCGCAGCCTGCTCGATACCGATTTCTACAAGCTGCTGATGGTGCAGATGATCCGCGAGGTCCATCCGGACGTCCGCGCGACCTTCGCCGTCATCAATCGCAGCAAGTCGGTCCGGCTGGCCGAAGTCATCGATGAAGGCGAATTGCGCGCGCAGCTGGACCATGCGCGCACCGTCGCCTTTTCGAAGCAGGAACTGATCTGGCTGGCGGGCAACAGCTTCTACGGGGTCGAGCGGATGTTCGCGCCGGGGTTCATCGACTGGCTCAGCCATTTCCGCCTGCCGGAATATGAATTGTCGGTCCGTGACGGGCAATATGAGCTGCACTTCGAAGGCCCCTGGGCAGAGACGTCGCTATGGGAAATTCCGGCGCTCACCATCCTGAACGAACTGCGCGCGCGGGCGGCGTTGCGCGACCATGGCCGCTTCGCACTGGACGTGACCTATGCGCGGGCGAAGGCGCGGCTGTGGGACAAGGTGGAGCGGTTGCGCGATCTGCCCGATCTGGTGCTGTCCGACTTCGGTACGCGGCGGCGACATGGCTTCCTCTGGCAGCGCTGGTGCGTCGAGGCGTTGCAGGAAGGATTGGGCGAGCGGTTCGTCGGCACCTCAAACGTGCTGCTCGCGATGCAGGCGGGCGTGGAGGCGATCGGGACCAACGCCCACGAACTGCCGATGGTGGAGGCCGCGCTGGCCGATGACGATGCCGGGATCGCCGCCGCGCCGTACCGCGTATTGGAAGAGTGGCGGCGGCATTATGGCGGCAACCTGCTGATCGCCTTGCCCGACGCGTTCGGTACCACCGCCTTCCTGCGCAATGCCCCGCACTGGCTGGCCGACTGGACCGGTTTCCGCCCCGACAGTATGCCGCCGATCGAGGGGGGCGAGCAGATATTGCGATGGTGGCAGGAACAGGGCGTCGACCCCCGGTCCAAGCTGCTGATCTTTTCCGACGGGATGGATGTCGACAGCATCCTTGCGACCTATCGCCATTTCCATGGGCGGGTGCGGATGAGCTTTGGCTGGGGCACCAACCTGACCAACGATTTTCGCGGCTGCGATCCGCTGGGTGGGGAGGGGCTGGAGCCGATCTCGCTCGTGTGCAAGGTCATCAGCGCCGATGGCCGCCCGGCGGTCAAGCTGTCCGACAATCCGGCCAAGGCGACCGGCGACCCCGCCGATGTCGCGCGGTACCTGCGCATCTTTGGCGAGGGCGGCCGGGTCGCCAGCCCGGTCGCGGTCTAAAGGCGGAGGAACACCACCCCGCACGCAAGCATTGGAATGGGCGAGGAGAGTGACGATGCCCGATCCCAAGATCCCGACTGATGGAGACGCCAACCTGTCGGTCGATCACCAGCGCAGCGGCGACGCCCGCCGGCCGAGCGACACGCTGGACCGCGAACAGTCGCACGACGACCGAGAGGATAATCCGCCGCGCAAGTCGTCGCTGACCTGAGGCGCGTCAAACCCGCACGTAGCGGAAATACCAGACCTCGTGCCCCTGCCGCCGGGCCTTGCGCTCGTACCGGGTTTCGGGCCAGTCGGCGGGGCGGGTCAGGAAGTCCGCGGCGGTCTGGGCCTGCCACACGAAGTCGCGGCGCTGGTCCATGATCATCATCGCCCAGCGGCAATAGGTCGGGTCGTCGGTGCCGAGGCGAAACTCGCCGCCCGGCCGCAGCTTCTGTGCGATCAGGTCCATCGGGCCGTGGTTCATCATCCGCCGCTTGGCATGGCGCGCCTTGGGCCATGGATCAGGGTGGAGCAGATACACCCGCTCCAGCGCGCCGTCGGGAAAGCGTTCGATCACCTCCAGCGCGTCACCCATGTGCAGCCGGATATTGGCAAGCGCGTCGTCGCGAATGTGGTTCAGCGCACCGACGACGCCGTTCAGGAACGGTTCGCAGCCGACAAAGCCGTGGTGCGGCCGGGCGCCGGCCTGTCCCGCCAGGTGTTCGCCCGCGCCAAAGCCGATTTCCACCTCGACCGGGCGGTCGTCGCCGAACAGCAGCTCCGAGGTGAGCGCGCCGCCCTCGGGGACCGAAACCTTGGGCAGCAGTTCCTCGACCAGGGCGGCCTGGCCCAGGCGCAGCTTGTGACCCTGACGACGGCCATAAAGGCGGCGGATGGTAGTGGGATCGTTCATCGCCGCGCTCCTACCCGCCGAGGCGGCGTGTCGACAAGGAGCTTCCGCGTGCCCCGCGGGTTGGAGCGCGATGGGCAAGAAGAAGCAGGCGAAGCGCGAGGCGAAACGCGGTGCGAAGCAGCTGGTCGATGCCGACATCGACGTCGGATCCGGCGTGGCGGCGGAGCTGCACCGGCATCCGGTGGTGAAGGTGGCCGGGGCGCTGAGCGAGGTGGCGGACCAGCCGCCGTTGGTTGCGATCAACCTGACGACGATCGCCGCCGGGCTGATCGCGCAGGACCGACGATTGACGCGGACCGGCGTCCGGATGCTGGCGGCCCACGGGCTGGCGACGCTGGCGAAGGCGGCGATCAAGCATCGCATCGACCGGGCGCGGCCCAACCAGTTCAGCGACCGCGACGATCATCGCCCGACTCCCGGCGACCGCGACGAAGGGCCGCAAAACTCGTTTCCCTCCGGCCACACCGCAGGTGCCGTCGCGGTCGCGCGAGCGGTGGCGCGCGAATATCCGGCGGCGGCGGTGCCGGCGCAGGCCGCGGCCGGGGGGATCGCCGCGATCCAGGTGCCGCGGGGCACCCACTTCCCGATCGACGTTGCGGTCGGGGCGGTCATCGGCTGGGCAGCGGAGGCGATCGTGGCACGGGTGATGCCGGCGGCGGAGTAGATGTCGATCTAATTCGTATTAAATACTGCAATTACAGATACTTGCGCACAATTTCACCGTCCAAAGTTCACAAAGTTCACACTCGCCACCGTTTTGCGCACGGCACCGATTGGCATCTTGCCCGGTGAAGGGTTCGCACTGTCGAAGCGCATGACCGACCATGGCAGGGCGGCGGCATGTAGGACAGCACCCGCCGCCGGACCCGTATCATTTGAAGACGTCGGGATTGATCGTGACGTTACGCTTCTTGCCCCAGGTCGTCGTGCGGGCGAGGATCGGGCGGTTCAGCGCGGCGATCAGCGTATCGGGCGCGGGCAGGGCGGTCATCGGCGCGTAGATGGCGATCGATCCGGGTTCGTAGAGCGCGACCGACCATTGCTGCACCTTCCTGCCCTCCGCTTCGCCCAGTTCGCGGGCGATGACGTCGGGTTCGACCGCGAAGCCGCGTCCGCTGTCGCTGATCGCCAGCAGATAGCCATCGGTCGCGCCGTCGCGGCGATAGGCCGCGCCCATCTGTGCCGGGGCCGGGTCGCGGCACCATGTCGGTGCGGGTGCGGTCGAGGCGGCCTTCTTCTCCCCTTCCGCAGCCGCGACCAGCCCGCCGGTGAGTGCGGCCGATTGCAGTATCTTGGCATCGGTCACCGGGGCGGCGGCCGGGGAGAAGGCAAGCGGCGCGGCGCAATCGGTGACCGGCGCGGCGGCGGCGGCGGACGGGATGGCTTTCGGCCATTCGAGCGCGCCCAGCACCGCCGGGACCCGCGCCGCCACCGCCGCACCGTCCAGCTTGCTGGAGCTGTAGCGGACCTTCACCAGCCAGTCGCCGACCGGCAGGATGGCGAGCGCCGTCCCGCGATAGGGCGCCTTCTTCAGCGTCCAGCCGGCCATCAGCCCGCTGGCGCTCGACTGGCCGGGGGGCGTGAAGGCGGCGGGGACGGCCGGGGCCACCGAGCCGAACATCTCGCGGCGCTGTTCGACCGAGGCGCGGGCGCGGTCGAACCATACCGGCACGCTGCCCGCGAGGGCGCGATAGACATAGACCGTGATCGCATCGGGTCCGTTCTGATAGACGGCGAACACGTCGAGTTCGTCGTTGCCCAGCTGCCGGACATCGACCCGGCGCATCCCGTCCAGCTCGGCCGGCACAGTGATACCGCTATGTTTGAAGCGATAGGGCTTGCCGGCCTTCGTGCTGACCGGCACGCCGACCGGTTGCGCGGCGACCGGCGTCGCGACCATCAGCCCGGCTGCCAGCGCAGCCATCCAGTTCCGCATGTCCATCCCCCCATTGGCGGCCGTTGGTGATGCCGTCCGTTGAACGCGAACCTTTCCCAATTCGCGGGGGATGTCGAGGCGATTGTGGAAGGGGGAGAGCGGTTTCGACCTACGTCGCGGGCTTCGGTGCCTTCCCCGGTTTGGCGGTGTCGGTCGGTACCAGACGGGTAGGCACACCCGGCGTCAGCGCGAACATGCGGTTGCCGCCTTGCGGGACGATCACATAGAGCCGCCGCTGATACGCCTCCACGACGAAGCTGTGCGCTTCGTTGGGGAGCGGGGCGGTGAGGGTCGATACGACGGCGCCCACGCCGCGTTGCCCCTTGGGCGGCGGGGGCAGGGTCATGCAGCCCTTCGAGAAAGCGTAAGGCGCACCGGCGCGCCCGTCTGCGGCGACGTCAACCCGATAATGACCGCCGATCGGCAGGTCGTCCGCCTTGGTCTGCGCCGACAGGAAATAGACCGAGGTCACGCGACCTGGTGCTGCGGGAGGAACGACGACGGTGTTGAAGGCCGGACCGCAAGGAAGTAGCCTGGCGGCACCGATCGCTCTGGCAGCGCTGTCGCGTGCCGCGATCAGGTTGAGCTGCGCCGGGGAGAGTATCGCCGCATCCCCGGTGATGAGCGTCGCATCGGTGAGCTTTCCGCCGATCAGCCGCCCGGTGTAGAGCGCGCGCGGTGGTTGCGACCGGTCATGGAAGATCAGCGTCGGCGCGGCGGCCGGCCCCTCGACGATCCAGCCGCCCAGCTTCTGCCGCCAGTCGGGCAGGCGCTTCTGCACATCATCGGTGCCGAGCCATGCCACCCGGTCATAGGCGGCAAGCAACCGGCCGCGCTCGGCGGTGCGGTCCAGCGCCGCGCGATCCTCTGCAGAGATGGATTCGGCCGGTGCGGTCTGCGCCATGGCGGGCGCGGCGAGGGCCATCGCCAGCAGTGCCGTCACGGTTCGCATCATATCCCCCCTTTGCGCGGTGGCCATGAAAAAGGAGGCCCGCCGTCGCCAGCGAACCTCCCTTCTTTTGCGAACCCTGTCCAGCGGGATCAGGCGGCCAGTGCGGCCTTCAGATCGTCGACCAGATCGGTCTTTTCCCACGGGAACAGGTCGCCTTCGGGCTTGCGGCCGAAATGGCCATAGGCGGCGGTCGGCTGGTAGATCGGCTTGTTCAACGCCAGGTGCGTACGGATGCCGCGCGGGGTCAGGCCGCCGAGCTTCGCAATGCCCGCGATCGCGGTTTCGATCGCGTCGTCGGCGACGGTGCCGGTGCCGTGCGTGTCGACATAGAGCGACAGCGGCTTCGACACGCCGATCGCATAGGCGAGCTGGATCGTGCAGCGCTTGGCAAGGCCCGCCGCAACGATGTTCTTCGCCAGATAGCGGGTGATGTACGCCGCCGAACGATCGACCTTCGTCGGGTCCTTGCCGCTGAACGCGCCGCCGCCGTGCGGGGCAGCACCGCCATAGGTGTCGACGATGATCTTCCGACCGGTCAGGCCGGCGTCACCGTCCGGGCCGCCGATTTCGAAGCTGCCGGTCGGGTTGATGTGATATTCGGTGGCATCCGACAGCAGTTCGGCCGGCAGCACGTCGGCGACGACCGACTTCACATAGTTGTGCAGCTCGGCTTCCTTGTCGCCATTGTCGTAGCCGGCGGCGTGCTGGGTCGAGACGACGATCGCGGTCGCGGCGACCGGCTTGCCGTTTTCGAAGCGCAGCGTGACCTGGCTCTTGGCATCGGGTTCGAGGAACGGCGCGGTGCCGGCGTGGCGGTCGGCGGCCATCTTCGCGAGGATCTTGTGGCTGTAGTCCAGCGTCGCCGGCATCAGGTCCGGCGTTTCGTCGCAGGCGAAGCCGAACATGATGCCCTGGTCGCCGGCGCCTTCGTCCTTGTTGCCCGACGCGTCGACGCCCTGCGCGATATGCGCCGACTGCGCGTGCAGGTTGTTTTCGAAGCGGAAGGTTTCCCAGTGGAAGCCCGACTGTTCATAGCCGATCTTCTTCACGGTATCGCGCACGGTGCGTTCGATCTCGGCCTGGGCGCCCTCGGCCCACTGACCGTTTTCGAACACGCCCTTGCAGCGGATTTCACCGGCGAGGACGACGAGCTGGGTCGTGGTCAGCGTTTCGCACGCGATGCGCGCTTCGGGGTCCTTCGACAGGAACAGGTCGACGATCGAATCGGAAATCTGATCCGCGACCTTGTCGGGATGGCCTTCGGAAACCGATTCCGAGGTGAAGAGATAATTGGAACGCATGGACTTCCTCTAGGCTAGAGGGAAAGCGCGCGGCCGTTGCCATGCCGCATATAAAGCTTTCCTTATGTCGCTGCCCTAGCGTGCGCGGCGGCGGATGGCAATCGCGAGGCCGCACAGCAAAACTATCGCCAGCAACGCCATCCAGTTGCCGACGCGCGCAAACAGGGTCGCGGAATGGGCGGCGGGTAGCGGCACCTCGATCGCGTCGGCGCGGTTCGCAGGAATCGTCGCGACCAAGCCCCCCGATGCATCGATCACCGCCGAGATGCCGGTCGGGGTGGCGCGCAGGATCGGCAGCCCTTCCTCGGTCGCGCGCAGCCGGGCCTGCGCCAGATGCTGCGGCGGACCCCAGCTGCCGAACCACGCGTCGTTCGACGGGTTGAACAGGAAGGCGGGACGATGCGGGCGGTCGACGACCTGGCCGGAAAAGATGATCTCGTAGCAGATCTGCATCCCGACCTGTCCGAAACCGGGCAGGGTGAGGGTGGCGGGGCCGGGGCCGGGGGCGAAATCGATATCGCCCATCACGAGGCGCGAGAGGCCCAGCGGCTGAAGGATCGACCGCATCGGGAGGTATTCGCCGCCCGGCACCAGATGCGCCTTGTCATAGCGGCCGACGATGCGGGTGTCGGGGGTGAGGGCAAAGACCGAATTGCCCGCGCCAACCAGCTGGCCATCGCGGGCGAAATTCAGCGCGGTGCCGCCGACCAGTGCGATGTCGCGCGGACCCAGCACGCTGGCGATCTTTGCACGCATCAGCGACGGCGACTGGCGATACCAGTCGAAGGGATAGCCGCCCTCGAGATAGAAATTGACGGTGCCTTCGGGCCAGACGATCAGGCGCGCGGCGCGGCCGGGGGTGCCGGACAGTTCGATCTGCCTGTCGAGCAGGCGTTCGTCGTAACCGGGGCTGCGCACCGCCTCTTGCGGGAAGTTCGGCTGGACGACGCGGACGCGGGGGGCGGTCGATGCGACCGGCGCGGGCTTCGGCGCCCGATCGGGGACCAGCATCAGCAGCGCGAGGGCGACGATCACGCCGGCGCGGACTTTCGGGCGGGGGAGGAGCAGCGCCGCACTTGCGAGGACGGTAAGGCCCGATAGCGCGTAGGTGCCGGTGACAGTCGCGATCGCGCGTAGCGGTGTCGGGACCCAGATCACACCGATCGGGTTCCACGCATACCCCGTGAAGACCACGGCGCGCGCATATTCGGTGGCGATCCATGCGGCGGCGGCGACCGCGACATAGGCGAGGTCGGGGCGGTCGCTCCGCCGGCCGAGCTTCCACGCGATCCCGCCCGCCAGCATCGGATAGATCGCCAGATACAGCGCCAGCCCGACCACCGCGACATAGCCGAGCGCGGGCGGCATCCGGTCCTGGAAATCGAAGGCGTGCTGAATCCAGTTGTTGCCGACCGTGAAATGCGCGACGCCGAACAGCCACGACCGCCACAGCGCCGCTTTCAGCGTCGGCGCGCGGTGGACGACCCATAGCCACAATGCCAGCGCGGCGAGCGTCACCGGCCACCATTCGAGCGGCGCGAAACCAAGGGCCGAGATCAGGCCGGCGAGCAGGGCGAGGAGAGCGGGCACGGGGTGCATATCCTAGCTGGACGGGGAGGGTGCAAGGGGGGCGTGCGAGGCGTTTCCAATCAATCCCGTTTGGTTCGAGCTTGTCGAGAACGGGGCGCCCCGAACGGAGCGTTCTCGACGGACGCTTCTCGACAGGCTCGAAGCTGCTCGAACCAAACGGGGTGGGTGTGGGTAAGGTCGTACCTCAACCCACGTTCAGTTCGAGCTTGTCGAGAACCACGCGCGACTGCCGCGCTTCCATGCTATCTCCACCCGCATGACCGCCTATGCCTGGCTCGCCATCGCGATCGTCGCCGAAGTGATCGCCACCTCGATGATGCGCGCGACGCAGGGGTTTACGCGGTTGGGCCCCTCGCTGGTGACGGTCGCGGGCTATGCGGTCGCCTTCTACTGCCTGTCGCTGGCGCTCAGGACCATGCCGACCGGGATTGCCTATGCGATCTGGTCCGGGGTCGGGATCGTGCTGGTCGCGGGGATTGCCTGGGGCTGGCAGGGGCAGCGGCTGGACGGGGCGGCGGTGCTGGGCATGGGACTTATCATTGCAGGCGTCCTCGTGATGAACCTGTTTTCCAGGAGCGTCGCGCACTAGATGGAGCGCGAAGAGGAGTCTCCATGAACCAACCCGTCGAAGTCGATATTCCCCACCAGCTGGGCCGCGCGGGCGTGCGGCAACGGATCGATGGCGGCATTGACAAGCTGGCGAACATGATCCCCGGCGGCGTGATGCACGACAAACGCTGGGACGGCGACACGCTGCATTTCACGGTCAGCGGCATGGGGCAGACGGTCAACGCGCGCTGCGAGATGCATGACGCCCATGTCCATGCGGTGCTGGACCTGCCGCCGATGCTCGCGATGTTCGCCAACAAGATCAAGGAGAAGCTAGGGCGCGACGGGCCGGCACTGCTGAAATAGACTATCCTCAAAGCCCCAAGCGTCACCCCAGCGCAGGCTGGGGTCTACCGTTTATGGCTCGCCGCAGGAGCCGCGAGAGACCCCAGCCTTCGCTGGGGTGACGTCATTGGGACGGACGGCGGGTCAGCGCGCCGACAGCGGCAGGCTGACCCGCCAGATCACGTTGCCGACATCGTCCGCGACCAGCATCGCGCCGGTGCGGTCGGCGATGACGCCCACCGGGCGGCCGAACGCCTGCTTGCCATCGGCCGACAGGAACCCGGTGAGCAGGTCGACCGGCTTCGCATCCTTTGCCGGGAAGCTGCCATCGGCGGCGAAGGGGACATAGATCACCTTGTAGCCCGATGGCGGCACCCGGTTCCACGATCCGTGCAGCCCGACGACCGCGCCGTTGCCGAACCGCTGGCCCAGCCGCATGTCGCTGGTGAAGGCGAGGCCGAGCGGGGCGACATGCGCGCCCAGCGCATAGTCGGGGCGGGCGACATATTGGCGCAGGTCCGGGCGCTGCGGCTGGACGCGGTCATCGATATACCCGCCCCAATAATGCCACGGCCAGCCATAGTTGCCGCCGAATTCGACCTTGGTCATGTAATCGGGCGGCATGTCGGAGCCGAGCATGTCGCGTTCGTTGACGACCGCCCACAAATCCTTGGTCCGCGGTTCGAACGCCATGCCGTTGGCATTGCGCACGCCCGCGGCATAGATGCGGAACGTCTTCTTTTCAGGGTCGACCTGCCAGATGGCGGCGCGGTTCTTTTCGATCTCCAGCCCGTTTTCGGCGATGTTGGAGGCCGATCCGACGCTGACGTACAGCGACTTGCCATCGGGATCGGCGATGACGTTGCGCGCCCAGTGATTGCCGCCGCCGGGCAGGTCGACGATCTTTTCCGCCCCCGCCGTGATGCGGGTCTGCCCAATGCGGAAGGGATAGCGGACCAATGCGTCGGTGTTGGCGACGTACAGCCAGTCGCCGACCACGGCCATGCCGAACGGCGAGTTCAGCCCGCTGAGCAGCGTCGACCGCCCTTCCGCCACCCCGTCGCCGTTCGCATCGCGCAGCAGGGTGATGCGGTTGGCCGACGCGCTTCCGGCGCCCGCCTGATCCATGAACAGGCGCATGAACCAGCCGGTTATGCCGCCGCCTTCGCGCGGGGGGCTGTTGGTTTCGGCGACCAGTACGTCGCCATTGGCGAGGCGATAGAGCCAGCGCGGATGGTCGAGGCCCTTGGCGAACGCCTGCACCTGTAGCCCGGCCGGGGCGGTCGGGGTCTGGCCATCCTTCCAGCCGGTCGGTTCGGCGATGCGGACCGTCGGGATCGTCTGCTTGCGGACCTGCGACAACTGCGGCGTGCGGCCGGCGACGGCATTCTCGCTCAGCTGTGCCCGGTCCGGCCGGGTGAGATAGAAGACCAGCCCCGCGACCAGGACCAGCAGGACGATTCCGAAACGGACGGCATGTTTGCGCATGGACGCTGAATAGGGCGGCAGCGGGACCGGGGGAAGGGGGCGGCGTCCGATTGTCGCGCGCGGCGTACCCGCCGCCGTGGCAGGGGTTGGGCAGGAGGACGATCATGGGCTTTGTGATATCCGGGCTGGACCCCGCACCGTTTCGCCACCTGTACGGTATGGACGATGCCGCATTGTCGCGCCATCTGGCACAGCGGGTCGTTGCCGACGCGGCGTTCGGCTATCCCGATCGCATCGCGCTGCGCGATGCCGCCATCGGCGAGACGCTATTGCTAGTAAATTATGTCCACCAGCCGGCGGCGACGCCGTATCGCGCATCGCACGCCGTCTTCGTCCGCGAAGGGGCCGAGGAACCGGCGCGGCTGGTCGATCAGGTCCCGCCGATGCTGATGCGACGGATGTTGTCGCTCCGGGCGTTCGACGATGCGGGGGCAATGGTTGCCGCCGAACTGATCGCGGGCGAAGCCGCCGGGCCGGTCATCACCGAACTGCTGGCGTCGCCGCAGGCCGCCTATCTCCACGCACATTTCGCGGTTCGGGGATGCTTCGCCGCGCGGATCGACCGGATGTGAGGAGAAGGCCGCCGATGCCAAGGGAGTAGCACCGGCGGCCTGTCGGATGCCGTCAGGGACGGGCGCGGCCAATGCCGGCGCCACGTCCCGCGACTACATCCGATTCGTATTCGTCGGGATGACCCCGCCTTGCAGCACTGGTTTCATCCGTAACCAGTGCTTTGCGTCTATTCACCCTATGGCGCAATAATACGTCCAGATGATGGCACGGGGAAATGCGGATTCCCGGCCTGTGTGATCGATTGCAGCGATCAGGGGCGGCGGGGGCTGGCCAGCCTTGGCGGGACCCCCGCCATGTTCCCGCGCCCTGCCAGTCGGCGGATTCCCGGCCTGCGCGAGGATATGGAGTACCATCGGCACCCCGGCATTCTCGCCGGTGTTTCGCGCTGGCGCGGGTCCTGTCCGGCTATTCCTCGACGACCGGCAACGGCGGGTGAAGGCGCAGGCGCAGGACGCGACGGGTGTCGGCGGCGACGATCTCGATCCGCCAGCCTGACGGATGGTCGAGGCAGGTACCCTGTTTCGGGACTTCGCCCGCCAGCACGAAGGCGAGGCCGCCCAGCGTCTCGACATCCTCCTCGACCTCACCCAGCCGGGGATCGATCAGTTCGGCGGCGTCCTCCAACTCGGCCCGCGCGTCCGCTTCCCATGCGCCGCCGTCCAGCGGCACGAACAGGTCGGTCGGCGCCTCGTCATGCTCGTCCTCGATCTCGCCGACGATCTCCTCGACCAGATCCTCGATGGTGATGAGGCCGTCGGTGCCCGAATATTCGTCCAGCACGATGGCCAGATGGGTACGGCTCGCCTGCATCTGTGCGAGCAGGTCGAGCGTGCCCATCGATTGCGGGACATAGAGCGGCTGGCGCAGCAGGCTGATCGCGGTGGGGGGATGCTCCTCGCCCTTGGCCAGGATCGCGAACACGTCCTTCACATGGACCATGCCGACGATGGTATCGAGCTTTTCGCGGTACACCGGCAGGCGGCTGTGGCCCGCTTCGGCGAACAGCTTCACCACATCGGCGAACGGGGTGTTTTCCTCCAGCGCGACGATGTCGGCGCGGGGCACGCCCATGTCGCCGGCATCGCGTTCGCCGAAATGCAGGATGTTGCGCAACATCTTGCGCTCGATCGGCGACAGGTCGCCCGCGACCGCCGCGTCGTTTTCGTCCTCATGCGCCGCGATCACTTCTTCGATCCGTTCGCGCAGCGTCTCGCTCGCGTCGGTGCCGAAGATCAGCGAGCGCAAGCCGCGCCATATGCCCCCTTCGGAGCTGCTACTGTCGCCGGGCGCGGTGCTGGTCGAAACGTCGGCCATGATGGTCGTGTCAGTCCTCTGTAACAGGATAGGGATCGTGCAGACCGAGTTCGGCGAGCGTCGAACGCTCGATCGCCTCCATGGCTTCCGCCTCGGCATCATTTTGATGGTCATGGCCTAGCAAATGCAGGCAGCCATGGACAATCAGGTGGGTGGCATGATCGGCGACCGAAATGCCGCGCTCCTCCGCTTCGGCGGCACAGACGCCGTGCGCGAGGACGATATCGCCCAGCAGAACCTCGCCATCGTCGCTGTTCTGCGTGACGGTATCGAGCAGGTCGCTCTGGATCATCGGAAAGGACAGGACGTTGGTCGGCTTGTCCTTGTGTCGATATTGCCGGTTGAGCGTGTGGACCTCTTCATCGGACGTCAGCCGGATCGTGACCTCGATCAGCGCAGGGTCGGTCAGCCAGATGCCCTGCGGCGTGCGGCCGATCGCGGCGGTGGCGGCGCGGGTGGCGAGTGCCTCCCAGTCGATGTCCTGCGGCCAGTCGGCCTCTGCCTGTACGGCAATGTCGATCATCTAAGGTCGGTCCTTGCGAAGTCGTCGCCCTTGTAGAGCAATGTGGCGTTGTTGGTACGGGCGCAGGCATAGGCGAAGCAATCGCCCATGTTGAGTTTTGCCGCATGGCGGCCCTTGCCGTAGCGGTGATGTGCTTCAGTTGCGATACGCGCTTCGGCTTCGCCGATCGGCACCATTTCGAAGCCGCTCTCGCCGGCAAAGGCATCGACGATCTCGGTAGACAGGGCGTCGCCATAGGTCGTCGCCCGTGCGATTCCGCCGATCGCTTCCCAACGCGAAACCGGGGACCAGAGCAGGCGGCCTTGCGATAGGACCCGTTCGTTCTGTTCCAGATAGTCGGATTCTCGCGCGAGGATCGCCACCAGTACCGATGCGTCGATGAACGCGGTCACAGGTCGCCGGACAATTCGTCATAGAACGCCCTATCGGCAGGACGTCCGCTCGATTCCGGCAGTGGGTAGCGGCGATAGAAATCGTCCAGCCGTTCACGCGGCGTTGCAGCGTGCCGGCTACGAGCGAGTTCGGCCTCGACTGCACTGCGCACCGCCTCCGTCTTGCTCGTGCCACGCAGGCGGGCAAGCTGGTCGACCAGTGCGCTGGTTCTCTCGTCCTTGATATACAGCGACGCCATGGCGACCCCCTAAGCAGTATATCCCGCAAGCTAATACTGGATATACTTGGCTTCAAGCATCCTTGCCCTCATACGCCTCGACGATCCGGCCGACGATCGGGTGGCGCACCACGTCGCCGGCACCGAAGCGGGCGAAGGCGATGCTTTCGATCCCTTCCAGCCGGCGGGTCGCGTCCGCCAGGCCCGACGCCTGGACGCCGCCGGGAAGGTCGGTTTGGTTCGGGTCCCCGCACACCACCATCCGGCTGTTCTGGCCGAAGCGGGTGAGGAACATCTTCATCTGCGCGGGCGTGGTGTTCTGTGCTTCGTCGAGGATGACGAAGGCGTCGGCCAGCGTCCGGCCGCGCATGAAGGCGATCGGCGCGATCTCGATCTCACCGGACAGAATACGGCGTTCGACCTGTTCGGCGGGCAGGCAGTCGTTCAGCGCGTCGTAGAGCGGGCGGAGATAGGGATCGACCTTCTCCTTCATGTCGCCGGGCAGGAAGCCGAGCTTCTCGCCCGCCTCCACCGCCGGGCGCGACAGGATCAGGCGCTGGACGCTGCCGGTAATCAGTTGCGCGACCGCCTGCGCGACCGCGATATAGGTCTTGCCGGTACCCGCCGGCCCGAGCGCGAAGATGATGTCGTTCGACAGCAGCTGGTGCATGTAGCTGGCCTGCGCGACGGTGCGCGGCACGATCGTCTTCTTGCGCGTGCGGATCATGATCGACGGTGCGCCGTGGCCGCTTTCCGCACGGAAGATACCGTCGAGCGCCGGCTGGGTCGACATGGCGATCACCGCGTCGATCAGGCCGGGATCGACCTCTTCGCCGCGCAGGATGCGGCGATGGAGTTCGTTCAGCACCTCGCGCGCGTGCGCCACGGCTTCCGCCGACCCTTCGATCCCCACCCGATCGCCACGCGCGGTGATATAGACGCCCAGCCGTTCCTCCAGCGCCAGCAAATTGGCGTCGAACTCGCCGAACAGGCGGGAGAGGAGTTGCGGCTTGTCGAAGCTGACTTCGGCGCGGGCGCGCTGACCGGCTTGGGCGGGGACGGGCTTGCGGCTCATGCGATCCTTTCGCGAAACGGCCGGAACGCAGGGTGCGCCCGGCGGGGGAAGCGGGTGGTGATGGGATGAAGGTCGCGCATCACGCCTTCAACGCATGAAGGCGGAAAGGGGAGCCAGGGGCGGCGCGACTGCATCGCGGGCGAGTGTGGCAGAGCCGGCGGCAGGGGGACAGCGATAAATATAGCGGGGATGCCGGTTTCCCGACATCCCCGTAAGCGGCATCAGCCGAGCGTCGCCATGTCGATGACGAAGCGGTACTTCACATCGCTCTTCTGCATCCGGTCATAGCCGGTTTCGATGTCGCGCATGTCGATCATCTCGATATCGGCGGTCAGGCCGTGCTTGTGGCAGAAATCGAGCATTTCCTGCGTCTCGGCGATGCCGCCGATCAGCGAGCCGGCCAGCGAACGGCGGCCGAAGACGAGGGTGCCGACCGAAGGCGAGGGGTGCGGCGTTTCGGGTACGCCGACCAGCGTCATCGTGCCGTCGCGCTTGAGCAGCCCCAGGAACTGGTCGAGATCGTGGGATGCGGCGACGGTGTTCAGGATGAAGTCGAAGCTGCCGGCGTGCTGGCCCATCGCCTCTGCGTCCTTCGACACGATCAGGTCCTTCGCGCCCAGCCGGATCGCGTCGTCGCGCTTGTTGGGCGAGGTCGAAAAGACATAGACCTCGGCACCCATCGCCGCCGCGATCTTCACGCCCATATGGCCGAGACCGCCCAGGCCGACGATGCCGACCTTCTGCCCCGGCCCGACGCCCCAATGCTTGAGCGGCGAATAGGTGGTGATCCCGGCGCACAGCAGCGGGGCGACGGCGGCGAGGTCGCCTTCGTCATGGCGGACCTTCAGCACGAAATCCTGGTCGACGACGATATGGTCCGAATAGCCGCCGAAGGTATGGCCCCCCAGTACCGGATCGGGGCCGTTGTACGTGCCGACGAATCCGCCGCCGGTGCAATATTGCTCCTCGCCCTCATGGCAGGACGGGCACTGGCCGCAGCTGTCGACCATGCAGCCGACGCCGACGGTATCACCGACCTGGAACCTGGTCACATCGCTGCCCACCGCGGTCACGGTGCCGACGATCTCGTGCCCCGGAACGCAGGGGTAGAGCGTGCCCGGCCATTCGCCGCGTGCGGTGTGCAGGTCGCTGTGGCACACGCCGCAATAACGGATGTCGATCGCGACGTCGGTCGCCTGTGGATCGCGACGTTCGAACGAGAAGGGGGCGAGCTTCGCATCGGCCGCCTGTGCGGCATAGCCCTTGGCTGGGGTGGTCATGTCAGTTTTTTTCCGTGGCTGAGAGCATTCCGCGGCGTGCAATGCGGTCCCGGCGATTTGGTTGCTGATACAATATATCAAATTGCTGATTTATTTGTTCAACCGTTCACCCGACGCGACGTTCGCCATGTTCGAGCATCGCGGGGATCACCAGATCCTCCTCATCCGCCAGATGGCGCAGCAACAACGCGGTCAGCGTCGCGGCATGGGCGGCATGGTCGTCGGCGGCTCGCGCATCGCGGCTCGGCTGGTTCAGGCTGGCCAGCAGACCGCGCGCGCTGCCGACCGTGGCTTCCAGTGCGGCATGGATCGCGTGGTGATCCGATTCCAGGAGGTCGAAGCCGCGCTGCATCCGGGGATCGAGCGCACGGAACTTCGGGAAATACACCGCATCCTCGATCCGGTGGTGCCCGTCGAGATGCCCGAGGAACTGGTTGAGCGCGGGGACGAAGCGATGCGGAAAGGCGGTCGTGTCGAGGCGATCTTCGCGGAAGTCGGCGATGATCCGTTCGACCGCCGCGCCCTCGGCCCGCAACGACTGGTGGACGTGCAGCCAGAAGTTGCACAGTTCCCCGAAATTGACATGCTTCACCCAGTCGCCCCTGGGATAGGCACTGCGCAGATAGGCGATGTCGTCGGTTATGCCGTCGCGCGTTGCCAGCGCGTGCGAGCCGCTCACGCCGCCGCCCGCATCCGTTCGATCCCCGACAGCGATACCGGGCCGGCGGCGGCAATCTCTACCTCCACCATGTCGCCGATGCGGGCGTCGGTGTCGAAATGGACCGATTGGAGCCAGGGCGACTTGCCCAGCATCTGTCCGGCATGGCGGCCGGCACGTTCGACCAGGACGTGGCAGGTGCGACCGATGGTCGCGTCGTTGAACGCCTTCTGATCGCGCAGCAACAATGCCTGCAGCCGTTGCAGCCGGTCGTCCATCACCTCCATCGGTACTTCGCCGGCCATGTCGGCGGCGGGGGTACCGGGGCGGGGCGAGTATTTGAAGCTGTAGGCCTGCGCATAGCCGACCGCATCGACCAGGCGCAGCGTCTCCTGAAACTCCGCTTCGGTTTCTCCGGGGAAGCCGACGATGAAGTCGCCCGACAGCGCGATGTCGGGGCGGACGGCGCGCACCCGGTCGAGCAGGCGCAGATAGCTGTCGGCGGTGTGGCTGCGGTTCATCGCCTTCAATACGCGGTCGCTGCCCGCCTGTACCGGCAGGTGCAGGAACGGCATCAGCTTTTCGACATCGCCATGCGCATCGATCAGGCCCTGCGTCATGTCGTTGGGATGGCTGGTGGTGTAGCGGATGCGCTCCAGCGCGGGCAGGCGGTCGAGTTCGCGGATCAGCGCGTCGAGGCCGCGACCATCGCTGTCGGTCCAGGCATTGACGTTCTGCCCCAGCAGCGTGATTTCGCGCGCGCCGCCATCGACCAGCGCCTTTGCCTCGTCGACGATGCGCGCGAACGACCTGCTGATTTCCGCGCCGCGGGTGTAGGGGACGACGCAATAGGTGCAGAACTTGTCGCACCCTTCCTGCACGGTCAGAAACGCGGTCGGGGCGCTGCGGCGGCGGGCGGGCAGGTGGCCGAATTTGGATTCAGGCAGCATGTCGGTGTCGAGCGCTGGCTTGCCCGCCGCCGCATCGGCGACCAGTTTCGGCAGGTTGTGATAGGCCTGCGGACCGACGACGACATCGACCTTGGCGCGGCGGACGATCTCTTCCCCTTCGGCCTGCGCGACGCAGCCGGCGATGGCGATCATCGGGTCGGCGCCGTGTTTGCGCAGGCGCCCGATGTCGGAATAGACCTTCTCGGTCGCCTTTTCGCGGATGTGGCAGGTGTTGAGGACGACCAGATCGGCGGCATTCGCGTCGTCGGTCGCGGTCATGCCCTCAGCCGTCATCAGTTCGGCCATGCGTTCGCCGTCATAGACGTTCATCTGGCAGCCGAACGATTTTACATGGAAGGTTTTCGGGGTGGTCATGCCCGCGCCCTTACCGGATTTGGCGCGCGGTCGGAAGGGTGGGCGATCAGGCCCGTTCCGCCAGCACCTCGGCGATCAGGTCCTTGCGGCTGAGCTTCCCGATCATCGTTTTCGGCAGGGTCAGCCGGACGACGACTTCATCGACGCGCTCGTGCTTGCCGAGCTGCGGGTTGAGCCAGGCCTTCAGCGCCTCGCCGGTCACCTCGGCATCCTCGGCGAGCGTCACATAGGCGTGGGGGCTTTCGCCGCGATAGTCATTGGGCAGGCCGACCACCAGCGCCTCGCGGATGGCGGGGTGGTGGTAGAGGATGCGTTCGATCTCGCTCGGGAACACCTTGAACCCGCCGACGGCGATCATGTCCTTCAACCGGTCGACGATGCGGATGAAGCCATCGGCGTCGATCGTCCCGACATCGCCGGTGCGCAGCCATTTCGTACCATCGGCGTCGGTGCAGAAGGTCGTGTCGTCGGTGTCGGGGCGGTGCCAATAGCCGCACATGATCTGCGGCCCCGCCACGACGATCTCGCCGGGTTCCCCTGCCGGTGCCGGTCGGGTCGGGTCCTCCTTGTCGACCAACCGCACGCGGGTTCCGGCGATCGGCTGGCCGATGCTGCCGGCCTGTTGTGGCCCGGCATAGGGGTTGCACGACACCACGCCGGAGCTTTCGGACAGGCCATAGCCCTCGACCAGCGTCGCCTTGGTCGCGGTTTCGAAGCGTTCCTTCAGCTCGGGCGGCATCGGCGCGCCGCCCGAAATGCAGAAGCGTAGCGAGGAAAAGTCGGTTTCGGGCAGGCGCGGATGGTCGAGCAGCGCGCGGTACATGGTCGGCACGCCCGGCATCGCGGTGGCACGGGTGCGGGTGATCGCGGCCAGCACCTGCCCGGCGTCGAAGCGGGGCAGCATCACGATCTCGCCGCCGCTGACGACCGTGCGGTTGAGGACGCAGGTGTTGGCGAAGACATGGAACATCGGCAGCGCGCCGATGATTCGTTCGCCCGGTGTCGGGCCATCGGGATCGAGCCACGCGACCTGCCGCGCATTGGCCGACAGATTGGCATGGCTGAGCATCGCGCCCTTCGGACTGCCGGTGGTGCCGCCGGTATATTGGATCAGCGCAAGGTCGCGTTCCGGGTCGATCGCCGGCGTGCCGCAGCCGCCGTCATTGGCGATCAGCGCGGAAAAGGCGGTGACGCGGGGATCGGTGGGACGCGGCGTCACCTCCTTTGCCCGGAACCAGCGGTAGAAGAGCGACTTGGCCGGGGGCAGGGCACCCGCGACCGATCCGACGACCAGCCGTTCGAGCGAACTGGTCTCCAGTACCTTGAGCGCGGTCGGCAGCAATGCGGAGGCGGAAAGGGTGAAGAGCAGCTTCGTACCCGAATCCTCGACCTGTGCCGCCAGTTCCTGCGCGGTGTAGAGCGGCGAGAAGTTCACCACCGTCGCACCCAGTTTCAGGATGCCGTAATAGGCTGCGACGTAATGCGGCACGTTGGGCAGGAACAGCCCGATGCGGTCCCCCGGTCCATAGCCCATCGCGGCGAGGCCGCAGGCGACCCGGTCAGCGCCGCCCTTCGTCTCGGCATAGCTGTAATGGCGGCCGAGGAAATCGATCAGCGGGGCATCGCCGCGCCGTGCGGCCGATTCCTCGAACAGCGTCACCATCGACATCGGCGGCAGCGGCGTCTCCCACGCGACAGGGTGGGCATAGCGGTCGAGGACGGGGGCGGCGCTGCTCATTGACAAAGGTGTAAGCAAGGGTTGCGGATCGTGCAAGCCGGGTTGCGTTACAAGTAATTGCCGGCGGTTCCGGTCAGGCCGCGATGGCCAGCGGCGGGGCGCGACCGGCGCGGTCGCGGCCGGCGGCCTTGGCCTGGAACAGCGCCTTGTCGGCCATGCGGTAGAGCCGTTTCCAGTCGTTCTCGTCCACCAGCGGGCCGTGGCAGATGCCGATGCTGCTGGAGATGCGCAGGTCGAACGGCAGGCGCACCGCGCGCACGCTGGCCAGCATCACATCGACGTCCGGGAGCATCGCGTCCTCGCCCAGCAGCGCGAATTCCTCGCCGCCCATGCGGGCCACCAATACACCGGGCAGCGCGTGGTAGCGCAGGGTACGGGCGAACAGGCGCAGCACCTCGTCGCCGCCGTCATGGCCGATCGTGTCGTTGACCTGTTTGAAATGGTCGATGTCGAACAGCATCAGCGTCCGCGGACCGTCGGACGGCACGGCGCGCGCCAGGAACGCACGCCGGTTGAGCAGCCCGGTCAGCGGATCGGTATCGGCCAGTTCGCGGCTGATCGCTTCCTGCCGGACCGCCTCGTCGCGCTCGCGGCTCAGCATTCGCATCCGATAGGCGATGGCGACGCTGGCCAGCAGCGTTTCGAGGCTCATGGCCAGGATGGTCGAATTGTCGACCCAGAAGCTCCACGGCAGGAAACCGAGATTGTAGAGCGACCGCGCGACCAGCATCGTCAGCGGCGCGGCCCAGCTGAGCGCGAACAGCGACAGATACACGCTCTGCCGCCGCCACGCCCGTATCAGGACGGTCAGTACCACCAGCGGCGACAGCAGCATCGTCACCGAAAACGTCCGGTCGAGGATCGCGATATATTGCGACCCCATCGCCATGAGGACGACCGCCAGTCCGCAGAAGGCCGCGGTGGCGACGCGGATCGCGCGCAACGGCCAGCCATCCAGCACATGCGCTTCGAAGAAACAGGCGCAGAAGGTGAGCGCGGCGGCCATCCCAGCGCACAACATGATGTAGCTGAGCAGGATGCGCCGGTTGTTCGACATATCGGGCAACGCCCATGCCATCGCCCCCGACGAACTGAACGCGTACAGCAACAGGCAGGCGAGCAACCCGCAATAGGCGAGCTGGAAATCATGTTGCAGCACCCGCCACAGCGCGAAATTATACACCAGCAGGCCAAGCGCCAGCCCGGCAAAGGCGGAGTAGAGTGCGGCTAGCAGCACGTCGGAGCGAATGCTCTGCGCATCGGTCGCCAGCCGCGGTCCGAGGACGATCCCGCGCAGGTTGGACGCGCCGTCGATCCGCCACAGCAGGCGGGTGAACGGCGCGCCGGCGGGCACGAAGCGATGTTCCATCACCGCGCCCAGCCGGAGCCGCTGGCCGATGCCGAATTCATCGGCGAACTGTCCAACGATCCGACCATCGGCGGACCGGGCATAGAGCGTCATCTGCCGCTGCCACAGGCTGACCTGTCGCACGCGGATCGCGGCATTGGCATCGGCAGGCGGCGGCAACGCGGCGGACATTATCCAGAAATCGCCCGAACCCAGCGTCGATTGGGGCGAGGCGCAGTCGAACCGTTCGGGATGCGCGAACATGCCGCGTACCGTGTCGCCCGCCCGCACCCGGCTGACGCAGACTGCGATCGAACTGCCGACATTGCCCATGGTGCCCGCCTGCGCATGGGCTGACGGCGCGCACACCGTCCCCACCGCCAACAGCAGCGCCATCCACAACGTGCGACACAACCAGATCATCGTGCCGGCATCGCATTCGATGCGCGAATAAATGGTTAACCCCGGCCCCGGTTCGTCGCGGTTGCCGGGCCGGACCATCGGTCAGTGATCGGCGACGATCGCGGCGGTCAGTCCCGCCCCGCTGGCCTGCCTGGCCACCGTCTGCAGCGTGGCCGCACCCGTACCGGCCGGCAGCATCACCCGCGCGCGCGATTTGCCGTTGCCGATGGTTTCGGGAAAGGTCGTCGCGCGGCTGGGAATCTGAGCCCCTTGCTGCCGGACGAAGCCGGCCACCGCTTCGCTGGGGCCGGTCACCAGCAGTTCCGGACCGCCGGTTGCCGGGCCGAAGCCGCAGCCCGCCAGCAGCATCGTCGCCGCGATCGTCGCGTAAAGTCGCATCCTATCCCCCAAGTCGCGCGCCGCGTCGTCGCGGTCGTCTCGCCTGGCAAGCTGACACGGGTAGGCGCACGGCGCAATGGCCGTGCGGAGTAGGATCAGCCGAGCGCTTCGTCGAGCAGCCGCGCGAGGCGCAGGCCGCCCTTCTTCACCTGATCCTGCGCGATCGGCACCAGCCGCGCGATGGTGGCATCATCGAGATGGACGCGTGCGTTGCTCTTCGGCGCGCAGGCGTCGCCGCCAAAGGCCGGGGCATAGGCATAGTCGCGGCTGACTTCCCAACTGTCGCGGCTCCAGTCCTCGACGCTGCCTGCCTGTACGGGCGCGCGTTCGGCGGCGGTGTAGGTGCGCAGGATCGATGGCGGGGTCGTGATCGCGCGCTCGGCCAGCGGCCCGTCCCAGATCGAATGCAGGTTGAAGCGTTCGGGACCGTAGGCGCCATAATCCGCCTTCACCCGGTTCCCGCCCAGATCGCCGCGATCGCCGGCATGGAGCGGCATGTGCAGGTCGCCGACGAAGTGGACGAGGAAGGCGAGCGCCATCACCTTTTCGCGCATCGGGACCTTCGGGTCCTTCAGCAGCTTCACGTCGCGTTCGACCTGTGCCGACACGCAATTGCCGTCCTTGCACGCCGATTTCAGGTCGAACGGCTTGCACACGTCGATATTCTGATAATGCCACGAATAGGCATAGCTGAAGCGTTCACCGAGCGGCTTCACGCAATCGGCCCATACGCTCGCTTCCTCGATGGTCCGCGCCGGGCAGGTCGGGGTTTCGAGCAGCGCCTGATGTTTCAGGATGCGGTCGATCGCGCGGCGCGTTTCGGGGCGGACGTTCAGCCGCGCGACCGTCGCCACGCTTTGATGGCCGAATTCCCAATAGGCATAGGCCGGGGAGGTGGCGAACAGGCAGGCGAGCGCAAGGAGCAGGCGACGAATCATGCCCGTCGGGATGACGCGCTTTGCCCGCGGTCGCAAGCGTCCAGCATTATGCGCGACGTGTTTCGTACAGTTCCAGCGGCAGGTCGTCGGGGTCGGCGAAGAAGGTGAAGCGCTGTCCGGTATGCTCGTCGACCCGGACAGGCTCGCAGGCGATGCCATGCCTGGTTAGCCGGGTTACCTCCGCATCGATGTCGTCGACGGTGAAGGCCAGATGGCGCAGGCCCATCGCCTCGGGACGCGAGGGGCGCGCCGGTGCGCCGGGAAAGGTGAACAGTTCGATCTGCGCACCCGGCAGCGTCAGGTCGCATTTCCACGACCGCCGTTCGGCCCGCCACACCTCGCGCAATATCGTGAAGCCCAGCACGTCGACATAAAAGGCCTTCGACCGGTCATAGTCCGACGCGATGATCGCGACATGGTGCAGGCCGGTGAGGCCGCTCATCCTTCGTCGCCATAGATCGCGACCTGCCGCGCACCGCCCTTAACCACGCGGCCGCGGAACATGCCGGGCGTCGTCAGGCTCCAGGCCGCGTCGCCATCGGGGCCGACGACGATGACGCCGCCGGTGCCGCCCATCGCCTGCGTTTCCGCCAGCACCGTGTCGGCGGCGGTGCGGATCGATTCGCCGGCGAAGCGGATGCGGGCGGCGATCTCGTGCCCCACGCCCATCCTGATGAAGAACTCGCCCGATCCGGTCGCCGACATGGCGCAGGCACGGTCGTCGGCATAGGTGCCCGCGCCGATCAGTGGCGAATCACCGATCCGGCCCCAGCGCTTGCCCGTCACGCCGCCGGTCGAGGTCGCGGCGGCGACATGGCCCGCCGCATCCACCGCGACCGCGCCGACCGTGCCGTACTTCATATCGACGTCGAACCAGCCATCGGGGTTCGCCTTCATCGCGTCGAGCTGCGCGCGGCGTTCATGCGTCATGAACCAGTCGGCATCGGCGGCCTCGACACCTTGTTCGGCAGCAAAGATGTCGGCGCCCTTGCCCGCCAGCAGGACGTGGGGGCTATGGTCTTTCACGGCACGCGCAAGGGTGACCGGATGGCGGCTGCAGGTGACCCCGGCCACGGCGCCGGCCGAACGGTCGCGGCCGTCCATGATCGCCGCGTCGAGTTCGATCGTACCGTCGAAGGTGAACACCGCGCCGCGCCCCGAATTGAAGGTCGGGTCGTCCTCCAGCACGCGCACCGCCGCCTCCACCGCATCGATCGCGGCGCCGCCGGCGGTCAGGACCGCTTCGCCGGCCGCCAGTGCGGCGTCGAGGCCGGCACGGGCGGCGGCATCGGTTTCGGCGCTGACCGTCTCGCGGGTCAGGATACCGGCGCCGCCATGTACCAGCAGCGTCCAGGGGCGGGGGGAATCGGTCGGCATGTCGTTGTCCTGCTTGGGCGGGCGGCCGGCCTAGCAGATCGCCGGGCGGCTGCCACCCTTTGGCGCCGGGGCGGGTACGCCCAGCAGGATGCCGAGTGCCGGTACCGCGCGGGCGAGCAGATAGGCGGCGACGCAGGCGATCAGCGTCGCGACGAGCAGCAGCGCCGCTTCGCGCCACGGGTCGAGCGCCCAGGGGAGGGTGAACCACGTCACCAGCACGATCACCGGGTGATGGACGATATAGGCGGGGAACACCGCGCGCCCCAGCGTCCCGCGCCAGCGATGGTCGCAGTTGAGATGGCGGTCGGCGAGGTGGAACAGCGCGACAACCATCGCCCATGCCATGACCGAGCGTGCCGCCCGGTTGGCGGCCATGGCAAGGTGCGGCGGCACCACGTCGCCGGGATAGCGCAGTTCGACCGAAACGACGATCCCGCCGGCGATCAGCGCCAGCAGCATCGCACCGCTCGCATGGCGGTGGAGCGATCGCCACAAGACCGGTCGCCGCGCGATCAGGAAGCCGAGCGCGAACAACGGCAGATATTGCGAATGGCCGGCGACGTCGTGCAGCAGTCCCTGACCCTCCGGCACCACGAACAGCGCGGCGAGGCGGACCGCGGTCATAAGCGCGATCGGTGCCCATAGCAGCCGGCTCCCGCGCGACAGCCACGCCCCGATACGGTCCATCAACCGCGCCGCGCCATCGGCCGCAACGAACGCGGCCAGCAGCATCGAGTAGGTCCAGAGATAGACCAGGAACCACAGATGCTCCCAGCTGGGAAACTCGACGCCATAGAAGGTGCCGACCCGCCAGCCATCGATCAGCCAGAAGCGCCAATAACCATGGGGATAGCCCCCCTCCAGCACTCGCACCCACATCTCCAGCGGGACGATCGCCAGCATCCCGAACAGGAGCGGGACGAGCAACCGGCGCGATCGTTCGGCGGCAAAGGCGGTCGCACCGGCGGCGCGCGTCACCAGCGTCGCGCTGGCATAGCCCGATACCGCGAACAACAGTCCCAGCCGCCACGGAGTCACCGCCGCCATCGGCGCGATCAGCGCGGGGTAGGCATGGCCGGTGGTCACGACCCAGTGCCACGGGCTGAACGCCATCGCGATATGATACAGGATCAGGACGCCGAACGCGGCGATACGCAGCCAGTCCAGCCCGTAATGCCGCATCGACGCTGCTCCAACCCCCTCTGACACCAGCGATTTCCTGTTCGACTTTCGCGTGACGCAATGCGGGGCTATATCGCGTCTTAAGTAACCCAATTGTTAGCGAGACTGTTCATGTCGATCCGCCCGTGGCGCGATATCCACCGCCGCCAGAGCCGCAAGATCATGGTCGGCAACGTGCCGGTCGGCGGCGACGCGCCGGTCACGGTGCAGACGATGACCAACACCGACACGTCGGATGCGGTCGCGACGATCAACCAGATCCGCCGCTGCGAAGAGGCGGGCGCCGACATCATCCGCGTGTCGTGCCCCGATGTCGAAAGCACCGCCGCGCTCCGCCAGATCACCCGCGCGGCGCGCGTGCCGATCGTCGCCGACATTCATTTCCACTATAAGCGCGCATTGGAAGCCGCCGATGCGGGCGCCGCGTGCCTGCGGATCAATCCGGGCAATATCGGATCGAACGAGCGCGTCGCCGAGGTCGTCCGCGCGGCCAAGGCCAATGGCTGCGCCATCCGCATCGGGGTGAATGGCGGCTCCCTCGAAAAGCACCTCCTCGAAAAATATGGCGAACCCTGCCCCGACGCGCTGGTCGAATCGGCGATGGACCATATCAAGCTGTTGCAGGACCACGACTTCCACGAGTTCAAGGTCGCGGTGAAGGCATCCGACCTGTTCCTGGCGGTCGCGGCGTATCAGCAGCTGGCGGAGATGGTCGACTGCCCGCTGCACCTGGGCATTACCGAGGCGGGCGGCTTCGTCGGCGGCACGGTGAAGTCGTCGATCGGTATCGGATCGCTGTTGTGGTTCGGGATCGGCGACACGATCCGCGTCTCGCTCTCGGCCGAGCCGGAAGAGGAAGTGCGTGTCGGGTTCGAAATCCTGAAGGCGCTGGGCATCCGCAATCGCGGCGTGCGCGTGGTATCGTGCCCGTCCTGCGCGCGGCAGGGCTTCGACGTGATCCGCACCGTGCAGGCGCTGGAAGAGCGGTTGCAGCATATCCGCACGCCGATGTCGCTGTCGGTGCTGGGCTGCGTCGTCAACGGTCCGGGCGAGGCGCGCGAAACCGACATCGGCATCACCGGCGGCGGCAACGGCAAGCACATGGTCTATCTGTCGGGCGTTACCGACCATCATGTGCAGGACGCCGACATGATCGACCATATCGTCAAGCTGGTCGAGGCCAAGGCGGCGGAGATCGACGCGGCGAGCGCGGTAGTGCCGCAGGCGGCGGAGTAGCCGTTCCGCCCTATCCATCCCGTTCTGTTCGAGCAGCTTCGAGCCTGTTGAGAAGCGTCCGTCGAGAACGCTTCGTCCTGAGCAAGGGCTTCTTGACAAGCTCGAAGTAAACGGGGTGGCAGGGGTTTGTTACGATCCCCCCAGCACGTTCACGCTGAACGCGACCACGCCAAGGTTGAAGACGAACGCGATCAGGCAGTGCCCGGTCACCGTCCGCCGCATCGTTCGCGACGTGATCGACACGTCCGAAGTCTGGAATGTCATGCCCAGCGTGAAGGCGAAATAGACGAAATCCCAGTAATCCGGTTCGTCGGTACCCGGCATATCGATCCCGCCACTGTCCTTCCCGGCATCGTCGGCGGTGTAGAACAGATGCGCATAATGCAGCGCATAGATGGTGTTGGCGAACGTCCAGGCGAGCAGCAGCGTCGCGACCACCAGCACGACGATCCGCGCGCTGGGCGTGCCGCGCTGGCCCAGTTCGATTGCGATCGCGGTCAGCAGCACGATGGCGATTGCGGCTGACAGGATCAGCAGCAGCGTGCGGTTGGCATCGTTGCGGATCGCCGCCTGTCGCATCCGGTCGGCCGAAGCCCCCAGCAGCGACACGCACGACAGGAGGAACACGACCGCACCGATGTCGAACGCCAGCGGGATGCCGATCCGCCAGCCGAGCATCGGCACCGACCAGCATCCGGCGGCGACCGCCACGGCGGCGAAGGCGACGAAGCGGGCGGGGGCAAGGCGCTGGCCGAGATGCAGGGGCATGGGGGTGGATGTATCGGAGGTAGAGGTCCTTGCAAATCCTTCCCGGCACGGGGAGGGGGACCAGCGCAGCTGGTGGAAGGGGCATCCTCATACGGAACGGTTGCGTTGCGCCGCGATCCCCTTCCACGTCGCCCTTGCGGGCGCGGTCCCCTCCCCATGCCGGGGAGGATAAGGTTGCATCGTCGGGCCAGCTACGCGACAGCAACGCCAGCCTCCGCAACCCGAAAGGTCCGCATGTCCGCCGCCCCGTCTTCGCTGCGCGCCTTCCTCGTCGCCGGGGCCGGGATCATGGTCTATACGGTCATGGACGCACTGATGAAGCAGTTGTCGATCGACAGCGGCGCGTACAATGCCGTGCTGTGGCGGTCGGTGGCGGGAGCGGTGCTGTGTGCGGTCGTGTTCGTGGCGCGCGGGCGGCGCTGGCCGGCATGGGGCGTGTTGAAGCTGCATGTGGGACGCGGCGTGTCTGCGGGCGCGTCGGTCGTGCTGTTCTTCTGGGGCCTTGCACGGGTGCCGATGGCGCAGGGGGTCGCGCTGACCTTTCTCGCGCCGCTGATCGCCTTGTATCTGGCCGCTTTGTTCCTGGGCGAGACGATCCGCCGTGCGGCGATCATCGGGTCGCTGGTCGCGTCGATCGGCGTGTTGGTGATTGCCGCTGGCGAGGTTCAGGCGGATGCATCGACACAGGCGGTGCTGGGCAGCCTCGCCTGTGTCGCCGCGTCGATCCTCTATGCCGCCAGCCTGATCTTCCTACGGCAGCAGGCGCAGGCCGCCGACCCGCTGGAGGTCGCGTTGTTCTCCAGCCTCGTCATCGGCGCAATGCTGCTGCCCGCCGCTCCATGGCTGGGCGCCATGCCGGCACCGTCGCAACTGGGCACATTGATCGGCGCGGCGCTGCTCAATATCGCGTCGGTAATGGCGCTGGCCTGGGCCTATGCGCGGGCCGAGGCGCAGGTGCTGGCCCCGGTCGAATACAGCGCGTTCGTTTGGGCGGCGATTACCGGGTGGATCGTGTTCGGTGAGACGGTGTCGCCCTATACGGTGGTCGGTGCGCTGCTGATCGTGGCGGGGTGCATCGTCGCGGTGCGGCGCCGGGTGCCGGCGGTGCAGAGCGAGGCGGGGGCATGAGCGTCGATACCGCCCTGATCGACTGGGTCGAGGAGGCGATGGCGCCGCTGGGTCAGGTCAGTTTTCGCCGGATGATGGGCGGGGCGACGCTGTATCTCGACGGCACCGTCTTTGCGATCGTGCTGGACGATGCGCTTTGGTTCAAATCCGACGTGGCGGCCGATGCGCTATGGGATGCGGCCGGGTGCGCGCGTTTCACCTATGAGCGCAAGGACGGAACGACCGCGACGATGAACTATCGCCGCGCACCCGACGACGTGCTCGACGATGCGGACGCGATGCGGGAATGGGCGGCACTGGCGGTCGAGGCCGGGCGGCGGGCGCCCGTCAGGCGCAAGCGGGCGAAGGGGTGATGGCCTGCTCATTTCCCGTCATTCCCGCGAAGGCGGGAACCAATATGCGCGTGCGGTGGTGCAGGACCTTCGACGGCAGCGTCGATGGACTCCCGCCTTCGCGGGAGTGACGAGGGAGGGGCCTACGCAGCGCGATCGCTCTACCCCAAAATGAAACGGGCGGGAGAAACTCCCGCCCGCCTGACAAGATCAGCGACCCGCCACGTCGGCGTCGTGCGGTTCCTCGCCCTTCGCCTTCGCCTCGTTGTAGCGCTCGATCGCCTCGATGGTGATCTGCTTCGCTTCCTCGGCGCCGCCCCACGTCCCGATGCGGACCCACTTCTTCTTTTCGAGGTCCTTATAGTGGGTGAAGAAATGTTCGATCTGTTCGAACACGATCTCCGGCAGATCGGCCTTTTCGCCGACATTGCTGTAGTAGGGGAAGGTCGAGTCGACCGGCACGCACACTAGCTTTTCGTCGCCGCCGGCTTCGTCCTCGAGATTCAGCACCGCGATCGGGCGCGCGCGGACGACGCAGCCGGGGATGAAGGGCGAGCGCGACACGACCAGCGCGTCGAGCGGATCGCCGTCGGGCGACAGGGTGTGCGGCACGAAGCCGTAATTCGCCGGATAGCGCATCGGCGTGTGCAGGATGCGATCGACGAACAGCGCGCCCGACGCCTTGTCGAATTCATACTTCACCGGTTCGCCGCCGGTGGGCACTTCAATGATGACGTTCAGGCTGTTGGGCGGATCGTCGCCGACCGGCACCATGTCGATGCGCATTGATACTACTCCCTCATCTCACGCTGCAGCGCGGTAGACGCGCCCTTTACCGGTTATTCACAAATGGAGAAGCCGCTTTTCCTTGGAATCGTTACGGACGCGCCCATCCGGTCCCGATGTGGGACCGGATGGGGCAGGCTTCATTTGGCGGCGAGCAGCCGGTCGATACCGTTTTCGCCGTCGCCGACCTTTTCGAGGCGGGGATAGCGATGTCCTTCGTTATAGGGGATCGCGATTTCACGCACGGCATCGTCCATGCGGACGGTCAGGCGGATCGGGTCCTTCGACCCCTTGGCCGCGCCGACTGCATCGCGCAGCCGGTCGGGGGTGTAGGCCGTGCCGTTGACCGCGACGATGGTCGTCCCGGTTTCGAAGCCTGCCTTGAACGCCGGGCTGCCCCACATGACGCTGCCAACCTTGCCGTCCTTGTTCGCGGTCAGGCCGAGCGAATAGGGGACTGATACGCCCCCGCCGGTCTTTTCGCGGCCCTTCAGGTACGGCGTCGGCGTGTCGGTATAGACGATGCGATAGCCATTGGCGGCAAAGCCGTCGATCGGCGCGCGGTCGGTGCGGGCATTGAGGCGCTTGTCGAGGAAGCCGGCCCAGTCATAGGGCTGGATGCCGTTCAGCGTCCTGACCACATCGGCCAGTGTATAGGGCAGCACGCCCCAGTCGCCGTCGCGCACGCCGAAGAACGCGCGGGCGAAATCGTCCATCGACTTCGTGCCGCCCGACTGCTTGCGCAGGATCGAGTCGACCTCCATCCACACCAGCAGCCCTTCGTTGTAATAATCCTCCGACCGCTGCCAGCTGACCCAGCCCTTGGGACGACGGGCGGTGATGACCGGATCGTTGGTGGTATCGATCAGCGGGCGCCACTGGCGACCCTCGCGGGCGTCCAGCGCGGCGGCGATGTCGGCATAGGCGTCGAGCGTATCCTGCTTCGACACGAGGCCCGACCGCGCCTGCAGCACATAGCCCCAGAACTGGGTCTGCCCCTCATACACCCACAGCATCGAGTTGCGCATGGGGGTACGGAAATCGGGCGTGAACAGGTCCGCGCCGCGGCGATACTTGCCGTCCCAGCTATGGGTGAATTCGTGCGGCAACAGGTTGCGTTCGCCCGGCCCGGCATTCCAGTCGGTGAAATAGCCCGGATCGACGCCGTTCTCCGACGAGCGGTGATGTTCGAGGCCGATCGATCCCATCTTGTCGGTGATCGACAGCAGGAATTCATACTTGTCGTAATGCTGGGCGCCGAACAGCTTCACCGCCTGTTCGACTAGCCGGGTGTGCGCTGCGATCTGTTCGGGCGTGGCGGCCAGCTCGGACGGCTTGTCGGCGACGACGTTCAGGCCGACGCGATCGGTCAGCGGAAAGCGCTTGAAATATTTGCCCGCGAAGACCGGCGAATCGACCAGCGTTTCATAACTGGTGCGTTCATAGCGATAGACCCCGCCCTGCGCCTTTGACGGCAGGGCCGATGCGGCGGTCCAGCCGGTCGGGTACTTCACCGTGGCCTCGATCGGAATACGGCGCGTATAATAGCCCGCCGGATACAGGCTGACCGATTCGAACTGCAGGTTCAGCATTTCCGGGGTGACGACGATGCGACCCTGATCGCCCTGCGTCGCGGTCAGGAACTGGAACTGGACGTCGAGGTTCTTCGCCCCGGCCGGCACGTCGATGTGGAAGGCGAACATGTCCAGCACGTCGCGGGTCCACGGCAGTTCGCGACCGTTTGCGCGGACGACGAGGCCGGCAAGCTTCTCGATTTCACCGCGTGGGCCATGCTTGCCCGGCAGCCATTTCGGCATCAGCAGCACCATGTGGCCGCTGCGGGCGACCGGGATCGTTTCCTTTACGCGGAAAATGCCCTGCGTCGTGTCGGTCGCATCGACGTCCAGCTTGATCGTGCCGGGATAATCCACGTCGCGCGCGGCGGGCACGGTGTCCACGATCGGCGTCGGTTGGGGCAGGGTGTTGCCCGGCGGGTTGATCTGCTGTGCGGCGGCGGGAAGGGCGGTGGTGGTCAGCAGCAACGCGGCAAGAACGATACGCAAGGGCAGATACTTCCTTTTGAAAAGGATATGCTTCACCGGATGCTTACCATCGCGGGTGTAGCGGATTGCCCATGTATCAGCCCAACTCCCTGTCCTTGCAAGCCGAACCCGACCGGCGACCGCCATCTGCGGTATCGTCGGGCGTGGGACTTGCCGGACTGGCGGGGTTGCTCGCGTGGGTTGCGGTGGCGTGGCATTACGGGATGGACGGGCCGTATGCGGCGCTGGTCAACGTCGCCGCCTGTGCGCTGCCGATGGTGCTGTGGTCGCTGCTGGTCGACAAAGTGCATCGCAACCCATCGACGGGAATCGACTGGAGCAAGGTGCGGCCGTGGCGCGAGACGGTCGAGATCAGCCTGACCAAGCTGGCCGGGTTGTGGATCACATGGGGCCTGATCGCGGCAATCTATACCACCGGGCGGTTTTATTGGGAGGGCGGGTTCGCTTTCTCGATGTGGGTGTTCGGGTGGGCATCGGTACCGTTGTTCGTGCTGTCGATCCCCTACATGCTGTGGATCGACCGGCGGCTGGTCGAGCCGAAGGATGGGTGCTGGGCGCTGGGAGCGTGGGCGATGCACCTCGACGAACCCATCGACCGGGACGCCATCTGGAACCATCTGCGCGGCTGGGCGGTGAAGGCGTTCTTCCTCGCCTTCATGCTGGCGATCGTGCCGCCGGGGTTCGGCGAATTCATCCGCACGCAGCGCTCCGCCGTGCTGACCGGGCCGGTGCCGCTGGCCAACTGGCTCATCACCTTCATGTTCGTGATCGACGTGGCGTTCGCGACGGCGGGCTATATCCTCGCGATGCGGCCGCTCGACAGCCATATCCGCAGCGCCACGCCCTATGCGGCGGGATGGTCGGCGGCGCTGATCTGCTATCCGCCGTTCATCCTGATGGCGAATGGCGGGCCGCTCGATTATCATCCGGGGACGGCCGACTGGACCTATTGGTTCGCGGATCATCCGGTGCTGTTGTGGATCGTCGGCGCGGTGCTGGTGGCGCTGACCGCGATCTATGCCTGGGCGACGATGGCGTTTGGCCTGCGCTTTTCGAACCTGACGCACCGGGGCATCCTGACGCATGGACCATATGCGTTCAGCCGGCATCCGGCCTATCTGTCGAAGAACCTGTTCTGGTGGATTTCGACCATTCCGGTGCTGACGACGGCCGACAGCTGGACGTCGGCGGCGCGCAGTACTGCGATTTTGGCGTGCGTCAGCGGGGTCTATTACTGGCGGGCCAAAACCGAGGAATGGCATCTGGGGCAGGACCCGGCGTATCGGGCGTATAGCGACTGGATGGTGCGGCGGGGGTGGGTGACCAAGCTATTCTCTCCTCCCCGGCACGGGGAGGGGGACCGTCCGTAGGACGGGGGAGGGGGATCGCCGCGCAACGCAACGACAGCGTTTGCGGGCACCCCCCTCCACCAGCTTCGCTGGTCCCCCTCCCCGAGCCGGGGAGGATCGGTTTAGAAACTATACTCGTCGTACACCTTCGACAGGTCGCCGCCCCATTCGCCGGCGAACTTGTCGAGCAGCACCTGCGCCGGGACCTTGCCCGATCGGACGACCTCGCGCAGCGGTTCGAGGAAGCCGCTTTCGTCTTCCCCCGACAGGCTGAGGCGACGGCGGGCGCTGAGGCCCCGGCCGGCAATGTCGAGGACGTCGCCCGCGATATCGCGCAAGGTGCCGCCACCGGGCAGCGGTGCGTCGAGGCCGAGGGCGGGCACCGTGTCGCGCAGCTGCTGGCGGTCCTCGATCGACCAGCCCTTCACCAGATCCCATGCGGCATCCAATGCGCTCTGATCGTAGAGCAGCCCGACCCACAGGGCGGGGAGGGCGCAGATGCGGCCCCACGGCCCGCCATCGGCACCGCGCATTTCGAGGAAGGTCTTGAGGCGCACTTCGGGGAAGGCGGTGGAGAGATGGTCGGCCCAGTCCTCCATCGTCGGCTTCTCGCCCGGCAGGACCGACAATTCGCCCTTCAGGAAGTCGCGGAACGACAGGCCGGCGGCATCGATGTAGCGGCCGTCGCGATAGACGAAGTACATCGGCACATCGAGCGCATAGTCGGCATAGCGTTCGTAACCGAAGCCGTTCTCGAACACGAAGGGCAACATGCCGGTGCGTGCCGGATCGGTGTCGGACCAGATGTGCGATCGATAAGAGAGCTGGCCGTTGGGCAGGCCGTCGGTGAACGGCGAATTGGCGAACAGCGCGGTCGCGAGCGGCTGCAGCGCAAGGCCGACGCGGAATTTCTGCACCATGTCCGCTTCGCTCGAATAATCGAGGTTCACCTGAATCGTGCAGGTGCGCAGCATCATGTCGAGGCCCATGCTGCCGACGCGCGGCATATGGTTCAGCATGATGCCATAGCGGCCCTTGGGCATGATCGGCAGTTCGTCGCGGCGCTTGTCGGGCCACATGCCGAGGCCAAGGAAACCAAGGCCGAGTTCGTCGCCGACCGCCTTCACTTGATCCAGATGGCGGCCGGTTTCGGCGCAGGTCTGATGCAGGTTTTCGAGCGGCGCGCCCGACAGTTCGAACTGCCCGGCGGGCTCCAGGCTGACCGAACCGTCCTTGCCGGTTAGCGCGATGACCTTGCCGCCCTCCTCAACCGGACGCCAGCCGAAGCGTTCGAGGCCGGCGAGCAGGTCGCGGATGCCGCCGGGTTCGTCATAGGACGGGGCGGCATGGTCGCTGGTGCGATAGACGAACTTCTCGTGTTCGGTGCCGATGCGCCAGCGCTCCGCCGGCTTCTCGCCCCCGGCGAAATAGGCGATCAGTTGCGAACGGTCCTCGATGACCGCTGCTTTGCTGTCCGAAACGGTCTTCGTGCTCATGACCGCGCCCATACGCCGCGTAGGCGAGCCGCGCTAGGGGGCTATGATTGTTCGCGCGATAGCCCGACTACCAGTCGCCCGCCGCCGCCATCCACAGCGCGGTCGCCGCTGCCGCCGCGGTTTCGGCGCGCAGGATGCGGGGGCCGAGCGCCATGCCGACCGCCTGCGGGTGCGCACGGACCTGGTCGCGTTCCTCCTGATCGAAACCGCCCTCCGGCCCGATCAGGATCGCCGCTGGCCCTGGTCGCGCGCGCATTGCGTCGAATGCAGGCACGCCGCCGGTTTCGTCGGCGAAGAACAGCGCCCGTTCTGAGGGCCAGTCGCGCAACAGTGCGGGCAGCTTCACCGGTTCGGCAAGGGACGGCAGGGCGGTGCGGCCGCATTGCTCGGCGGCTTCGATCGCATGGGCGCGCAACCGGTCGAGGTTGAGCCGGTCGACCACCGTCCGCCGGGTCAGGACGGGAACGATGCGGTCGACGCCCAACTCGCACGCCTTTTCGATCACCCAGTCGATCCGGCCCTTCTTGGTCGGCGCAATGCACAGCCACAGGTCGGGCACGATCTCGCGCGGGCGCAACGGCTGGTCAACGGCGAGCGTCAGGTCGCGCTTGCGCACCTCTGTCGCGCGCGCCAGCCATTCACCGGTCGCATCATCGAACAGACGCACGACGTCACCGTCCTTCACCCGCATCACCGACAGCAGATAATGGGCCTGCGCGCCGTCGAGGCGGATGCGCGCCCCTTCCGACAGCGGCTGTTCGACGAACAGGCGGGGGGACGAATCGGGCGGCCAGGCGGGCGTAGCGGGCATGGGGGCGGGTTAGAACCGAATACGGCCGGGTTCAAATACGATGGAAGCTTCACCCCGACCCGGACGCGTATCCCCGCGCAGGCGGGGATCCAGGGTAATGGAACGCAACGCTCGTGGCTCTGGATCCCCGCCTGCGCGGGGATGCGCCCACATTTCCATAAGTCTAGCGATCACGACGCCAGCTTCATCAGCACCAGCCCGCCCAGCAGCATCGCCGCCGCGACCAGCCGGAGGGGCGTTACCGCCTCTCCCAGGATCACGATGCCGACAATGAACGCCCCCAGCGCGCCGATGCCGGTCCACACCATATAGCTGGTACCGAGCGGCAACTGCTTCATTGCAAGCGACAACAGGCCGAAGCTGGCGAACATCGCGACGAAGGTTGCGAGCGTCGGCCAAGGTTTCAAGAAGCCGTCGGACAGCTTCATGTAATAGGCCCAAACGATCTCCAGCAGCCCGGCAATGGTGAGCAGCACCCACGGCATCAATCGGGCGTCCCGTCGCGCTCGACGCGATAGGCGGCGTCGAGATAGCGGTCGGCTGCCGCGCGCAGGGCGGGTTCCTTCTCGAACGCCTCGGCCGGTGGCGGGGCGAAGCCGAATGCGTCCATCAGCGTCCACAGCGCGAAGCGACGCGAGGGGTCGCGCTCCACACCGAAGTCGATCGACATCCGCTCGCGTGCCGCGTCCTGTGCGGCGGCGGAGAGCGTGTCGGGATCGGCCGTGCCGAAATAATGGCGGAGCAGCTGGTCTAGGTCCATGGCGCCTACCGTAACGCCCCCGGCGACATGACGAAAGTTTAACGCAACCGGCGCGGGGACCCCGCCGTTTTTGCGGTATCCATTTCGGATCGAGGAGACTGGACATGCGGTTCGTTGCTCTGTTCACCCTGCCGATTGCCATGATTGCGGCACAGCCTGCACTGGCCAAGGGATGTATTCGCGGCGCGGTTGCCGGCGGTGTCGCCGGGCATATGGTCGGCAAGGGCCATGGCAAGATGGGCGCGGTCGCCGGCTGCATTGCGATGCACCATCATTATTCCAAGCAGGCAAAGGCCCAGGCCGCCGCAGCGAAGCGCTGATCGCGCCAAGCCTGCGCAGGGCCGAGGAACGCCCTGTGCAAGGCGGCCGGTCCGTGGCAGCAGGGGCGACATGTCGTCCCCTGCACCCGCCCCCCATGTCGCCGATACCGAACATCGCGGGCTGATCGCCATCCTGCCCGCCGCTGCGCGGCCGTTCGCGTTGCTGGCGCGGTTCGACCGGCCGATCGGGTGGTGGCTGCTCTACTGGCCCGGCGCGTGGGCGATGGCCTTGTCGGGGCGCGGAGTCGCGCGATGGGACATGCTGTTGTGGTTCCTGGCTGGCAGCATCGCGATGCGCGGCGCGGGCTGCGTCTATAACGACATCGTCGACCGCGATCTCGACCGACAGGTGGCGCGGACCGCGAACCGCCCGCTGGCGAGCGGGGCGGTGTCGGTCCGGGCGGCATGGGTCTGGCTGGTGTTCCTCAGCCTGATCGGCTTCGTCGTTCTGCTCCAGCTGAACTTCACCGCCGCGATAGTCGCACTGGCCAGCCTGGTGCTGGTCGCCGCCTATCCGTTCATGAAGCGGATCACCTGGTGGCCGCAGGCGTGGCTGGGCATGGTGTTTTCGTGGGCCGCGCCGGTCGCGTGGGCGCAGATGGCGGTGGCGGACTGGACCCCGCTGGCGCTGCTGTACGCCGGGTCGATCGCGTGGGTGATCGGCTACGACACCATCTATGCGTGCCAGGACATCGAGGATGACGCGATGGTCGGCGTGCGGTCGTCGGCGCGGGCGATGGGTGCGCGGGTTCGACCGGGCGTGACGTTGCTCTATATCGTGGCGGTCGCGTGCTGGGCGGGGGCGGTGTGGCGGGTATTCCCGACACCGCTGGCGCTGCTCGCGCTGCTTCCCGCCGCGCTGCATCTGATGTGGCAAGTCGCAACGCTGCAGCCGGACGAGGGCGCCAACACGCTGCGCCGGTTCCGGTCGAACCGCGATGCCGGGCTGCTGCTGTTCCTCGGCCTGTTGACCGTGGGGCAGGCGGCATGAGCGTTGCCGTGTCGCCCAAGGCTTCCCATGTGGCCCCCATGATCGATCCCCGCACCGCCACCGACCGCGCCCAATCCGCCATTGCCCGCGCCCTTGGCCACGGCGCCGATGCCGCCGATGCGATCCTGGTCGCCGATACCGCATTGTCGGTGTCGGTCCGGCTGGGGCAGCTGGAGGATGTCGGCCGGTCCGAAGGCGCCGAGCTGGGCCTGCGCGTGTTCGTCGGGTCGCGGTCGGCCAGCGTCTCCACCTCCGACCTGTCCGAAGCCGGCCTTGCCGCGCTGGCCGAGCGGGTGGTCGCGATGGCGCGCGCGGCGCCGGAGGATCGCTGGGCGGGCCTCGCCCCGGCCGAACGCCTGTTGCATGGGGCGCCACCGCTGCTCGACCTCGACGATGGTGGCGAGGTGTCGCCGCAGGTGCTGCGCGAGGCGGCATTGGCGGTCGAGGATGCCGCGCGGTCGGTCGCGGGGGTGAGCAATTCGGAAGGCGGATCGGCCGGCTACAGCCGCGCCATCGTCGCGCTGGCGACCAGCCATGGCTTTGCGCAGGGCTATGCGGTCACCAGCCACGGCATTTCGGCGAGCGTACTGGCGGGCGAGGGCGCGGCGATGCAGCGCGACCACGCCCATCATTCGGCGCGGCACCGCACGATGCTGGAAGCGCCGGAGACGGTCGGGCGCCGCGCGGGCGAGCGGGCGGTCGCGCGGCTGAACCCGGTGAAGATCGATGGCGGCGCGATGCCGGTGGTGTTCGACCCGCGCATCGGCGGCAGCCTGATCGGCCATGTGCTGGGCGCGATCTCCGGGCCGTCGATCGCGCGCGGGACGAGCTTCCTGCGCGAACATCTGGGCCATGCCATCCTGCCCGAGGGGCTGTCGATCATCGACGACCCGCACCGCCCGCACGGCCTTCGCGCGCGGCCGTTCGATGGCGAGGGGCTGGCGGTGTCGCCGATGGCGCTGGTCGAGCGCGGCGTGTTGCAGACCTGGCTGCTGGACAGCGCATCGGCGCGGCAGCTGGGGCTGGAGCCGACCGGCCATGCCTCGCGTGGGTTGAGCGGGCCGCCGGGGGTGACGACCGGCAACGTCCATCTGGCGGGTGGCGCGGGCAGTGTCGCCGCGCTGATCGAGGATATCGAACGCGGCGTGCTGCTGACCGAATTGATCGGGCAGGGCGTGAACGGCGTCACCGGCGACTATAGCCGGGGGGCGTCGGGCTTCCTGATCGAGCGGGGCGAAATCACGCGGCCGGTGTCGGGCATCACCATCGCCGGCAACCTGCGCCCGATGCTGTTGTCGATGCGCGCGGCGGGCGATCTGGAACATCGGCAGGGCGTCAATGTGCCGACGATCCGGGTCGATGGCATGACGGTGGCGGGTGGCTGAGGCGGCGCTGCTTGATAAGGTGACGGCGATCGCCGGGGAAGCGGCCGCGCTGGCGTTGGCCAGCTGGCGCGGGGATTTCCAGACATGGGAAAAGGCACCGGGCAATCCGGTGTGCGAGATCGACCTGAGCGTCGACCGGATGCTGCGCGATCGGCTTTCCGCGTTGCTGCCCGACGCCGGATGGTTGTCGGAGGAGACGGCGGACGATGCGGTCCGGCTGTCGCGGCGGCGGTTGTGGATCGTCGACCCGATCGACGGCACTCGCGACTATATCCGCGGGCGCGATGGCTGGGCGGTGTCGGTCGCCCTGATCGAGGATGGGCAGCCGGTGCTGGGCGTACTGGACGCGCCGGTCCGGCGGCAACGCTGGACGGCGGCGGCGGGGCAGGGCGCGCGGATGAACGGCACGCGGCTGACGGTCAGCCCGCGCGTCGACTTTGCCGGCAGCCGGACCCCGGTCGATGCCCTGCCCAAGGCGGACCGCGACCTGCTGATGGTCGCCAAGCCCAATTCGATCGCGTTGCGCATGGCGATGGTGGCGAGCGGGGAGGCGGATTTCCTCGCCACGCTGCGCTGGGGCAATGAATGGGACGTGGCGGCCAGCATCCTGATCGCGCGCGAGGCGGGGGCGACGGTGACCGATGCGATCGGGCGGAAGCTGCGGTTCAACCAGCCGCGCCCGCAGTTCTTCGGGGTGATGGCGGCGGCGCCCGGTATCCACGGCGCGGCGGTCGAGCGGCTGCGCGAGCGGGCGATCGTGGCGCTCGGGAAGCGGTAGCTTGACGTATCCCGCGAAGGCGGGGATCCAGCGCCACAAGCACGACCGTCGCGTTCCTGTACCCTGGATCCCCGCCGTCGCGGGGATACGCGGTTGATGGGCAAGGCACGGATCACCCGCCATTCATCGGCGTTGTGGCAGCACCATGGCGATGACGACGACCCTTCCCGACCGAAGCCGTATCGGCGCGATGGTGGTGACCGTCGGGCTGCATGTGCTGCTCGGCTGGGCGCTGATCGTCGGGCTGGGGGTGGATGTGGCGCGGACGGCGCAGCGTGCGCTGGCGACGTTCGACCTAGTGCCGCCGCCGCCCGACCCGCCACCGCCGCCGCCGGTGCCGCAGGTCGTGCGGCAGGGGCGGCCCGAGGGACGCGCCGCGCCGCCCAATATCCGGTCCAAGGCGACCGAAATCGTCGCGACGCCGCCGGTCGTGCCGCTGCCGGTGCCGCCGCCGGTCGTCACCGCGCCGGTTGCCGGACCGGGGAACGATGTGTCGTCGGGTGCCACCGACACGGTCGGGCCGGGGACGGGTGCCGGCGGGATCGGCGATGGCTTGGGCAGTGGCGGTGAGGGGGATGGCGACGGCAGTGGCGGGGGCGATACGCCGCCCGAGCAGATCGGTGGGTCCTTGCAAGGCGCGCGGTTGCCGCCGGAGTTGGAGGAGAATGGCTTCGAAGGGTCGGTCGAGGTGCGCTATATCGTCGAGACCAATGGGCGGGCGAGCGAGTGCCAGATCATGCGTTCGAGCGGCAATCGCGCGATCGATGCCGCGACCTGCCGGCAGGTGGAGCGCGCCTTCCGCTTCCGGCCCTCGCTGGACGGACGGGGGCGGCCGGTGGCGTCGGTCATGGTCCAGCGGCATTATTGGGATGTGGAGCGCGACCGCGAATAGTGCGGATTTCGACCAAAGTTCACAAAGTTCACACTAATGGCGTGTTTGCACGGCGCGTGTTGTTGCGTAGCATTCGCATCTGGCGGGGCGCGGTGCATCGACGGTGAGAAAGAGCCGCGCGGAGGGTAGGCACTTCCGTATGCGGTAGGAAAGGGGTTCCTGTGCCGGGTGGGGTATCCGCGGGAAGGCGGAAGGCCATTGACGGAGCCGGTTCAGATTCAGCGCCGTCGTCAGCGTCCATGGATTCCCACCTTCGCGGGAATGACGGCAAGGCCCTAGCTCTTTGCCATCATGGATCCGGGCAGGCATTGCGCCCCGTCCCATAACATGATGCAAGGCTTCATGTTCATACGGTTCTGCAAGGCGGTATTGGCCGGCAGCTTTACTGCGGCGGCGATGCCGCTGTTCTTCGCGATCCTTCTCACGCTGCGGTCATTGCCGGATGGGGGGATCAACGGTCCGGGCAGTATAGGAGCGTCGCTCTATCTGGCGATCCTGCCGCTGCTTGTGACGACGCCGATCGTACTTCTCGCAAGCATCCTGATCGGCCTGCCGCTGGCGCTGTTCTTGCGTCGGAGTGGTCGAGAGTCGACCTTTGCGTATTGCGCGGCGGGCGGCATTGCCGGATTTGTCATTCCAAGCGCCGGCCTCCTCTTGCTGGGGCTGGACGCCCTTGGCTGTTTCCTGATGGGAGGGCTGGGAATGGTCAGTGGCGCCATGACCGGCTATGTGTGGTCCAGGCCGGCCAAACGTCCTATTCCTCGCCCTGATACTTGATCTGCAGGAACCGTTCGCGCGTCGCGAGGCTGTCGAGGTCGCCCTGCGCGAGTTGCTGGGTCATCGCGGCGATTTCGGTGTCGATGATCCGCAACCCGTCGACCAGTTGCTGGTCGGGCGTGCGGCCATTGCGTTCGACGCGGCGGAGGGGTTCGGGAACGCGCTGATAGCCGCGGACCAGTTCGGGGAGTTGTTCGCCGATCAGCTTGCGAACCTCGGCGGCGGCGGGTTCGTCGTCGGGCAGGGTCGCGAGCTGCGCCGACAGGGTGTCGAGCTTGATCCCGATCGCATCGGCCAGCGTGATGGCGGGCGCGGGGAGGGCGGGGCGCTGCGTGGCGAGCCAGCGTTCGGTCTGTGCCGGGAGCGACTTGATCGGGGCCTGTACCAGCGCTTCGACCGCGACCTCGCGGGTGACCGGCATCAGCGCGAACAGCGCAGTGGCGGCGATCAGCAGCGCCATGACCAGCATCGCGCCGCCCAAGCCCAGCGGCACGAACCAGCCGAACACCAGCGCAGCCAGCAGGATCGCGCCATCGGCGGCGGCGATGCGGCCGAGGCGACGCAGCACCTCCGCCTCGCGCCGGCGCCGGGCGCGCGGCGCGACGACGCCGTGGCGTTCGCGGGCGCGTTCGAGCGTCAGGCTGGCGCGTTCGAGAACCTCGTCGCTGCGCGACATCGCGTTACATCGCCTCCAGCTTGAACGTCTCGCCGCCCGCCGCGTTTTGCGACGCGCCCTCGGCACGGGCGATATAGCCCTTCGACTTCTCCACCTCGTTGGACAGGGTGCCGATGGTGGTCTTCATCGAATCCAGCGCCTTCAGCTTGAAGGTGTCGATCGCGTCCATCGTGTCATAAACATTCTGGAACGCGCGCTGGAGCACCTCGACCGGGATGGTCGAGGCGGCGGCCTGTTCGTGGATCGTCGCGGTCTGGCTGCGCAGCAGCTTGCCGGTGGAATCGATGATGTTGGCGGTGGTGGTGTAGAGCGCGGTGATCTGTTCCAGCACAAGCTTCTGGTTGGTCAGCGCCTGCGCGACCGTCACCGCCGTGCGCAGCGCGCCGACCGTCGTGGTGCTGGCGCGGTCGACGCCCTTTACCAGCTCGACATTGTTCTTCTTGACCAGATCGAGCGCCAGATAGCCCTGCACCGTCACCGCCATCTGCGTCAGCAGGTCCTGCGACCGCTGGCGGACGTAGAAGAGCGCGGTTTCGCGGATCGCCTTGGCCTTGGCCGGATCGCTATGGTCCAGCTCGTTGGCCTTGTCCTCCAGCTTGCCGTCCATCTCCTGCGACAGATAGATCATCTGTTCGAGGCGACCCATCGCCGTCCACAAATTGGCGCGTTCGGTGTCGATGGCGGCATTGTCCATCAACAGCTCGTCCTTGCCCGATTGCAGGCGCTTCAGGATCGAGGCGATGTGGCTCTGCGCAGATTTATAGCCGTCGAAATAGTCGCGGACCTTGTTGCCGAACGGGATCATGCCGAACAGCTTCTTGGGTTCGAGCAGATTGCCCTGCTTGCCCGGATCGAGATCCTCGATCGTGCGGCGCAGCTGCGCCAGGTCGGCGCCGACGCCCGATTCCTGGTCCATCGCCTTGACCGGGCGATCGAGGAAGCGGTTGGACTGGCCGGCCGCCTCGCGGATTTCGCGTGCGCCCAGGTTGCTGATCGCGTCGACCCGCTTGCCGAATTCGGGCGAGTTCGCGTCCTGCGCGACCAGTTGTTCGATGAAGTCGTCGACGCGGCGCTGCAGTTCGGTGCGCTTGGTATCGTCGACCGGGACCAGCCCGGCGGCCTTGGCCGGGGCGACGGTCGGCACCGGATCGGGCGGGGTCAGCACCAGTGCTGGCTCTTCGGTCGTCTGCGTTGCCATACATCCTCCAACGGTCTTGTCCCATTGATGGCGGGGAACGGGGGGAGGTTCAAGTGTGCTGTTGGAATAATACAGTTAGAAGGAGGAATTTGGTTCACGCGGAGGCGCGGAGAGATTACCTTCGCTGAGGGCGCTTGCGACCGGGAGACGTCTGCGCTGGCTGTACCCGAAGGGCGAGCCCGCTTCGCGGGCAAGGGGGTGCCTGACGCAATTCCTCCGCGCCTCCGCGTGAACAAAGTTTCTTCTTTCGTGGGCCCGCGCGCCTGCCGCAATGCAGCAAAGGGGGGACTTCCGGTTTCGCATGAAATACGCTAAGCGCGCGGCCAATTGCACTCCCGCAGTATCCAGGAAACACCATGAGCCTCCGCAACGTGGCGATCATCGCCCACGTCGATCACGGCAAAACCACGCTCGTCGATCAGTTGTTCCGTCAGTCCGGCACGTTCCGCGACAACCAGCGCGTCGAGGAACGCGCGATGGACTCGAACGACCTCGAAAAGGAACGCGGGATCACGATTCTCGCCAAGCCGACCTCGGTCGAATGGGTGCCGCCGGCAGGTGGCGAACCGGTGCGGATCAACATCGTCGACACGCCGGGCCACGCCGATTTCGGCGGTGAAGTCGAGCGCATCCTGTCGATGGTCGACGGCGTCGTGCTCCTGGTCGATTCGTCGGAAGGCGCGATGCCGCAGACGAAGTTCGTGACCGGCAAGGCGCTGGCGCTCGGCCTGAAGCCGATCGTCGTGGTCAACAAGGTCGACCGCAGCGACGCGCGTATCCAGGAAGTGCTGGACGAAGTGTTCGACCTGTTCGTGTCGCTCGACGCCAATGACGAACAGCTCGATTTCCCGGTGCTCTATGCGTCGGGCCGCAACGGCTATGCCTCGACCGACATGGACGCGCGCGAAGGCACGCTGCAGCCGATGTTCGAAACGATCGTTTCGCACGTTCCGCCGCCCAGCCTCGACGTCGATGCGCCGTTCACCTTCCTGGTGACGCTGCTCGACCGCGACAACGTCCTCGGCCGCATCCTGACCGGCCGCGTCAATTCGGGCACGGTGAAGCTGAACCAGCCGATCCACGCGCTGGATAATGACGGCAACGTGATAGAAACCGGCCGCGCGTCGAAGATCATGTCGTTCCGTGGCCTCGAGCGCGTGCCGGTCGAGGAAGCGAAGGCGGGCGACATCATCTCGCTGGCCGGCCTGACCGTCGCGACCGTCGCCAACACCATCTGCGACCCGCAGGTTACCGAGCCGCTGCACGCACAGCCGATCGATCCGCCGACGCTGTCGATGCGCTTCGCGGTGAACGATTCGCCGATGGCGGGTCGCGAAGGCAGCAAGGTGACGTCGCGCATGATCCGCGACCGCCTGTTCCGCGAAGCCGAATCGAACGTCGCCGTGAAGGTGACCGAAGCGTCGGATCGCGACAGCTACGAAGTCGCCGGCCGCGGCGAATTGCAGCTGGGCGTGCTGATCGAAACGATGCGCCGCGAAGGCTTCGAACTGGGCATTTCGCGTCCGCGCGTGCTGTTCGGCGAGGACGAGAATGGCGGCAAGACCGAGCCGTACGAAACCGTCGTGATCGACGTGGACGAAGAGTTCTCGGGCACGGTCGTCGACAAGATGAACCAGCGCAAGGCGGAAATGACCGATATGCGCCCGTCGGGTGGCGGCAAGACGCGCATCACTTTCTCGGCACCGTCGCGCGGCCTGATCGGCTATCACGGCGAGTTCCTGTCGGACACGCGCGGCACCGGGATCATGAATCGGCTGTTCGAGAAGTACGGTCCGCACAAGGGCCAGATCGAAGGCCGCAAGAACGGCGTGCTGATCTCGAACGGCGCCGGCGAAGCGCAGGGCTATGCGCTCGGTCCGCTCGAGGAGCGCGGCATCCTGTTCGTCGGCCACGGCGAAGCGCTGTATGAAGGCATGATCATCGGCGAGAACGCCAAGACGGACGACCTCGAGGTCAATCCGATGAAGGCGAAGCAGCTGACCAACTTCCGCGCATCGGGCGGCAAGGACGACGCGATCCGCCTGACCCCGCCGAAGAAGATGACGCTGGAACAGGCGATCGCCTATATCGACGATGACGAGATGGTCGAGGTGACGCCGAAGAACATCCGTCTGCGCAAGCGCCACCTCGATCCGCACGAGCGGAAGAAGGCGAGCCGGGCGAAGGCTGCAGCGTAAGCTGCGCCGAGCCGAACAAGGCTCGCCCGGCCGGCCTCGCGCAGGTGAGGACCGACGACGTGGCTTTGCCACGTCGGGCCACTAAAACGAGAGCGGCCCCGGAAGCGATTCCGGGGCCGTTTCGCGTGCGCTACGGATTGGGAACGGAGCGTTGACGGATCATACGGTCGACCAGGATTTCGTGGCCGAACATGCCCATGTGCCCATATCGACCGCCGATCGTGGTGCGCGAACCCACGAACTCGACCGCAAAGGCGAGCGAGTGCGGTGATGAACCATCGGGGTCGAATGGTCGGCACAACGGGCTTTGGCACCCGGTCACCATCGGCAGGTCGGCGACGAGGTAGGCCGGCAGCCGTGGGTTCCACCGCGTCCCACGTGATCGTCCGGGAAAGAAACGACTGCCAGTCATCTCGTCGTGAACGATGACACCGGACCAGCGCCGGGGCGGATCGAACCGCAGGCAGTCGCGATCCGGCAATCGTCGCCCGTCATGCACGCGCAGCGTGTAGGGCGATTTGAAGATGGGGAAGCGGGCGTGCGTCCGGTCGAGCAGTCGGGCATAGGCATCGGGCGGCACGGGGCCGCTGGGGCCGCAGCCGGTCAAGAGCGCCAGCGCAACACAAACGAGCCATCGCATGACCCTTCGCTCCATATTGATGCGCACGATCGTCAGAACCCGGCCCACCCGATCGCTGCGCCGACACCGACGATTACCGGCGTCACCCAGCCGCCCCGCAACCGCCATGCCATCAACGACGCCACGACGAACAGGACGATGGCAATCGGCGGCGCCTCAACCCGCCCGCCGGTCGCCGCGCCCAACTGTACGAAGGTCGCGCCGATGATGCCGACGACTGCCGCCGCCACGCCGGTCAGCGCGTGGCGGAGCGACGGCGCGTCGACGATCCGCTCCAGCCGTTCGAAGAAGAGGAGCGAAAAGGCGAAGGCGGGCAGGAACATGCCGAGCGTGATGGCGAGCGCGCCGACGACGCCGGCGGCGACATAGCCGACGAAGGTGGCGAAGATGACCAGCGGCGCTGGGATGACGTTGGCGAAGGCGACCCCGTCGAGGAACGCGGCATCGCCGATCCAGCCGCGCCCGACCGTGTCGGCGCGGACATAGGGAATCGCGGTATAGGCCCCGCCGAAGGTCAGCAGCCCGCCCTTTAATCCCGCAACGAACAGCGCGAAGACGGTCAGCGGCGCTGCTGCGGAGGCGACCGGGGCGGATGGGGACATCGTCAGTGCGGCGACGGCGGTGGCGATGCCGGTCAGGCCGATCGCGATGGCTGCGACCGGTCGATCCTTTGCCGCATAGACGCCGCCGCCGACCAGCAACGGTATCCAGAACGGGACATTCACCAACGTCGCTCCTGCTGCCACCAACGCGACAACGGCCAGCAGCCGGTCCTCGACGACATGCTGCCCGATCCGCACGACCGCGCGCAGGATCACGGCAAGGATCGCGATCTGGATGCCCAGCAGCAGGCCGCCCATGGCGACGCTGCCCTGTACCACCGTGACATACAGCCAGCCGACCAGCAGCATCAGGGAGAAGCCGGGCAGCATGAACCCCAGCCCGGCGAGCAGTCCGCCGATCCGCCCGCGCGCCAGCACGCCGAAATGGACGCAGAGTTCGTGCGCCTCCGGCCCCGGCAGGATTTGCAGCACCGCCAGCAGCCGGTTGAACCGCGCCTTGTCGATCCAGCGTTCCTCCTCGACCAGCGACTGCCGCAGCATCGCGATCTGCGCGACCGGCCCGCCAAAGGCGAGGCAGCCGAAGCCAAGGAATTTGCCGAACAGCGCAAGAAGCGACAGGGCGGGGGGACGGGGCGGGGTGGTTTCCATGGGGTGCGCTCCTAGGGGCCGTGACGAGCGGCCGACGGAGCGGAACTTGGGCGGTGGGCCGCCTGAACGGGCGTCCGCGCCAGCCCGTGCGACAAATCTGGCCCGCGCCACCGTGCGAAGTCAAGCCGGTCCCCCCTCGCGCGCGTGGCTTGGCGCTGCTATCCCCCGCCCATGCCTCATCTCTATCTCGTCGACGGCTCCGGCTATATCTTTCGCGCCTATCACCGGCTGCCGCCGCTGACCAACGTCCATGGCGAGCCGGTGGGCGCGGTCTATGGCTATACGTCGATGCTGTGGAAGCTGGCGGATGCGCTGCACAAGGCGGACGGGCCGACGCATATGGCGGTCATCCTCGACAAGTCGTCGAAGACGTTCCGCAACGACCTGTATGACCAGTATAAGGCGCATCGGCCGCCGCCGCCCGAAGACCTGGTGCCGCAGTTCCCGATGATCCGCGACGCGACGCGGGCGTTCAGCCTGCCGTGCATCGAAGAGGAGGGGCTGGAGGCCGACGACATCATCGCCTGCTATACCCAGGCGGCGCTGGCGCAGGGTTGGGCGGTGACGATCGTCAGCGCCGACAAGGACCTGATGCAGCTGATGACCGATCCGTCGGTCGACATGCTCGACACGATGAACAACCGGACGCTGGGGCCGGAGCATGTCGTCGAGAAGTTCGGCGTGACGCCGGACAAGCTGGGCGATGTTCTCGCGTTGATGGGCGACAGCGTCGATAACGTCCCCGGCGTGCCGGGTGTCGGGCCGAAGACGGCGGCCAAGCTCATCAACGAGCATGGCAATCTGGAGGCGGTGCTGGCCGCCGCTTCGACCATGAAGAAGGGCAAGCTGCGCGACAATCTGATCGACCATGCCGACAATGCGCGGTTGTCGAAGGTGCTGGTGACGCTGAAATGCGATGGCGGCCTGCCCGAACCGCTCGACGCGCTGGCATTGCAGGGGATTCCGGAGGCGCCGCTGCGGGCGTTCCTGGAGCATCACGGGTTCCGCACGCTGCTGAACAAGCTGGGTAGCGTCGCCGATGTGCGGGTCGAGACCCCCGCCGCGCCGGTCGCGCAGGACGATGAACCGGCGTGCGATCACGACGCTTATGAGACGGTGGTGACGCAAGAATCGCTCGACCGTTGGGTGACGGAAGCGCGGGCGCAGGGTTGGGTTGCGATCGATACCGAGACGACCGGGCTGGACGCGACGCGCGCCGAACTGGTGGGCGTCAGCTTGGGCGTGGCGCCGAACCGGGCGTGCTATGTGCCGATCGGTCATGGCGGCACCGACATGTTCGCCGAAAAGCCGGAACAGTTGCCGCGCGAGGCGGTGCTGGCGACGCTGAAGCCGCTGTTCGAGGACGAAAGCGTCCTGAAGATCGGCCACAATCTGAAATACGACATGATCGTGCTGGCGCGGGCCGGGCTGGCGGTTGCGCCCTATGACGACACGATCGTGATGAGCTTCGCGCTCGACGCCGGGCTGCACGGGCATGGCATGGACGAACTGGCGGCGACGCACCTCCAGCATAGCTGCATCGCGTACAAGGACGTGGTGGGGACGGGGAAGAAGCAGGTCGGCTTTGGCGAGATCGACCTGAAGACCGCCACCCGCTATGCCGCCGAGGATGCCGATGTGACGCTGCGGCTGTGGCGGCGGTTCAAGCCGCGCCTGCCCTATGAACAGGCGACCAGGGTGTACGAGATGGTCGACCGTCCGCTGGTACGCGTGATCGCCGACATGGAGCAGGCCGGGATCAAGGTGGATGCGGGCGTGCTGGCCAAGTTGTCGGAGGATTTCTCCGCCCGCATCGCCGCGCTGGAAACCGAAATCCACGAACTGGCGGGCACCAGGTTCACCATCGGTTCGCCCAAGCAATTGGGCGACGTGCTGTTCGTGACGATGGGGATCAAGGGCGGGCGCAAGGGCAAGTCGGGCGTCTATTCGACCGACGTCAACGAACTGGAGCGGATTGCCGCCGACAAGGATTCGCCCGGCGCCGCGATCGCGGCGAAGGTATTGGACTGGCGCCAGCTGTCGAAGCTGAAAAGCACCTATACCGATGCGTTACAGGCGCAGATCAATCCCGCGACCGGGCGGGTGCATACCAGCTACAGCCTGACCGGGGCGCAGACGGGGCGGCTGTCTTCGACCGATCCGAACCTCCAGAACATCCCGATCCGCACCGAAGTCGGGCGGCAGATCCGCGATGCGTTCGTGGCCGAGCCGGGCAACGTGATCCTCGCGGCCGATTATTCGCAGATCGAACTGCGGCTGGCGGCGCATATCGCCGACGTGCCGCAGCTGCGCGAGGCGTTCGCGCGGGGCGACGACATTCACAGCATTACCGCGCAGGAGCTGTTCGGCGAGGTGAACCGCGACACGCGCGGACGGGCCAAGACGATCAACTTCGCGATCCTCTATGGCATCAGCCGCTGGGGTCTGGCTGGGCGGCTGGACGTCAGCGCGGACGAGGCGCAGGCGATGATCGATCGCTATTTCGACCGCTTCCCCGGCATCAATCGCTATATCGCAGAGACGACGCAGAGCGTGCGGACGACCGGCTTCACCACGACGCTGTTCGGGCGGAAGACGCATTTCCCGCGCATCCAGTCGAAGGTGCAGCATGAGCGGCAGGGCGCCGAACGCGCCGCGATCAACGCCCCGATCCAGGGGACCAGCGCCGACATCATCAAGCGGGCGATGGCCCGGATGGGACCGGCGCTGGCCGAGGCGGGCCTGAGCGAGGTGCGGATGCTGCTACAGGTCCACGACGAACTGGTGTTCGAACTGCCCGAGGGGTTGGTCGAGGCGGCGACGCCAGTGATCCGGCGGGTCATGGAAACGGCGGCGGAACCGGTGGCGCAGCTGTCGGTGCCGCTGGGCGTGGAGATCGGGACGGGACCAAGCTGGGGCGCGGCGCACTAAGTGTTTGAGTGGGATCGACTTCGCGATGAGGGAGAGGCGCATGGGCTATCGTGAAACGCTCCAAGTCTGGGTTCTGGAAGCTCTCAGTGCGTTAGGCGGCTCAGGCGCTATCGAGGAAGTCGCTCGAGAAATTTGGCATTCTCGCGAACCCCAGCTCAGGGAAGGCCCTGGCTTCTTTTCTTGGCAATACGACATGCGCTGGGCTGCTCAAAAGCTTCGCGAGCGAGGCAAGTTGGGCCTGCGAAAGGAAAGCGGTAAGAGCGTTTGGTATTTGAAGCCTTGAAATTTGTTCGGAGGGAGTGCTTTAACGTCCCTTACCCCGTAGCCAGCGGTCGATTTGCGCGATCTCCTGCTGTTGGGCGTCGATCACCGTCTGCGCCAGCTTGCGCGCCTCCGCGTCCTTGCCATGCGCCAGTTCGGCTTGCGCCATTGCCACTGCTGCTACGTGGTGGACCCGCATCTGCTGCATGAAGTCGGCATCGGCGTCGCCGGTGAAAGCCGGTGCATTAGCCATCATCGCGGTCATAGATTCCTTGTAGGCGCGGGTCGCCTCGGAATCGTTCGGCGCAAGGTGCATCTGGTCGCTATGCCGGTTCGGCGCGCCATCGGTCTGATGGCTGGTCGCGGCGGGCTGCCCACCGCAGGCCGTCAGCACAAGTGTGCCGAAGATCAGGGGAAATGCCTTCATGGTTCAACTCCGGGACTGTTGCCGAACCAAGCGCCCAGTCGCGTGATCGTTCCGTTTCGTGCCGACCGTTGCCCGCAAGCCGCACCCTGCGGCCAAAGCGTAAACGGGGGCTATGGAGCGGGCGCGCCCTCGCGTATGAGGCCGCGATGATCGATCCTTCGCGCGTCGCATGACCGACGCGCCGACCCCGCCGAACGACGACATCGCCGCCCTGGCCAAGGGCGGGCGGACGAACGTGTTCGGCTTTGTCCTGCGCCTCGTCGCGCGGTTGCCGTTCCTGTTCATCGCCGGGCGCATCTATGGTCCGGAAATCGTCGGGCGGTTCGCGCTGGCGGTGCTGGTGGTCGAGCTGGCGGCGCTGATCGCGACGCTGGGGCTGAAGCGCGGGCTGGCGCAGGCCTTGTCCGAAACCGACCGGCCGCACGCGCATGTCGTGTGGGACGCGCTGGCCGTCGCGTTCATCCTGTCGGTCGCGGCCAGCGCCGTGCTGTTCGTATTCCCGCAGGTGATGTACCCGAACAGCCAAGTGATCGGGTTCGAACGGCTGCTGCCGCTGATCGTGTTCGCGATCGCGTGGTCGGATGTCAGCCTCGCCGCGCTCGCGTACCGGTTGAACGTCAAGGCGGCGGTGACGGCGCGTGCGGTGGTGGAGCCGTGGACGATCTCGATCGCGGCGTGGGGCTTAAGCTATTATTCGACGCGCGACGGCCTGATCATGTCCTATGTGCTGGCGATGGCGGCGGCACTGGTCGCGTCGATCGTGCCGTTCATCCGCAGCTATGGCCTGCCCTATGGCTGGTCGCCGCACCTCCGCCCGATGCTGGCGCTGGTGAAGCGCAACATGCCGCTGGCCGGGGCCGATGCGATCGAATGGGGCACGCGCAACGTCGACCGCTTCATCCTGGGGCTGTTGTTCGGGCCGGCGATCGTAGGCATCTATTACATGGCGCAGCAGGTGGCATCGCTGCCGCAGAAGCTGAAGACCAGTTTCGACCCCGTGCTGGGCCCGGTCATCACCCAGAGCCTGGCTGCGAACGACAAGGGCGCCGTCGCGCGACAGGTGCGGCAGGTCGGTTTCTGGATCGTCACGGCACAGGCGGCGCTGGCGCTTGCCGGGAGCATTCCGGCATCGGGGGTGATGGGCGTGGTCGGACGCGAGTTCGTCAGCGGGGCAGGGGCGCTGTCGTTCCTGCTGATCGCCGAAGTGCTGGCGGCGAAGGGGGCGGTGTCGGAAGCGGCGCTGGTCTATATCGCGCGGCATCGCAACCTGATGATCTCGATCGGGTTGCTGTCGTTCCAGGTCGTGTTGAGCTTTGCGCTGGTGTTCGCGATGCGCGCGCTGGGCCTGCCGCAGAATTACGCGGCGGTCGGGCCGGCGATGGCGCTGTCGATCTCGGTCGGGCTGGGGTCGGTCATCAAGTCGGGGCTGTTGTCGAAGCTGCTCGGCCACAGCGTGCGCGATTTCCGGCCGGCGTTCCTGTGGGCGGTGCTGACCGCGACGATCGTCGGGTCGGCGATCATGCAACTGCCTAAGCGGTTCGAATGGGCGGAAATGCTGTTCGGCATTCCGATCATCCTGGCTACCTATTTCGCGATCCTGTGGCGCTGGGCATTCCGGCCGGAGGACAAGGCGCTGTTCCACAAGAGCGCGGCGGCAAGCGAGGCGCATATCCCGACCGACCGGTACAAGGTGTAGCGACCCGTCGTTGCGGGAACTACCGGCCGAGATGCGCGTATCCGCTGCGCAGCCGGAGCGATCGATGACGGAAGCGGAACGAACGGAGCAGGGGATCGGCGGCGCCTTTGCGGCATCGGGCCGGATCGCACCGATCCGCGCCCTCGTCGTGACGGTCGTTGCGGCCGCTTTGCTGTTCGCGATCGGGACCGTGGTGGTCGACGGCGATATGGTCGCCTATGTCGCCGGCGGCGCCATCCTCTGGTTGACGATCGCCAAACTGTTCGCCGAATGGGCGCGGCGGCTGCATGACCTGGACATTGCCGGTTGGTGGGGCGTCGCGGCGGGTGCAGCCATGCTCGCCATTGTCTTCGTGCTGACGGTGTCCGGGGCGGATGCAGTGCTGCCTTGGGTGGCGATCGGCTGTGGCGTGATCGTTGCGATCGTGCTGCTGCTGCCGGGGAAGCGGGCGGAGAACCGCTTCGGCCCGCCGCCCGTCGGCTTTGCCGCCGCCGGGGTGCGCCGGGGCGGGCTGGTCTGGGCGGTGATCGCGGCGATCGGCGGGGGCCTGATCGGCTACGCGCTGATCGATATTTCCAACGGTATGCGGGACGCGCAGCAGCGGACCCGGCAGGCCATTGAGCGGCAGGAGACGCGATGACCATCGCCAATCCGGCGCGGCTACAGGCGGCGCGGCGGCAGATCGAGGCGTTTCGGCTGGCGGGTGTTCCGCCCAAGGGTGCCGCACCCGACGCTGCACGCAAACTGCAACTGAGCCCTGCCGGCTGGCCGGTCACGCGGGGGGCGCTGGTCGCGCAACTGGTCGACCGGATGGGCGGCGTGCGCCAGCCGATGCAGGCGAATACCAGCTATTGCGGGCCGGCATCGTTCCTCTACTGCCTGCTGGAGGATCGGCCGGACCTGTATGTCGCCTATGCTACGTCGATCTGGACGCATGGCGATTACCGGATCGGCGACCTGGAAATCGATCCCGACCCCGGCACCGCCGCCGCGCTGGGCGGGATCAACGTGCAGCGCGCGCGCAATCCGAAGGGTGGCCATATCTCGTCGCTCGACTGGCTGATGATGGCCAGCCTGTCGATCGCGACCCGCCAGTGGTTCGTGCCGGGCAGCAGCGCGCAGGCGGACGATGTCGCGCGGTCGATCACCTATCCGTGGGTGCTGAAACGCTGGTTCGCAGCGGTCGGCACCCGGCCGGTGCATGACAGCATGGGGCTGGGGCTGGGCAAGGCGGGCCTGCGCGAGTTCGTGCAGGCGATGCATTATTGGGGGCGGCACTGGATCGTGCTGCAGATCGATTCCAGCCTGATCGTCGGCGGCACGACCAGCACGTTCGAAAACCGGCACTGGGTGGTGGTCGATCCGCATTACCGCCCGCGTGTGCGCGACGGCGAAGGGCGCGTGGTGCCGCTGGGCGATATCGTCGAACGGATCGTGCCACGGGCGATGCCGCGCGCCGGCGTATATTGGGATGACAGCGCCGTCCGCGACTGGCGCATGGACCTGCGCCTGTTCAGCTGGGGCAAGGAAGGCGTGCGCGCGCGGACCGACCGGCTGGGCGACGTGCCCGCACGCTTCTACGGGGCGTTCGCCTTTCCCCGGTTCGGCTAGGTGGCGCTTACCGGAACGGCGGTTCGTTGAACGCGCGCAGTTTGCGGCTGTGCAGGCGGGCGCCTTCCAATCGCAGCTGCTCGCACGCTTCGATGCCGATGCGCATATGTTCGTTGATCGCGCGTTCGTAGAAGCGGTTGGCCTGGCCGGGCAGCTTCAGTTCGCCGTGCAGCGGCTTGTCCGAGACGCAGAGCAGCGTGCCGTAGGGGACGCGAAAACGGTATCCCTGGGCGGCAATGGTCGCCGACTCCATGTCGATGCCGACCGCGCGCGATAGCGAAAAACGCAGTGCCGAGCGGCTGAAACGCAATTCCCAGTTGCGGTCGTCGGTGGTGACGATGGTCCCGGTGCGCAGTCGCTTCTTCAGTTCGTCGCCCGACTGGCCCGACACGATCTCCGCCGCGCGGGCCATGGCGACCTGCACTTCGGCGATGGCCGGCACCGGGATTTCAGGCGGCAGCACGTCGTCGAGGACGTGATCGTCGCGCAGATAGGCGTGGGCCAGCACATAGTCGCCGATCCGCTGGCTGGGACGCAGGCCGCCGCAATGCCCGATCATCAGCCACGCTTCGGGCCGCATGACGGCGAGGTGATCGCAGATCGTCTTCGCGTTCGACGGGCCGACGCCGATATTGACCAGCGTGATGCCGGTGCCATCGGGCGCGACGAGGTGATAGGCCGGCATCTGGTGCCGCCGCCACGCGCTGTCGCTGACCATGCGTTCGGCATCGTCGCCGGCGGTCGCCAGCACGCCGCCGGCGCCCGACAGCGCGGTATAGCGGCTGGGCGTGCCGTCGGCGGCGGGCTTCAGCTGTTCGCCAGCCCAGCGGACGAATTCGTCGACATAGCGATGATAGTTGGTGAACAGCACATATTGCTGGATATGTTCGGGCGGGGTGCCGGTATAATGCCGCAGCCGGGCGAGCGAGAAATCGGTGCGCAAGCCGTCGAACAGCGCCAGCGGGCGATGCGCGTCATGACTGACCCACAGGCCGTCGGCGATCTCGTCCCCGATATGCGCCAGTTCGGTCGCGGGGAAATGGCGGGCGAGTTCGGTCGCCGATACGGCATCGAGGCTGAGCGCATGGCCCGCGTCGAGGACATAGGGAAACGGGATTTCCTGCCGCCCGGCCACCGCCTCGACCGTGACGTCGTGATTCTCGATCAGCAGGTCGAGCTGTTCGGTCAGATAGGCGGCGAACATCGCCGGCTTGGTCACGCTGATGCGATATTCGCCCGGTGTCGTCAGCCGGCCATAGGCGCGCGACGGCGTCGGCCGCTCGCTGCTGCCGCGATAGGTCAGGCGGATTTCGGGATAGGCGAACGACCCGTCGACCCGCGCGGAGGAGGGTGGGGGCGTGCCATCGGTGAGATAGAGGTCCAGGGCGGCGCGAAGGCGCGCGACCGAGGCGGTGTAGAGCCGATCGAGTTCGGCGACGATCTGGGAAGCCTGCGTCATCGACCGTGGCTAAGGCGGCTTGGCGTGCAACGCAAGCCCCCGGCGCATGGACCATGCGCCGGGGCACGCGGACTCAGGTGGCCGAGGGCGGGACCTTCGGCGTGGCATCGGCCTCGCGCTTCTTTTCGATCAGCTTCGATGCGCCGAATGCGGCACCGGCGATGGCGGCGGCAGCGCCGGCCACGATCGCGGCGGTCGCGCCGGGATGTGCCTTTACGGTTTCGGCCGTCGACTTGGCGGCGCTGCTGACCGCATCACGCGACTTGGCGGCGGCATCTGCCACCGCGTCGCGGGACTTCGCGGCGGCGTCGCTCACGCTTTCCTTGGCAGAGGCGTAGGTCGCCGATGCCTTTTCGGCGAGCGTGCCCGACGTTTCGGCGACGTCGTTCGCAATGTCCTTTGCGGTATCGTTGGTGATCGTCGTGTTGGTCATGACGTTCCCTTTCCTGATCGATATGGCTGCGTAACTACCGACTAACTCGAACGGCCGCCGCCGGTTCCGTTACGGCCGGCGCGAAACCGGCGGGCGGTGCGGCGGCGATGCCGGTCCCGAAGTCCGATCGCTGCGACCGGGACGCCGCCCCGACAAGGGGCCTGGCGACGTCCAGGGCGGCGACCGGATGGCCGATGGTCAGAGCGACGCGAGCAGATTTTCGGCCGAGCTGACCTTGAATTCGCCCGGCGCCTCGACATGCAGCGCCTCGACCACGCCGTCGTTGACCAGCATCGCATAGCGTTGCGAACGGGTGCCCATGCCATAGGCGGAACCGTCCATGGTCAGCCCCACCGCCTTGGCGAAATCGGCATTGCCATCGGCCAGCATCGTCACCTTGTCGCCCGCATCGCCGGACTGCGCCCAGGCCGACAGGACGAAGGCGTCGTTGACCGACGTGCATGCGATCTCGTCCACGCCCTTGTCATGGAATGCCTGTGCCTGCTCGACATAGCCGGGCAGGTGGCGCGCCGAACAGGTGGGGGTGAACGCGCCGGGCACCGCGAACAGTGCGACGCGCCGTCCGGCGAAGAATTCCTCGGTCGAAACCTGGTCCGGCCCGTCGGGCGTAACCTTGGCGAGCTTGGCAGTGGGCAGGCGATCGCCGACCTTGATCGTCATGAACTTCTCCGCTTCGGACCTGACGCGTCACGCGCGCCGCCTTGCAGGTTGGGAGCGCGCACGGACCTTTTCAACCATGGCGCTCGGCCGCGGGCGGGGTTAGCGTCGTTTCCATGATGGAACAGACGCGATTCCTTGCCGGACAGATATTGCTTGCCATGCCGGGGATCGGCGACCGACGGTTCGACCATGCGGTGATCGCGATGTGTACCCATGACGAAGACGGGGCGATGGGGGTCGGCATCGGCGATACGATCGACGGGCTGGGGCTGCACGCGCTGCTCAAGCAGCTCGACATCGAACCGGGCGAGGCACCCGATGCGCCGATCCATCTGGGCGGTCCGGTGGAAACGCGGCGCGGGTTCGTGCTGCACGACGACAGTTGGGGCGGACAGGATACGATCGACGTCGCGGGCAAATGGGCGTTGTCGGGGTCGATCGACGTGCTGCGCGCCATCGCGGCGGGGACCGGGCCGGCACGCTATCTGATCGCGCTGGGCTATGCCGGGTGGGAGGCGGGGCAGCTCGAAACCGAGCTGTCGCGCCACGGCTGGATGAATGTCGCGGGGGATGGGGCACTGTTGTTCGACGTGCCGACGACCGGGCGATGGCGCGGCGGATTCGCGGCGGCGGGGATCGATCCCCGGCTGCTGGCGCTGGGCGCGGGGACGGCCTGACCGTCGCAAAGCTTTGTTAGGGACGTCCGTATAGGGTCGCGGTCATGTCGATCCTGTCCAGCCTGTGGGAATGCGTGAAGCCCACGCTCGTCGTGTGGACGTTTGGGTTCGCAACGATGACCGCCATCGAATTGCTGGCGCCGCGCGAGCGCTATTCCCTGCGCGGGCGGCTGCCCGGCCTGCTGTTCTGGGCGATCTGGCTGGCGATCAGCGGGGTCGCCTATGCCGGTTTCCGGGCGCTGTGGTCCGCCTTCGGCATCCCGCCGCTCGTCACGCTGCCGACCGGGGCGGGGTGGCAGACGCCCGTCACCTGGATCGTGGCACCGATCGCCGGCGCGATGATCTATGACTTCTTTTTCTACTGGTGCCACCGCGCGCAGCATCGCTGGCTGTGGCGTTATCATGCGGTGCATCATTCGATCCGCGAGATGTCGGCGGTCAACGCGTTTCACCATCCGATCGAGCCGTTCGTCCAGATCCTGCTGATCGCGCTGCCGACCAGCCTGATCGCGAGCGAGGCCGCACCCGCGGTGCCCGCGATACTGATCCTGCTGCACCTGCAGGCATCGTTCATCCATGCCGACAGCCGATGGCATCTTGGCCCGTTGTCGCGCTTCGTGGTCGACAACCGGTTCCATCGCATCCACCATTCGATCGAAACGAAGCATTTCGACCATAATTTCGGCGCGTTCACCACGCTGTGGGACCGGTTGTTCGGGACGGCTTGGATGCCGGCGAACGACGAGTGGCCTGAAACCGGCATCGCCGAGGTCGATCAGCCGCGCACGCTGCACGATTGGGTGTCGCTGCCCGTGGTCTATGATCGCGCCGTCGATGCGCCCGCACCGCCGCCCTCCGCGATCACGATATAAAGGAATCTTTATATAGGATTTGCGTTTCGACAGGCGGCTGGGTAGAGGCGGGCCATCCGCCATGGGTGCGACCCATGGCCCCATGCAGGAGCATTTCATGGCCACCGCCATTGCCGACAAGCAGACCGATTACGTCATTAAGGACATCGGCCTCGCCGATTTCGGTCGCAAGGAAATCGAGATCGCCGAAACCGAAATGCCGGGCCTGATGGCGCTGCGCAGCGAATTCGGCGCGTCGCAGCCGCTGAAGGGCGCACGCGTCACCGGCTCGCTGCACATGACGATTCAGACCGCGGTGCTGATCGAGACGCTGACCGCGCTCGGCGCCGATGTCCGCTGGGCGACGTGCAACATCTTCTCGACGCAGGATCACGCTGCCGCCGCGATCGCCGCTGCCGGCGTGCCGGTGTTCGCGATCAAGGGCGAAAGCCTGGCCGATTACTGGGATTATGTCGGCGACATCTTCAACTGGGGCGATGAAACCGCCAACATCATCCTCGACGACGGCGGCGACGCCACCATGTTCGCGCTGTGGGGCGCGAAGCTCGAAGCCGGCGCGACGCTCGGCGAGCCGGAGAATGAAGAGGAAGTCGAGTTCCAGCGTGCGCTGAAGGCGTTCATCGCCAAGCGTCCGGGCTATCTGACCGAGACCGTCAAGAACCTGAAGGGTGTTTCGGAAGAAACCACCACCGGCGTCCACCGCCTGTACGAGATCGCGAAGAAGGGCGAGCTGCCCTTCCCGGCGATCAACGTCAACGACTCGGTCACCAAGTCGAAGTTCGACAACCTGTATGGCTGCAAGGAATCGCTGGTCGACGCGATCCGTCGCGCGACCGACGTGATGCTGGCCGGCAAGGTCGCCTGCGTCGCGGGCTTTGGTGACGTGGGCAAGGGCAGCGCCCAGTCGCTCCGCAACGGCGGCGCACGCGTCATGGTCACCGAAATCGACCCGATCTGCGCGCTGCAGGCGGCGATGGAAGGCTTCGAGGTCGTCACGATGGACGAAGCCGTCGAACGCGCCGACATCTTCTGCACCGCGACCGGCAATGCCGACGTCATCACCGCCGAGCATATGGCGAAGATGAAGCCGATGAGCATCGTCTGCAACATCGGTCACTTCGACAGCGAAATCCAGATTTCGGCGCTGTCGAACTATGAATGGGACGAAGTGAAGCCGGGCACCGACCTGGTGAAGTTCCCCGATGGCAAGCAGATCATCGTGCTGGCGAAGGGCCGCCTCGTGAACCTCGGCTGCGCCACCGGCCACCCGTCGTTCGTGATGTCGTCGTCCTTCACCAACCAGGTGCTGGCGCAGATCGAACTGTGGACCAAGGGCGAGAACTACAAGAACGAAGTCTATGTCCTGCCCAAGCACCTCGACGAAAAGGTCGCGGCGCTGCACCTCGAAAAGCTGGGCGTGAAGCTCAGCAAGCTGACCGAGAAGCAGGCGTCGTATATCGGCGTGCCGGTCGAAGGGCCGTTCAAGCCGGACCATTATCGCTACTGATCGCATCGAGGATCGACACAGGAAAAGGGGGCGGGCATCCACCGGGTGCCCGCCCCCTTTTTGTTGCCGATTTGCAACGTCCGGTGCGGAAAAGCAGCCGGGCGGACCCAGGAAACCATTCGACACGTTGCAATCGGGTCTAAGCACGTATCGTAAGAATACGCGTAAATTGTAAAAATAAGGGGTCCGTTCCATGAACCAGTCAACGTCGCGTTTGCGTGCCGGTGTCGCGCGCAGTGCCGTTGTCATCGCCGCGCTGATGGCGTCGGCAACCGCCGTCGCGCAGACCGCCGCACCCGGTAATACGGACAATGTGCCGATCCCCGCGGACCCCGCCGCCCAGACGCCCGAACAGGCGAGCAACGGCGAAGAGATCGTCGTCACCGGCACCCGCATCCGCCGCCCCGATTTCGAATCGCCCAGCCCGGTCGTCTCGGTCAGCGCCGCCGCGATCCAGCAGGCGGGCAGCACCAACCTGACCGATATCATCGCCCAGATTCCCGCGCTGCAGGGATCGACGACGTCGGCCGATACGGCGGGCAGCGGCGTCGGCATCGGGCTGTCGGGCCTGAACCTGCTGAACCTGCGCAATCTGGGCGAGGATCGCACGCTGGTGTTGATCGACGGGCGTCGCCAGGTTGCGTCGCTTCCCGGATCGCAGGCGGTCGACGTTAGCACCATCCCCAGCGACCTGGTCGAGCGCGTCGACGTGCTGACCGGCGGCGCATCGGCGGTGTACGGTGCCGATGCGGTGACCGGCGTGGTCAACTTCATCCTGAAGCGCAATTTCGAAGGGATCACCGCCCGCGCCCAGGCCGGCATTTCCGAATATGGCGATGCGGGCAAGCGGCTGCTGGCGGTAACTGCCGGCAAGAACTTCTCCGAAGGGCGCGGCAACGTGGCGCTCGCCTATGAATATGGGTCGGAAAGCCGCCTGGAATCGCGGGACCGTGCGCGGCTGCGCGGGACCGGCTTCGTGTCCTTCCAGCGCAACCCGAACGATCCGGAATTCAAGCCGGGCTATACCGGCGGCGCCAGCAACGGCATCCCCGACAACATCCCGACGACCGACGTTCGCTACAACGACACCGCGCGGCAGGGTGGCATCGACGTCGATTTCGACGGCCAGCCCGATTATTTCGTTAACGCCTCCGGCCAGCTGGTCCCGTTCCAGCTCGGCACCGTGCTGCGTCCCGGCTTCTCGCAGGGCGGCAGCGGCACCAGCGTCGCCGATTACCAGAACGACCTGCTGCCGCGTATCGACCGCCATGTCGTGAACCTGATCACGCATTACGACGTGTCGCCCGCGCTGACGCTGTTCGCCGAAGGCAAGTACGCCCGCAACAAGTCGTTCACCATCGGCCAGCCGTCGTTCGACTATTATCTGTTCGTGCCGGACGACAATCCGTACCTGCCCGCCGGCCTGCCGAACCTCGGCAATGGCGGCGTGCTGGTGACCCGCGACAATTTCGACATCGGGCAGCGCGGTGAGACGATTACCCGCGAAACCTACCGCGCGGTCGTCGGCGCGCGGGGCAAGATCAACGATCATGCCAGCTACGAACTGTCCTATGTCTTCGGGCAGTCGGACATCGCCAACCGTTACGTCAACAATACCTATAACGACCGCTTCTTCGCGGCGCTCGACGCGGTGCGCAATCCGGCCAACGGGCAGATCACCTGCCGCGTGAACCTCGACCCCAACTGGGTCCCTGATCAGCCCAACGCCAGCCGCACCGTCATCAACCCGACGACGTTCCGTCCCGGCGAATGCGTACCGCTGAACCTGTTCGGTGATGGCGCCCCCAGCCAGGCGGCACTGGATTTCGTCCGCGCCACCACTACCGACCGGTCGCGCCTGCGCCAGCATGTCGTGTCGGGATCGGTCGCGGGTGACTTTGGCCAGTTCTTCGAACTGCCCGGTGGCGCGATCAATTTCGTGCTGGGCGGCGAGTATCGCAAGGAAGAGAGCCGGTTCGTGCCCGATCCCATCGCGGCGCAGGGCCTGACCTTCACCAACTCGCTGGGTCGTGAACAGGGCAGCTTCGACGTGAAGGAAGGCTTCGCCGAACTCGATGCGCCGATCCTGAAGGACCTGCCCTTCGCCTATCGCCTGAGCGCCGGTGCCGCGATCCGCGTGTCCGATTATTCGACGATCGGCCGCACGACGACGTGGAAGGTCAATGGCACCTATGCACCGGTGAAGGACATTACCTTCAACGGCACCTATTCGAAGGCGGTGCGCGCGCCGAATATCGGCGAGCTGTTCGCCGGTCAGTCGCAGACCTTCGCCTTCATCACCGACCCGTGCGACAAGGGCGAATTGCAGAACGGCACCGCCACCCGCGCGGCCAATTGCCGTACGTTGCTGAGCGGTCTGGGCGTTGCCGATCCGGCGAACTATGTCGACGCGCGGACCACCAATATCTCGGGCTTCTCGGGCGGCAATCGCGACCTGCGCGAGGAAGAGGCAACGACCTGGACCGCCGGGGCGGTGGTGCAGCCGCGCTTCATTCCGGGCCTGTCGCTGCGTGCCGACTGGTATGACATCAACCTGAAAGGCGCGATCAACACCGTCGCGGCGAACGAGGTCGCCCGGCTGTGCGTCGATCAGGCGACGCTGGACAACGTCTTCTGCCGCTCGATCACCCGGACCAACGTCGCCAGCAACACCGCAGGCGTCGGCAACATCACCAGCTTCGTCGTCGCGCCGCAGAACGTTGCGCGCTTCAGCACTGCCGGCCTCGACGTGAACATCAACTACGCGTTCGATGCGGGCGATGTCGGTCGCTTCAACCTGCGCGTCGTCGGCAACTATCTCGACAAGCTGGAGTTCATCGGCACGCCGGGCGCACCGGTCACCAACCGTCGACAGGAATCGGCCTATCGCGCGCCCAAGTACAGCGCCAACGCCGATCTGACCTGGTCGCTGGAGAACGTCACGGTCAATTACGGCGTCAACTTCCTCGACAAGACGCTGCGCTATGCGAACCTGACGAACGAGAGCAACCCGGACGTCGTCGCGCCGGAGTACAAGTACATCAAGGCGATGTGGCAGCACGACCTGTACCTCAGCGTCGATGCGACCGATCGGTTCCAGTTCTATGGCGGCGTCAACAACCTGTTCGGCCAGAAGCCGGACATCGCCGATGTAACCTATATCCAGCAGACGATCGGCCGCTATTTCTTCGCCGGTGCGCGGGTAAAGATGTAACGACCGTCGCGATCGGCGGCGGCGATCCGCCGCCGGTATGCGATAAAGGGGCGGTGCCGGATGGCACTGCCCCTTTTTTATGCGGGCGCTAACGACTAGGCAGGAGACGTGCCCATTTCCGCCGTTCCATCGTCTGCCCGCGAGGCGCTCGCTTGATTACCCTCACCCTGATGACGGCTGTCCTGACCGGTGTCGTGCTGGCGTTGCTGATCGGCGCAAGCGCGTGGATGCTGCATACCGGACTGTCCGCCAGGCGGCGGGCAGCGGCGGAGGGTGCGCTGTTCGAGTCGCTCAATGCCACGCTGTCGGCGTCGCCCGCGCTGGCGATGGTGGTGCGCGCCGATGGCCGGCTGCTGCTCGACCAGCCGCTGGCTGATCGACTGGGGCGCGGGGATATGCCGGTGTCGCTTGCCGACCTTGGCAATGCCGAGAGTGGGCTGGAGCCGGGCAGCGCCGATCGGCTGGTCGAAGCGATCACCGCCGCGCTCCGCGGGGGCAAGCCGTTCCGCACCGTCGTGCGGGCGACCGGATCGGCGCGGTCGCTTTTCGCCATTGGAGAGCGCGCGCCGGCGGCCCTCAACACGCCGGGCGGCGTGCTGGTCTGGTTCTTCGATGCGACCGAATTCCATAACGAGATCGCGACGCTGGGCGCGGAGGCGGAGGAATATCGCGCCGCGTTCGACGCGCTGTCCAGCCTGATCGAGGCGGCGCCGATGCCGATGTGGTATCGCGACGACAGTCTGCGTTTGGCGATGGTCAACACCGCCTATGTCCGTGCGGTCGATGCCGGCGATGCGGCGGAGGTGATCGCGCGGCAGGTCGAACTGGTCGAGGGCGTCGGCATGGGCGGGCCGCTGGCCAGCGCCGCGATCGCGCGCGACACCGGACAGCCGCAGGCGGCGGCGATGCCCGCGACGATCAATGGTGAGCGACGGATGCTGCGCGTCCACGACATGCCGCTGCGCGATGGCGGCACCGGCGGCTTCGCGATCGACGTGCATGAGATCGAGGAGGCGCGCGGCCGGCTGAAGCGCAGCCGCGAGGCGCAGCGCGCGATGCTCGACCGGCTGTCGGCGGGCGTGGCGCAGTTCGCGCCCGACCGCACGCTGGTCTTCTACAACCAGCCGTTCGGCCGCACCTTTGCGATGAAGCCCGAATGGCTGGCCGACCGGCCCGAGTTCGACCGGGTGCTGGACCGGATGCGCGAGGCAAAACGGCTGCCCGAAGTGCGCGACTTTCCGGGGTGGAAGGCGGAGCGGCGCGACTGGTTCCGCGCGGCCGAAGGCGCGATCGAGGAACAATGGCATCTGCCCGGCGGCACGCATCTGCGCGTCGTGGCGCAGCCGCTGCCCGAAGGCGGGCTGCTGCTGATCTTCGAGGATCGCACCGAACAGGTGCAGCTGGCCAGCGCCCGCGACACGCTGCTGAGGGTGCGGACAGCAACGTTCGACAATCTGTTTGAGGCGCTTGGCGTGTTTGCCGCCGATGGCCGGCTCCAGATCTGGAACGCGAAATTCCGGCAGGTGTGGGGACTGGACGACGCGTTCCTCGATTCGCATCCGCGCGTCGATGCGCTGGCCGAACGCGTTGCCGAGAGTCTGGCCAGTCCGGGCAAGGCTGCGCTGATCCCCGAACTGGTCCGCTTCGCGACACAGCAGCGGATGCAGCGGTCGGGCCGCTTCGCGATGGCCGATGGGCGGCATTATGAATTCGGCGCGGTGCCGCTGCCCGATGGCAATGCGTTGCTGACCATGCTCGACATTTCCGACAGCCGCCGAATGGAACAGGCGCTGCGCGACCGCAACGAGGCGCTGGAGGCGGCGGACCGGGTGAAGACCGCGTTCGTCGCGTCGATGAGCTACGAACTGCGCACGCCGCTGACCTCGATCAAGGGCTTCGCCGAGATGCTGCAGGCGGGCTATGCGGGGAAGCTGACGCAGGACGGCGCGCGCTATACCGACGCGATTCTGGAATCGGTCGAGCGGCTGGGCGGACTGATCGACGACACGCTCGACCTGACTGCCAACGAAACCACCCCGGTCGCGCGGGCGACGGTGCCGTTGAAGATGATCGCCGGCGAAGCGGCCGATGCGGCGCGCGCGGCGGCGACGGCGCGCGGAGTCGAACTGGCGGTGGAGATCGCGCCGTCGGCGGGCGTGATGCTGGGCGATGCGCGGCGGTTGCGACAGGCGGTCGGCCATTTGCTGGACCATGCGATCGGCGGATTGCGACAGGGCGGGCGGGTGCTGCTGCACGTCGATGGCGATACGCAGCGGGCGCGGATCGTGGTGTCGGACGATGGCCCCGGCATGTCGAAGGACGCGGTCGCGCGGGCGTTCGATCGCTTTGCGCAGGCCGGGGCGACACGCGTCGGTGAGCGGGCCTTGAGCCTCGACCTGCCGCTCGCCCGGCAGGCGGTCGAGGCCCATGGCGGGACGATCGAGCTGGTGTCGGAAAAGGGCGTCGGCACGCTCGTCACCATCGACCTGCCGCGCGAGCCGTGATGTTCCTGCCGGACGAAGCGGCGGCGCACGCGCTGGGCGCGAAACTGGCGGCGGTGGTGCGGCCGGGCGATGTCATCGCGCTGTCGGGGCCGCTGGGCGCGGGCAAGACGAGTATCGCGCGAGGCGTGCTGGCGGCGCTGGGGCTGGCGGGGGAGGCGCCGTCGCCCAGTTTTGCCATCGTCCAACCCTATGATCCGCCCGAGGTGCGCCTGAGCGTGCTGCACGTCGATCTGTACCGTATCGAGGACCCCGATGAGGCGCTCGAACTGGGGCTGGAAGAGGCGGACGATGCGCTGCTGCTGGTCGAATGGCCAGAACGGCTGGGTGACGAGCATTGGCAGGATGCGCTGTGGCTGACGCTGGCGTTCGACGATGCGGGCGGGCGGCGCTTGACAGCGCGCGTGCCGGGCGCTTGGGAAGGGCGATGGCCGCTGACCTGAACCCGCGCGATGCGGCTGTCCCTTTCCTTGTCGACGCCGGTTGGGGCGATGCGCAGATCCTGCCGCTGGCGGTCGATGCGTCGTTCCGCCGTTACTACCGCGTGATCGAGGCGGGACGGAGCGCCGTGCTGATGGACGCGCCACCGCCCGAGGATACGCGCAAGTTCGCGCATATGGCGGCATGGCTTGGCGAACGGGGCTTTGCCGCGCCCGCGATCCTCGCCGACGATGCCGCCGCCGGCTTCATGCTGCTGGAGGATTTCGGCGACATGCGGATGCGCGAGACGGTCGACGCCGCGCCCGAGAGCGAGGGCCGGCTGTACGCCGCCGCCGTCGACCAGCTGCTGCGGCTGCAACGTCACGAACCGGCCCCGGTCCCGCCATACGACCGCGCGTTCATCCTGCGCGAGGCGAACCTGCTGATCGAATGGTATTGCGACGCGCTGGGGCTGACCGTCGATACCGAGGGCTATGTCGCGGCGTGGAATGCGGCCTTCGATGCGCTGCCCGACATGCCGGTCGTCACCGTGTTGCGCGACTATCATGCCGAGAACCTGATGCTGCTCGACGATGCACGGCTCGGCTTGCTCGATTTCCAGGACGCGCTGGCCGGGCACCCCGCCTATGACCTCGTGTCGTTGTTGCAGGACGCGCGGCGCGACGTGCCGGCGGTGGTCGAGGCGTCGATGCTCGCCCGTTACCGGGAGTCGACCGGCGTCGGCGACGGGTTCGACGCGGCCTATCACCTGTTCGGGGCGCAGCGGAACGCGAAGATCATCGGCATCTTCACCCGGCTGTGGCGACGCGACGGCAAGCCGCGCTATGGTGCGCTGTGCCCGCGCGTATGGCGCTATCTGGAGCGTGACCTGACCCATCCGGCGCTGGCCGGGGTCGCGCGCTGGTTCGATCTCAACATCCCGCCCGCGCAGCGCGGCGATCCGCAGGAACTCGCATGACCACGCTCCGTTCGATCCGCCCGCACCCCCAGGCGACGGTGCCCGAAACCGCGATGGTGATGGCGGCGGGGCTGGGCAAGCGGATGCGCCCGCTGACCGCGATGCGGCCGAAGCCGTTGGTCGAGGTCGCGGGCAAGCCGTTGATCGATCACGTTTTCGACCGGCTGCGCGGGGCAGGGGTCAAGCGGGCAGTGGTGAACGTCCATTACCTGGCCGATGCGATGGAAGCGCATCTGAAGCACCGGGTGAAGGGCATCGACATCGCCGTATCCGACGAACGCGCGAAGCTGCTGGAAACCGGTGGCGGGCTGGTGCAGGCGCGCGAGCTGATCGGGAACAAGCCGTTCGTCTGCGTCAATTCGGACAATCTGTGGGTCGATGGGCCGGTTGACTCGATCAAGCTGCTCAGCAGCCTGTGGGACGATGCGAAGATTGACGCGCTGTTGCTGCTGGTGCCGCAGGCGCTGGCGCATGGCCATCGCGGGCAGGGCGATTTCCATATCGATGCGATGGGTCGCATCACCGGTCGCCGCAAGCCCGGTCGCCTTGCCCCCTATGTCTTTACCGGGGTGCAGATCCTGTCACCGCGCGTCATTGCCGACTGGCCGGAAGGGGCGTTTTCGACCAACCTGTTCTGGAACCGCGCGATCGAGGCAGGGCGGGCTTACGGCGTCGCGCATCAGGGATTGTGGTTCGACGTCGGCACTCCGGCCTCGGTCGGCATGACCGAGGCAGTCCTTGCCGATGGCTGAGGCAAAGCGCCTCAGCCTCTATACTATCCCGATCCACCGGGCGTTCGCCGATGCGCTGGCGGTCGGGCTGATCCGCCGGTTCAGCGGCGACCGGCTGGCGTTGGCGCAGGGCATGGTGCTGGTGCCGACCAACCGCGCCAAACGGACGGTGCAGGAGGCATTCGTGCGCGCTAGCGGCGGCGGGCTGTTGTTGCCGCGCCTCGTTGCGATCGGCGATCCCGAACTGGACGAAGGGATAGGCAGCTTTGCCGACCCGGCCGATCAGCAACCGATCCCGCCCGCGATCGACCCGCTCGCCCGGCGGATGATCCTCGCCCGGCTGGTGACCGAGGAGCGCCAGCGCGCCGGGCGTCCGGTCGATGCGGCGGAGGCGGTGCGGCTGGCCGGCGACCTAGCCGCGACGCTGGACCAGCTGCTGGTCGAAGAGGTCGATCCGGCACGCCTGCGCACCCTCGACCTCGACGAAACGCTGTCGGCGCATTGGGAGCGGTCGCTGGAGCTGTTCCGCATCGTGCTGGATCGTTGGCCGGGTGAACTGGCGGCGCTGGGGCGGATCGACCTTGCCGAGCGGCGGACGCGATTGCTCGGGCGGCTGTGCGCGCGTTGGGCGGTCGATCCGCCCAAGGGGTTCGTCTGCGCGGCGGGTATCGCGACCAACGCACCGGCGATCGCCCGCATCCAGCGCTGCATCGCCGGCCTGCCGCGCGGGATGGTGGTTTTGCCCGGTCTTGATCTGGCGATGGAGGACGAGGAATGGGCGTCGCTCGGCCCCCATGCGCCCGATCCGGTCACCGGCCGGCGCAAGCGATCGATCGAAACCCACCCGCAATATCACCTGAAGCTGCTGCTCGACCGGATGGGCGTCAATCGTCACGAGTTCGTGCGGTGGCAGGCGGCGAGCGAGCATGACGCGACGCCGACGCGCAGCCGCGCCATCGCCACCGCGCTCAGCCCGGCCGAGCGGACGCATCACTGGATCGACGTGCCTGCCGCCGACCGCCGCCTGTCAGGCGTGCGGATGGTCGAGCTGGCGACCCCTGCGGAAGAGGCGCAGGCCATTGCAGTTGCCCTTCGCAAGGCGCTGGAGACGCCTGGCCGCACCGCCGCGCTAGTGACGCCCGACCGGATGCTCGCGCGGCGGGTGGCGGCGCACATGGCGCGCTGGGGCGTCAGCGTCGACGATTCCGCTGGGCAGCCGCTGTCGCTGCTGGCGCCCGGCACATTGCTGCTGGCGCTGGTCGAGGCGGCGGCGCAGGCGTTTGCGCCGGTCGCGCTGCTGTCGCTGCTGAAATATCCGCTGGTGCAGAGCGGCGAGGCGGAACAGCGGGTGCTGTGGCTCGACGGCGTGCGCCGGCTCGACCGCGCGCTGCGGGGGCCACGCCCTGCGCCGGGGCTGGCCGGGATCGACCGGCATTTGGGCGAAGGCGAACCGCGCGACGCCGCGATCCGCGCGAAGGCGGCGAGCTTCTGGGAAATCGCCTGTCCGCTGCTGACCCCGCTTGCCGACATCTTCGCCGCCGGGCCGCAGCCGCTGGTCCGGCTGCTGACGGTGCTGCGCGAGACGGCGACGATGCTGGCGGGCGATGCGGCATGGAGCCGGCCCGAAGGGCGCGCCGCCGCCGAACTCATCGCCGCGCTGGAGGAACAGGCGGCGATCGGGCCGCCGCTGGTCGATCCGCGTGTGCTGCCGGCGTTGCTCAGGACGCTGCTGGACGAAGTGGCGGTGCGCCCGCCACAGGGCGCGCATCCGCGCCTCGCGATCCTCGGTCTGCTGGAAGCGCGGTTGCAGACTGCGGACCTGATGATCCTGGGCGGGCTGAACGAAGGGGTGTGGCCCGCCTTGCCCTCGCCCGATCCGTGGCTGGCGCCACGTATCCGTGCCGATCTGGGCCTGCCGGGGCTGGAGCGGCGGATCGGCTTGGCAGCGCATGATTTCGCCGGGGCGATGGGCGCACCCGATGTCGTGCTGACCCGTGCCGCGCGCGATGCCACCGCGCCGACCATCGCGTCGCGCCTCTGGCTGCGGTTGCAGGCGCTGGACGACAATCTGGAACGCGCCGGGCATTTGCGCGACTGGGCGCGGGCGATCGACCGGCCCGCCGCCTATGCCGCCGCGTCGCGTCCGGCCCCGCGCCCGCCGGTGGCGCTGCGCCCGCGTCGTATCTCGGTGACGGAGGTCGACCGGATGAAGGCCGACCCCTACGCCTTCTATGCGCGTAGGATGCTGCGCCTGTCGCCGATGGATGCCGTCGATGCCGATGCGACCGCCGCGTGGCGCGGCACGGCGGTGCATGGCGTGCTGGAACGCTGGGCGCGCGAGGACGGGCTGGACCCGGCCAAGCTGCGGCGGCGGTTACAGGCGCTGTCCGACGATCCGCGCACCCATCCGCTGCTGCGCGCGCTGTGGGTGCCGCGCCTGCGCGAAGCGATCGACTGGGTGGCGGCGCTGACCCACGAAAAGCTGGCCGAGGGGCGCGACGTGGCGGCGGTCGAATGCGACGGTGTGCTGGAGATCGCCGGGGTCGAGCTGTCGGGCAAGGCCGACCGGATCGACCGCGCCGCCGACGTCACGCTGGCGATCATTGACTACAAGACCGGCAAGGCGCCCAGCGGCAAGGCGGTGGCCGCCGGCTACAGCCTGCAACTGGGCCTGCTGGGGCTGATGGCCGAACGCGGCTGCTTTTCCGGGGTGCGCGGGATCGCCGGCGCGTTCGAATATTGGTCGCTGATTAAGGACAAGGACAGTTTCGGCAAGATGACCACCCCGGTCAACGCCAACGGCACCGGCGGACGGATCGCCACTGCCGAGTTCGTGGTACTTGCCAAGCGCCATTTCGAGGAGGCGGTCGCCCGCTTCTTGACCGGCGACGAGGCGTTCGTCGCAAAGCTGGTGCCCGAATATGCCCCCTATGCCGAGTACGACCAGCTGATGCGCCGCGACGAATGGTATGGCCGTGAGTGAGGTTAGCAAACTCCAACCGCTGAAGAACGACCAGGCGGCGGCGAGCGATCCGCACCGCCATGTCTGGCTGTCCGCTTCGGCCGGGACCGGCAAGACCCATGTCCTGTCGGCCCGCGTGTTTCGCCTGTTGCTGCGCGGCGTCGATCCGGCGGCGATCCTGTGCCTGACCTTTACCAAGGCGGGCGCGGCGGAAATGGCCGAACGCGTCGCCAGCCGGCTGGCGCGCTGGGTCCGGCTGCCGACTGCCGACCTGAAGGCCGACCTGTTCGCGTTGGGCGAGGATGTGAACGATCCCGCACTGCTCGCGCGCGCGCGTACCCTGTTCGCCCGCGTCCTCGATGCGCCGGGCGGCGGCGTCCGCATCCAGACGATCCATGGCTTTTGCCAAAGCCTGCTCGCCGGTTTCCCGGTCGAGGCGGGGCTGGTCCCCGGCTTTCGCCCGCTGGAGGCGCGGGAAGAGGCAGGCATGGCGCGCGAGGCGCTGGCGGAACTGCTGGTCGAGGAACAGCGGACCGGTTCGACCCGGATCGGCGATGCCATCGCCGCCATGTCGCTGCGCATGGGCGAGGGCGCGGCCGAGCATTTCCTGCGCGAATGCGCCAAGCGCCCGCAGGCGATGGCTGAGCTGCCGAGCGGACTTCAGCCGTTCCTGCGCCGCGCGCTCGACCTGCCGTCCGGGCCGATCGACGAGATGCTGGCAGCGGCGTGCAGCGACGACGAGTTCGACTGCGACGCGCTGGAACGGCTGGCCGCGGCGAACCTGTCGTGGGGAACCGCGACGGGGAAGAAGACCCATGCCGCGATCCTGGCGTGGCTGGCGCGTGCGCCGGCCGAGCGCGCCGCGACTGTCCGCGATGTCCGCAAGCTGTTCTTCACCGCCGAGGATACGCTGCGCAAGGCGTCGGCCAAGCTGATCGCCGCCGAACCCGATTATGACGAACTGGCCGATGCGGTCGGGACCCGTGCGGGCGAGCTGATCGAACTGGCCGGGCGCATGGGCTATGCCGATGCGCTGGCCGACGCGCTGGAGGCTGGGCGCGCCTATGCCGATGCCTATGTCCGCGCCAAGCGGCGGGCGGGGGCGGTCGATTTCGACGACCTGATCCGCGAGACGCTGAACCTGCTGGCACAGCCGGGTATCGGCGACTGGGTGCGCTTTAAGCTGGACCAGAGTACCGAACATGTCCTGATCGACGAGGCGCAGGACACCAATCCGCAGCAATGGGCGATCGTCCGCTCGCTGGTGGAGGAGTTCTTCAGCGGCGACGCGGTGCGCGCGGCAGGAATGCGGACGTTGTTCGTCGTCGGCGATTACAAACAGGCGATCTTCGGGTTTCAGGGGACCGACCCGATCTATTTCCGCGCGGCGCATCTCGATTTCAGCCGCCGCGCTGCGCTGCCTAGCGAATATCATGGCGATGCGCGCGAACTCGACACGCTGTCGCTGACCCACAGCTTCCGCACGACGCGACCGGTGCTGGAATTCGTCGATGCCGCCATCGCCGCCTTGCCCGAACCGGCCATGGGCATCGACGCGCCCGATACCCATGACAGCGAATTGCCCGGCCCCGGCACCGTGACCTTGTGGGCGCCCACCGTGGCGGAGGCGCCCGATGATGCCGAGGAAGGCTGGATCGATGACGTCACGCGGGTGATCGCCGCGAAGATCGCGCGCGAAATTGCTGGCTGGATCGGCACGCTGCCGCTCGAATCGAAGGGCCGGATGCTCCAGCCCGGCGACATCATGGTGCTGGTCAAGCGACGGGGCGATCTCGCCTCGCTGATCGTCGCAAGGCTCTATGCCGAGGGGGTGCCGGTGGCAGGCGTCGACCGGCTGCGGCTCGATGCTCCGCTGGCGGTGAAGGACCTGCTTGCCGCGGTCCGTTTCGCGTTGCAGCCCGACGACGACCTCAGCCTCGCCAGCCTGCTCGTTTCGCCGCTGATCGGTTGGACGCAGGACCAGCTGCTGGCCGGCGCGTTGCGCAAGGGCGGCAGCCTCTGGCGGCATCTGCGTCAGACGGGTAGCGATGCGGTCGAGCCGCTGTCGCGCATCCTGCGCCGCGCCGATTTCGCGACGCCCTATCGCTTCCTCGAGGAACTGTTGTCCGGCGAACTGGACGGGCGACGCAAGCTGATTGCGCGGCTGGGCGAAGAGGCGCGCGACCCGATCGACGAGTTGCTCAACGCCGCGCTGTCGTTCGAAAGCGTCGCCACATCCTCGCTGCAACGCTTCGTCGAATGGTTCGACCGGGGCGAGGTGGAGATCAAGCGCGACGCGGGCGGTGCTGGCGGAGCGGTGCGGGTTATGACCGCGCACGGATCGAAGGGGTTGCAGGCGCCGCTGGTGCTGCTGGCCGATGCCGCAATCGATCCGACCAACAGCCGCCGCGATATCGTGCAATGGGCGCCCGAGGGGCATGACGGCGCGGCCTTTCCGCTGTTCCGCCCGCGCGGCGGTGAGCGGGGGACGCCGGTCGACGATGCGTTTTCCGCGATCGACCAGCGCGAGCTGGAGGAACATTGGCGGCTATTCTATGTCGCTGCGACCCGTGCCGAGGAGCGGCTGGTCATCGCCGGCGCCCCGTCCGCCAAATACAAGGGCGTGCCGCCGCCGTTCAGCTGGTACAGCGCCGCCGCGGCGGCGTTCGATGCGCTGGGCGTGGCGGAAGGGGAGGACGAACGGGTCTTCACCGGCTTGACCCCGCAACCGCCGATCGCGGCGAAGGCGCGGGCCGGTACCGCGCCGGTCGTCGCAGCGCCTGTACCGGTCTGGCTGCGCGCACCGGCCCCGGCCGAGGCGCGTCCGCCGCGTCCGCTCGCTCCGTCCGCCGTGGGCGAGGACGAGGTATCCGACCCGCCGCCGACCGCGATGATGCGCGCCGCGGCGGAGCGGGGGCGGCTGCTCCACCAGCTGTTCGAACGCCTCCCCGAATTGCCGCGCGCCGACCGGGCCGATGCCGCCGAACGCTGGCTGGCCGGCGCGGCGGGGGTAGAGGATGCCGGCCTGCGCCGCCGGGTGACGCGCGATGTGATGGCGGTCCTCGACGACCCGGACTTTGCCGACCTGTTCGGTCCCGACGCCTTGGCCGAGGCACCGATTGCGGCGGTGGTCGGGACACAGGTCGTGGCGGGCACGGTCGACCGGCTGTGCATCGGCGATCGCACCGTCCGCGTCGTCGATTTCAAGACCGGGCGCCGGGTGCCCGACGATGTGGCCGACATCCCGGTGTATCACCTGCGCCAGATGGCCGCCTATGCCGCGGCGCTTCGCGTGATCTTTCCCGATCATCGTGTGGAGGCGGCGTTGCTCTATACCGCCGGACCCCGGATGTTCGTGCTGCCCGATGCGCTGCTCGACGCGCACAAGCCGGGCTTGGGGGGCGGGGAACAAAGCTTGTCCCGCGAAGCTTGAGGTGCTGCGCCGCAGATCATAGATACTGCCGATCCAAGGAGATTATCATGCCGACCAAGACCGTTACCGACGCCAGCTTTTCCGCCGACGTCCTGCAATCCGACAAGCCGGTGCTGGTCGATTTCTGGGCGGACTGGTGTGGCCCGTGCAAGATGATCGCCCCCGCGCTGGAGGAAATCGCCGACGAACTGGGCGACAAGGTGACGATCGCCAAGGTCGACATCATGGCCAACCCCGACACCGCCGGTTCGATGGGCGTGCAGTCGATCCCGCTCCTGAAGCTGTTCAAGAACGGCCAGCCGGTCGCCGACCTGCTGGGTGCGCGGCCCAAGAGCCAGCTGAAGGCGTGGCTTGAGGGCGAACTGGGCTGACGTTGGAGCGCTCCGCCGGTACGGGGCGCTTGTCTGTGCCGGCGACCGGGTCGGCATGAGTATCGGGTCAATCCGCGAAGATTGTCCGGACCGGCGACGCAAGGCCGTATGCTCGGCAGGCTGCCTTTTTGCAGAATTCAACTTGGCCGTATCCCCGCGGAGGCGGGGATCCAGGGCCAAATGCGCAAGCCGTGGTTTGCCTGGCTCTGGACCCCCGCCTGCGCGGGGGTACGGTAAAGCGTGTCAGGTATGTGCGAAACGGCGTCTCGGCCAGCGCCAGAGTTTGATCCGTCACATGGAAACGTCACCCCGGCGGAGGCTGGGGTCTTCGTTGGTTCCTATAGCGCGCTACGCCGGGAGATCGCAGCTTTTGCCGGAGTGACGCCTGTTCACGGCAGAGTGGTCAGGCTCCCGCAAAGACGGCTGGCCCTCTCCTGTCCTTGTCACCGCCAATAGCGATAAGCTGTGTTACGGTGCGAACGGAGCGTTATAAACGGCGTGCTTTATCGATCCGTCGCGATCAGCTCCGATAATCCGCGTTGATCGAGATATACCCATGCGTCAGGTCGCAGGTCCACACCGTCGCGCGACCCTCGCCAAGATGCAGGTCGACGCCGATCTCGACCTCCTGGCCCTTCAGATGCGCTGCAACCGGCGCTTCGTCATAGCCGGTTACTGCCAGCCCACCTTCTGCCACTTGCGTCGTGCCGAAGCGGATCGACAGCCTGTCGCGCTCGGCCGGCTCGCCCGCCTTGCCGACCGCCATCACCACCCGGCCCCAATTCGCGTCCTCGCCGGCGATCGCGGTCTTCACCAGCGGAGAATTGGCAATGCTCATCGCGATGCGGTGCGCGCTGCCGTCGCTCTCCGCGCCTTCGACGGTGACCGCGATGAACTTCGTCGCGCCCTCGCCGTCGCGCACCACCAGATGCGCGAGCTGACGGCACAGGTCGTGGAGCGCCGCCGCGAACGCATCCGCGCCGTCGTCATCGAACGAGGCGATCGGGTCATTCCCCGCCGCTCCGGTGGCAAAGGCCAGCACCGTGTCGCTGGTCGAGGTATCGCCATCGACCGTGATGCAGGAGAAGGTCCGCCGGTTAGCCGCCTCCAGCGCGCTCTGCAGGAACGCCGGATCGACCGCCGCATCGGTGAAGATGAAGCCCAGCATCGTCGCCATGTCGGGCGCGATCATGCCCGACCCCTTGATGACGCCCGACAGCTTGACGGTCCGGTCGCCGACCTTCGCGGTCGTGAACGCGCCCTTGGTGAAGGTGTCGGTCGTGCCGATCGTCTCGGCCACCGCTTCCCAGCCACAGGGTTCGGCGACGAACGCGGCGTCCAGCCCCGCCTCGGCCTTGTCGATCGGCAGCGGCACGCCGATCACGCCGGTCGAGGCGACGAAGACGTCGGACGGCTGGCACGCCATCGCCTGCGCGGTGCGCGCGGCGATCGCCTCGACGGCGGCGCGCCCCCGGTCGCCGGTAAAGGCGTTGGAGTTGCCGGCATTGACCACCAATGCCCGTGCGCGACCCAGCACCAGCGCGCGGCGGCACCATTCGACTTCGGGCGACGGGCATTTGCTGTTGGTCAGCACGCCGGCGACCGCCGTCCCATCGGAAAGGGTCACGAAGGTCAGGTCGCAGCGATCCCAATTCTTGTACCGCGCCCGCGCGACCCGCAGCGTCACGCCGCCGATCGGCGGGAGTGCGGGAAACGGCGTGGCGAGCGGGGATACGGCAGTCGACATGGGCGCTGTGTCCGGTCTAGCCTGCACCGGATACGGGGCAGGGGATGGGTATGGGACGGTTCCTACGCATGGGCGCGGCGGTTGCAACGCTTTGTTGTGGGGGCGGGGCGTGGGGGCAGACCGCACCGGTGCCGATCGACCCGGCCAGTTGGGTGACGAACGACGATTATCCGGTGGCGGCGCTGCAAAAGGGTTTGTTCGGTACGGTCGAAGTTGCGTTCGCGGTCGACGATACGGGACGTGCGACCGCCTGCACCACGGTCAAATCCAGCGGTAGCGCTATATTGGACAGCGCGACATGTGCTGCGATGATGCCGCGGGCACGGTTCGAGCCGGCACGCGATGCGAACGGGAAGGCGGTTGCCGGCACGTCGCCGCGACGGGTTCGCTGGCAAAATCCCGCCGATGCGCCACAACTACTGATACCCTATGCCAGCGTTAGCCGGATCACGGTCGGTGCCAACGGACAGGTTTCGAATTGCGAAACCCGGTTTGCGGGTGAGAAGGGCGTCCAGTTCGACGTCTGCGCACGCTATGGCGATGCATATCCGGCGGGCGACATCGTGAGGGGATATGGGCCGGGGGTGCTTACCTTCGCTCTTTCGCAGACGATCGAGGGAGCCTCGCCGCTCCCGAATGTGCCGACATCGGACATGCCACCGAACTGGACCAGTGAGGAACGGCTGGCGATCGACGCCGCGGGTATTGTCACGCAATGCCGCCTTGTCAGCTCCTCGCAAGGAACGACGGATTGCCCCGTGGGCGGTCGATACCTGCCGCCGCCAGACGGAAAGCCGGTCCATATCGTCAAGACGACCTCTACCGCCTTCCAACCCGCCCAATAGCGCGGACCGGGTGGACGTCGGGCCACCCATTCCCTATGTCTCGCGCCAATGCGACCGGGCATCCTGTCGTGAAACCATACCGTCTGGACGTATCGCTTGCGTTTGCTGCTGTTCCTCTCCGCGCTGCTGACGGGCCTGACCGGCCTGCTCCCCGGCGTGGGAGTCGCGAATGCGCGGCAGGTGGCGCAGGCGCAGGTCGTCGCCGCACAGATCGCCGTCGCGACGGTCGAGGCCGGATCGGTCGCGACCGCGCGGCCGGCGCAGCCCTATGCGCGCGATCCGCGGCCGCTGTTCCTGACGCCCGCGCCCCTGATCGCGGTCCGCGCGCGCACGCTGCGCACCCACGAATAGCGCGCACCCGCGCTCTTCCGACCTCTTATTCCAGCGCAGCCGGCGAACGCATCGCGGCGCGCTTCCCGTAGTTTCAAGGAAATTCGCCCATGTTCGGTGGCCTCGCCAAATCGTTGTTCGGGTCGTCCAACGACCGTTACGTCAAGTCGCTCGGGTCGATCGTCGACAAGATCAACGGATTCGAACCCGCGCTGACCGCCATGTCCGACGAGGAACTGGCCGCGCAGACGCCCAAGTTCCGCGAACAGCTGGCCAATGGCGCCAAGCTCGATTCGCTGCTCCCCGAAGCCTTTGCCACTGTCCGCGAAGCCGCGCGCCGCGTGCTCGGAATGCGCCATTTCGACGTGCAGATGGTCGGCGGCATCGTGCTGCACCGGGGCGAGATCGCCGAGATGCGCACGGGTGAGGGCAAGACGCTCGTCGCAACGCTCGCCTGCTATCTGAACGCGCTGCCGGGAGACGGCGTCCATGTCGTCACCGTCAACGACTATCTGGCGCGGCGCGACGCGGCGCAGATGGGGCAGGTCTATGGCTTCCTCGGCCTGACGACCGGCGTCATCGTGCCCAACCTTGCCGATCATCAGCGCCGCGAGGCCTATGGCGCCGACATCACCTACGGCACCAACAACGAATTCGGCTTCGATTATCTGCGCGACAACATGAAGTTCGATCGCGCGTCGATGACGCAGCGGCCGTTCAACTTCGCCATCGTCGACGAGGTCGACTCGATCCTGATCGACGAAGCGCGCACTCCACTCATCATCTCGGGTCCGACCGACGACAAGTCGGACCTGTACCGCTCGGTCGACGAGATCGTGAAGCGCCTGAGCGCCGACGATTACGAGAAGGACGAGAAGCAGAAGTCGATCGTGCTGACCGAGGACGGCACGGAGAAGGTCGAACGGATGCTGGAGGATGCCGGGCTGCTGGTCGGCGCGAACCTCTACGATTTCGAAAACACGCAGGTCGTGCACCATGTGAACCAGGCGCTGCGCGCGAACGTCATGTTCAAGCGCGACACGGACTACATCGTGAAGGACGGCAAGGTCGTCATCATCGACGAATTCACCGGCCGCATGATGGACGGCCGCCGCTGGTCGGACGGCCTGCACCAGGCGACCGAGGCGAAGGAAGGCGTGAATATCGAGCCGGAGAACCAGACGCTCGCCTCGATCACCTTCCAGAATTATTTCCGCATGTACCCGAAGCTGTCGGGCATGACCGGCACCGCCGCGACCGAAGCGCCCGAATTCTTCGACATCTACAAGATGAACGTGGTGTCGATCCCGACCAACGTGCCGGTGCGCCGCGTCGATGAAGAGGACGAATTCTACAAGACGCTGGATGACAAGTTCCGCGCCATCGCCAAGAAGATCCGCGAACATGCGGCGCAGGGGCAGCCGGTGCTGGTCGGCACCGTCTCGATCGAAAAGTCGGAACTGCTGTCCGAATTCCTCGCGCAGGAAGGCGTCGATCACAAGGTCCTGAACGCCCGCTACCATGAATCCGAAGCGCATATCGTGGCGCAGGCCGGGCGGCTGGGCGCGGTGACCATCGCCACCAACATGGCAGGGCGCGGCACCGACATTCAGCTGGGCGGCAATCTCGAATTCCGGATGCTCGACGAACATCCCGACCTGGTGGAGGGGACGAGCGAATATGACGCCGCCGCCGCGCGCATCCGGGCGGAGATCGTCGAGGAAAAGCAGAAGGTGCTGGATGCCGGCGGCCTGTTCGTGCTGGGCACCGAACGGCACGAAAGCCGCCGCATCGACAACCAGCTGCGCGGCCGGTCGGGGCGTCAGGGTGATCCGGGCCTGTCGCGCTTCTACCTCTGCCTCGACGACGACCTGCTGCGCATCTTCGGGCCGGACACGCTGTTCGCCAAGATGATGCGCAACAATATCGAGGACGGCGAGGCGATCGGCAGCAAGTGGCTGTCCCGCGCGATCGAAACCGCGCAGAAGAAGGTCGAAGCGCGCAACTATGACGTGCGCAAGCAGGTCGTCGAATATGACGATGTGATGAACGACCAGCGCAAGGTCATCTATGAACAGCGCGCCGACATCATGGATGCCGAGGCGGTCGGCGATGTCGTGATCGACATGCGCCACGCGGTCGTCAACACCGTCGTCGGCAGCGCGGTCCCGCCCGACAGCTATCCTGAACAGTGGAATGTCGAAGGTCTGCGGGAGCAGACGCAGGAACTGCTGGGCGTCGATGCGCCGGTCGCCGAATGGGTCGCGAACGAGGACGGTCTGGACGCGGAAACGCTGGAAGAGCGCATCCGCACCGAGGCCGACGCGCTGGTCGATGCCAAGTCGGCCGAACTGGATGCCGACAGCTGGACCCAGATCGAGAAGTCGATCCTGCTCCAGACGCTCGACCATCACTGGAAGGAGCATCTGGCGATGCTCGACGCGCTGCGCGCCGTCATCCACCTGCGTGCGTACGCCCAGAAGACGCCGATCAACGAATATAAGCAGGAGGCGTTCGCGCTGTTCGAACGTATGCTGGGCAGCATCCGCGAGGATGTGACCCGGACGATGGCGCACGCGAACTTCAATTTCCAGGCGCCGCCGGAATTGCCGGAACTGCCCGATTTCCTGACCATGCATATCGACCCGCTGACCGGCGAGGACGATAGCTGGGGCGGGGAGGGTGCGCCGGGCCTGATCACGACCCGCGTGCCGATGTTGCAGATGGCCGCCCCGCAGCCGGACGAGGAACTGGGTGACGATCCGGCAAGCTGGGAAGGCCGTGTCAGCCGCAATGCACCGTGCCCGTGCGGGTCGGGGCGCAAGTACAAGCACTGCCACGGGGCGCTGGTGGCGTAAGGCTGCCTCGACTTCGAGAGACGTATCCCCGCGCAGGCGGGGATCTAGGGTTACGAGCGATGGCGGTTGTGGCTCTGGATCCCCGCCTGCGCGGGAATACGTGCATCAGCGGAAGAGGCGTCGCGCCGCAACTACCGTCATCCCAGCGCAGGCTGGGATCTCAAGCCGCAGGGACGGACTGTCGACGATAGCCCGTGCCCGTGGAGGGGGCCCCAGCCTGCGCCGGGGCGACGTGATACGGCGAACCGCGACACTCCCTGCGTAGAACCGGCACAATGAAAAGGCCGCCGCTCCCCATCGGGAACTGCGGCCTTTCCGCATTCAGACCTCGGCGTGCCTTATCGGCGCGGTTCCGGCTCCATCACGCTTGGCCCCAGGCTCTGCAGCACGGCGCGGGCGTCGAAGGCGCGGACGTTGTTGTTGGGCTTTGGACCACGGCCCAGCACGATCTCCGCCATCGCCTCGTACTTGTCGACGGTGCGGATATCGACCGAGCGGTCGAAGAACGGATCGCCCCAGAACGGGTCCCAGGTACGCCAGCCGAAGGCCGGGCTGCGATAGCGCCATGCCGGACCCCAGCCCCCCCAGCCGAATCCGCCGCCCCACGCACCGAAGCCGCCGCCGACGCCCGGCGTCGAATAGGTGCGGCTGCGCAGGTTGGTGTCGCGATCGGCCATGATGAAATAGTCGTACCCGCGCTCCAGCGTCAGTTGGGCGGCGCGATACAGCAGATAGCGTTCGACCGTTTCGCGCGACGTCAGGCTGTTACCCGAAAAGCTGACCTGATACCGGTTCGGTTCGATCTGCTGGTCGCTATAACCGTTGCGATAGAAGCCCGAGCCGGAAGCCGGCTGATACGGCGTCGGCGTGGCGCAGGCGGCCAGCGCCAGCGCGCCGACAAGGGTGGTGCCGATCGCCCGCAGGCGGGCACGCGGGGTAGGGTGCAGCAACATCAGTTTCTCCAATGCCGCCATGGCTACCGACCCATGGCGATGTTCCATTGCGACAAGAACGATCCGCCGGGGGTTCGGGTCCGTGGACGTGGGCCGATGGAACGTGCCGTACGCGAGATTAGCCGTTGCTGAACACTGGATTACCAGGATGCACCAGCGCCATAGTCCAAAACGACCAAAGGCGGAGCATAAGCCCCGCCTTGTCCGCCCGGTCGTGCCGGGGTGTCGCTGGCTCCCTGAGTAGGATTCGAACCTACGGCCGCTCGATTAACAGTCGAGAGCTCTACCGCTGAGCTATCAGGGAACAACTGCGAGGCCGCGTCTTTAACAGCGGATTCGGGCCTTGCAACACCTAATTTCACTTTTTCGGTATCAGCCCGCGAACTGCTCCATCGTGATCCGGTCGTCGAGCGCATGTTCCGGGTCGAACAGCAGCGTCAGGTCGCGCACCCGGTCGACCGCGACATCGACCCGAGCGACGTCGCGCACTTCGCGTTGGTCGGCGACGGCCGATACCGGGCGCTTGTCCGGCTCCAGCACGCGAAGCGTAATGCGCGCCTTGTCCGGCAGGATGGCGCCGCGCCAGCGACGCGGGCGGAACGGGCTGATCGGGGTCAGCGCCAGCATCCCCGATCCCATCGGCAGGATCGGGCCGTTGGCCGACAGGTTGTAGGCGGTCGATCCGGCCGGCGTCGCGGCCAGGATGCCGTCGCACACCAGCTCGGGCATCACGACGCGATCGTTGACCGATACCTCCAGCTTGGCGGTCTGGCGGGTCTCGCGCAGCAGCGACACTTCGTTGATCGCGGGCAACACGCGCTGTTCGCCGTCCATCGTCGTGGCGGTCATGGTGAGGGGCGACACGCGGAACGGCTTGGCCCGGCCTAGCCGCCGGTCCAGTTCGTCCATGCGCCATTCGTTCATCAGGAACCCGACCGTGCCGAGGTTCATGCCAAATACGGGCACCGTGTTGCGCCGTTCCAGCAGCATGTGCAGCACCTGCAACAGGAACCCGTCGCCCCCCAGCGCGACGATCAGGTCGGCATCCTCGACGCCTACCCAGTCGTAGCGGGCGCGCAGCGTCTCCTCCGCTGCGCGCGCGGGGGCGGTGGGGGAGGCCAGCAGGGCCAATCGCGTCGTCATCCGCCGGTTACGCTCATATGGCGGGCGACGGCAGGCGCCGCCCCGGTTTCGATGCGGAAGTCATGCGCCGCGGGCTTGCGCGGCAGGGCGGCGTCCAGCGCGGCATCGACGGCCGCGATCCCGCCCTCGCGCAGCGCGTCCTTCAGATCGACATGATCGTCATGGCCAAGGCACAGGTACAGCTTGCCCTCGGTCGTCAGCCGTACCCGGTTGCACCCGGCGCAGAAATTGGCGGTGAGCGGGGAAATGAGGCCGAGCCGGTTGCCATGCTCCCCCACTCGCCAATAGCGCGCCGGCCCGCCGGTCTGGTGGTTGTCGCGGGTGAGGGTGAACCGGCCGGACAGGGTATCGAACACGCGGGTCAGCGGTACGAACCGGTCGGTGCGGTCCTCGTCGATTGCGCCCAGCGGCATGGTTTCGATCAGCGACAGGTCATACCCCTCGCGCCCGCACCAGTCGAGCATGTCGCCGACATGATCCTCGTTCAGGCCCTTCAGCACCACCATGTTGATCTTGATCGCCAGCCCCGCGTCGCGCGCCGCGGCGATGCCGTCCAGCACCTGCGCCACATCGCCTTGGCGCGTGACATAGCGGAATATTTGCGGATCGAGGCTGTCGAGACTGACATTGATCCGCCGGATACCGGCATCGGCCAGTGCGGGCGCATGTTCGCGCAGCCGGGTGGCGTTGGTCGTCATCGTCAGTTCGGACAGGCCGTTCCCGACCATCCGGCCCAGTCGCTGGCACAGTTCGGTAACGCCGCGCCGGACCAGCGGTTCGCCACCCGACAACCGGATCTTGTCGATGCCCCGCGCCACGAAGCGTTCGGCGATCAGCGCGATCTCCTCCAGGCTCAGCACCTTGGCGCGTGGCAGGAAGGTCATCGCCTCCGCCATGCAATAGCGACAGCGCAGGTCGCACCGGTCGGTCACGGAGATGCGGAGATAGCGGATGGTGCGGCCATGCGCGTCGATCAGGGAAGGGGCGCAGGACATTGTCGGCCAAGCTAAGGTGCCGGTGCGAACCATACAAGGTGTCCATTGCCGCCGCCCCAATGTCGCCATACAGTCCGCGCCCATGGGTGGGAATTGACCGCATGGACCGGCCACGATGCGGCGCAGCAGCGCGCGCTGTTCGTGCTGTCGTTTCGACAGCGTGACGAACTTGCCGCGATCTTGTCGCGCGCCGGGTGGCGGGTCGTCGCCGCCCGCCGTGCCGATGGCCTGCGGCAACGCGTCGCGGCCAGCGGTACCGCGATCGCGATCGTCGATGCGCGCGGCGCGATCGACGAAGGAATCGCTGCCACCGCCGAACTGTCGCGCATCGCCGGCCATGGTGATGCGTTGCTGGTGCTGGTGTCGCGCGGTGATGTGGACCGGCTCTCCGCGCTGCACGATGCCGGCGCGACCCATTTCCTGGTCAGCCCGATCGCGGGCGAGGTGTTGTTGCAGGCGGTGCGATCGGCCGAGCGCCATGTCGTGCGGATGGGCGGCGGCTGGCATGATCCGACCGCCGGTGCCGGGGCGCCGCTGGGGTGGCGGCACGATGCCGATCGCGGTTCGCTGCAGCTGACGCCGGCGCTGGCCGAAGCGACGGGCTTTGCTGAAACCAGCGATCCGCGCGGCCTGCTCCGGGCGCTGGGTCCCGACGGTCGCCGGATTGCGCTCGCGGCGATCCGGCGGTTGACCGAACATTTGCCGGCCACCGCCTTTGCCCATGACCTGCCGGGGCTGGGGCGGGTGGTGCAGCATGTCGCGCGCGATCCGCATAGCGGACGGCTCCATGCGTTGATCGAGCCGCTGGCACGGGTCGGCGATATCGGCGCGGTGGTGCGTGAGGCGCTCGGGTCGGTGCGCGACCATGCCGGGGCGGAACGCTGGCTCGACCGCCGGATCGAGGGGGGCGAGCGGCCCGGCATCCGCGTGCTGGCGGTCGGCGGGATCGACCCGATCAATCGACAGCAGGGGCGGGTGGTCGGCGACGCCCTGCTCCGCGCGGTCGAACGGAGGATCGAACAGGCGGTGCGTGACGCCGGCGTCGCGCGCGCGGCGCTGGCGCGGCTGGGCGGGACCGAGTTCGCGGTGCTGCTGCCGCACGGCAATGACGGGGGACTGGAAGAGGCGCTGAAGCAGGCGCTGGCGCGGCCGTTCGTCGCGGGTAGCGCGATGGTGTCGCTCGGATTGCGACAGGCGTGCGGCGTGGCTAGGGCGGGCGAAGGGGGCGGCGACTTCATCCGCCGCATACAGACCGAACTGCCCGGCGCACGATCGGACGAGGCGCAGGGGCCGATGGCAGCGGACAGCGCCGAACGTCTGGCCGGCGAAGTCCGCCGCGCGATCGATCGGGATGAGATCACCATACGGTTCCAGCCGCAGGTCGACCTGCTGGCCGGGCGGATCGTCGGGGTCGAGGCACTGGCGCGCTGGGATCATCCCGATCGCGGCGAACTGGGTGCCGAGTTGTTGTTCACGGCCGCCGGGCACGCCCGGCTGGCAGGTACGCTATCAGCGCATGTCCAGCATCTGGCGATGCGCATCGCGGCGGGCTGGGGCGCGCCGCTGTCGCGGCTGCGTCTGTCGATCAACGTGACGGCGGAGGATGTGGCGCAGCCCGACTTTGCCGAAACGCTGCTCGCCGCCGCCGCCGACAGCGGTTTTCCGCGTGACCGGCTGACCGTCGAGATTACCGAAAGCGGGCTGATCGTCGAACTGGGCGAAGCGGCGGGCCTGCTGGCCACGCTGCGCGCCGCCGGTTGCCGCGTGGCGATCGACGATTTCGGGACCGGCTATTCCAGCCTGGCCTATCTAAAGGCACTGCCGCTGGATTACCTGAAGCTCGACCGGCGGCTGACGCAGGACATCGTCGGATCGCACCGCGACCGGGTGGTGGTGCGTGGCGTGATCGACATGGCCCGCTCGCTCGACCTGACGATCATCGCGGAGGGCGTGGAGACGGTCGAACAACGCGACGCACTGGCAACCGAGGGGTGCCAGCTGTACCAGGGGTTCCTGTGCGCCGAACCGCTGACGGTGCCAGCGCTGACGGCGTTGCTGGGGTCAGCAGTTCAATAGCGCGCGATCGACAGATCCGCCGTTTCGATCGCCGCACGCCGTCCGGACATCAGGTCGGCAATCACCGCCGCCGATCCGCACGCCATCGTCCAGCCCAGTGTGCCATGACCGGTGTTCAGGAACAGGTTGCCGAATTTCGTCGCGCCGACGACCGGTGTGCTGTCGGGCGTCATCGGACGCAGGCCGCTCCAATAGCTGGCCCGCGACGTGTCGCCCGCACCGGGGAACAGGCTGCCCAGCGAATATTCCAGCGTCGCGCGCCGTGCCTCGGGCAGGGCGTTGTTGAAGCCCGAGATTTCCGCCATGCCACCGACGCGGATGCGATCGCCCAATCGGGTGATCGCGACCTTGTAGCTTTCGTCGAGCAGGGTCGACACCGGCGCGCGGGCTTCATCGACGATCGGCACGGTGATCGAATAGCCCTTGACCGGATAGACCGGCAGCTTGAGGCCCAGCGGCCCGACCAGCCTGGGCGAAAAACTGCCCATGGCCACCAGATAGGAGTCACCGGTCACCATGCCGGTGTCGGTTTCCACGCCCGCGATCCGGTCGCCCTGTCGCACCAGGCGGCGGATCGTCGTGCCCATGTTGAATTCGACCCCTGCCGCTGCCGCCATCTCGGCCAGCCGGTTGGTGAATTTAAAACAGTCGCCCGTTTCATCGCCGGGCAGGCGCAGCCCGCCGGCCAGCGGCATGTTGCTGCCCGCCAGCCCCGGTTCGGCGGCGATGCAGCCGGCACGGTCCAGCACTTCGTACGCGACGCCATCGGCCTTCAGCACCGCGATGTCCTTGTCGATGCCGGCCAGCTGCTTTTCCTCGCGGAACAGTTGCAACGTGCCCTGCATGCGTTCGTCATAGGTGATGCCGGTGCTGCGACGCAGCTCGATCAGCTGGTCGCGGCTATATTCGGCAAGGCGCACCATCCGCCCCTTGTTCACCGCATAATCGCGCGCGTTGCAGTTGCCGAGCATCGCGACCAGCCAGCGCAGCATCGCCATGTCGAACTGTGGCCGCAGGATCAGCGGCGCGTGCTGCATGAACAGCCACTTCATCGCCTTTGCCGGGATGCCCGGCGCCGCCCAGGGAGAGGCATAGCCCGGTGAAATCTCGCCCGCATTGGCGAAGCTGGTCTCCAGCGCAGGCCCCGCCTGCCGGTCGATCACGACCACCTCATGCCCGGCCTGTGCCAGATACCATGCGGAGGTGACGCCGATCACCCCCGCGCCCAGGATCACGATCCGCATGTTGCGTCCTCTTGTTCGTGCAAGGCCACGATCCGCCGGGCATGGCGATGGCGCAGGCTGGTCAGGATTTCATAGGCGATGGTCCCGGCATCCGCCGCGACCTGGTCGATGGTCTGGTGCGGGCCGATCAGTTCGGCATGGCCCGCCCCGATCAGCAGGTCGAGCGGTACGTCGGTCACGTCGATGCAGATGCTGTCCATCGATACCCGTCCGGCGATCGGCGCGCGCACGCCGGCGACATAGGCCGCGCCCCGATTGCTGAGCATTCGCGGCCAGCCATCGGCATAGCCATAGGACAGCGTCGCGATGCGCCGGTCATGCGCTGCGACCGAGGTCAGCCCATAGCCGACGCCGGTCCCCGCCGGCACGTCGCGCCATTGCACGATCCGCGCATCGAGCGTGACGACCGGCTGCATCGGGTTGGGCTGGTCCTCCTGCGGCGCACCGCCGTACAGCGCGATGCCCGGCCGCACGAGATCGCCGTGATACCCGCCGCCCAGAAACGCGCCCCCCGAATTGGCCAGCGATCGCGGCGCGGGCGGCAGCATCGCGGCAAGTTGCTCGAACCGCGCCCGCTGCGCCGCGTTCGCACCCGAATCCGCCATGTCGCCGCACGCCAGATGGCTCATCACCAGCACGACGTCGATGTCCGCCAGCTGGCCCGGATCAGCGGCGATTCCCGCCACCTCGTCCGCGCTCAGGCCCAGTCGCGACATGCCGCTGTCGATCTGCACCGCGGCGGGCAGGCGTCGGCCGCTGATCCGGGCCGCCGCGCTCCATCGTGCGATGTCCGCCGGACAGTTGAGTACGGGCACCGCATCGGCGGCGACCAGCGCCGCTTCCTCGCCCGGCGCGATCCCGTTCAGCACGAACAGCCGCGCATCGGCGGGCAGCGCAGGACGCAAGGCGTTTGCTTCCCCGGTCAATGCGACGAAGAATTCGCGGCAGCCCACCCGGTACAGCGCATCGGCGACCACGGCCGCGCCCAGGCCATAGCCATCGGCCTTCACCACGCCGGCCGCCCGCGCCGGGGCGACTGTCGCCGCGATTGTCCGGTAATTGGCGACCAGTGCGTTCAGGTCGATCGTCAGCAATGCCATCGGTTCCGTCTCTCCAGCTACCAGCGTAGCGCCGAATCTGTCGCAGGTTTTGCGATTGTGTCGAACGTCCTGCCATATTAATGCGATTACGCAACGAAATGCGGCATGAACGCAACGAAGATGAATCTTGACGCCATCGATCGCAAACTGCTCAACCTGTTGCGGCTCGACGCCCGCCGCCCGAACAATGCGCTGGCGGCGGAGGTCGGTCTGTCGCCGTCCGCGTGCCTGCGCCGGGTGCGGTTGCTGGAGGATGCCGGGGTCATCCGCGGCTACACCGTCGTCACCCGCGCCGATCCGGCCGACCATGGCGCGACCGTGATCGTGCAGGTGACGCTCGAGCGGCAGACCGAGGAGTATCTCTCCCGCTTCGAAGCCGCGGTGCGCCGCCACGCCGAGATCCAGGAATGCTGGCTGATGACCGGTCAGTCCGATTACTGGCTACGCGTCGCGGTGGAATCGGCCGCAGCGTACGAAGCGCTGCATACCGACATCCTGTCGCGCCTGCCCGGCGTGACGCGGATCAATTCCAGTTTCGCGATGCGCAACGCGCTGATGCCGCGTCGACGGGGGTAGGGCGGCCCTAGTCCTGCACCGCCGTTCGGTTCGAGCAGCTTCAAGGCCCTCGTCGAGAACCGGTCGTTTGCGGCACCCCCTTCTCGACTTCGGTTCTCGACAGGCTCGAACCTTCGCTCGAAGCAAACGGAGTGGGGAGTGGGGCAGCGTGCGAAAAATCCCCTACCGCAACGTCGCCAGTTTCTCCGCCGTCCGTACGTCATGCGCGACCACCGCGCCGCTCATCCGGTCGATCAGCCGCAGGAGCGCGCCGCCGCGTACCGCGCCGTCGCCGGGCATCACCTCGCTGCCCCATTCGCGGGCCAGCGCTTCGATCCGGCCGGTGCTGTCGAGCGTCATCGACCGGAACGGCAGGAGCGTCGCGGGCGAGGCGAAGCGGGACCCGGCATCGTCGACCACCGGATCGACCAGGATCGCGCCCACCACCCGCTGCACATAATGCGATGGCGACAGCCGCGCCCACCACGCCGCCGCACGGCATCCGGCGCCATGCGCCAGCAGGATCACCTGCCGGTCGGTTTCTCCCACGAACCGGTCGATCTTCGCGCCCAGCAGGTTGCGTTCGCCATCGGTCGCAGCGCCGAGTGGCAACAGTGTCGCGCACAGCCGGTCGACGACCTCGCGCAGCGCAGGGGGCGGCATACCGTCGGACAGGGCAAGGACCGAATAGGGGGTGGCAGCGGCGGCAACCATCATGTCGTCTCCCGTTCAGCGCATGTCGGGCAGGAGGCTATCATGTCCACACCTCCACGCAATCGCCGTAACGCCCCATGGCGACGAAGCGATCCTGCCATGCCACCGGCCGAGAAGGCCTGCGGATAGCAACGCGATTTTAAGGTGCGCGCTGCATAGCTCGGGCGGGAAAGGACCGAACGGCATGGCAGTCACTATCGAAATTCCGCCCTCCGACGATGTGCGCTGGCATGGCCTGTTGTCGGGGGCGGTCCGTCCGACGTACAAATGCCTTGCGCTGCGGATTCTGATGATCCGCCTTACCCATGCCTATGACCGGTCCGATGCCGATCGTCCGGCATTGATCGAAGAGTTGCGCAGCTTCTTTCGCGACAATTTCCGCTTCGCCCGTGACGATTTCGAAACCATCTTCAAGGGAGCAGCACGATGATGGGCCCCAATCCGCACCATGAGGGCCAATCGCTATACAGCGTGGCGGAGGTATCCGCGATGCTGGCTGCCGGCGACACGCTGATCCTCGCCGCCGAGGAAGCGATGCTCGCCGCCCTGCCGCGCGGCGACTGGATCGGCGGTACCAGCCCCTATTTCATGACCGCCGAAGCCGGCGGCGCCTATGCCCGCGACCGGATATTCGTCCAGCGGATGCCCGACATCGCGTCGGTCGCCTGGGTCGGGATGCTCGATCGCGCGGCATTACCCGGCATGGCGACACTCGGCCCGGACAATGGTTATACCATCCTGCTGATGCCGGGGCAGAGCGGTGTCCACAGTGATTTCGCCCTGCACGGGCTGGAATGGCCCGACATGTTCCGTCGCCCGGTGGTCGGTTGGGTCACCGGCGTCGCGGGCGATGCTGCCGCGACCTACCGGCCCAAGGTGTTCGACGGCCGCACCGGGCGCAGTGCCGACGACGCCGCGGTCGTGCTGCACGTCGCGCTGCCCGACGAAGCCTTTGCACGGGTCGACATCGTAAACCTGTTCGTGCCCGACATGGACGGGCCGGTACTGACCTTTGCCGAGGATACCGGCTTCACCGTCGAACGCGTGCTGGTCGATGGCATCCCGGCCCGGCTGGTCGATCACATCGCCGCCAACGGTATCGACACCCGCCTGCCGCTGGTCGCCGATTACAATGGCGCGATGATCAACGTCGCGACCGCCGCGATCGACGATGTTTCGGGAAAGGTCAGTTTCTTCGCCCCCGTGCATGAAGGGATCGAATATCGCTTCGCCCGGCCGATCGGCGATTATCCGCAGGAGTTTGCCGACCATCTCGGCACCCCGCGCGGCGAAGTCGCGTTCAGCTGCAACTGCATCCTGAACTATCTCTATGCCGGGCTGGAGGGGCAGCATACCGGCACCATGGCCGGGCCGGTCACCTTTGGTGAAATCGCCTATATGCTGTTGACCCAGACCATGGTGTATCTGGTGATCGAACGCGACGGACCAGGGCTATAGCGGCAGCGCGGTCGTCGCCTTCACCTCCTCCAGCACCGCATAGGTACGCGTCTCGCGCACGCCGGGCACCGTGGTCAGCGTGCGGCCGAGAAAGGCGCGATAGGCGTCCATATCGGCCATGCGGACCTTCAGCAGATAGTCGAAACCGCCCGCAACCATATGGCATTCCAGCACCTCCGGCAGGTCGCGGACATGGTTGGCAAAGGCGGTGAAGACATCGTCGGTGGTGCGATCCAGCAGCACTTCGATGAACACCAGCAGCGACCGGTCGAGCTTTCCGGGATCGAGCAGCGCGGCATAGCCCCGGATCACGCCGCTGTCGCGCAGCCGCCGGACGCGTTCGAAACAGGCGGCGGGTGAAATGCCGCATTGTGTGGCCAGTGCCTGGTTGGTGATGCGGCCATCGCCCTGCAGCACGCGCAGCAACTTGCGATCGGTCTGGTCCATCGTCTTCCCCTCGCGCACCTTGGCCCGAACATGGCCTGCCCAGAGGTTACTCCAGCCATTGTCGGAATGGCGTCCTTCGGTCTTCGGGTCAATCGTCGCTACCTTCTTCGGTAGATGCGCCCAACATACGAAGCACCTTCGTCGCTCTCCGCGATATACCGACGAACCGACATGGAGAGACGAATGCCCGCGATCGATTGGGACGCCCTGGACGCCGACAAGTTCATCGACGAATCGGTGCTGTTGCCGCAACTGTTGGCGCAGGTGCCGCTGACCCAGGCCGACCGGGCCGAGATCGTCGCCAACGCCGCGAAGCTGGTAGAGCGTACGCGCGCTGCCGCCGCGAAGCCTGGCGTGGTCGAAGGGTTCCTTCAACAATTCTCGCTGGGTACGCAGGAGGGGCTGGCGCTGATGTGCCTTGCCGAAGCGCTGCTGCGCACCCCCGATGCGGCGACCCGCGACCGGCTGATCGCCGAAAAGGTCGGCACCGCCGACTGGGCGGCGCATCTGGGCCAGTCGTCCAGCCTGTTCGTCAATGCCTCGACCATCGGCCTGACCCTGACCGGCAAGCTGGTCGGCGAGGAAGGGCCGGCGGGCATCGGCGAGACGATCCGGCGGCTGGCCGGGCGGCTGGGCGAACCGGTCATCCGCCGCGCGTTGGCCGCTGCGGTCGGCATCATGGGAGACCAGTTCGTGCTGGGATCGACCATCGAGGCTGCGCTGAAGCGGGCGGCGAAGGAGGGCTATCTCTGCTCGTTCGACATGCTGGGGGAGGGCGCGCGCACGCCCGAAGACGCCGAGCGCTACGAACGCATCTATGCCGCCGCGATCGAGGCGGTCGGCAACGCCCGCGCGCCGGGGAGTACTCCCGAGGAGGGGCACGGCGTATCGGTGAAGCTGTCGGCGCTGTGCCCACGCTACGAAGCGGTGCGCGAAGACGATGTGTTCGCCGACTTGTATCCGCGCATGAAGCGCTTGGCGCTGATCGGTGCGCGGCATAACCTGAACCTCGCGATCGATGCGGAAGAGGCCGATCGGCTGGCCTTGTCGTTGAAGCTGGTCGATCGGCTGGCGCGCGAGGGCGAGCTGGGCGACTGGACCGGATTGGGCGTCGTGGTGCAGGCCTATGGCAAGCGAGCGCGCGGCGTGATCGATCGCCTGGAGCGGCTGTCGCGCGATACCGGGCGGCGGATCATGGTCCGACTGGTCAAGGGTGCCTATTGGGACAGCGAGGTGAAGCGGGCGCAGATCGCCGGGCATCCGGGCTATCCGGTGTTCACGTCGAAGGCGGCGACCGATCTCAGCTACCTCGTCTGCGCGCACAAGCTGATTGCCGCCGCCCCGGCGCTCTACCCGCAATTCGCGACGCATAATGCCCACAGCCTGATTGCGGTGCGGCACATGGCCGACCGCGCCGGGGTGGCGATCGAACACCAGCGGCTGCACGGCATGGGGGAGGGGCTGTACCGACAGGCGGCGGCAACAATCGGCGGTAACGCGCTGATCCTGCGTGCCTATGCTCCGGTCGGCGGGCATGAGGAGCTGTTGCCCTATCTGGTACGGCGCCTGCTCGAAAACGGCGCGAACAGCAGCTTCGTCAACGCGCTGCTCGACGAGGAAGTACCGGCCACGACGCTGGTGGCGGACCCGGTGGCGGCGGTCGCCGCGACCCCGCGCCAGCATCCGCGCCTGCCGTCACCCGCCGATATCTATCCCGGTCGCGCCAACCCGCTGGGCCGCGACTATTCGATCGCGTCCGTCCGCGCGACGGCAGATGCGGCGCGCGGCGCCTTCACCACCCTCCACGCCGGCCCGATCGTCGGTGGCCAGACGTTGCCCGGCGCGGGCGCGGTGCCGGTGGCCAGTCCGGTCGACCATGGCCGTACCATCGGGTCGGTCACCACCGCGACCCCTGCCGATATCGACCGCGCCGCCGCACTGGCTCGCGTCGCCCAGCCGCGCTGGAACGCAGCCGGCGGTGTTTCGCGAGGGAAAATCCTGCGCGCCATGGCCGACGCGCTCGATGCCCGGATGGACCGCTTCATCGCGATACTGTCTGCGGAGGCCGGCAAGACGCTGAACGATGCCGTGGCGGAGGTGCGCGAGGCGGTCGACTTCTGTCGCTATTACGCGCTCCTCGCCGAAACCCGCTTCGCCGGGCCGACCGTACTGCCAGGGCCGGTGGGGGAGGTGAACCAGATCGAACTCCACGGGCGCGGCGTCTTCGTCTGCATCAGCCCGTGGAACTTCCCGCTGGCGATCTTCACCGGACAGGTCGCTGCCGCACTGGCCGCCGGCAACGCGGTCCTAGCCAAGCCCGCCGAACAGACCCCGCTGGTCGCCGCCGAGGCGGTCCGCCTGTTCCATGCCGCCGGGCTTGATCCTGACCTGCTGGCGCTGTTGCCCGGCGATGGCGCTGAGGTCGGCGCGGCGCTGGTCGCCCATCCGGCGATTGCCGGCGTCGCCTTCACCGGCGGCACCGACACCGCCTGGGCAATCAACCGCAGCCTTGCCAACCGCAACGGCCCGATCCTGCCGTTCATCGCCGAGACCGGCGGGCTGAACGGCCTGTTCGTCGATACTAGCGCGCTGCGCGAACAGGTGGTCGACGACGTGCTGCTGTCCGCTTTCGGATCGGCGGGGCAGCGTTGTTCGGCGCTGCGGCTGCTGTACCTGCCGAAGGACACGGCCGATGCGACGATCGAGACGCTGGTCGGGGCGGCGGGGTGTCTGGTCATCGGCGACCCGGCCGATCCGGCGACCGATGTCGGCCCGGTCATCGACCGTGACGCACGCGATGCGCTGAACGCGCATGTCGAGCGGCTGGAGCGGGAAGCGAAGATCCTGTTCCGCGCCGACACCCGCGGCCACGATTCGCGCGGCACGTACTTCGCGCCGGTCATCGCCGAAGTGCCCAGCCCCGACTTCCTCGAACGTGAGGTGTTCGGCCCGGTGCTGCACATCTATCGCTACGACCCCGCCGATCTGGCGGACGTCGCGGGCAAGCTGGCGGCGCGCGGCTATGGCCTGACGCTTGGCATCCACAGCCGGATCGACCGCTTTGCCGAGGAAGTTGCGGCGCTGGTCCCGGCGGGGAACGTGTATGTCAACCGGTCGATCATCGGCGCGGTCGTCGGCGTGCAGCCGTTCGGCGGCGAAGGGCTGTCGGGTACCGGCCCCAAGGCGGGCGGTCCCGACGCGCTGCTGCGCTATGCCGCCGAACGATCGACGTCGATCAACATCATGGCCAAGGGTGGCGATCCGGCGCTGCTCAACCTGTAGCAGCGCGGATCGTCACCCGGTCGCCGGCGAAGTCGAGCTGGAAGAACGGGGCGGCGGTCCCGCCGAAGCGGGCGCGGCGGAGCGACACATCGGCGCTGGCGTCCGCTCCGTTCAGGCCGGCATAGTCGACGAACGCGGCCACCTGCCCCTCCCCGGTGACCCACCAGCAATAGGCTTGCATGGGTTCGGCGGCTGGATTGCCGGCGACCAGGCCGCTGCCGTTCACCGGTCGCCACGGCCCGTCCATGCCGTTGGCGACCAGCGCGTACAGCCCCGTGGGCGCAGGCAGGCCGGGGGCGAAGCGCCTGGCCTGGGTCGACCAGAACAGGTAATACAGCCCGTTCCGCAGGATGATGTGCGGGCGTTCCAGTTCGCTGTTCACGCCGATCGCGTCGACCAGCGGTGTGCCTGGATGCCACGGGGTATCGGCGCTGTCCCGGCTGGCGATACCGATCACGCCGTCGATCAGGGCATCGGTCCATCCCGCCGATCCGACGAACAACAGGTGATCGCGACCCGTCGCCGGATCATGGAAGAAGCCGGGGTCGCGAAACCCCTTGATGCCGGTCGCGGGAGCTTCGATCTCATTGGCGACGCGGTAGCATTCGCCGTCCGCTACGACGCTTTCGACGGGCGGCGACCAACCGTCCGTCCGGGTGTCGGGGCCATCGACGATGAAGCGCCCGACCGTCTCGAACAGCCGCTGTTCGAAGCTGTGCGGGCCGCCCCGCCGGCCGGCGGCGGTGAAGTACATGGTCAGCGTCACGCCATCCTCGGCCAGAACTGCCGACCCGGACCATTCGCGGCTGCCCGGCGTGAAGCCATCGGGGAAGGTAGCGCCGTGCAGCCGCCACCCGTCGCTGCCATGGCTGGTCAGGTAGATGCGCGCGGCGTCGTGCCGCGATTCCGGGTCGGCAAAGCGCGGCGTGCCGAGGAAGAACCAGTAGCTGCGCCCGTCGACGAACACCGTCGAACCGTCGGCACGGGCGATCTGCCACATGTCCCAGAAGTCGTGGGCCGGGTCGATCGGCACGATGTCGGCAGGCGTCAGGACGGGCAGGCGTTCCGGGCCGTCCGGGACGATCCGCGCGACCTGTTCGGCGGACCAATGGGTCAGGGCGTGGGGCAGGGGCGACATGCTCAACCTACCGCCCCGACCGGTGCGCCATTGGCATTACGTTCGCGCACGCTCCACACCGCGGCGGCAGCGCAGAACAGCAGTACGCCGCACAGCGTCAGCACGTTACGCGGATCGCCGCCCAGCAACGGTTGGTAGAACAGCCACATCGTTGCCGAGAAGATCAGCATCGGAATGACGATCATCATGTTGAAAATGCCCATATAGACGCCGGTCCGCTCCGGCGGGATCGATCCGGCAAGGATGATGTACGGATTGCCCATCATGCTGGCCCAGCCGAGGCCGATGCCGATCGCAGGCAGGAACAGCAGCGCCTTCGACGTGACATGCGGCAGGCAGACCATGCCGATGCCCGCCGCGACCAAGCTGAGCGCGTGGAGCGGGGCGGCACCGATGCGCCGCGCGATGGGGACCATGGCGAAGGCGGCGAGGAAGGCGACGCCGTTGTAGAACGCGGCGACCTCGCCATTGGTCAGCACGGCGGAATGGAAACCGGACGAGGTGGGATCGGCCGTGCCGTACACCGAACGGCCGATCGTGTAGATGACGTAGTTCCAGTACGCCATCATCGCGTACCACTGGAACAGGCTCATCAGCGCCAGCTTGCGCATCGCCGGCGGCATGTCGCGGATCGCGCTGCCGATTTCGGCGATCGTCGCGCCGAACGACTTGGGCTTAGCCGCGATGGCGCTCTTTTCGGTCGGGGTCAGCGGCAGTTCGGGCACGCGCAGGATCGACCAGAGGATCGTCGAGATCGACAGTACCGCCCCGACCATGAATGCCACGCGCGCGGTATAGGGGATGTTGTGGCTGTCGACCCAATCCTGGTTCATCCCCGCCCACACCAGCAGCGAGGGGGTGAGGAACGCCAGCATCTGCGCAAGACCGGTAAACGCGCTCTGCGTCAGGAAACCGATCTGGTGCTGATCCTCGTTCAGCCGGTCGCTGACATAGGCGCGATACGGTTCCATCGTGATGTTGTTGCCCGTGTCGAGAATCCACAGGAGCGATACCGCCATCAGGAGCGAGCTGGACAGCGGCATGAAGAACAGGCCGAGACAGCACAGCACCGCGCCCATCACGAAATAGGGGGTCCGCCGGCCCCAGCGGCTGTCCGTCCGATCGCTCAGCGCGCCGATCAGCGGTTGCACCAGCAGCCCGGTCAGCGGCCCGGCCAGCTGCAGCAACGGTATCTGCGCCTCGTTCGCACCCAGATAGCTGTAGATCGGCGCCATGTTCCCCTGTTGCAGTCCGAAGCTGAACTGCAGGCCAAGGAACCCCAGGTTCATCTCGAGGATGCGGGGCAGCGACAGGTGCGGTTTCATCGGGGGCGCCATGGTCGGTCCTGCTCCTTGCACGTCGGTCTATCGCCGACCGACCGCTTGTCGCCCCTAACGCAGCAAATTGCAACAATCGATTGCAAGGCAATACGCGAATGCCGGCCGTCGCACGGCGGCCGGTATCCGGATCAGTTAAGCGGTGCGCACTTCGCCGTCAGCCATGCGGCGGTTTCGCGGTCGAGCAGCGGGGTCAGTAACGCCTCGACCCGTGCATGATAGGCGTTGACCCAGGTTCGCTCTGCCGCCGTCAGCAGGGCGGGCACGATCAGTGATCGTTCGATCGGCACGAAGGTCAGCGTCTCGAAGCCCAGCATCGGCAGGTCGCCACCCGGAATATCGCGTTCGACAACCAGCAGCAGGTTTTCGATACGGATGCCGTATTCCCCCGCCTTGTAATAACCAGGCTCGTTGGACAGCATCATGCCGGCGCGCAGCGGCTCCAGCGGGCCGCCGCCGGGATAGTTGGGTGCGCCGATCCGTTGCGGCCCTTCATGAACGGACAGGAAGGCGCCGATGCCGTGGCCGGTGCCATGGGCATAGTCGATGCCGACTTCCCAGAGCGGACGACGCGCGAAGCCGTCAATATGGCCGCCCAGCGTGCCATCGGGAAAGACGGCGGTGTCGATCGCGATATGCCCTTTCAGAACGCGTGTGAACCGGTCGCGCATTTCGTCCGACACCTCGCCCACCGGCATGACGCGGGTGATGTCGGTGGTGCCGTCGGCATATTGGCCGCCCGAATCGATCAGGTAGAGCTGGCCGGGCAGGATGGCCGCGTCGCTGTCCACGGTCGCCTTGTAATGCGGGCTGGCGGCATGGGCGCCGGTCGCGCTGATCGTGTCGAACGACAGGTCGCGCAGGCATCCGGTTTCGCCGCGAATCGCCTCCAGCCGGTCGGAGGTCGAGAGTTCGGTAAGCGTGCCGGCCGGGGCCGTTTCCTCGAACCATTTCAGGAAGCGGACCATCGCCGCGCCGTCGCGGGCCTGCGCGGCGGCGTGGCCGGCGATCTCGACCGGGTTCTTGATCGCCTTTGCCAGCACGGTCGGGTCGCGTTCGGCGATGATCGTCGCGCCGCTCCGGCGCAGCGCGTCGTGGATCGCGGCGACGGCGCGGTCGGGATCGGCGGCGATGCGCTTGCCGGCAAAGCTGCCCAGCGCGGCAGCGAAGTCGGTCATCGGACGGACGGTAACGGCGTTGCCGAGGTGGCGAGCGACGTCCTCACCCACCTTGCCCGGCGCGGCGAACAGGTCGGCGGTGCCATCGGCATGGACGATGGCGTAGCTCAATGCCACCGGCGTATGCGCCACGTCGCTGCCGCGGATATTGAACGTCCAGGCGATCGAATCGAGCGCGGTCAGCACCACCGCGTCGGCGCGGCGTTCGCCGAGCCAGTCGCCGATCGCGGCACGCTTGTCGGCAGAGGTGCGGCCGGTCAGCGCATCGTCCTGCACTGTCATTGCTATGGGCGAGGGGGCGGGGCGGTCGTGCCACAGCGCATCGATCGGGTTGGCATCGACCGGGACCAGCACCGCGCCGACATCGCTAAGCGCGCGTTCGACGGCGGCAACCCAGTCGACCGTCGCCAGCCACGGGTCGAAACCGATCCGGTCGCCATCGCGGGCGTTGGTCCGCAGCCAGTCGGCCATCGCGGTCGCCGGGACCTGCACGAACTGCCAGTCGGCGGCGTCGACCTGTTCGCGCACCTGCAGGGTGTAGCGGCCATCGGTGAACATTGCGGCGGTATCGCCGAGGATGACGGCACTCCCCGCCGACCCCTTGAACCCCGTCAGCCAGGCAAGGCGCTGCGCATAGTCGCCGACATATTCGCTCATATATTCATCGGTCAGCGGTACGACGAACCCGGTCAGGTCGAGCGTGGCGAGATGGGCGCGGAGCGCGGACAGGCGTTCGGAATGGCTGGTCATGCCGCGTTCGTATCAGCCGAAACGGTCGGGCAAAAGCCACAAGCTCGCTCGACTTCCGCGAGGCATGGCCCCACATGGGCGGCCATGACCAAGCCCATTCCGCCGATCGCCGAACAGCGCGCCCATAGCTACGACCGTCACGGGATTACCGTGTCCGATCCCTGGGCTTGGCTGCGCGATCCGAACTATCCGAAGGTCGAGGACGCCGAGATCCTCGATTACCTCAAGGCCGAGAACGCCTATTTCGATGCGGTCATGGCGCCGCACCAGCCGCTGATCGATACGCTGTTCAGTGAGATGCGCGGACGGATCAAGGAGGATGACGCCACCGTGCCGCAGCGTGACGGCGACTGGTGGTACTGGTCCGATTTCGAAACCGGCGGCGAATATCGCCGCTGGTGGCGGCGGCCGGTCGCGGGCGGCGACGACGAATTGATCCTCGACGAACCCGCGCTGGCCGCGGGCAAGGAATATTTCCGGCTGGGCGCGCTATCGGTCAGTCCGGACGGGCGATTGCTCGCCTATGCGATCGACGATGACGGCGGCGAGCGGTTCGAGGCGCGGGTCAAGGACCTGGCGACCGGCGAACTGCTGGCGGACGTCATTCCGGGCACCCTGTCTGAACTGGTGTGGACGGCCGATTCGAGCGGGTTCCTCTACGGCCTCGCCAACGAGCAATGGCGGACCGACAATGCCCGGCTACACCGGATCGGCACGGCCGTCGATCAGGATATCGAGCTGTACCACGAGGCCGATGAAGGCTGGCGGGTGTCGGTCGGCGAAACCCAGTCGCGGCGCTTTCTGGTCATTTCGGCGGGCGATCACGTCACCAGCGAGGTGCGGCTGGTCCCGGCCGACGATCCGACCGCCGAACCGCTGCTGGTAAAGGCACGCGTGGAGGGCGTGGAGTATGACGTGGAGGAGCATGACGGCACGCTCTTCATCCACACCAACGACACGCACCCGAACTTCCGGCTGGCGACCGCTTCGCTGGACAGCCCGAGCGACTGGCAGGAGCTGATCGCCGCCGACCCGCATTTCTACATGACGGGCGTCGCGACCTTTGCGCGGTTCTTCGTGGTCGAGGGGCGGCTGGACGGACTCGACCAGATCCGGCTGCATGATTACGCCGGCGGGCCGGCACGGCCGATCGACTTTCCGGAGGCGAGCTTCGTCGTCGGGCTGGGTGACAATCCGGAATATGACGTCGATACGCTGCGGCTCGGGTACGAATCGATGGTCACGCCGGGCACCGTCTATGACTATGACGTGGCCAGCGGCGGCCTGACCGTGCGCAAGGTGCAGACGATCCCGTCGGGCTATGATCCGGCAAAGTACGTGACCGAGCGGCTGGAGATCACCGCGCGCGATGGGACCGCCATCCCGTGTTCGGTGGTGTATCCGAAGGATTATCCCCGCGACGGGACGGGCAAGCTGTATCTCTACAGCTATGGTGCGTACGGCTATGCGATCCCGCCGGGTTTCTCGACCAGCCGCATGTCGTTCCTCGACAGGGGCATGGCGTTTGCCATTGCCCATATCCGGGGCGGCGATGACCTGGGCCAGCAATGGTATCTGGACGGGAAGCTGGAGAAGCGGACCAACACCTTCAACGACTTCGTCGATGTGGCGAAGGGGCTGATCGAACGGGGCTATACCGCAGAGGGCAAGATCGCCATCGCCGGCGGATCGGCCGGCGGCGAGCTGATGGGCGCGGTAATGAACTCCGACCCCGAGCTGTGGGGCGCGGTGGTGGCGAGCGTACCGTTCGTCGACGTGCTGAACACGATGCTGGACGACAGCCTGCCGCTGACGCCGGGTGAGTGGCCAGAATGGGGCAACCCGATCGAGGACAAGGCGGCGTTCGAGCTGATCGCGTCGTACTCGCCCTATGACAATGTGAGGCCCCAAGCCTATCCGCCGGTGTTCATTTCGGGCGGGCTGAACGATCCGCGCGTGACCTATTGGGAGCCGGCGAAGTGGGCGGCGCGGCTCCGGGCGACGAAGACCGACGACAATGTGCTGCTGCTCAAGACCAATATGGGCGCAGGGCACGGCGGCAAGTCGGGCCGGTGGGAGAGCTTGAAGGAAGCCGCCGAGGAAATGGCGTTCGTGCTGTGGCAGCTGGGCGTGGAGGGTTAGAGGCTCCTCCCCGTGCCGGGGAGGATTTAGCGTTCCACCCGCGTCACATGGCCCATCTTGCGGCCGGGGCGGGCTTCGTGCTTGCCGTAGAGGTGGAGATGGGCGCCGCTTTCGGCCAGCAGTGCCGGCCATTGGTCCACGTCGTCGCCGATCAGGTTCGTCATCTCCACCCGCCTGGCGGTCATCGCGACGCTGCCGAGCGGCAGGCCCAGCACGGCGCGGACATGGTTTTCGAACTGCGAGGTTTCGCTGCCCTCGATCGTCCAGTGGCCGGAGTTATGGACGCGCGGGGCCATTTCGTTAAACACCGCGCCATCGCGCCCGCAGAAGAATTCGAGCGTCAGGACGCCGACATGGTCGAGCGCCTCGGCGACCTGGGCTGCCAGCGTCTCCGCCTCGGCACGCCAGGGTTCGATCACGGGGGCGGGGACGGTCGAGGTGTCGAGGATGCCGGCCTTGTGGACGTTCTTGGGCGTCGGATAGGTCACGAGTCCGCCGTCGAGGCCACGGGCGAGGACCACCGAAAATTCATCGTCGAAATCGACGAACGCTTCGAGGATCGCCGGGCCGCCGCCGATCGCGTCCCACGCGGCATCGGCGTCGGCGGGTGCCATCAGGCGGGCCTGGCCCTTGCCGTCATAGCCGAAGCGGGTGGTCTTGAGGACCGCCGGACAGCCGACCGCGGCGATGGCGGTGTCGAGCGCGGCACGATCGGTGACCTCGGCCCAGCGCGCGGGACGGCCGCCTAGCCCTTCGACGAAGCGCTTCTCGCGGACCCGGTCCTGCGCGACGGCCAGCGAGCGGGCAGAGGGGCGTACCTTGTCGCCCAGCGCCTCGATCGGGGCGGCGGCGATGTTCTCGAACTCATAGGTGACGACATCGACCTGGGCGGCGAACGCCTTGAGCGCGGCGACGTCGTCATAGGCACCGCGGCTGTGGGCGAAGGCGATGTCGTTGGCCGGGCCGCTGTCGGGGGCATAGACGTGGATGCGATAGCCGAGCTGCGCGGCGGCGACGCCGATCATCCGGCCAAGCTGACCCGACCCGATGATGCCGATGGTCGAACCGGGGGGCAGCGGGGTCATTGCGGGTCGATCGCCACGCCGTCGGTCTGCGCCGCGCGCCATGCGTCGAGCCGGTCGGCAAGCGCGTCGTCATGCGTTGCGAGGATCGAGGCGGCGAGCAGGCCGGCGTTGATCGCTCCGGCCTTGCCGATCGCCAGCGTGCCGACCGGCACACCGCCGGGCATCTGTACGATCGAGAGCAGGCTGTCCATGCCCTTCAGCGCCTTTGATTCGACCGGCACGCCCAGCACGGGCAGGCGGGTCATCGAGGCGACCATGCCGGGCAGGTGGGCGGCACCGCCGGCACCCGCGATCACGACCTTCAACCCGCGGCCCACTGCACCGGTGGCATATTCGACCAGCCGCTGCGGGGTGCGGTGGGCGGACACCACCTTGGTTTCATGGGGAATACCGAGCTTGGTCAGCACGTCGGCGGCATGTGCCATCGTGTCCCAGTCGGAAGTGCTGCCCATGATGATGCCGACCACGGTCACGTCGTTCATTCTCTGCCCGTAACGCTTTTGGGGGAGCCGTTGCTTAGGGAAGGGGCGGGAACAGGGCAAGCGGAAGGATTCCGTACCGGCATATTCAGGGCCAAAGTTCACGAAGTTCACACTAGTGGCGTTTTCGCCGCGTCGGCGTTTTGGCGGGCAAAGTTCACGAAGTTCACACTCGTGCGCTGTTTGCGCGGTGAGAATGGTGGCGGTGTCAAAGAGCGGCGGCCGGGGTTGGGGGCCGGTGGGGAGTTTGGCGGTGGTGGGGCGTGTAGGAAAGGCGTTTGTACGCCTACCCGCCAACGCCCCTTCCGTTTGCTTCGAGCGCAGGTTCGAGCCTGTCGAGAACCGTAGTCGAGAAGGAGGTGCCCCAAACGGGGCGTTCTCGACAGACGCTTCTCGACTTCGCTCGAAGCTGCTCGAACCGAACGGATTTGTGAGAGGAGAAGGCCCCCCTTACCGCTCGTTCAGATAATAACGATCGGTCGGCGTCAGGTCGTCGGCCAGTTCATAGACGATCGGCTGCCCGGTCGGGATTTCGAGGCCGGTGATCTCGTCGTCCGGGATGCCCGACAGATGCTTGACCAGCGCGCGCAGCGAGTTGCCGTGTGCCGAGATCAGCACGCGCTTGCCCGCCTTGAGTTCAGGCGCGATGCGGCTCTCCCAATAGGGCAGGACGCGGTCGATCGTGTCCTTGAGGCTTTCGGTCTGCGGAATGTCGATCCTGGCATAACGGCGGTCGGCCGACAGGTCCCACGGGCTGTCCGCTTCGGGAAGGGGCGGCGGTACGTCGAAGCTGCGGCGCCAGATCTTGACCTGTTCGTCGCCATGCTTGGCGGCGGTCTCCGCCTTGTCGAGGCCGGTCAGCCCGCCATAGTGCCGCTCGTTCAGGCGCCAGTCCTTTTCGACCGGGAGCCACAACCGGCCCATCGATTCCAGCGCGATGTTCAGCGTCTTGATCGCGCGGGTCTGGAAGCTGGTGAAGCACAGGTCGAAATCATGGCCCTTCTCGGTCAGAAGTTCGCCCGCCGCCTTGGCCTCCGCCTCACCCTTTTCAGTCAGGTTCACGTCCCACCAGCCGGTGAAGCGGTTTTCGAGGTTCCAGGCCGACTGGCCGTGGCGGATCAGGACGAGCGTGGGCATGGGGCCTCCATTGCGGTTGTCGCCGCTGCGCCTAGCCTAAAGCGTGCGCGAGAGGAACCGGTTGAAGGCGGTTGCGCGATAGCCGCCGAAGGGCAGGCAGGGCACGAAGCCGTTGCGCCGGTACAGGCGGTGGGCGGCTTCGAACATCGGTCCGGTGCCGGTTTCGAGCAGCAGGTGCGCCAGGTCGGCAGCGCAGGCGTCAGCGACGATCCGATCGAGAACGGCTTGTCCGACACCATGTCCGCGTGCCGCCGGATCGGTGCGCATCGACTTTACCTCACCCGTGCCATCGCCCAGCGTGCGCAGCGCCCCGCAGCCGAGCAGCGTGTCGCCGTCCCATGCGGTGTAGAAGGCGATGTCGGGCGTCGCCAGTGCCGACAGGTCGAGCGCATGGACGCTGCCCGGCGGCGAGCTGGCGCGCATATCGGCCAGATGCGCCGTCAGCAGCGCCGCCGTGGCCGGATGGTCGAGGCCGCCCGGACGGACGATCACCGGGTGAAGTCCGCCAAGACCTCCAGCCAGCTATGCGCAAGGCGCTTCGAGCGTTCGGGCGACCAGCCGAATTCGGGATCGGGATTGTCGTCGTGATCCTTGAACGGCATTTCAAGCGTCATGCTGAGCGCGCCGAAGCGGTTGGCGAGCTGGTTGGTCGACATCGAGAGATTGGCCTGACCGGGGGCGGACACGGGATAGCCGAGCTTCGTCTGGAACTCCGGCGTCGCCGCCGCCCAGGCCGCGCCAAACGCGGTGAAGCGGGCGCCGTGGTCGTCGGTCCAGTTGGGGATGCCTTCATAGCCGGCGATGAAGTTGGCGGGGATCGCTTCGTCGCCATGGACGTCGATGGCGATGTCGACGCCGGTTTCGTCCATGCGATTGCGGACGCACAGCACTTCGGGACTGCGCTCCGCCGTTGGTGCGTGCCATTCGCGGTTGAGGTTCACCCCGGCGGCGTTGGTGCGCAGATGCCCCCGGAACGAGCCGTCGGGATTCATGTTCGGCACGCAGTGAAAGGTCATGCGCGACCGGAGATCGGTGGCGAGCGAGTCGTTCGGGTCGGTCAGCCGCTCCAGCAGCCCCTCCATGAACCATTCGCACATCGATTCGCCGGGATGCTGGCGGGCATAGGCCCACACGTTCAGCGGGCCGTCGCCCAGGGTCAGATAGTCGATTGCGCGACCGTCCAGCGTCTGGCCCAGTTCGCGGTGTGCAACGCCCGGCTGTGCGGCGATGCGCGCGATCAGGTCGTCGTGGCGCTCCATCGAATAGGGTGCGAAGAAAGCGAACCACGCGAGTTCGGTGTCGATGGTCGCGGTGAAGGTCAGCACGCCATCGGCATAGCCGGTATCGACCTGCCGCCACGCCGTCCGATCGCTGCTCATGCGGGTACGATAGCCCGGCCAGCCGAACGCATAGGCCGCGCCGCCGGCATTGACGATGCGAAAGGTCAGGGTCCGCCCCCGCGCCCCGGCGACGCGGAAGTGGAACCACTGATAGAAGTCGGACTGGTGATCGGCCACGATTTCGAGGTCGAACCCATCGCCCTGTGAAGCGACGACGCGGATGTTGCCGCTGTCGAACGCGGCGTTGATGGTGATGCTCATTTCACCGTCGTAGTGATTCCCGACTCGCCTGGGAAGTTCCGGAACAGCGCATTGGCCAGCCGATCGGCTTGGAACACCGGCTGCGCGCCGGGGGTGTTTTCCAGCGAATCGGTGACGGCACGCCCTTCCCAGATGGTGGTAGCGTCGGCTCGGCGGCGAATCTGGACGCCCAGTTCGGTGCCGATCACCTCCCGCTGGCCACCGCCCAGGCCGAAGCCGACTCCGCCGCCAAGACCCACGCCGCCGCCGCGCCAGCCACCGCCACCGCCGCCCGCGCCGATGCCGATCGATACGGGCGCGCGCTTTTCGACGAAGCCCTTGGTCCCGCGCGTGAAGGCGACGCCGACGATCAGGTCCGACGGCTGCGTACCGGCGCGGGTGAAGCCGGCCTTTTCCAGTTCGCGCGCCACGGCGTTGCCATAGGTCTGGAATTCCGGGGTGGCCGACATGTTGGTCTGTACTGGTTCGATCGAGAAGCTGCCCTTTGCGATCGGTTCGTTCAGGTGGAACCGGGTGACTTCGACCGGGCTGGTCCGCGATCCGGTGGTCGTGCAACCGCTTGCCAGCAATGCGGCGGTCGCCGCCAGACCAAGCCCCAACGCCTTCTTCATGTCATCTACCCCGAAACTGCCACGGTTCATCAATCGACCCAACGCGTCACACGCCATTATGGGTTCATTGCGCAAGTGTTTCGATGCGTTACGACGGTTGCGTCTTGACGAAGCGGCCGTGCGGCGATAGCTGAGCGCCTCTTTTCCGGCCGTGCGAGCGGCCTCTTTGCCGTTTGAGAGCCGTTCCCATGAAGATCGTCAATTCGCTGAAGTCGCTCAAGGATCGTCACCGGGACAACCGCGTGATCCGTCGCCGCGGGCGCATCTACGTCATCAACAAGACCAACCGTCGCTTCAAGGCCCGCCAGGGCTGATCCGGCATCGGGTGGGCTTTGGCCTGCCCGGTATTGGGTTTCGAACAGGCATCCGGCCATGGGGTCGGGTGCCTGTTCGTGTTGATGCTCGGTTTGTAAAAATCGTCACTCCCGCGACGGCGGGAGCCCATATGCGCTGAGGCATCGAGTCTTACGCAGACGTTGGCGGTAATGAATTCCTGCCTTCGCGGGAATAATGAAGAGGGGAGGGCGGATTTTTACCGGTGCCGCCCGAAGCGTCGTCTCAGCGCAGGTGCGCTACACCGTCCCCTGCCGCGCCGCCGGTATCTTCGGCACGGTGCAGGCGATCAGGACGCGGCGGACACCGGCCGATCCGAAGACCCGCGTTGCGTGGCCGGTCGGGACCTTGTCGAGTTCGCGGCGCAGTTCGAGCGGGATCGCGGCGAAGGCGGTGTTGCGGCGTTCGGTGATCGACCCGGAAAAGCGCTTCTCCGCCTTGTAGCGCGCGGCGATCGTGCCGGCATCGGCGCAGCGGCGTATGGTGCGGGTGTCGGCGGCGAAGACTTCGGTCGCGACAGCCTGTTGGGCGGGCGACAGGCCGGGGGCCAGCTTGATCTCGAACTGGACGATGGTTGCGCGGCGCTGTTCCAGTCCGGCGGAAGGCTGCACCGCCAGCGCGAGCGCGAGGAGCGCGGCGTTCATGCCGGAACGTTTGCGGCGGAAGGGGTGTCGTCGAGCAGCGCCCAGCCGGTCGGCCCCAATACCTCCAGCGGACGGTACCGCGTCTTGTACGTCATGCGCGGCGACCCCTGTACCCAATAGCCGAGATAGACATGCGGCAAGCCGCCGGCTCGCGCACGGCGGATATGGTCGAGGATGATGAAGTTGCCGAGGCCGGGGCGGCTGTCATCGTCGGTTTCGAAGAAGCTGTAGACCATCGACAGTCCGTCGGCCTGTTCGTCGGTGATGCAAGCGCCGACCAGGCGGCCGGGCACGCCATCGACGGCCGGCTCGCGATATTCGATCACCCACGACGTGACCGGCGAATGCTCCACCATGTCGGCAAAGTCCGATTCGTCCATCGCGGTCATGCCGCCGCCGGGATGGCGCGCGGCGAGGTAGCGGCGCAGCAGGCGGAATTGTTCGTCGGTCGCCCAGGGCTTGCAGGCGCGGATATCGAGGTCCGAATGGCGCCGCATCAACTTGCGCTGGGTCGCGTTCATGGAGAAGTCGCTGGCGACGACGCGGACCGACACACAGGCGCTGCACCCGACGCAACTGGGGCGGTAGGCGACCGACTGGCTGCGGCGGAACCCGATCCGGCCCAATGCCTCGTTCAGTTCGTCCGCATTGTCGCCGCTCAGCTCGGTGAACACCTTCCGCTCCTGCCGCCCCGGCAGATAGGGGCAGGGCGCGGGCGAGGTGACGAAGAACCGGGGGAATCGAAACGGCGCGGTCACCCATTGCTCCTTCGGATCGGGCAGTCCCCGATAGAATGACGCAGTGGATATGGCGATGACAAGACGTGGCGAAAAGCGCGTTAACTGCGAATTTTGCGGGCGTCGTATCAGGCCGGCGGGCCCTCGGCGAATTGCGGCAGGCCATCGTCCAGCACCAGCCATGGTTGCTTTGCCGATACCCAGATATGGTCGGTCGGCGCGAAGCGTTCGGGATGGTCGAGCGTGCCCATCGTCAGCCCGATCGTCCCGGCCGTGGCGCGTTCGGAAAACAGCGTCGATCCGCAGGTCGGGCAGAAGCCGCGCCGGACGCCGGTATCACCGTCATACCACGCGACCGGCCCGTCGATCGTGACCGAGGCGAGCGGCACCATCACCCGCGCATAGAAAGGGCCGCCCGTCGCCCGCTGGCACCGATGACAGTGGCAGGCGCGGACGTTCATCACCGGCGCGTCGCTGCGGTAGCGACAGGCGCCGCACAGGCAGGCGCCGGTGATGGCGTCGGTCATGCCAGTTCGACCGTGCTGACTTCATAGCCGCCGGCCCGCAACCCTTCGACCAGCCGGTCGAGATGGTCGCGGTCGCGGGTTTCGCATTCGATGTCGGTGATCAGGCCCTTGGCCGGCAGCGTGGTGAAGACGCGCTGGTGATAGACCTCGATGATGTTGACGGTGTGTTCGTGGAAGATCTTGGCGACGTGGAACAGCGCGCCGGGGCGGTCCTGCAACCGGATGCGCAGCCGGGCAAGACGGCCCGAGCGGGCGAGGTCGCGGAGCAGCACGTTGGCGAGCAGGCGAGTGTCGATATTGCCGCCGCACAGGACGATGCCGACGGTCTTGCCCTTGAACCGCCCACCATGGCCGAGCAGCGCGGCGAGGCCGGCGGCACCGGCGCCCTCGACCACGGTCTTTTCGATCTGGACCAGCAGGCTGACGGCCTCCTCCAGCTGGCGTTCGCTGACCAGCACGATGTCGTCGACCAGCGCGGCCACGACCTGCGCGGTCAGGCCGCCGGGCTGCTTGACGGCAATGCCCTCTGCCAGCGTGTCGCCGGCGCACTCCATGTCGGTCCCGTGGAGGCTGTTGTACATCGACGGGAACAGCTCTGCCTGCACGCCGACGACTTCGATCGAGCGGTCGGCGGCCTTGGCGACGGTCGCGATCCCGCTGATGAGGCCGCCGCCGCCGATCGGCACGACCAGCGTGTCGAGTTCGGGCACGTCGGCCAGCATTTCCAGCGCGACGGTGCCCTGGCCCGCCATGATGCGCGGATCGTCGAAGGGATGGACGAAGGTCAGCCCCTGTTCGGCCTCCAGCTTGCGGGCATGGGCATAGGCCGCGTCGAACGTCTCGCCCTCCAGCACCACGGTCGCGCCGTGGCTCTGCGTCTGCATCACCTTCACGGTCGGAGTCGGGCGCGGCATGACGATGGTGACCGGCACGCCCAGCCGGTTGCCGTGATAGGCAAGGCCCTGCGCATGGTTGCCGGCCGAGGCGGCGATCACGCCCTTCGCACGGGTAGCTTCGTCGAGTTGCAGCAGGGTGTTGAGCGCGCCGCGTTCCTTGTAAGCGGCAGTGAACTGGAGGTTTTCGAACTTGAGATAGACGGTGGCGCCGGTCAGTTCCGACAGGGTGCGACTGATGAGGGTCGGCGTGCGGACGATCGAGCCGCCAATACGCATTGCCGCCGCACGAACATCGTCGACGGTGAGGGGCAGGGCGGGCGGAGCGATCGGGTTGGTAGCCATCGCGGGCGGGTAGCCGATTTGGGCGCGGAGGAAAAGGCGGGGAGGTCTTCCGCCCAATGTACGTACCACCCGTTTGCTTCGAGCGGAGGTTCGAGCCTGTCGAGAACCGTAGTCGAGAAGGGGGTGCCCCAAACGGGCCGTTCTCGACGGACGCTTCTCGACAGGCTCGAAGCTGCTCGAACCGAACGGGTTTTGAGTGGATTTTGAGTGGGTGCGGTTGGGGTGGCTGTACGGCTCCGCGCTTAGCTCCTACACCTCCGCCCCATGGCAAAACTCGCATTCATCGGCACCGGCGTCATGGGCGCTCCCATGGCCGGGCACCTCGTCTCCGTCGGCCATCAGGTCACCGTCTATAACCGCACCCGTGCCAAGGCCGATGCCTGGGCGGCGCAGCATGGCGGATCGGTCGCCGATACGCCGGCGGCTGCAGCCGAGGGAGCCGATGCGGTGTTCGCGTGCGTCGGCAACGACGACGATCTGCGGCAGGTGACGCTGGGCGACGATGGTGTATTCGCGACCCTGGGCAAAGGGGCGCTGTTCGCCGACCACACCACCGTGTCGGCGGCGATCGCGCGTGAACTGGCCGAGGCGGGCGCGGCGAAGGGGCTGTTGGTCCTCGATGCGCCGGTGTCGGGCGGGCAAGCGGGTGCCGAGAACGGCAAGCTGTCGATCATGTGCGGCGGTTCTCCGCAAGCGTTCGCCGCGGCCGAGCCGTTGATGGCCGCCTATGCCCAGCGCATCGTCCATGTCGGCGATGCGGGTGCGGGGCAGACGACCAAGATGGTCAACCAGATCTGTATCGCCGGCGTACTGGGCGGGCTGTCGGAGGCGCTGCGGTTCGCGCAGGCGTCCGACCTCGATCTCGATAAGGTGCTGGAGGCAGTGTCGGGCGGTGCGGCGCAGAGCTGGCAGATGGTCAATCGCTGGCCGACCATGGCGAAGGACGAATTCGACTTTGGCTTCGCGATCGACTGGATGCGCAAGGACTTGGGCCTCGCGCTCGATGAATCGCGACGTAATGGCGCGACGCTGCCGGTGACGGCGTTGGTCGATCAATTCTATGCGCAGGTGCAGGCCATGGGCGGCGGACGACAGGATACGAGTGCGCTGGTGCGGAGGATCGCGAAGTGATGCGGGCGGCACTCACCCTTGCCGCGCTGCTGCTGGCCGGGACCGCGCAGGCCGATGGGCTGGTCGATAATGTGAACGGCGTGGCGCTGGATTCACAGGGCCGCGTGGTGCGCTTTGGCGGCATCCTGATCGACAAGGACGGCAAGGTCGTTCGGCTGGTGCCGAAGGGCGAAAAGGCGCCAAAGAAGCTCGACTGGCGCAGCGACATGGGCGGCAGGATCGTGATGCCCGGCATGATCGACGCGCATGGGCATGTCATGTCGCTGGGCTATCGCGCGCTCGAACTCGACCTGTCGACCACGAAGTCGCTCGCGCAAGCGCAAGGCGCGATCCAGTCCTATGCGCGCAGCAACGGCAATCGCCAGTGGATATTGGGCGGTGGCTGGAACCAGGAGGCGTGGGGGCTGGGCCGGTTCCCCACCGCCGCCGAACTGGATGCGGCGGCGGGCGACAAGCCGGTGCTGCTGGAGCGTGCCGACGGCCATGCGGTGTGGGCGAACAGCGCGGCGATGAAGGCGGCGGGGATTACCGCGAAGACCGTCGCCCCGGCGGGCGGGCGGATCGAATTGCTGCCGAACGGCCAGCCATCGGGCGTGTTCGTCGACAATGCCGCCAGTCTGTTCGATGCGGCAAAGCCGAAGCCGTCCCCGCGCGAACGCAACGCCGCGTTCCTGAAGGCACAGGAGCTGTTGCTGTCGACCGGCATCACCGCGACGGCCGACATGGGCACGTCGGTCGACGACTGGCTGGTGTTCCGCCGCATGGGCGATATCGGCCAGCTGCGCGTGCGGATCATGAGCTATGCCGCGGGCCTCGAACCAGCATTGACCATTGCCGGGGCGGGGCCGACGCCGTGGCTCTATGGCGACCGGCTGCGCTTGGGCGGGATCAAGCTGTACGCCGATGGCGCGCTGGGGTCGCGCGGGGCGTGGCTGAAGGCGCCGTATAGCGATGCGCCGAAGCAGACCGGGCTGTCGTTCATCAACGATACCACGCTGCTGAACCTGCTGAGCCGGGGCACGATGGACGGGTTCCAGTTCGCGATCCATGCGATCGGCGACCGCGCGAACCGGCAGGTACTGGACGCGATCGACGAGCTGGCATCGTCGTACAAGGACGACCGCCGCTGGCGGATCGAACATGCGCAGGTCCTCGACCCGGCCGACCTGCCGCGACTGGGCAGGAACGGGATCATCGCGTCGATGCAGCCGGTCCATGCGACCGGCGACCGGACCATGGCGGAGGCGCGGCTGGGGCCGGCGCGGCTGACCGGGGCCTATGCGTGGGCGACGGTGCTGCGCGATGGCGGGCGGCTGGCGTTCGGGTCGGACTATCCGGTCGAGAATCCGAACCCCTTCGTCGGCTGGGCAGCGGCATTCACCCGCGAGGATGCGAACGGGCAGCCGCCGGGTGGCTGGCGGCCGGAGGAGAAGGTGACCCGCGAACAGGCGTGGAAGGCGTTCACGCAGGATGCGGCGTTCGCCGGCTTTGCGGAACAGCGTTTCGGGTCGCTGCTGCCGGGACAGAAGGCGGACTTCATCGTCGTCGACCGCGATCCGGTGTCGGCGACGCCCGCCGAGCTGCGCGCGACGCGGGTGATCGAGACATGGGTCGGCGGGTACAAGGCGTGGCCGCTGAAGGACGTGCCGAAGGTCCAGGGGCGATAATTTCTTCCCCAGAATGGGGAGGGGGCCGCCGTGTAACGGTGGCGGAGGGGCTTCCTCATGCGAATCGTTCGTGGACATCCCCCTCCACCAGCCTGCGGTTGGTCCCCCTCCCCATTCTGGGGAGGATTAATGTGCCATCCTGATACGTCCCGGATTGCCGGGGTGTGTTGCTGCTCCGCTTGCCCTACATTGGCGGGCGACAGGAGGATCGATGCGCGTTTCGTTGCGAACCGGGTTGGGCGTGGCAATGCTGGTCGGCGTGGTCGGAGCCACGGCGGGCGGGGCGGCGATGCTGCTCAGCGCCGAGCGGCCTGCGCCCCTTGCCGCCAAGCCGGTGGCGAAGGTCGCGGCGGCGAAACCCGTGCCCGTCGCGACTCCGGCCGCTGTGTCGACGCCCGCACCCGAGGCGATGGTCGTTCGCCGGGTGCTGAACATCGACGGGCCGTTCACCCATGGCCGCTGGGTCTGGGACGAGGACGGCGCGCCGGCCAAGGGTCCGTTGGTGGTCACGATCGACCTGGATGCGCAGGTGCTGTCGGTGTTTCGCGATGGCTACGAGATCGGCGCGGCGGTGGTGCTATATGGTGCCGACTGGAAACCGACCCCCTTGGGCGCGCTGAAGATTACCGAGAAGGATGCCGACCATGTCAGCAACCTGTATGGTGCGCCGATGCCCTATATGCTGCGGCTGACCAATGACGGCATCTCGATCCACGGCAGCGACGTCCAGGAAGGCGGCGCGACGCACGGCTGTATCGGCGTGCCGACCGCGTTCGCGAAGAAGCTGTTCGGCGTGGCGAAGCTGGGCGACCGGGTCATCATCACCAATGGCAAGCGACTGGGGATGGGTGGGGCGATTACGGCGTAAGTGGCCGTATCCCCGCGCAGGCGGGGGTCCAGAGCCGCGAGCGTATCGCTTCGTTACCCTGGATCCCCGCCTATGCGGGGATACGAAAGCTCGTTTGGTGGGGGTGTCTGCCCCGTTCTCGACGGGCGCTTCTTGATAAGCTCGAAGCTGCTCGAACCGAACGGGATGGGAATGGATGGGTCGGGAGGCGCGCCGCTTACGCGACGGCCGCCTCGACCAATTCATCGGGCTCGCGCAGCACATAACCGCGGCCCCAGACGGTCTCGATATAATTGTCGCCTTCGCACGCCATGCTGAGCTTCTTGCGCAGCTTGCAGATGAAGACGTCGATGATCTTGAGTTCCGGCTCGTCCATCCCGCCATAGAGATGGTTGAGGAACATTTCCTTGGTCAGCGTCGTACCCTTGCGGAGCGACAGTAGCTCCAGCATCGCATATTCCTTGCCGGTCAGGTGGACCCGTGCGCCGTCGACGTCGACCGTCTTGGCATCGAGGTTGACCGAGAGCTTGCCGGTGCGGATGACCGACTGCGAATGCCCCTTCGACCGGCGGACGACGGCGTGGATGCGCGCGATCAGTTCCTCGCGGTGGAACGGCTTGGTCACGTAATCGTCGGCACCGAAGCCGAACGAGCGCACCTTCGAATCCATTTCGTCGATGCCCGACAGGATCAGGACCGGGGTCTGCACGCGTGCGACGCGCAGTTTCTTCAGAACGTCGTACCCGTGCATGTCGGGCAGGTTCAGGTCGAGCAGGATGATGTCGTAATCGTACAGCTTGCCCAGATCGAGGCCTTCTTCGCCCAGATCGGTCGTGTAGATGTTGAACCCTTCGGTCGTGAGCATCAGTTCGATCGCCTTGGCGGTCGTCGGCTCGTCCTCGATCAGCAGCACGCGCATCGGCTCAATTCCCCCGTTTCGCGGCGCGCTATCGTCCCTGACCGGCGCGCAGCGGAAACATTAACGTAAACACCTATGAAGGCAAAAGGTTAATTTCTTCCTAATCGAAAACACTTCGTAAATTCCGTTGGTTAAGCGGAACGAAGGGTTCTATGATGGTAAACGGCAGGCCGAAGAAAAGGTTTAGCGAAATTAACGCTGGTTGCAGCTGCGGCGGAAACGGTCGGCGAAAAAGTCGATCAGTGCCTCGACCCGCGCGGGACGCAGCGTGCCGGGCGGCGTGAGCAGGTGTAGCGCGACGCTGCCGCTGTTCCAGTCGGGCAGGACGGGTTCCAGCCGCCCGGCGGCGATGTCGGCGTCCACCAGGAAATCGGGCAGGCGCGCGACGCCCAGTCCGGCGCACAAGGCGGGCAGCAACGCTTCGCCGTTATTCGTCGCCAGCGGCCCGGTCGGCCGCACCGCGACCTCCTCTTCGCCGCGCCGGAAATGCCAGATCGCGCTGGGAAGGTTGGTGTAGCCGAAACAGTCATGGTCGCCGAGGTCGGCGGGATGCGCCGGCCGTCCGCGCCGGTTCCAATAGGCGGGCGCGGCAACGATGTGGATCGCCACGGGCGCCAAGCGACGCGCCCGCAGCGAGCTGTCGGGCAGGTCGGCGATACGCAGCGCCACATCGATGCCGTCGGCGACGATGTCGACCTTGGCATCCGACAGGGTCAAGTCGATCTCCACGCCCGGATGGTCGCGCAGAAAGTCGGCGATCGCAGGAGCGACATGGGCAAGGCCGAACGACATCGGCGCCGCCATTCGGACGAGGCCGGTGGGTGCGGCGGCGGCGTCGCGCGCCTGTTCCTCCGCTGCCTGCGCTTCGGCAAGAATGCGGCCGGCGCGTTCGGCGAGCGACTGCCCGGCATCGGTCAGCGTCAGCCGGCGCGAGGTGCGGTGGAACAGCGTGGTGCCGAGCGAGGCTTCCAGCCGGGCCACTGCCTTCGACACCGTGGCCTTCGACACGCCGATCGACTGGGCCGCCGCGCTGAACGAACGGTGTTCGACGACGCAGGCGAACATCGCCCAGGCTTCGAAATCGGGAAGTCGCATTACCCCTCCATTCGTGAAACGATCGGTTTCCGACGTTTCCATTTACGCAATGATCGCGCGACCTATCTTGCGGGTCAAGCAAGGAGATCGACGATGATCGACAAACGTGACTTCACCAGCCTGGGCCATGCCGACCATGGATGGCTGAACGCCCGCCACCATTTCAGCTTCGCCAATTATTACGATCCCAAGCGGATGGGCTGGGGCGCGATCCGGGTGTGGAACGACGACGAGATCGCCGCGAACAGCGGGTTTCCGCCGCATCCGCACAAGGACATGGAGATCATCACCTATGTCCGTTCCGGCGCGATCACCCATCAGGATTCGATGGGCAACAAGGGCCGGACGACCGCAGGCGATGTGCAGGTCATGAGCGCCGGTACCGGCGTGCGCCATGCCGAATATAATCTGGAGCCGGAGACGACCCGTATCTTCCAGATCTGGATCGAGCCGCGTCAGAAGGGCGGCGCACCAGCATGGGGTGCCAAGCCGTTTCCGAAGGGCGAGCGGTCGGGCCGCTTCGTCACGCTGGCCAGCGGGTTCGACGATGATGGCGACGCCTTGCGCATCCGGGCGGAAGCACGCGTGCTGGGCGCGACGCTGAAGGCCGGGGAAAGCGTGGAACATAGCGTGGGCGAAGGGCGTCACGCCTATCTGGTCGCCGCGACCGGCGCGATCACCATCGACGGCGTCGCCTTTCAGGCACGCGACGGGGCCGCGCTGTCCGGCGGGCAGACCGTCACCATCACCGCGACCGAGGACGCCGAAATCGTCCTGGTCGATTCCGAATAATTCCAAGGGAGTAGCTGCACATGTCGAAGGTTCTGGTCCTCTATTATTCGTCCTATGGCCATATCGCGAAGATGGCCGATGCGGTCGCAGAAGGCGCGCGTTCGGCAGGTGCCGAGGTGGACGTCCGCCGGGTGCGCGAAACCGCCCCGGACGAGGTGGCGAAGTCGGCCGGCTTCCAGGTCGCGGATCATCACGAATTGCTGACCGATCCCAACGAACTGACCAACTATGACGCGATCATCGTCGGCACCGGCACGCGCTATGGCCGGATGTCGAGCCAGATGGCGGCGTTCTGGGACACGACCGGCGGCGTGTGGGCCAAGGGCGGGCTGGTCAACAAGATCGGCGGCGCCTTCACCTCGACCGCGACGCAGCATGGCGGGCAGGAAACGACGCTGTTCTCGATCATCACCAACCTGATGCATCACGGCATGACGATCGTCGGCCTCGATTATGCCTATGAAGGCCATACCGGGCTGGACGAGGTGAATGGCAGCACGCCCTATGGCGCGTCGACCATCGCCGGGGGCGACGGCAGCCGGCAGCCGAGCGAGATCGAGCTGGGCGGCGCGCGGCATCAGGGCAAGCGGATCGCCGAGCTGGCTGCAAAGGTCTTCGGTTAAATCATTGCGGGGCGGCCGGGAGGTCGCCCCGTTACGCCGGCACCCGCGCGTCGAGGTGCAGGTAGCGCGGATCGAACTCGGCAGCTTCCTTCAGCGCGTCGATATCGTGGATCGTCATCCGCCGGTCGCGGGTGGTGACCAGCCCTTCGGTGCGCAGCCGTTGCAGTACCCGATTGACATGGACCGGCGTGATACCGAGCGTATCGCCCAGTTGCTCTTGGGTCAGCGGCAGGTCGAACGAACCGCCGGTGGTCCGCTTAACCTGGCACATGCGTAACCATAGCTCACAAAATAGATGCGCCATGCGAGTATAGGAATCGCGCTGGGCAACATTGACCAGCCATTCGCGCGACACTGCTTCGTCAGCTAGCGCCGACCACCAGAAGCCCCGCGCAAGTGCCGGATAGCGTTCGGTGAGATCGAGGATCACCCGTTTGGGGATCGCCGCGACACGCGCTTCACCGAGGGCACGGATCGAATGGTCCATCTGTTCGAAAATGAAGATATGGGGGTCGCACAGGTCGCCGGGGATAAGGAAGGCGAGGATCTGTCGCTTTCCATCGGGCAGGTCGTTGTACCGGCACGCCCAGCCATCGAGCACGAGGAATACCTGTTCCGGGCGGTCCCCGACGCGGATCAGGTCGCGACCCTTTACAGTGAAGGTGTCGTTGCACACTTCGTCCAGAGCGGCGGCTTCTTCTGCCGTCAGCTTGGTGAAGCTGATCAATTTGGTCGTTAGCGGGTTCGACATGGGTTCCTCCTGTCGAGATCGGCCTCCTCAAGATTTCGTCCGTAGCGTACCAAACTAACCAAGGTTGGGCGCGCGGGTTCGTTCCATGCCGTCTGTGAAACGGTCGCACGATAGGACCAACCGAGCGCGGGTTGGATTGTTAGCGCTATCGGCTATCATCGTCGCAACGATACAAGAGGGAGAGGCGGATGCGCGGGATAGTGATGTGGGGTTCGCTGACGATGGCGGTCGCGACGATGGCCGGGGCGCAGGAGCGAACCGCGCCGGTACCGGGCAGCAACCCGATCATCCGCGACAAGTTCACCGCCGATCCCGCGCCGCTGGTCGTTGGCGACCGCCTGTATCTGTATGTCGGGCATGACCAGGCCGAACGCGACCAAATGTTCAACATGCGCGAATGGTTGGTCTATTCGACCACCGACATGCGCCATTGGACCGATCACGGCCCGATCATGAAGGTCGCCGATTTCAAATGGGCGAAGGCCGATGCCTGGGCGAGCCAGGCGATCTCTAGGAACGGCAAATACTGGTTCTATGCCGCGGTCGAGCATGACGACACCCATCCCGGCAAGGCGATCGCAGTGGCGGTGTCGGACAAACCGACCGGTCCGTTCGTCGACGCGAAGGGATCGGCGCTCATCACCAACCAGATGACGCCCAAGGGCACCCATAGCTGGGAAGACATCGACCCGACCGTGTTTACCGACAAGGACGGGACGACGTGGATCGCGTGGGGCAACCGGCAATGCTATATCGCGAAGCTGAAGCCCAACATGATCGAAATCGACGGGCCGATCACCGAAATAACCCCGCCGCATTTCGAGGAAGGGCCGTGGCTGCATGAGCGAAACGGCACCTATTACCTGACCTATGCCTCGCTCGACCGGTCGAAGCATCGCGACGAGCGGGTGTCCTATGCCACCGCGCCGTCGATCAAGGGACCGTGGACCTATCGCGGGGAACTGACCGGTTCGGGCAAGTACAGCTTCACCATCCATCCGGGCATCGTCGAGTATAAGGGCGACTGGTATCTGTTCCTGCACAATGCGACGCTGGCGATCGGCGACCTGAACGGCGCGATCGGGCGGCGGGCGGTGACGGTCGAGCGGCTGCGGTATAATAAGGACGGGACGATGCAGCCGGTGGTGCAGACCGATGCGGGGATTACGGCGCCAGCAAAATAAGGGGTGAGGGTGCTGAGGTCCGATCGACACTCCGTGCATTGGACGACTGCTACATCCTGAATCGTCACTCCCGCGCAGGCGGGAGTCCATATGCGCCGCCGTCGCGAACCCGGCTAAAACGTAAGCGGTTATGGATTCCCGCCTGCGCGGGAATGACGAAAATTTACGATGGTCGCCGAATGCCGATCGGTTCTAGTCGACCCGTGGCTCCGCCGGGAACCGCGTCCTCGCCTGAAGGAAGATCGAACGTGCCGGCGCAGCTCCGGCCTCGGTCGCCGTCGTGCCGACCCAGCGCCAGTGCCACGGCTCCCATTTCACCTGTTGCTGGTTGCCCGCCGGGAACGACATCTCGAACCCGAACCGTGCCGCATTGGCGCGCAGCCAGCGGCCGGCGGGGGTGGCGGCGAAGCAGGCTTCGGCGTTGCAGGCGGGCGACGTGCTGGTGCCGAAATCGATGACATAGCCGGTCGAATGCTCGCTATGCCCCGGCGGGGCGGAGGCCCAGGCGCGTTCGGCGAAGCTGCCCGATCCGTTGGCGCCGATCCCGCCGCAGAAGGTCTGGCGCTGCAACGCTTCGGATCGGTGGCAGGATACGGCGCGCAGCGTGCCGGCGATGGCAGGGTCGCCGTCCGCCGCGGCAAGCAGTCGGGCAAGGTCGGCGGCCATCGCCGGATGGATCTTGCACGATCCGCCCAGCGCCGGGGGGGCGTCGACCAATGCGGTCGCGGGCATGTCGGGATAAGGGAAATGGTTGAACAGCCGGCCATCGGCACTCCGCTGCACCGTGCCGCGCCCGCATAGTTCGGCGGGGCCGGTCGGGCCGGCGGGGGGCAATGCGGTGATGCGGGGCGGCGCGACCGGCGTGGGGGTCGGGGACGGCGTCGGCACCGCGACCGGCGGCACGGGCGCGGTGGTCGGCGCGCAGGCGTTCAGGATGCACAGCGGCGGCAACAGGCGGGCGAGGGTGGTTCGGCGCACGAAAATCTCCGGCTGGATCAACAGGACGCCCCAAGCGCACTGGCATGGCGTCGCCAACGATGGCAAGGGAGCGCAATGCTTGACGACCTGGTCCTGTTCATCGACGGCGAAGCGATCGTCCTCGACAAGCCCGCCGGCCTGCCGGTCGATCCGCCGCGTGACGGATCGCCCAGCATCGTGGGACGTGCCGACGAACTGCGCTTCACCTTTCAACGCGAACCGACGCCGGTTCACCGGCTGGACCGCGATACCAGCGGGTGCCTGCTCCTCGCCCGCAATCCCAAGGCGCACGCCCGGTTCCAGCAGGCGTTCGAACAAGGGCGGGTGACGAAACGCTATCTGGCGATCCTCGACGGCATTCCGGCCGGGGAGTCGGGTGAGATCGACTTGGCGCTGGCCAAGGTCAGCACGGCGGAGGCCGGATGGCGCATGGTCGGCGATGCGAGGGGCAAGCCGGCACGGACCAACTGGCGCGTGCTGCGCACCGTCGGCGACCGGGCACTGGTCGCCCTGTTCCCCGAAACGGGGCGTACCCACCAGATCCGCGTACATATGGCCGAAGGGCTGGGCTGCCCGGTGGCGGGCGATCCGGTCTATGGCCGGGACGCGGGGCGGCAAGGGCGGCACGGCATGTTGCTGCACGCCATCGGGTTGATGGTGCCGCGCGACAACAAGCCGGCGATCGACGTGACCGCGCCCTGGCCGAAGAGCTTCGTCGCGGCGGGTTTCGAAGAGGCCTGATTGCCCCGCATCGCGATCACCCGGTCTATTTCGATCGATAGCGGCGAGCTGGTCGAAAGCTTCACGCGCGCATCGGGGCCGGGCGGGCAGCATGTGAACACGACCGACAGCGCGGTGCTGTTGCGGTTCGATGTGGTGGCGTCGCCAGGGTTGCCCGACGCGATGAAGCATCGGCTGGCGGTGCTGGCCGGATCGCGACTGACCAAGGAGGGCGTGCTGACGCTGCGCGCCGATGCGTCGCGATCGCAGGAGATGAACCGGCGCGAGGTGCGCGAGCGGTTGTTCGAGCTGATACGCGAGGCGACGATCGTGCCGAAGAAACGGCGCGCGACCAAGCCGACCAGGGCGTCGCAGGTGCGCCGGGTCGATGCGAAGAAGGGGCGGTCGCAGGTGAAGGCCGGGCGGGGCCGCGTGAAGCTGGACTGAAATCCTCCCCGGCACGGGGAGGATTGCATGGGGTATCGGCCGCTTTACATAGGCTCCCATGTACCAGTTCGATATTTCCGCCGGCGCCAAGGGCGACCTGTACCGCGACCTCCTGTCGGCGCTCGACGCACTGACTGCCGACGAAAGCGATGCCATCGCCAATATGGCGAACGCCTCGGCGCTGCTGATGCAATATCTGCCCGACCTGAACTGGGCCGGCTTCTACCGGCTGGTCGAGGACGAACTGGTCCTTGGGCCGTTTCAGGGCAAGGCGGCCTGTATCCGTATCGCGCTGGGACGCGGCGTCTGCGGCACGGCGGCGGACACGCGCACGACGCAGCTGGTCGCCGATGTCCATGCCTTTCCCGGCCACATCGCCTGCGATGCCGACAGCCGTAGCGAGCTGGTGGTGCCGATCGTCGTCGGCGATCGCCTGATCGGTGTCCTCGACCTCGACAGCCCGTTGCCCGGCCGGTTCGATCCCGAGGATCAGGCGGGGTGCGAGGCGCTGGTCGCGTTGCTGGGGTCACGTATCGGCTGATCTGCCCCGGTGCGGGACGGTCGGTCCGGCAATCGCCGGATTGGCCGGGAACCGGGGTGCGTGGTAAGCTTTGGGCAACCATATTCGCGCGGACCCGAACCGCGTAGCAGGGAGCCGACCCGACGATGCGAACGCCGACCCTTGCCGCCATCGCGGCGATCCTTGCCTCTGGCGGCGTTGCCCAGGCGCAGCCGCGCGTCGGCCAGTCCCCGGAAGCGCGTCCGGGGCGGCCAGCGCTGTATCCGGGACAGCCGCGGGTGAACCTGCCCGGCCCGCGCTGGGGCGGGAAGGTGCGCGGGCGCTGGTATGGCGGCTATTATGCGCCGGGCGGCTGGGCGGCTTACCGGATGCCGGTGCGCGGCTGGGTCATGCCGCGCTACTGGGTCGCGCCCAGCTTCTTCATTCAGGATTGGCCCGCCTATGGATTGAGCCGGCCGCAGCCGGGCTATGGCTGGTATCGTTATTATGACGATGCGGTGCTGGCCGACCGCGACGGGCGGGTGTTCGATACCCGTAGCGGCATCGATTGGGATGCGCGCGACAATGGCCGCTATGTCCGCGACGATCGCGCCTATGACCGGTATTTTGCCGAAGACGACCGGCTTCCGCCGCCACCGCCCCCGCCGCCGGTCGCGCGGCACGACGATGGGGTTGGCGGCGGGGTCGCGGGCGGCGTCGCGGGCAATGTGATCGCCGGACGGGGCAACCGGCTGGGCGGGACGCTGATCGGGGCGGGGGTCGGGGCGCTGGCCGGAACCGCGATCGACCGTGCCGAGGATCGCCGCGCACCGCCGCCGCCACCACCGCCGCCGCCGCCGCCGCCGGTGCGGCAGGGCTATGGCGCCGACTATCCGCTGCCGGGTCAGGACGTGCCGGTCGCACCCGACGACGGCTATTATGCCGAGGCACCCGGCGTCGTGTTCGGCCCGATGCGGGAACAGGTGCAACCGATCGGCCCGCGCCCGTATCCGCGCGGCGGCTATGTCGAACGGCATGTCGGCGCGCCGCCGGTCGCGCGCAGCTATACCACGACCACCACGACCGAGGGGCCGGGCGGCTATATCGCCAATGGCTATTATTACCCGCCGCGCACCGTGACGACGGTCACGGTCCAGAATGCGCCGGTGACGACGACCACCACCGAGGAGGTCGTCACCTATGAAACGCACCGCCGCGCCCCGCGGCGGCTACATCGTTCGAAGCTGCTGCGGCGGTGACGATCAGCGCGGGGCGCGGCCGGCGAAGGTCGGTACGCTCTCCGCGCCCGAAGCCGACAGGGCGGAGACGGCGACGAAATGGTCGTCGACGATCACGCCCTTCAGCACTGCTTCCGCCCCCGTCACGTCGCGGCTGTTCGTCCAGTCCTGTGCATCGTTGCGCCGCCAGCGGATGCGATAGCCCGTCGCATTCGTCACCGGCTGCCAGCGCACCATAGTGTCAGTCGCCAGCGCGCCTTCGATCGAAACGCCCGCCGGTGCTGCGGGGGCGGCGGCAAGTCGGGCGATGGTCGCGGCGTTGATCGCGGTCACCTTGGCCAGATACGGGAAATCCATCCGGTCGATCGTGTCGCCATAGACCCGCTTGCCTTCGCTGCGCAGATTCTGGTGCTGGGCGTCATAATTCTCGACCCCGACCGAAAAGCGGATCGCGGGATAGCCGAGTTTCAGGAACGGTTCGTGGTCGCCGCCGCGCCCGAACCGGTCGGGCCGCCGGTCGAGGAACACGTCCAGCCCGCCGGGAATGCCGGTCGCGACCGCATCGACCGTCTTGGCAAGCGCGCGCGACGGGCCGTCATCCTCGCCCCCCGCGGCCCGGCGGGCAATCTGCTGCTCCAGCGATTCGGAGGCACGGATGCCTTCGGAAAAGACGCGGACCCGGTCGGCGACCTTGCGGCCGTCCTGTCCGACGGTGTTGCCGACGATGTCGTTGTTGAGGACGGCGGTGACGACCCAGCCGCGCTCTTTCGCGGTGTCGGCAAGCAGCTGCGCCCCCCACAGCCCCTGTTCCTCACCCGACAGCGCGGCATAGACGATGGTCGCGTCGAACTTCTCCTTCGACAGGATGCGCGCGGTTTCCAGCACCAGCGCGACGCCCGACGCATCGTCGTTTGCGCCCGGCGCGTCGCTCCTTGCGTCCATCACGTCGCTGACCCGGCTGTCGATATGGCCCATCACGATGACGACCCGCTTCGGATCGCGGCCCTGCTGGAATCCCAGTACATCGACCACATTGACCCCGGCCGGCGCGCGCGGGCCGGTAAAGCCGCGCGCGATATTGGCGACGGTGATGCAGTTACCGCAGCTCGTGCCGATTCGGGTCAGCTCGTTCGCGAACCAGCGCCGCGCCGCGCCGATCCCGCGGGTCGGGTGGCCGGGATCGGAGGCGGTGTGGCGCGTGCCGAACCCCACCAGCGTCGCGACATCGGCCCGCAGCCGGTCGGGGCGGGGGGTGTCACGCGCACCGGCGGCGGTGGAGAGGATCAGGGTGGGCAGGAGCAAAATCATGCGCATTTTCGGAAGGATGCCGCGTTCCGCCGATCCACTCAACCGGTTTCATGCGATACCCATCGCCGGGTAAAACCTACCCGATGGGTGGGTTTGATGCATAAATCGAATGTTTGGTTTCGTTTTTTGCAATTGCTAACGGATCGGTTGCGATGCACAACGACTGTGCCTTTCAGGCATCCTCTCCTAAAACTTTTCAAGGGTCGGTTCGCCGGCCCTTTTTTTTGTGCCCGGAGCGCGCTAACGGACCTCCACCAGCGCTGCGCTGAATTATAAGAGAGGATGTGCCGGACACCCGGCGAACAGCAGCAGCCCGCGGGGGATCGAGCGCGAACCGCTGCTCTCCCCCGCCCGGTACTTCCCAAAATCCCTGTGCGACTGTCCGGCTGAACGGCGGCTGACTGCGCGACTCAGCTCAGCCGGTCGATGCCGGCGCGGTCGAGGCTGCCGGGAATGATCATGAGCGGTACGGGCAGGGCGCCGGCATCGGTCCCGGCGAAATGGGTGACGAGCGGCCCCGGCGATCCGGCGGCGGCGGCACCCAGCACCAGCGCGGCGATGTCCGGATTGGCGGCGATCATCTCGCGCACGATTCGCGGGCCGTCCCCGATCTTGACCGTCAGATGTGGTTGCAGCCCCGATTCGGCGATCAGCGTGCCCGCCGCTGCCTGTACCAGCGCCTCGGCGCGCTCCTTCGCTTCTTCCTCGATCGTCGCCTGCACGCCGCCCCATGGCGCGAATTCCTGTGGTTCGACCAGGGCCAGCACCTCGACCCCGCCATTGGTCTTTACCGCACGGCGCGCGGCGAAGCGCAGGGCGACCGCGCTTTCCGGACTTTCGTCGACGACCACCAGATATGTCCGCATCGCATCTTCCCCTGACGCTACGGTTCATGCGCCGGTTCGTGCCGGTCACGCAAGATCGTGCCGGGGCTTGACCGGGAGCCGTCCGACAGCGAAGAGGCGCGACGAGCCTGAGAGGACCATTCTGCCCCATGCCGATCGAGATCAAGATGCCCGCCCTGTCCCCCACGATGGAAGAGGGGACGCTGGCCAAATGGCTGGTGAAGGAAGGTGATACCGTCAAGTCCGGCGACATCATGGCGGAAATCGAAACCGACAAGGCGACGATGGAATTCGAAGCCGTTGACGAGGGCACGATCGGCAAGGTGCTGGTCGCCGAGGGCACCGACAATGTGAAGGTCGGTGCGGTCATCGCGATCCTGCTCGAAGAGGGCGATGACGCGTCGGCGATCGGCAGCGTGTCCGCCAAGGCCGATGCCCCGAAGGAAGCGGCTCCGAAAGCCGAAGCCGCTGCGCCTGCCCCCGAAGCGAAGCCGGCACCGGCCGCTCCCGCCGCTAACGACGGCAGCCGCGTGAAGGCCAGCCCGCTCGCGCGCCGCATCGCCGCCGACAAGGGTCTCGACCTGTCGGGCGTCACCGGCAGCGGCCCGAACGGCCGCATCGTGAAGGCGGACGTCGAAAGCGCCAAGCCGGGCCAGGCCAGCGCGCCCAAGGCCGAGGCGGCTGCTCCGGCACCCACCGCGGCTGCACCGGCCCCGGCGGCGGAAGCGCCCAAGGCCGCCGCGGTGTGGTTCGACGATTCGATCCCGCATACGGTCGAAAAGCTGTCGAACATCCGCAAGACGATCGCGCGTCGCCTGACCGAATCGAAGCAGCAGGTGCCGCACATCTACCTGACGGTTGATATCCGTCTGGATGCGCTGCTGAAGCTGCGTGGCGACCTGAACAAGTCGCTCGACGCGCGCGGCGTGAAGCTGTCGGTCAACGACCTGCTCATCAAGGCGCTGGGCGTCGCGCTGGAAAACAGCCCGAAGTGCAACGTCACCTTCCTCGGCAACGAAATGGTGCAGTACAGCCGCGCCGACGTGTCGGTGGCGGTGTCGACGCCGACCGGCCTCATCACCCCGATCATCCGCGACGCCGCCAACAAGGGCGTGGCAAAGATCAGCAGCGAGATGAAGGACCTGGCCGGCCGCGCCAAGGAGAACAAGCTGAAGCCCGAGGAATATCAGGGCGGCACGGCATCGCTCTCCAACATGGGCATGTTCGGCATCAAGCAGTTCGAAGCGGTCATCAACCCGCCGCAGGGCATGATCCTGGCGGTCGGTGCCGGTGAAAAGCGCCCGTACATCGTCGACGACGCGCTGGGCGTGGCGACCGTGATGACGGCGACCGGCAGCTTTGACCACCGCGCCATCGACGGTGCGGACGGGGCGGAAATGCTGAAGCTGTTCAAGGCGCTGGTGGAGTCGCCGCTCGGCCTGATCGCGTAAATGCGCGCCCGGTTGCTGACCGAAATCGTGCATGTCGTTGCCGGGGTGGCAGCGGCATGGGCGATCGGTTCGCTTTCGGCATGGTCGTATCCGCTGGGACGGCGCGACATCTGGACGGTAACATGGGTAGCGATGGTCGTCGTGCTGGTGCTGGGCGTCCGGCAGGTGCAGCGCGCCATGGCCGAGGAACGCGCGAAGGGGATATCGCATGATCGTTGAGGATGCCATCGCCCCGCCGCCGGGCCAGCCCGCCCTCCGCGTCACCGCGATGCCGGCCGACACCAACCCGTACGGCGACATCTTCGGCGGATGGATCATGTCGCAGATGGACATGGCTGCTGGACTGGTTGCAGCCCGTCATGCCAAGGGGCGGGCAGTGACGATCGCGGTCGATGCGATGCAGTTCCACGCGCCGGTTGCGGTCGGGGACGAAGTGTCGGTCTATACCGACATCGTGAAGGTTGGCCGCACGTCGATGACGATCGAGGTCGAGGCGTGGCGCCGCGACCGGTTCGGTGAGGCGGTCGACCGCGTGACCCAGGCACGCTTCGTATTCGTGGCAATCGACGAACATCGCCGCCCGCGACCGATCGAGGGCTGAGGCACGGCGATCGTGCGGCAATTATTTCGGCTGCTCGACCGGGCAGCAACGAGCGAAAAGGTAAAGTGATGGCTGAATCCTACGACCTCATCGTGCTTGGTTCGGGCCCCGGCGGCTATGTCGCGGCGATCCGGGCGAGCCAGCTCGGCCTGAAGGTCGCGATCGTCGAGCGCGAACGGCTGGGCGGCATCTGCCTCAACTGGGGCTGTATCGCGACCAAGGCGCTGCTGCGCTCCGCCGAAATCTATCATTACATGATGCACGCCGCGCAATACGGCCTGTCGAACGAGAAGCCGTCCTTCGACCTGGCGAAGGTGGTCGATCGCAGCCGCAAGGTCGCGGGCCAGCTGAACGCCGGCATCAAGGGCCTGATGAAGAAGAACAAGGTCGCCGTCCATGAGGGCGTCGGCACGATCACGGCCAAGGGCAAGCTGAGCGTCAAGCAGGGCGACAAGACCACCGAGCTGGAAGCCAAGCACATCATCATCGCGACCGGCGCGCGCGCCCGCGACCTGCCGTTCGCGAAGGCCGATGGTGCCAAGATCTGGACGTATCGCCACGCGATGGTGCCGCCCGAAATGCCGACCAAGCTGCTGGTCATCGGGTCGGGCGCGATCGGGGTCGAGTTCGCCAGCTTCTACAACGACATGGGCGCCGACGTGACGATCGTCGAGATGCTCGACCGGATCATGCCGGTCGAGGACGCCGAAGTCAGCGAGTTCATGCACAAGGCGCTGACCAAGCAGGGCATGACGATCAAGACCAAGTCGGGCCTCGAAAAGCTGGAAGCCGGCCCGGCGGGCGTGAAGGCCGCGATCAAGGGGCCGGACGGCAAGGTCGAGACGACCGAGTTCAGCCATGCGATCGTCGCGATCGGCATCGTGCCGAACACCGAGAATATCGGGCTGGAAGCGCTGAAGATCGAGGCCGAGCGCGGCCACATCAAGACCGACGGTTACGGCAAAACTAATGTCGACGGCATCTGGGCGATCGGCGACGTGACCGGCGCGCCGTGGCTGGCGCACAAGGCGAGCCATGAGGGCGTGATCGCCGCCGAAGCCATCGCCAAGGCGCTGGGCAACAAGGACGTCCATCCGCACGCGATGGACAAGAACAACATTCCAGGCTGCACCTATGCCCGGCCGCAGGTCGCCAGCGTCGGCTTTACCGAGGCGAAGGCCAAGGAAGCGGGCTACAGCGTCAAGGTCGGCAAGTTCCCGTTCATCGGCAACGGCAAGGCGATCGCGCTGGGCGAGGCCGAAGGCTTCGTAAAGACGGTGTTCGACGCCAAGACCGGCGAGCTTTTGGGCGCGCACATGGTCGGCGCGGAAGTGACCGAGATGATCCAGGGCTATGTCGTCGCCCGCCAGCTGGAGACGACCGAGACCGAACTGACCCAGACGGTGTTCGCGCACCCGACCATTTCGGAATCGATGCATGAATCGGTGCTGGCCGCTTACGGCCGCGCGATCCACATCTGAGTCGTAACTGAACCGTCACAAACTTCGCTTGACCCGTGCCGTGCCCGACCGGCATGGCGCGGGTCCATGCAGCAGCTCTTTCCGGCGATCGTCGCCACATCGTTTCTGGTCGCACCACCCGCCGCCGCGCAGACGGTGCAGGAGCTGCAACGTCAGATCGACGAGCTGAAGGCGGCCATCGCCGAGATGAAGGCAGCGCAGGCCGCGACCGCCACCGCCGCTGGTGGGCCGGTGGCGCCCGTCGCGCCCGCGCCGCAGGTTGCTGTCGCTCCGCAGACAGTGCCCGAGGCGGGCACCCAGCTTGCCTCCGCGACCGCCCCCGCACCGGCCCGGCGCGAGAAATGGTATGATCGCATCCGGCTGCGCGGCTATACCCAGCTGCGGCTGAACGAGATCGTGTCGGGTGATCGGACCGCGCCCGATGGCGTTGCCCGATTGCGGTCGGTGCATGACAGCGGCATCGGCGACGATACCGGCTTTACCTTTCGCCGCATCCGGCTGGTGCTGCAGGGCGATCTGGGCGACCGGGTGTCCTTCTACCTCCAGCCCGATTTCGCGACGGCGGTCAGCAACCAGTCGGTCGGCGAGCGGCGCGAAGGGTTCCTGCAACTGCGCGACGCCTATTTCGACGCGTTCCTCGACCCGGACAAGCGGTTCCGGTTGCGTTTCGGCCAATCGAAGGTGCCGTTCGGGTGGGAAAATATGCAGTCGTCGTCGAACCGGCTGACGCTCGACCGCAGTGATGCGATCAACAGCGGCGTGCCGAGCGAACGCGACATCGGTGTCGTCGCCTATTACACGCCGGCCTATGTCGACGACATCTGGGAACGGCTGACCAAGGATGGGCAGAAGCTGTTCGGTAATTACGGCGCGTTCGGTCTGGGCATCTATAACGGGCAGGGCGTGAACCGCGAGGAAACGAACGACGCGGTGATGGCGGTCGCACTGGCGACCTGGCCGTTCGAGATCGGCGGCGGGCACGTGCTGGAGATCGGCGGCAGCGCCTATACCAACCGCATCCAGCCCGAGGTACGCACCGGCGGCGTCAGTCCGGTCGCCTTTGCCGACGAACGGGTTGGGCTGCACGCCATCCTGTACCCCGCGCCGATCGGCTTCCAGGCGGAATGGAATTGGGGTCGCGGGCCGGAATATGACCGGATGCTGCGCGCGATCACGACCAAGCCGCTGCACGGCGGCTATGTACAGGCGATGGCGCGGGTGAAGGCGTCGCCGGTGGGACTGTTCATGCCCTATGCCCGGTGGCAGACCTATCGCGGCGGGTGGAAGGCGGCGGTCAATGCGCCCCGGCTGGAAACCGACGAGGTCGAGCTGGGCATCGAGTTCCAGCCGGTCCCCGCGCTGGAGCTGACGCTCGCCTATGCCCGGATGGAGCGAGCCGAGGCGGACGAGCGGCGGTTGGGGCGAGCCGAGGGCGATCTGATCCGAACCCAGTTGCAGTTGAATTATTAAGACTTTTTCGCCGGGCGGTGGTCAAAGTTCACTAAGTTCACACTCGTGCGCTGATTGCGCGACGTGGGGAGCGGCGGTGTCAAAGGGCGTGGCGGGATGGTGGCCGGTGTGCAGGATGGCAGCGGGGCGACGTGTAGGAAAGTGCGCGTCGGTTGCACCGCGCGCTGGCGAGGCGGGTTGCGGTCGGTCTATCTCCGGTCCTCGACAGGGCAGCGACTCGCACCTTCCGGCGTGATCGGTCCGCAGCAGGGGAAATGTCGATGACGCCGGTGATGATCGCAGCGATGGTGGCCGCGGGCAGCCCGGCGCCGGCCAGGGCCACGGACACCGGCGACCGCGACATCCGCGCGCTGGCGGCCAGGTTCCAGCACGCGATCGAGCATCGCGACAAGGCGGCGTTCCTGTCGTTGTTCCTGCGGCCCGAGGCGACCAATTGGCAGGAGGTCATGAGCGATCGGGCGGTGGCGAAGGACCCGACGAGCAAGGGCATCAAGGCGGCGTTCGATCCGGGCAACAGTCCGACCGCGTTCATCGACAGCATCGTGTCGCGCAAGGGCCATTCGCAAGAGGATTTCCGCAACATCCGGATCAACCGCGACGGCGATTCCGCCGCGATGTCGTTCGACTATTCGTTCAGGATGGACGGCGTCGAGGTGAATGCGGGGATGGAGCATTGGCTGCTCGTCCGCAGCAATGACGGCTGGCGGATCGTATCGGTGACGTGGTCGGTCAGATAATGCAGCGATCGTCCGGGTCGTAGGCGATCGGTAAGGCGTCGGCGCAGGCTTGCCGGCGGAGACAGTGACGCTTTAAGGCCGCGATACCCGACCCGAACCGAAGATGAACATGATGCGCCGATCGATTGCCCTAAACTGCTTTGCCGTGTTGCTGTCGACGCCCGTGACCGCCCGGCCGGAGAAGGGCGAGGCGACAAAGATCGTCGCAGTCGAACAGGGGCTGGTGCCGGCTGTCGTGCTGGCTGATGCGCCCGTGCCGCGCCGGACGATCGCTGCAGAAATGCAGCGGTTGAAGGTACCGGGGGTCAGCGTAGCAGTGCTGCACGACGGACGGATCGTATGGGCCAAGGGATATGGAGTCACCCGTGCCGACGGCCGCGCGGTGACACCCGACACCTTGTTCCAAGCGGGATCGATCAGCAAACCGGTGACGGCGCTGGCAGCGCTGCGGCTGGTCGACCAGCATCGGTTGACGCTGGACGGCGACGTGAACGCGCGGTTGAAGGGATGGAAGCTGCCGACGCCGCCGGGCGTGCAGGTGACGCTGCGCGCGCTATTGTCGCACACTGCGGGAACGACGGTGCATGGCTTTCCGGGCTATGCCGCCGGGGCGGCGATGCCGAGCGTCGACGACGTGCTGGCCGGACGCGCGCCCGCCAATACAAAGCCGGTCGTGGTGGACACTCCGCCGGGGACGATGTGGCGCTATTCCGGGGGCGGCTATACGGTTATTCAAAAGCTGATCGGGGATGTCACCGGCAAACCCTTTGCCACGGTGTTGCAGGACGAGGTGTTACGCCCGGCGGGGATGACGCACAGCCGCTTTGCCCAGCCGATCGATGCCGCAGCGCTGGCGACGGCGGCGTGGCCGCATGACGGACTGGGCAAGCCGGTCGATGGCGGGCCGCATCGTTATCCCGAACTGGCCGCCGCCGGAATGTGGAGCACGCCCAGCGACCTGCTGCGCTATGCCATCGCGGTGCGTGACAGCGTGCGGCGGCCGGGCGGGTTGCTTGCGCAGAAGCTGGCAATCGCGATGTTGACACCGGGCAAGGGCGATTATGGCCTCGGCCTCGAAGTGCATGGTGCACCCGATAACCGCGCCTTTTCGCATGGTGGCAGTAACGAGGGATATGAGAATTTCCTGGTTGCCTTTAGCCGATCGGGCGACGGGGTCGCGGTGATGACCAACGGCGCACAAGGCAACGAACTGGCAATGGAGATCACGCGCAGCGTCGCCGCTGCCTATGACTGGCCAAGCTATCGCAGCGTCGTGCGTCGCAGCCTGCCGATCCCCGAAGCCACCGCTGCACGCATGGTCGGCAATTACGCCATTCCGCAGCTGGGATCGTTTTCGATCCTGCGGCAGGGTGCGGGGCTGGCCTTGTCGATGAAGGAAGGGGTCAGCGAGCCGCTCTACGCCATGTCGTCCGACACCTATTTCATCCTGTCGAACGATCTCGTGCTGCGGATCGACCGCGCAGCATCAGATGTTGCCGGGCGGATCGTCACCGGGCCGTTCGACGTGCCCTTTGCGAGGGAAGCGCCGGCGACGCACTGACCGGCGGCACTACCCCGCCGCCTTCGCCAGCCCGCGCGAGATTTGCAGCGCGGCGTTAAGCCGTGTCTGTGGGTCGCCGAAGCTGCGGCTGATGACCAGGCGCATGTCGGGGCGCAGCTTTGCGGTGCCGTTGAGCTTGTCGACATAGGCGAGCAGCCCTTCGACGCTGGGGAATTTGTCCTCGTGGAAGCTGACGATCGCGCCTTTGGCGCCGACATCGATCTTGGCGATGCACGCCTTTTTCGCGTTCAGCTTGGCCTCGATCAGTTGCAGCAGGTTGGCGGTGGCGAGCGGCAGCTTGCCGAAGCGGTCGATCAGTTCGGTGGCGAAGGCGTCAATGCCGGCGCGATCCTCGACATCGTTCAGGCGGCGGTAGAGACCCATGCGCAGGTCGAGGTCGGGGACGTAATCCTCCGGGATCAGGATTGGCGCGTCGACGGTGATCGCGGGCGAGAAGTCCTTGGGCTTGTCGTCGCGCAGGCCACCGGCCTTGGCGTCGAGGATCGCCTCCTCCAGCATCGACTGGTAGAGTTCGAAGCCGACTTCCTTGATATGGCCGGACTGCTCGTCGCCGAGCAGGTTGCCGGCGCCGCGCTGGTCGAGGTCGTGGCTGGCGAGCTGGAAGCCTGCGCCCAGCGATTCGAGGTCGGAGATGACCTTCAGCCGCTTTTCCGCCGCCTCGCTGACCAAGCGTTCGGGGGGCGTGGTCATATAGGCATAGGCGCGGGTCTTCGACCGGCCGACGCGCCCGCGCAGCTGGTAGAGTTGCGCTAAGCCGAACTTGTCGGCGCGGTTGATGATGAGGGTGTTGGCGGACGGGATGTCGAGGCCGGATTCGACGATGGTGGTCGACACCAGCAGGTCGTAGCGCTTGTCGTAGAAGGCCGACATGCGTTCCTCGACCTCGCTCGGCGCCATTTGCCCGTGCGCGACGACGTAGCGGATTTCGGGAACCTCCTCGGTCAGGAATTTCTCGATGTCGGGAAGGTCGGCGATGCGCGGCGTAACGAAATAGGCCTGGCCGCCGCGATAATGTTCACGCAGGAGCGCCTCGCGCAGCACCACCGGGTCCCATGGCATGATGTAGGTGCGGACCGCCAGGCGATCGACCGGCGGGGTCTGGATCACCGACAGCTCCCGCAGGCCCGACATCGCCATCTGCAGCGTGCGCGGGATCGGGGTGGCGGTGAGCGTCAGGACGTGGACGTCGGCCTTCATCGCCTTCAGCCGTTCCTTGTGGGTCACGCCGAAGCGCTGTTCCTCGTCGACGATGACCAGCCCCAGGCGTTTGAAATCGACCTGTTTGGAGAGGACGGCGTGGGTGCCGACGACCACGTCGATCGTCCCGTCGGTCAGGCCGTCGCGGACCTTCTTCGCCTCGGTTGCGGTGACGAGGCGGGAGAGGCGGCCGACCTCGATCGGGAAGCCTTCGAAGCGGGCCTTGAAATTGTTGTAGTGCTGGCGGGCGAGGAGCGTCGTCGGGCAGACGATGGCGACCTGCATTCCGGCCATCGCCGCGACGAAGGCGGCGCGGAGCGCGACCTCGGTCTTGCCGAAGCCCACGTCGCCGACGACGAGGCGGTCCATCGGCTTGCCCGCGCCCAGATCCTCCAGCACGTCGGCGATGGCGCGTTCCTGGTCGTCGGTTTCCTGATAGGGGAAACGGTCGACGAAGGCGGGATAGCCGCCGCTGTCGGGTTCGGCGATGTCGGCGGGGCGCATGGCGCGCTTGGCGGCGGTAGCGATCAGGTCACCCGCGATTTCGCGGATGCGATCCTTCATCCGCGCCTTGCGTCGCTGCCATGCCTCCCCGCCCAGACGGTCGAGCGATGCCCCTTCCTCCCCCGCGCCGTAGCGGCTGAGGACTTCGAGGTTTTCGACCGGCACGTAGAGCTTGTCGCCGCCGGCATATTCGAGCTGGACGCAGTCGTGCGGGGCCTTGGCCACCGGCACCTGGGTCAGCCCGACATAGCGGCCGATGCCGTGGTCGGCATGGACGACGAGGTCGCCGGGGGAAAGGGTGGCGAGTTCCTGCAGGAAGGCGTCGGTATTCTTGCGGCGCCTGGCCCGGCGGACGAGTCGGTCGCCGAGCATGTCCTGTTCGGTCAGCACCGCGACATCGGCGGCGGTGAAGCCGTGGTCGAGGGGCAGGACGACGAAGGAGACGGTCGACTTCGCGCCGCCCAGCGCCTGCTGCCAAGTCTCGACGGTCGACACGCCGGTCAGGTCGTGATCGGCGAGCAGGCCCATCAGCCGCTCGCGCGCACCCTCCGAATAGCTGGCGAGGATCGGCTTGCGGCCTTGCTTGCGAAGGCCGGCGATGTGATCGACGACGGCTTCGTAGATGTTTGCCTGTTGCGTACGTTCGGGGGTGAAGTCGCGCGGGCCGTCGACCTCGAAATCGATCGAGGTGGCGCTGTCGGGCGCGTGGAAGGGTGTGACCTGATGCGCGGCGGTGTCCGACAGGCGGTCGGCCCATTCATCGGCCGACAGATAGAGCGCGGCGGGCAGCAGCGGGCGGTAGCTGCCCGGATCGCTGGTCTGCGCGCGGACGCGGTTGGTGTGATAGTCGGTGATCGATTCGAAGCGCTGCTCGGCAGCGGCTGGGACGCCCGCGTCGCGGACGATGACGGCTTCTGGCGAGAGGTGGTCGAAAAAGGTTTCGAGGCGTTCTTCGAAAAAGGGCAGCCAATGTTCCATGCCCGACAGGCGGCGGCCGTCGCTGATCGCCTGATAGATCGGGTCGCCGGTCGCGGTCGCGCCGATTTTCTCGCGATAGCGGGTGCGGAAGCGCTTGATCGAGTCTTCGTCGAGCAGTGCTTCGGAGGCGGGAAGGAGAGTGAAGCCGTCGACGCGGCCGGTGGTGCGCTGGTCCTCGGGGCTGAAGGTGCGGACGGTTTCGATCTCGTCGCCGAAAAAGTCGAGGCGCAGGCCGACATCGGAGCCTGACGGCCACAGGTCGACCAGGCCGCCGCGCACCGCGAACTCACCCGCGTCATGGACGGTATCGACGCGGTTATAGCCGTTGGCTTGCAACAGGGCGGAGAGGCGGGGGAGCGAGATGCGCTCGCCGGGCGCGAGGCGCGCGACCAACTGACGGATGCGGAACGGGGTCAGCGTGCGCTGGGTCGCGGCGTTGACGGTGGTGACGATCAGGCGCGGGCCTTTCGCCGTCGTCTGAAGCGTGTGGAGCGCGGACAGGCGTTCGGCCATCGAGCGCAGTGTCGGGCTGGCGCGGTCGTAGGGGAGGCAGTCCCACGCGGGGAATTGCAGCACCGAGAGGTCGGGGGCGAAGAACGGCGCGGTGGTCGCGATGGCGCGCATCGCCGCTTCGTCGGGGGCGATGTAGATCAGATCGCCCTTAGCGCCGCGGGCGAGGTCGGCGAGCAGGACGGGGAGGAAGCCGGCCGGAACCCCTGCGAGGGTGAGCGAGCGGGGGGCGGTCAGGATCTTGGACAGGTCGGGCATCGGGTTCCTATAGCCCTCTGCCCCATGGGGGAGAGGGTTGGGAGAGGGGGCGACAGGTGCCGTCTTTGGCATTCCCCTCTCCCCGACCCTCTCCCCTGAAGGGGAGAGGGAGTTACTTGGCAACCGGCACGAAATCCATCGCGCGCATCGCGTGGAGGACCGGGTGGTCGAACTGCGCCGGCGGCGGCTGGACGCCCATCGCCCACGCCATGATGTCGACATCCTGTTCCTCGAGAAACCCCTCGAACCAGTCCATGTCGGCGTCGCTCCAGGTGGCGGAATGCGCGTCGAAATAGCCGCCGATCATCAGGTCGGCTTCGCGGGTGCCGCGATGCCAGCTACGGAATTTCAGGCGCTTCAGCCGGGTTTCGCGGTCCATGATGTTCCAATGCCGATGGTCCGGCGGACGCTGGAAGCGGACGCCGGTTGGGATTAGGGCGAGATAGTCATGCGTCCTGATCTCCTCAACCCGCTGTTTGCCGAAGTCACCTCGCTGAAGGGGGTCGGCCCGGCGCTGGCCAAGCCGCTGGAGCGGTTGAAGCTGTCGCGCGTGGTCGATGTCGCGTTCCACCTGCCGACCGGCTGGGTCGACCGGCAGAAGCGGACCGAGCTCATGGAGCAGGATGCGGGGCGGGTGATCGCGATCCCGCTGGTCGCGACCGATTACCGGGTCAGCGCCGGGCGGGGGCCGACGCGGGTGCGGGCGGCGGACGCGCACGGCAATATCGTGAGTCTCACCTATTTCGGCGGATCGTCGGGCTGGGTGAAGAAGCTGTTTCCGCTCGGCGAGACGCGGATCGTGTCGGGCAAGCTGGAGCTGTACGGGCAGGAGCTGCAGATGGTCCATCCCGACCATGTCCTGCCGGTCGAAGAGGCCGACAGCCTGCCGGAGCGGGAGGCGATCTATCCGCTGTCCGAAGGGCTGACCTCGCGCCGGGTCGGGCAGTTGACTGCGCAGGCGATCGAGCGTGCGCCGGACCTGCCCGAATGGATCGAGCCGAGCCTGCTGGCGAAGCACGACTGGCCGGCATGGAAGGAAGCGCTGGCGCGGGTCCATGCCGATCCGGCGGATGCGAAGGCGCGGGAGCGGCTGGCCTATGACGAGGTGTTCGCCAATCAGTTGGCGCTGCTGTTGGTGCGTGGCGAGGCGCGGGCGCGGAGAGGACGGGCGCTGACCGGGGACGGGCGGCTGCGCAGCAAACTGGACCTGCCATACAAGCCCACGGGTGCGCAGTCGCGGACGATCGGCGAGATCGAGGGCGACATGGCGCAGACCCAGCCGATGCTGCGGCTGCTCCAGGGCGATGTCGGGTCGGGCAAGACGCTGGTCGCGCTGATGGCGCTGCTGATCGCGGTCGAAGGCGGTGCGCAGGGGGCGCTGCTGGCGCCGACCGAAATCCTGGCGCGGCAGCATTTCGCGACGTTGCAGCGGCAACTGGCCGGGACCGGCGTGACCGTCGCCGCGCTGACCGGGCGCGACAAGGGGCGGGTGCGCGAGGGCGTGCTGATGGGGCTGGCCGACGGGTCGATCGACATATTGGTCGGCACGCACGCGATCTTTCAGGAGGGCGTGACCTATCGCGACCTGGGACTGGTGGTGGTCGACGAACAGCATCGCTTCGGCGTGGCGCAGCGGATGATGTTGCAGGCGAAGGCGGCGCGGCCGCCGCACCTGCTGGTGATGACCGCGACGCCGATCCCGCGCACGCTGACCCTCGCCCAATATGGCGAGATGGACGTCAGCCGGCTGGACGAAATGCCGCCGGGGCGCGAGCCGATCGAGACGGTGGTCATGTCCGAGGACAAGTTGGACGCGGTGGTCGATGGCCTTGCCCGGCATCTGTCGGCGGGGAAGCAGGCCTATTGGGTGTGCCCGCTGGTCGAGGAGAGCGAAAAGTCCGACCTCGCCGCCGCCGAAGCACGGGCGGAGGCGCTCAGGCAGCGGTTCGGCGACAAGGTGGCGCTGGTCCATGGGCGGATGAAGCCGCTGGAGAAGGACGCGGTGATGGCCGAGTTCTCCGCCGCGCGCGCGGGTGTGCTGGTGGCGACGACGGTGATCGAGGTGGGCGTCGACGTGCCCAATGCCACGCTGATCGTGATCGAGGCGGCGGACCGGTTCGGCCTAGCGCAGTTGCACCAGTTGCGTGGGCGCGTCGGGCGCGGCGGGGGCAAGTCGGTGTGCCTGCTGTTGCGGGGCAACAGCCTGTCGGAGACGTCGCGGGCGCGATTGGCCTTGATGCGTGAGAGCAATGACGGATTCCGCATCGCCGAGGAGGATTTGCGGCTGCGCGGGGGTGGCGAATTGCTGGGCACGCGGCAGTCGGGGGAGGCGGTGTTTCGCCTCGCCACGCCGGAGATGCTGGGCGAGTTGCTGCCGGTCGCCAATGCCGATGCGCGGTTGCTGGTGGATCGCGATGGCGGGCTGGAAGGGCCACGGGGGCAGGCTGCGCGGGTGGCGCTGTACCTGTTCGAGCGGGATGCGGGGGTTGGGCGGTTGCGGTCGGGGTGAGTTCGTCGGCCGTATCCCCGCGCAGGCGGGGATCCAGAGCCGCGGGCGGCGCGCTTCGTTGCCCTGGACCCCCGCCTACGCGGGGGTACGAATGGGGGTGGTGAGCGCGGTTACCCAACCGTCATTCCGGCGTAGGCCGGAATCCATTGTGTCGGGTGTTTGCGATAGCGGTGTGACCTCACCCCATCCATGGATTCCGGCTTTCGCCGGAATGACGGAGGTTGCTTGCGAACGTCGCGACCGATAGCGCCTTGCCCATGAACGCGCTCGCTCCCCTCATCGTCGCCCTGCTGGGTGGTATCGGCCTTGCCGTGCAGCCGCCGACCAACGCGGCGCTGGGACGGAGCATCGGGTCGGTGTTGCTGGCGGCTTTGGTGTCGTTCGCGGTGGGGACGATGATCCTGGTCGGGGTCTGGCTGATCGCCGACCGGACGCCGCTGGCGAATTTGCGCGAGGCGCGGCCGTGGATGTTCCTCGGCGGGGCTTACGGCGCGTTCTTCGTGTCGGCCGCCGCCTTTGCCGCGCCGCGTCTCGGGCTGGCGTCGATGCTGACGATCATGATCGCGACGCAGCTGGTCGCGGCGCTGGTGATCGACCGGTTCGGGCTGATCGGGTTGCCGCGCGCGCCGATCAGCGGGTTGCGGCTGGTCGGGGTCGCGCTGGTGCTGGTAGGGGCGGTGCTGGTGCGGCGGGGATAGGCTGCTCCAATTCCACGCACTCCGTTTGCTTCGAGCCTGTCGAGAACCGTAGTCGAGAAGGATTGCCCCAAACGACCGGGTTCTCGACGGATGCTTCTCGACTTCGCTCGAAGCTGCTCGAACTGAACGGGGTGCGTGGGGAAGGGGGTGGCTTACTCCGCCGGGGTCAGCAGCCCGTGATGCTTCTTGCCCGCCGAGACCCGCACCGGCGCCTCCACAGCGATCAGTTGCGCTTCGTCGACGACCTTCTCGCCATCGACGCGCGCGCCGCCGCCCTTGATGAGCCGGCGGGCCTCGCCCTTCGACGCGGCTAGGCCGAGGGCCACCAGCGCGTCGACGACGGTGATGCCGCCCGCCACCGCGAAGGTCGGCAGCGTGTCGCCGGCCGATCCTTCCTCGAAGGTGCGGCGCGCGGTTTCGGCGGCTTGCGCCGCGGCATCGGCACCGCGACACATGGCGGTGGCTTCGTTGGCGAGGATCTTCTTCGCCCCATTGATCTCGGCGCCCTGCAACGCTTCCAGCCGGGCGATCTCGTCCAGCGGAAGGTCGGTGAACAGGCGCAGGAAGCGGCCGACGTCGCGGTCGTCGGTGTTGCGCCAGAACTGCCAGTAATCGAAATGCGGCAGCTGATCCTCGTGCAGCCACACCGCGCCCGACATGGTTTTGCCCATCTTGCCGCCATCGGCCGTGGTGATGAGCGGGGTGGTGACGCCGTACACCTCGGTCCCGTCCATCCGGCGCGACAGTTCGATACCGTTGACGATATTGCCCCACTGATCGCTGCCGCCCATCTGCAGACGGCAGCCGTGCCGCTGCGACAATTCGCGGAAGTCGTAGGCCTGCAGGATCATGTAGTTGAATTCGAGGAACGACAGCGATTGTTCGCGGTCGATGCGCAGCTTGACCGAATCGAACGACAGCATCCGGTTGACCGAGAAATGCTGGCCGACCTCCCGCAGGAACGGGATATATTCGAGCTGGTCGAGCCAGTCGGCATTGTCGACCATCACCGCGTCCGACGCGCCGTCGCCAAACGTCAGGAAGCGTTCGAAGATGCGCTTGATCGATGCGACGTTCGCCGAAATGCCGTCCTCGGCCAGCAGCTTGCGCGCTTCGTCCTTGAAGCTCGGATCGCCGATCTTGCCGGTGCCGCCACCCATCAGCACAATCGGCTTGTGCCCGGTCTGCTGCATCCGGCGCAGCAGCATGATCTGCACCAGGCTGCCGACATGCAGTGACGGCGCGGTCGGATCGAACCCAATATAGCCGGGCACGACCTGCTTGCTCGCCAGCGCGTCGAGGCCGGCGGCATCGGTCAGCTGATGGATATAGCCCCGTTCGGACAGGGTGGTGAGCAGGTCGGACGTGTATGCCATGCGCGTTCCCTTAGCGTCGCGGGCGTCCCGAAGTCCACGTATCTCGACTTTGGCACGGTTCAGGCGATATTGAGCGTATCCATTTGCGCGGAGATGCCCCTTGCTTGCGATCGGCCTGATGTCTGGAACCTCGCTCGACGGGATCGACGCGGCATTGATCGAGACCGATGGCGAGGGGGAAGTGCGGCCGATCGCGTTCGTCGGCACGCCGTACAGCGACGAGGACCGCGCGATCCTGGCTGCCGCGACCGAACTGGCGCTCCTGCTGGACGATCCGGGCGAGCATCCGCTGATCGAGCGGGCGGAGGAGCTGCTGACCCGTACCCATGCCGCCGCCGTCGCCGCGCTGCTGGATAAGGCGGGCGTGGAGGCGCGGGCGGTCGACGTCATCGGCTATCACGGACAGACGGTGGCGCATCGCCCGGACAAGGGCTGGACGTGGCAGCTGGGCGATGGCGCGGCGCTGGCGGCGGCGACGGGCATCGATGTCGTCGCAGCGCTGCGCGTGGCGGACGTGAAGGCGGGCGGGCAGGGCGCGCCGCTGCTGCCCGCCTATCACGCGGCACGGGCGGCGGGGATGGACAAGCCGGTGGCGGTGCTGAACCTGGGCGGGGTCGGCAACATCACCTATGTCGGCGAGGACGGCGCGCTGATCGCCTTCGATACCGGCCCGGCCAACGGCTTGGTCGACAGCTGGGTCGAGGCGCAGAGCGGCGCGCGCTATGACGAAGGCGGCGCGCTGGCGGCAAGCGGGCAGGTGGACGAGACGGTGCTGACCGCGATGCTCGACCATCCGTTCTTCGCACTGCCGCACCCCAAATCGCTCGACCGGCACGACTTCACCATCCAGCCGGCGCGCGGGCTGTCGGCGGCGGACGGGGCGGCGACGCTGACCGCGTTCACCGCCGCCTGCGTTGCCGAGGCGATCGACCAGTTGCCGGCCCGGCCGACGCGGTTGTTGGTCGGCGGCGGCGGGCGGCTCAATCCCGTCATGCTGCGAATGATCGGCGAACGGTGCGGGGTGACCACCGAACCCAGCGACGCGATCGGATGGGACGGCGACGCGCTGGAGGCCGAGGGCTTCGCCTATCTGGCGGTACGGTCGCTGAAGGGGCTGCCGATCACCTTTCCCGGCACGACCGGCGTGGCGGCGCCGTTGACCGGCGGCGTGTTGTACCCGGCGCAGCGGTCGGGGCTGGCGCTGCGGCTTGTCAGCGCCTAACGGCCGGAAATGCTGACCGGCCTGATTTTCGCGACCGAAGAAGCCGAACACCAGCCCGGCGTGCTGGCGGCGACCCTGCCCTTTGGCGGCATGACCCTGATCGAATATCAGGCGCGGCTGCTGGTCGCGGCCGGGGTCGGACAATTGCTGGTCGCGGTCGGGCGGGTGACGCCGGCGCTGGCGGCGGCGGTCAACCGGATCGGGCGGCGCGGCGCGACGGTCGATATCGTGCGATCGGCGGAGGAGGCGAAGGCGAAGGTCCATCCGCTGGCGACCATCGTCGCACTGGCCGATGGCCTCGTCACGACCGACGCGGTGGTCGAGGGGATGGCGCTGGAGCCGACCGATACGTTGCTGGTGACGCCGACCGGCGACGCGACCTCGGTCGAGCGGGTCGATGCCGAGCATTGCTGGGCCGGAGTCGCCACGCTGTCGATCGATCGGCTGGACGATGCCGCCCGCCTGCCGCGCGAATATGATTTCCAGTCGACGCTGCTGCGCGTCGCGACGCAGGCGCGGGCGTCGCACGTCCTGTTGCCGGCCAAGGCGGTGCGATCGGGGCACGGCGTGGAGCGCGACGCGGGGACGCTGGAGGTGCGGAGCAAGGATGTGCTGGCGTCGCTGGCCGAACAGCGCACCGGCTGGATCGACCGGTACGTGTTTACGCCCGTGTCCCGGCTGCTGCTGCCGTTACTGGTACGGCGCAAGGTGCCGGATGTGGCGATCGGCGCGGCGGGCGGGGTGCTGGGCGTCGCCGGGCTGGCCGCGATCCCGTTCTGGAGCGCGGGTGCGGCGACGGTTCTTCTGTTCCTGGCGATGGTCATCTTGTCGGCGGGGTCGCTGCTCGGCTGGCTGCGCGGGGAGGATGGCCATGCCGCGATGCAGGAACGCGGCGTCGATGTCTTCGGGATCGCCGGGGTCCTGGGCGTCGGGCTGGTCCAGTCGCTGATCGTGCAGGCCGGGACGGCGGGGGTTCTGGCGCTGGTCGGGGTGATCGCGACGATCCTGGCGCGGCGATCGCCGGCCGTCCGCCCGCCCTGGGCCGCGACGCCGGCGACGGCGCTGGTATTGCTGGCGCCGTTCGCCCTTGCCGGAACATCGACGATCGGGCTGGCGTTGGTCGCGCTGCACGCGGGCGTCACGCTTGCGCAAGCCATCGAAACTTTGCGGCGCGGGGCTTAGCTTAGCCTTAACCGGGTAAGGTTAAAGCCGGAACCATGTCCATCGACCCGATCGATCCCCGCGAAGCCAGCGCTGCCGCCATCCTGCTGCTGGACCATGTCGCCGCGGCCGAGCGCGCCGGGCACCGACGGCTGCGCGCGGCGGCGGATCATTTCCACCTGCCCGACGAAGCCCGCATCGACGACCGTACCGCCGCGCAGCTGGGCGAGGTGATGCGCGCGACCGTCGTCGGCGTCGATGCCGCAGTCCGCGACCATGCGATCCGGTTGCTGACGGCGCGGGGGCACGCCGCCCTCGCCCAGGGGCTGCGCATCGCGGGATCGCCGTTCGACCGGGTGGTCGGGGCCGGTCTGTTCCGCGACCCGGCGCTGTTCGGCGAATTGTTCGCGCGGGTCCGGCTGGATGCGATCGCGCACGGCCTGCCGATGATGGTCGCGGGCGACGGGCCGACGATGGTCGCGCGGCTGGCGCAGTCGAGCGACCGGCTGGTCGCCGCCGCTGCGGTGGCGATGCTGGCGGCGCAGGCGCGACGCGGCAGCGTGGTGGAGGGGATACCGGCGGCAGTCGAACTGGCCCGGCCGCTGCACGCGCGCATGGCGTGGTGGGTGGCGGCGGCGCTGCGCGACATGGCGGGGGCGGGTGAACAGATCGCGCTGCTCGACGCGGCGCTGGCCGAATCGGTGCGCCGGGCGATCGAGCCGCAGGCGGAACTGGTCCCGCTGGAAATCGCCGCCATGCGGCTGGCCCAGGCGATCGAGCCGCAGGGTGACGAGGTATCCGCGCTGCTGGCCGGGGCGATCGGCGACGGGCGGCTGATCCTGTTCACCGCGCTGGTCGCGCGGGCGAGCGGGCTGGCGTTCGAGCGGGTTCGCGACCTGGTAATCGATACCGATGGCGCACGATTGTGGGTCGTCCTGCGCGCACTGGCGGTCGACCGGGCGACGATCGCGCGGATCGGGTTTGCGCTGGCGGAGGCCGAACCGGTGCGCGACGTCGAAGGATTTGCCGACCGGATCGACGTCATCATGGAGGTGACGCCGGACGCCGCGCGGATCGCGCTGGCACCGATGGCGCTGGATACCGACTATCACGCGGCGATGCTGGCGCTGGGATCGGCGGCGTGAACGAGCATCGCCCCGGAGCGCCGCCCGCGATCGGGCGCTTGTCGGCGGACGGGCTGTTGCTCGACGCCGAACCGCGCCTGGCCGAGCTGAACCGACGGGCCGGCGGCGGGCCGGGACAACCGATCGCCGTACCGCAGATCGCGGCGCTCGTCCGGCTGGTCCAACGGCTGGGTATCGCGCTGACGCGCCCGATCGTCGCGGCCGATGGCGACGACGATATCGCGCTGACCGTGCGCGCCGAACCGGACGAACTGGGTATCCGGCTGGAGGTTGGCGGGTGGCAGGCCGGCGCGCCGTGGGAGGCGGACCCGGCCCATCGGCGCGAGGCGGATTTTCTGCGCTCCGATGCCGACTGGCTATGGACCACCGATGCGGCGCTGCACCTGACCCATGTGACCGACCATGCTGCCGTGCGGCTGGGTTTCGATCCGCAGGGGGTGCTGGGGCAGCCGATCACGCGGCTGTTCGCGCTCAACGACGATGGCGATGGCGGCTTCCCGATGCTGAGCGCGCTGGCGGCGCAGGCGTGGTTCGACGGACAGGAAGCGGCGATCCGCGGCACGGCGCATCGCGTCCGCCTGTCGGCGGTGCCGCGGGTCGATGCGAACGGGCAGTTCGCCGGGTTCGATGGCGCGGCGCGCGACCTGTCGGCCCAGGAGGTCGCGCATCCGGCAGAGGTCGCGTCCGACCTGCCCGACGGGTTCAGCCGGCGGATCGGGCGGGCGCTGCGCGATCCGCTGGGCCGGATCATCGCCAATGCCGACAGCATGTCGGCGCAGACCGACGGGCCGCTGCGCGACGATTACGTCGCCTATGCTGCCGACATCGCCAGCGCGGGGCGGCACCTGTTGGGGCTGGTCGACGATCTGGAAGACCTGTCGGCGATCGAGCGGGCCGATTTCGTGGTGACGATCGAGGACCTCGACCTGGCCGATGTCGCCAGGCGGGCGGCGGGATTGCTGGCGGTGCGCGCGGCGCAGGGCGATGTGCGGATCGACCGGCCGTCGTTCGACGAGGTGATGCCGGCCAGCGGCGAATTCCGCCGCGTGCTGCAGATTCTGGTCAACCTGATCGGCAATGCCGTGCGCTATTCGCCGCCCGGCGGCACGGTATGGATCCGGCTGGAGCGCGATGGCGACGATGCCTGCGTGATCGTCGCCGATCAGGGCAAGGGCATCGCCGCGACCGATCAGGAGCGCATCTTCGCCAAGTTCGGCCGCGTCGACCCGACCGAGGCGGGGGGTAGCGGCCTTGGTCTCTACATCGCCCGGCGACTGGCGCGGGCGATGCACGGCGACATATTGGTCGACAGCGCGCCGGGGCAGGGGGCGCGGTTCGTACTGCTGTTGCCGGGGCGGTTCATGGCGGCAGGCTGAGGCGTCCAGTTCGTTGTTTGGATATGGGACCGCCGTACCAAATGTTTGATCGATCTGTCCGGAATCGTCGCCCCAGCGAAGGCTGGGGCCTCAAGCGGTTCTTGTCCCGTGCTATCACGGGGAGATCCCAGCCTGCGCTGGGATGACGTCTGGCTTAAGGTGGCCGGGTCAGGATTCAGCGTTATCCGCCGCCAACCCCTTTGAACCGGTCAGGCAAATGCCGCGTCGGCCAGCGCGCGGAAGCGGGCGAAGGCGTCGCGGGCGGCGGCGATCATGCGGTCTTCCTCTTGCGCAGTCATCTCCGCCGCGTCGATCCGCGCGGTGAAGCGGCGCCAGTGCGCGGCGCGGCCTTCCGGATGGCCGGCAAGGTGTCGCGCGCCATGGTCGGTGGTCAGGCCGATCCGTTGCGCAGCCTTCAGCAGGAACGCCGCGCCCAGCGACGATCCCTCAGCCACGTACAGCCAGCCCAGCGATGTCGACATGTCGAAAGGTTCGATCGGATCGACATCGGCAACGGGCGGCGGGGAAAGGCGCAAGTCGGCCAGGTCCGCCGCGATCGCCGCCGACCGGTCGCGCCGGGCAAGGTCGGGGATCAGCGCGCGGAGCCGTGGCGCGGCGTAGAGCGGTGCGAGGGCGGCGTGGAACGCCTGTTGCGCGCGCAGGAACCGGACATAGCGCTCGGGCGAGGAAAAGGGATCGAGCGCCATGATCCGCTGGTCCAGCGTATCATGGATCGTCGCGGTCGCGGCCTTCAGGCGCTGCGATCGGGTGGGGGTGGGGAGGATGGTCACCCGCCACCCTAACCGCTTTGGCCGGGGGCGCAAAGCCGCGCCGCCCGGCCGACACGTCAGAACAGGCCGTCGTCGTCGTCATCCTCCTCGGCCACTGCGCTGGCGACTGCGAAGGCGGCCGGGACGTTGGCGGCATGGACCTCACGTTCCTGCGCCATCGTGTAGAGTGCGAAGATGCGCGGCAGCAACTCGGCCAGCGCGGTGCTGGCCTCGTCGGACAGCGTATAGACCGGCGGCGTTGCCGACAGCACAATGGCCGCCTGCCGCATGGTGGCGCCGAGTTCCAGTTCGGCCCCGATCTCGTCCCCCGCGTTCGCCAGCAGTTCGATCAGCTGCCGCGCATCGTCGCCGCCTTCGCGGACGGCCAGGTCGGTGCGCTGGCACCCCTCGCGGATCACGACCAGCGCCTGCGACAGCTTGACCCCCATGTCGCCTTCGCCTTCCGCGCCGCGCTTGTCGGCGAGCAGCGCGTTGACGTCGGACAGTTCGCGGATCGGCTGGCCGATGCCGCGCATCGCATTGCCCAGCGAATGGGCATAGATATCGACCTCACCCGCAACGACCGACACCGCCTTGCCCAGGTCGCCATGGCGGCGGCACAGCAGCCGGGTGTTGGTCGCGATGTCCTGCACGTTGAACTGCACGCGCTGGAGCTGTTGCAGCCGCCCGGTCAGTTCGTCGACGGTTTCGGTGATGAGGCCGAGCATCGCGGCCGAACGCTGATCGGCTTCCTGCAACTGGACGGTAATCACCGCGATCTCGCCGACCGCTTCCTCGATCTGGATCAGGAACGGGCGGCCGTTGCGGCCGGCATCGTCCTCGATCAGGTCGAGCAGCGCGGCGGTATCGGGCTGCAACGCCTTCAACGTCTGCACCAGCAGCGCGGCGTCGCGATCGAAATCGGCGGCGCTGGTTTCCAGCAGCGCGGCGAGCAGCCGGTGGACTACCGAGGCGACCTCGACATGCGCCGCCGCCGACACGTTGTGGGCACAGCCGTCGAGCAGTTGTAGCGCGGAGACGACATGTTCCAGCCGCTGCCGCGTGCTGTCGCCGACCTGCAGCGCACCGAGCATGGTGGCGACGCGGCCCTGCACGGTGCGGGCGATCTCCGCCACCTGTCGTGCCATCGACGCCACGTCGCCCAGATGGGCGTGCAGCGCATCGGCGTCGCGGGTCAGCCGCACCGGCACGGCGGGCAGGATCTTGCGCGCTTCGGCGGCGAGCAGGCGCCCGGCCTGCTGCACGCTGCCGACGCTGCCCGACAGTTCCTTCAGCTTGGCCAGGAACCCTTCGAGATGCTCCTCACCCGTGGCAAGACGTTGCCCCATGTTGTTGACGAAGCCCACGAAAGCGGCCTCACCCGACGCCGCGATCTTGATGTTCATGCCGTAGATGTGCAGCACCCGCAGCGCCTGTCGCATGTCCATCACATGGTCGCGCAGCACGCGCGAGGCCGACCCGATCCGGGCCATGTCCGCCTCGCGCCCCGCCTGTACCGCTGGCAGCGCATCGAGCTGTCCGGCGACCGATTTCAGGCTGGACACGGCGATGCCCGCGACGCTTTCGTCGAGCGCGCCGGTCACCCCCTCGATCGAGGTGATGATGCGGTCGATCGTCTCGATCGCCGTCGACAGCGTGGACCCGGCGCGGACGAACCGTGCGTCCATGCCCGCCGCGACCAGCGCCAGCGTGCGCTTCAGGTCGGTCAGGTCGATCGCTTGCGCAAGGTCGGGTTCGATGCGGATATGGTGCATGGCGTCAATCCTGGACGGATGGGTGGGCAGGGCGGGGGGCGCGCGTCATCGCGCGGTCGCCTGCAACAATTCGCGTGCGATGGCGCCGAGCGGGATCACCCGGTCGGCCGCGCCGCGTGCGATGGCTTCCTTGGGCATACCGAACACGACCGAGCTAGCTTCGTCCTGGGCGAAGGTGCGGGCGCCCGCCTGTTTCATTTCCAGTAGGCCGCGCGCGCCGTCGTCGCCCATGCCGGTCATGATGATGCCGACCGCGTTCGACCCGGCGTTGCGCGCGGCGGAGCGGAACAGCACGTCGACGGACGGGCGATGGCGGGACACCAGCGGCCCTTCCTTGATCGCGACGACATAGCGTGCGCCCTGCCGCTCCAGCATCATATGGCGCAGGCCGCCCGGCGCGATCAGGACATGGCCGCGCATGACGGTATCGCCATCCTCGGCCTCCTTCACATCGACTTGGCACAGGCCGTTCAGCCGCTTGGCAAAGGCGCGGGTGAAGCTTTCGGGCATATGCTGTACGATGACGATGCCGGGCGAGTTGGCGGGCAGCGCCTCCAGCACCTCGCGCAGCGCTTCGGTCCCGCCGGTGGACGCGCCGATGCACACGACCATCTCGGTCGTGCGGCTCATCGCGCGGCCGCTGGGCGGGGGCAGCACGGCATCGGCGGTCAGCTTCGCGGCCGGTGCGGTCGTGCGGCCCGTCGCCGGTCGACCGCGGACCCGTGCGCGCGCGGCGCCCTTCACCGTCTCGCGGATGCGCATCTTGGCTTCCGTCAGGTGATCGGCGACGCCCATGCGCGGTTTCAGGATGACGTCGACCGCGCCGGCCTCCAGCGCCTGGAGCAGCGTTTCCGACCCTTCCTCGACCAGCGACGAACACATCACTACCGGGATGGGCTTCTGGCTCATCAGCTTGCGCAGGAAGGTCACGCCGTCCATGCGCGGCATTTCCACGTCCAGCGTGATGACGTCGGGCACCTCCTCCTGGATATGGCGCGCGGCGGCAAAGGGGTCGGCGGCGGCGGCGATCACTTCGATCGCGGGGTCTTCGCTCAGGATCGCGGTCATCGCCTGGCGGACGCTTGCACTGTCATCGATGATCAGGACGCGGATCTTGGCCATGTCAGTCCTTCGTGAAGACGGTGTAGGACGCGGTCCGGACCGGCAGGTCCATGCCGGCGATCGATTCCGAATGGCCGAGGAACAGATAGCCGCCGGGGCGCAGATTGTCGCACAGCCGGCGAACGACGCGCTCCTGCGTCTCCTTGTCGAAATAGATCAGCACGTTGCGGCAGAAGATGATGTCCATCGGTTCGCCGACCGGATAGCGGGCATCCATCAGGTTCAACCGGGCGAAACCGATCGCGGATCGTAGTGCGGGGACGATCCGCACCTGGCTGGACTGCCGGTCGACCGCCGTCGCGACATAGCGCTGCCTGAGCGTCGCGGGCACCGGTTCGACCAGTTCGGCCGGATAGATGCCGCGCCTGGCCGTTTCGAGGACGGCGGTGTCGATGTCGGTGGCGAGGATGCCGTAGTCGACGCCGCTCTTCTGTGCGAACTGATCCAGCACCATCGCCATCGTGTACGGTTCGGCCCCGGTCGAACAGGCCGCGCTCCACGCCCGGATACGGCGTCGGCCGCTATCGGCCAGGGTCGGCAATGCGGTCTTCGCCATGAAGTCGAAATGGCCGGGTTCGCGAAAGAAGTCGGTCTTGTTGGTGGTCACCGCGTTGATGAGATGGATCATCTCGTCGGGATCGGCGCTGCCGTCGAACAGATGGTCGCAATACCCGTCCAGCGTCCGGATGCCGACCTCGCGCATCCGCCGCTGCAACCGACCCTGCAGCATCGTGGCCTTGGTTGCCGGCATCTTGATGCCGGTCTTGTCGAAGATCAGCGCCGACAGCCTGGCGAATTTATGCGGGCTGAGACGGTCGGCGTCGGGAGAAAGCGCGGGTAGTGCGGACATCGAACTGGTTCCAATCGATCGGCGTGGCAGCGACGGTCACGTCGTCGGAGCAGGGATGGGGGCAGGGCGGCGACTATGCCGCCCGGCCGAAATCGGCGTCCTCGTCATCGATGCCGCCTTGTGAGAGGTCAGCGCGAAGCCGCGGACGCGGGATTGCTGTTCGGCTACGCTGCCTGCCCGTGCCTTGACGGCGACCTTGGCCTTCTTGCCCTTCGGCTTGACCACGGCGCGCTTGGCGACCGGCGCAGCGGCATAGGCCGCATCGGCCAGCTTGAAGAAGGCGATGCTGGCCTGCAGTTCGTCGGCCTGGCCCGCCAGTTCGTCGGCGGTCGACGAAATCTCTTCGGATGCCGATGCGTTCTGCTGCGTCACGGTGTCGAGCTGTTGCAGCGCCTGGTTGATCTGGGACGCGCCGATGTCCTGTTCGCGGCACGCGGCGCTGATCTCGGCGACCAGTTCGGCGGTGCGGCGGATGTCGGGGACCAGCTTCGTGAGCATCTCTCCTGCCTGTCCGGCCGCCTTGACCGTGTCCGACGATACCGCGTTGATTTCGGCGGCGGCGCTCTGGCTGCGTTCGGCGAGCTTGCGGACTTCCGACGCCACGACCGCGAAGCCGCGACCATGTTCGCCAGCGCGCGCCGCTTCCACCGCCGCGTTCAGCGCCAGCAGGTCGGTCTGCCGTGCGATTTCCTGTACGATGCTGATCTTTTCGGCGATGGTCCGCATCGCGGTGACGGCGCGTTCGACCGCCACGCCGCTGGCTTCGGCATCCTTCGACGACTGGCGCGCGATCTTTTCGGTCTGCGCGGCATTGTCGGCATTCTGTTTGATGTTGGCGGCCATCTCCTCCATCGACGCGGAGGCTTCTTCTGCGGAAGCGGCCTGTTCGGTGGCGCCTTCGCTGACCTGTTCCGACGACGACGACAGCTGCTGGCTGCCCGACGCCACCTGGTCGGACGCCGCGGCGACTTCGCCTGCGAACTTCGACAGATTGTCGACCAGCCGGTTGATGGCGTCCTTCATCCGCTGATGATCGCCGTCGCACGCGATCTCGACCCGGTTGGTCAGGTCGCCGGTGCTGACGCGGTCGAGGACGCGATTGCCCTCCGCGATCGGCAGGATGATCGCGTCGAGCATCCCGTTGATGCCGTCGACCATCGCCGCATAGTCACCGGCGAACCGCGCCGCGTCGCCGCGCTCGTTCAGCCTGCCGGCGGTGGCCGCGGCGATCAGGCGCTGGATTTCGCCGGAAATGTGCCGGAAGTTCTGGCGCAGCGTTTCGACGGTATCGTTGATGAACGCCTTCTTGCCGGGAAAGGGTTCGAGCGTCGCGTCGAAATCGCCCTCGCCGAACGCCTTGATACAGGCCATCGCCTTTTTCTTCACCGCGATATGGCCGGCGACCATCTTGTTGATGCCGGTCGCCATCGCCCGGAAATCGCCGGGGAATTTGTCGGCCGGCACCTCGACGTCGATGTCGCCGCGGTCATGTTCATCCGACATGTGGTTCATTTCGGCGATCAACGTTCGCAAGTTGCCGCGCAGCGTCTCGATCGTGTCATTGATGAATGCCTTCTTGCCGGGCAGGCGGTCGAACGGCGCATCGAAATGGCCGTTGGCCAGTTCGCGGATACAGCCCATCGCCGCCTTCTTGGTATCGATATGCGATCCGACCAGCTGGTTCATTCTCCCGGCGATCCGGCCGACATCGCCGGGAAAGGTGTCCAGGGCCAGCGTGACGTCGATGTCGCCGCGCGCATGTTCGCCCAGGACGTGGTAGATCGCCGCATCCAGCCGCGCGACCGGGCCGAGCGCGGTGTCCAGCAGGGCGTTGACCGCCGTCAGTATCTCGCGCGCCTCATCGGTCGCGACATCCTCGCGCAGGCGCTGCGACAGATCGCCGGCGGCGATCGAGCGGGTCAGCGCGTGGATCTCGGCGATCGCCGTGGCGGGTCGGGAGGAGCGCTTGAACTGCGACAGCATCGACATGTTGGGCATCCTCTTTTCTGGTTGTCACTGGCGGCCAGTTTGCGGATTTCCGGCCGCACCGCATCCCGCCGCAGGATGCGGTGCGGCCATCGGGTCAGGCGGCCTGGGCGATGGTGGCGATCGCCGCGTCGTCGTTGGAGAATATCTCCGCCGCGTCGATCACCACCACGAAGCCGTCGGGTTCGCGCACCACGCCGGCGATATAATCGGAGCGCCAGCGCAGCCCGATGTCGGGGGCGGATTCCAACCGGTCCCGTTCGAAGGTTGCGACCGCGATCACCCGGTCGACCACCAGCCCCAGCGACAACATGCGGTCGGCCAGCACGACGTCGACGATCAGCACCCGCGTCGCCAGCGTCGGTTCGACCGCACGCAGGCCCAGGCGCGTCCGCAGGTGGATCATCGGCACGCCCTGTCCCCGGACATCGGTGATCCCCAGCATCCACGCCGGACCGCCCGGCACCCGGAACGCGGGCCGATAGTCGAGGATTTCGCGAACCATGGTCACCGGGACCGCGAACACTTCCTCACCCATGCCGAAGGTCACAACCTGTATCGGCGCCCTGTCGTTCATGCTGCTTCTCCAAAGGCGGCGTCGTCGCCGTCCGGGCCGCCCTGCGTCAGGTCCAGCGCGAAGCCGCGCACGCGGGTCTGCTGGTCGGCGATCGAATTGGGCTTCGCGCGGGGGGCGGGGGACTTGGCACGGGCCGCCGGCTTGCGCGTCGCGGCCGGCCTGCGTGCGTGGTGGGTCTGTTCGACGCGGAAGAACGCGATGCTCTGCTGCAGCTCGTTCGCCTGTCCGG
>NZ_CAJYQD010000033.1 GCF_913776855.1 uncultured Sphingomonas sp. | reverse complement strand
TCGACGGCAGGATCAATGCCCACAGGCTGTTGAGCAGGCCCATTTCCTTGATGAGGACGAACAGCGGCAGGATGAACATACTGGTCGGGATGACCATCTGCAGCAGCAGGAAATCGCCGAAGAGCTTGCGTCCCGGAAACCGCATCCGGGCGAGCGCAAAGGCGATGAATCCGGAGGTTAGCAGCACCGATGCGGTCACGGTCAGCGTCACCAGCGCCGAGATGCCCAGCGCACCGACGAACGGTCGGTCGAGCTTGTCGGCGGTAGCCAACAGGAACGCGAAATTGTCGAGGGTGAAGTCGCCTTCGAACAGGCCGGTATTGTAAATCTGCGCGGCGGGTTTGAGCGACGCGGCGACCATCCACGCAAAGGGATAGAGCCAGGTCAGCGCCAGTCCGTAGATGGCGATGGTCGCGATCCACCCGCGCAAGCTTCGTTGGCCGAGGAACGCCTTCATGCCAGCACCACCTTTCGTTCGAACAGCCTGCGGGCAAGCTGCACCAGCGCATAGGTGACGAGCGCGACGATAATGCTCATCATCGCCGCATGGCTGGGTTGCAGGCGGCGGAATGCGGTTTCGTAGATCATCATCTGCGGCGTCGACGTGCTGTCCGCCGGGCCGCCGCCGGTGATGATAAACGGTTCGGTGAACAGCCCGAACGACACGAGGATGGCGAAGGTCAGCACCATCATCAGCTGCGGGTTCATCATCGGCAGGGTGATGCGCGTCAGTCGCGTCCACGGCCCGGCATGGTCGAGCCGCGCGGCGTCGTAGATTTCCTTCGGGATCGCCAGCAGCCCCGAATAGAGGATCAGGCCATAATAGCCGACGAACTTCCACGCGACGACCAGCGCGATTGCCAGCATCGCCAGTGTCGGATCGTTGGTCCACGGCACCCGCACGCCGATCGTTTCGAACAACATGGAGTTGAACGGCCCGGTCGAACTGAACACCTTGGCGAACACCAGCGACAGCGCAACGCCCGACGATACGTTCGACAGCAAAAAGCATAGCGCCACGAAGCCCTTGCCCCGGCCGACATGCCGCAAACCGAACGCGACGATCAGCGCTCCGCCGAATGCGATCGGCAGATAGAAGCTGAGGAAACGGACGACATTCCACAGCGATTGCAGGAATTGCGGGTCCTGCATCGTCATCATCAGGTTGCGGGCGCCGGTGAACACTGGCTCGTCGAAGAAGCGCCACTGGGTGACCGAAAGCTTCGCCAGCCAGAAGAACGGATAGGCCCAGAAAATCACGGCGAAGAGCAGATAGGCACCCGCCAGCGACAGCCCGATAACGGCCTCGCGCGAGAGGGGTTCGCGTATCCTCATGCCGCCACCTCCAGCATCCGGTCGGTCCGGGTTACCGCGTCGGCGAGCGCGGCGGCGGGACTGGTCGTACCCAGCATCAACGGTTCGACCAGACGCGCACTCATGATCTTCTGAATATCGATCGTCTGTTCCGACAAGGCCGGCGGTCGCGCGGTCGCCACATTGGCGGCATAGGCGCGGGCAATGGCGTTGCCGCGATAATAATCGGCAAAGGCGGGGTTGGTCAGCAAGTCGTCGCGTGCCGGCGACAGGCCGGTGTGCTGCAACCACAACAGGTTCAGCGCCTCTTCACCCAACGCCCAGGAGAGGAAGGCGAAGGCTTCACGCTGCACCCGGCTGCTGCGAAAGATCACCGCGCCCTTGCTGTCGGAAAAGGTGGAGGCGGGGGCATCGCTGACCGCCGGGGCGATCATCGGCCCGACCGCGATCCGCGCCAGGGTTTCGGGATAGATATTCGCGAACCGTTCGACATCCCATGGGCCCCGCACCGCGCCGGCGGCAAGGCCGGAGACCAACGGTTCCTCGGCATCGAAGTCGAGCGCGGTCCAGCCCTGTCGATACATTCGGTCGACGAACCCCGCTGCCTGACGCCCCGCCGCATTGTCGTACAACGCCTGACGTCCCGCCAGATACGGCTGCCCGCCGCTGGCGGCGTAGTAATAGGAGATATAGTCGAACCAGCGATCCTGCCACGCGCGTCCGGCAATCACCTGCATCCCGTAGCGCGACTGGCGCACGGCATAGCGTTCGCAGAAACGGTACACATCCGCATAGGTCGCCGGGGGTGCGCCGAGGCCGTGTTTCTCCAACAGGTCGGCGCGCCACCACAGCAGGGTCGGGCTGGAATAGATCGGCAGCGCCGCGACCTGTTGCCCCTGCGCCCAACCGGCCATGATCGACCGCATGTGCCGCCGGTCGAGCAGCGCGTCATAACCCGGCATCGCGGCAAGGTCGGCGACCTGCCCCAATGCAGCGAGTTGTACCGCGAAGCCGGAAAAGACATTGGTACACAGATCGGGTTCGGTGCCCGCCACCAACGCCGACAGCACGGTATCTTCCGAATTGCCGGCGGTCGGGATGGTGGTGAATTGCACGGGGAGGCCCCGCCGCTGCGCATTCCAACGCGCGACGGCGACCTTCCAGAAGCTCTCTTCCGCCGCATTGGGCGCGATCCAGAGCAGGATTCGATCGGCGCGCTTCTCCGCCGCCTGCCGCCCACATCCGACGAGCAGCGCCGCGCCGCCCAGTGCCAGCAGCAGGGCCTCGCGCCGGCTGGTCATGGCAGTGACGTTCCGGCGAGAGCGGTAAGCGCGAAAAGCCCCTCGACCGTCGATTCCGCGCCGGAATTCGGGTTGACCTTGCCCTGCCCGACGATGCCGTCATAGGTCCGCCCGGTCGCAGGATCATAGACCGCCCGGCGCGCGTCGTTGCTGCCGGTGAACCAACGTCCGAGCGCGCGCGCAGTGGTGCGGTAGCGCTGGTTGCCCGTCTGGCGATAGGCTTCGGTCGCGGCAAGGATCATCGGGGCCAGGCCATAGGCTATCTGCGGAAAACGCTGCTGCTCGGGTGTGGCGAAACCATCGCCCATATTCTCCAGCGTGAAGGACGACCGCATTCCGCTGCGCAGCAGATAGGGGTAGAAATGATCGACTTCCCTTAACGCGCTGTCGGTGAAATCGCGCCGGTTCAGCAGCTTGCCGGCGCGCAGCAGCGCGTAGGACTGCGCATTGCCCCAGGCGTGCCACTGGTTGCGCCAGCTGAGATGTACGCCGTGGGGGAAGCGTTTCGCGTCGCCCGCCTGCATCTGTACGAGCGCGTCGCCGATCCGCCCGATCAGCGCGCGGGTCGCCGGGTCCTTGGTGCGCTGCCAATGCGGGAGCAGCCCAAGCAGGGCGGTCGATCCGGCATCGGCGCCGGATTCCAGCGGCAACCACGTCGGCACGACCACGTTCGCGACCCGGACCGTACCGTTCGCGGCAACCGGCAGGTCGCGCTTCAGGTTCGCCACCAGCCGGTCGGCGGCAGCGCGGGCGCGCCGGCCGGTGTCGGGGGAAAGATGGGGCAGCGCCGCCTCCAGCCCCCAGAGCGCCCGCAACGACCACCAGTTCAGGTCCGCCAGCGAGGTGCGGTACTCCCGGTTGATCCGTCCGTCGCCCCACAGGAAATTATGAAAATAGCCGTTGTCCGCCTGCATATGCAGGACGAAGCGCGTCAGCATCTCGATCTGATGGCGACGCTTCGCATCCGGTTTGCTGGCGGCCAGTAGCACGATGCCGCGCGCCACGTCGTCGACGCAGGTATATCCTTCGCGCGGCTCGATGGCGAAGCGATAGTCGGGGGCCTCGCTATAGATGTGCAATATGCCGACACGTTCGCCGCCGAGATCGCGTTCGGCATAGAGATGGTCGAAATGGCCGAGGTTGACGCGTGGTACGGCCTGTTCGGTGGCGGCGGCGGTCTGCGGCCGGGCGAGAGCAGGAGTCGGCGCGGCCAGCAGGGCAAGCGCCAACAGGGCGGCGGAGCGGATGCGCGGGGTCTTCGCCGTGCGGGCCATCGGTCGGTCCTCTCCATTGTCCCCGTTTGCCGGGTGGCGTGTTTATCGTTAAACATTCGGTGTTGCGGCTGTCAAGGCGGCGGGTTAGGCAGGGGGTAGACGGTGGACCAACCACCCGGAGAGGATGCCATGGCCCGCGCGAAGCGCGCTACGCTGAAAACGATCGCGGCCGATCTGGGCGTGACACACACATCGGTGTCCAATGCGTATAACAACCCGGCTAAGGTGTCGAAGGATCTGCGCGACCGCATTCTCGCCCACGCCGCGACGGTGCATTATGAAGGACCGAATCCCGCCGCGCGATCGCTGCGCACCGGTCGGTGCGGCGCGATCGGCGTGATCTTCAACGACCAGCTCAGCTATGCCTTCACCGACGCGCACGACATCGCGTTCCTGCGCGGCATATCGTCGGTATGCGAGGAGGAGGGGGCGAACATCGTCCTGATCCCGCTGAAGGACAAGCATCCGGAACGATTGGACAACCTGACCGCGATCGTCGACGGCTATATCCTGAACGCGCCGTACAAAAGCCATCCTACGATCCGCAAGGCGCTGGCGCGGGGGCTGCCGACCGTGGTCGTCGATTTCGACGCGCCCGAATTGCCCAGCGTGCTGACCAATGATCGGGAGATGATGCGCAACGTCGTTGCGCACCTGCTCGACCTCGGCCATCGCAACATCGCCATCGTCACCTTCCCATGGTCGCAGGATCATGGCGAGCTGTTCGCGCTCGACCGCGATGTGTCGGACGAAAACCACGTCGTGCATGAACGCGTGCTGGGGTGCCGCGATGCGTTCGATGCGGCGGGAGTGCCGGCACAGGGTATCCTCGTCTGCGAGACGCCGAATGACGAGGAGGGCGGCGCGCGGGCGGTCGACCGGCTGCTCAGGCGCCAGCATGACCTGACCGCGATGGTCTGCTTTTCCGACCGGCTGGCGCATGGCGTGGTGGCGCGGTGCCAAGCGCTGGGGCTGTCGGTGCCGCGCCGGATGTCGGTGACCGGCTATGACGGGATCGACCCGCCTGGCCGCCCGCGCGAGGGGCTGCGGCTGACGACGGTGCGGCAGAACGCCGTGGAGAAGGGCCGCCGCGCGGCCGAGGCATTGTTGCGGTCGCCGGGCAAGGCGGGATCGCCGATCCGCATCGCCGCCGAATTCGTGGCGGGCGACAGCAGCGCCGCTGCATGGGAGCTGGAAACCGAATGAGTGCATTGCAGCTGGCGGGGCTGGCCAAGTCCTATGACGGGGTCGAAACCATCCGGGGCATCGACCTGGACGTTCGGGCGGGGGAATTCGTCGTGCTGGTCGGGTCGTCGGGCTGCGGCAAGTCGACCGTGCTGCGGATGATCGCCGGGCTGGAGAGGGTCGGCAGCGGCCAGATCCGTATCGGCGGACGTGACGTAACCCGCGTGCCGGCGTCCGACCGGGGCGTGGCAATGGTGTTTCAGTCCTACGCGCTCTATCCGCACATGACCGTGCGGGAAAATCTGAGCTTCGGCCTGAAGAACATGCGCGTGGCGAAGGTGACGATCGCCGAACAGGTCGCCCATGCTGCACAGGTGCTGGAACTGGATGCGCTGCTCGACCGGATGCCGCATCAATTGTCGGGCGGGCAGCGGCAGCGGGTGGCCATCGGGCGGGCGATCGTGCGCAACCCGGAGCTGTTCCTGTTCGACGAGCCGCTGTCGAACCTCGACGCCGACCTGCGCGTGCGGATGCGGCACGAACTGGCCGCGCTGCACCGCCGGCTGGGCGCGACGATGATCTATGTGACGCACGATCAGGTCGAGGCGATGACGCTGGCCGATCGTCTGGTCATCTTGGACAAGGGCCGGATCGCGCAGGTGGGTACCCCGCTGGAAGTCTATGACCGGCCCGCCAATATCTTCACCGCCGGCTTCATCGGCAGCCCGCGCATCAATCTGTTCGCGGCGACGGTCGTCGGGCGCGATCATGGTATGACCCTGTTCGAGATGGCGGGCGGCGTTCGGATCGCGTCCGCACGGGGCGCGGGGCTGGCGGTGGGGGCTGAGGCCACGCTGGGGCTGCGGCCGGAACATGTCCGACTGGACGGCGGTGGCGATGCCATCGCGTTGCCGATGACGGTCGAGGCGGTGGAGGCATTGGGCCATTCGACCTATCTCTATGGCCAGTTGCCGTCGGGCGACGCGTTCCGGGCGAAGCTGGACGGCCATCACGCCGTAGAGGGAGCGATCACGCTCCATGCTGATACAGCGCGGATGCTGGTGTTCGACGGTGACGGACAGGCAGTCGATTGAGCTGCTGGATTTGAAACAACCCGATGAAACGCCCCGACGGGACGATCGGTTCCAGCTTAACCAATTGATAGTCCCGCCCAGCTATGATTTAGCGACGCTGGCAGGCGCCGGGGGGGGCAGCCTGCGGAAACCGGCAAAGGATTTGGCGCGCGATGGTCGAGACGGCGGTGTTCACCTATGGGTTGTTGGCGAGCTTCGTGCTGTCTGCGGCATCGCATAATCAGCGGGCACAGCGACCGAACCCGCCGATCATGAACTATATCGGCTATATCCTGCTGGGCATGTCGATTGCAGCGACGGTGCTGCTGACCGGCTATGCGCTATGGCAGTTGATCTGAGACGGAAGCGAAGCGCCGACTGCAACTGCCGGCCGATCCGGGGTCAGCGTACAGAATTCCCGCAGGATTGCGAAAGCGACGGTGACGTGCCGCGCGGTTCCGCCACGTCATAGAGTCGCAGGTCGCGATCGCCGATCCCGAGTGCCGGCCACGCCGCCCGCCATTCGGCGATATGGAGCGAAGCGAAATGGCGGTCGAGCGCCGCCTGATCGGTCCACAATTCCTTGACGTGAATGAGGCCGGGGTCGAACACGTCCTGCGCGTACCCATATTCGACGCAGCCTTCCTCACGGCGGCTGGCGTCGACCATGCGCTGCCTGGCGGGGCGGGCTGCGTCCATATTGGACGCCGGCAAGCGGACGGTGCCTACGATCAACAACACGCGTTACCGTAGCGTGACGAAGCCGCCACGGGAAGGCGGCGAAGCATGATCGACGGGCGCCTGTATTTGGCCCCGGCACTCCGTGCGGTTGCTGGCCGGACGCCGCAATTGGTGTTGCCATGGTGCGCGCAGCGGTGGAAAGGGTGCAGGCGATGCTGCCTGATACCTCGCCCGCCGATTGGCAGGATCTCGAACGCGTTTCGTTCGGGGACAGCCCTGCGCTTGCCGATGCGCTGCTCGATCTGGTCCTGTCCGGACAAAAGACGGCGACCTGCTGGTCGGTCGAGGATGGGCAGCAGACCCGGCCCGGACGGCGTTCGGTGCTGTGCGACGGAAGCGGCCGGCCGCGCGCGGTCGTCGAGACTGTCAGCCTACGCATCCTGTCGTTCGACCGGGTTCCGGCAGAGTTCGCTCGAAAGGAGGGGGAGGGGGATCTCAGTCTCGCCTACTGGCGACAGGAGCATCGACGCTTTTTCGAAGGGCTTGGCCACTATTCCGAGACGATGGACCTTTGGTGCGAAGAGTTCAAAGTCGTCGAGGTGCTTCCGACAGGCGCCGGACGTTCGTCGTAACGGCGCCTTTCGTCTGAACCGTGCCGGGAAAGCGCCGGTTGCCGCAGGCCGTGAAGCCTGTTCGACAATGTTGCCAGAATCTCCGATCTAGACGGTACGTTCGCGCACAACATGGCTTGCCGCGCCGGAGGTTGATCGTTAAACCTAGCGGCAACTTCCGGAAGCGATGGTCGCATGAACGGCCACGACCGATCGGAAGCGATAGGGAGAGGATACGGCATGTCACCCGTGAAGCGGTTCCGCTTGCTCAGCCTGGCCGGCTCGGCCACGTTATTGATCGCCACCACGCCTGCGCTGGCGCAGACCCCGCCCCCGACCGCCCCCGATGGCGCGGTGCAGGATGCGGCGACCGCTACGGACGATGGCGAGATCATCGTGACGGGCCTGCGCGAAAGCCTGCGCCGCGCCGTCGACATCAAACGCAATGCCGACAACATCGTCGATTCGATCGTCGCCGACGATATCGGCAAGCTGCCCGACCAGAATATTGCCGAGGCGATCCAGCGTATTCCCGGCATCACCATTTCGCGCGACAATGGCGAAGGGCAGTTCATCACCGTCCGCGGGCTGGGGCCGGCATTCAGCAGCGCGCTGTATAACGGCCGCATCCTCGCGACCGAGAACCAGGGGCGCGAGTTCAGCTTCGATATCCTGCCCGCCGAACTGATCAACCGGGTCGATGTGTCGAAGACGCCGACCGCGTCGCAGATCGAAGGCGGGATCGCCGCAACGGTCGACATGTACACCGCGCGCCCGTTCGATTTCAAAGAGGGCAAGATCGCGCTGTCCGGACAGGCAAATTACGACAAGCTGCGCGGCCAATTCTCGCCGCAGTTTTCGGGCCTGCTCAGCAAGACGTTCGGCGATGGCGATTTCGGCATCCTCGGTGCCTTTTCCTATATCGACCGCAAGATCGAGGGGAAGCGCATCTTCACCGACGGGTGGGAGGCGAACCAGTCGCTCGACCTAAACAAGGACGGCACGCCGGAATTTCGCGGCGTGTCGATCCCGACCTATGTCGAATGGGGGACCAACAGCACCAATCGCAAGCGGATGTCAGGGTTGCTCACCGCGCAGTGGCGGGCGAGCGACGCGCTTTTGTTCACGCTCGACGGGCTGTATTCGAAGCTGGACGTGAACGACGATAACAAGGTGTTTTTCGTCTATGGCGGTCCGGGCGACGTGACCGCCGCGACCGTGGACCAGAATAACACCGTCACCAGCTATACCGGCATCGCGTCGGGGCCGATGTTCACCAACCAGATCCGCCCGCGCCTTGCCACCACCTATCAGGCCGGCGCGAACCTTGCCTGGACCCCGTCCGACCGGCTGAGCGGCACGGCCGATTTCTCGTGGTCGAAGGCGAAGGACGATACCGGCGGCAACCAGGCATGGTTCGAAAGCAACCTCGCCACGCCCAGCTATTCTCCGGCGGGCGTGAAGTTCGCCATCGGGCCGACGGGGATGCCGGTCTATACCGGCCTCGGCAATATTCTTGACACGTCAAATGCGAAGGCCGGGTTCCTCACCTATGAAGGCGTCAGTGTCGAGGACGAAATCTATCAGGGCAATACGAACCTGAAGTGGAATGTCGACACCGGCATCCTCCGGCGAATTTCGGGGGGCGTGAATTTCTCCGACCGCAAGAAGTCGCGCTTTTCGTTCAAGACGCCCGATGCGTTGCAATGCCTCTATTGCGGGGCCGGCGTGTCGATCCCGTCGAGCGTGTTCACCGGTACGGCGGATGCGACCGACTTCCTCGGCACCGGCATGTTCGCCAGCGCCTATCCGACCTATTCCGCCGCCGACCTCGCCAAGTATCTGCTCTCCGATGCGGCGATCAACCAGCTGGCGAACCCGGCGGCGGCGCGCGCTGCACTGACAGCCAATGGCGGGGGCTTCGGCGTCATCCCGGTGCCGGGCAATAGCGGGTCGGCGCAGGAGCGGACCATCGGCGGCTATGTCGAGGCGTCGTTCGGCGGCGATTTCGGATCGCGGCCGTGGAGCGGGAATATCGGCCTGCGCTATACCCGCACCAACGTCATTTCGCGCGGGTTCGGGCAGGAGATACTGGGCTTCACCACGCCGGCGGGCGGCGGTGATCCAACCGTCAACCTGTCAAACCCGCAGCCGATCACCGAGACGGGATCGTACAGCCAGCTGCTGCCTAGTGCCAATTTCAAGCTCGACGTGTTCCAGGACGTCGTGTTCCAGGCGGCGGTCGCCAAGACGCTGACGCGGGCGACGCTCAGCGACCTCCTGCTGATCCGCAACATCAATCCGCGTCCGCGCGAACGGGCGATCACCGACGGCAATCCCGGCCTCGAACCGATGATCGGGTGGAATTACGATGCGGCGCTGACCTGGTATCTGGACCGGTCCAGCTTCCTGAGCGTGGCGCTGTTCGCGAAGGATCTGAACAACATATCCGAGTCCGCGACGACCACGGTGCAGATCCTCGGCCTCGATTTCCGGCGGACCCGGCCCGAGAATATCGGCAGCCGCAGCTATCGCGGGATCGAGCTATCGGGGCAGTACACCTTTACCGGCCTACCCGCGCCGCTGGACGGGTTGGGGGTACAGGCGAACCTGAGCTTCGTCGATCCGGACGCGACGACGTACAATGCCGTCGCGTTTTACGAAAAGGGGCCGTTGCAGGCACGTATCGCGTATAATTACCGCAATGCGTATCAACAGACGGAACAGGGCAATCGTGGTCAGCCGGTCAACGTCGACGCCTATGGTATCTGGGATGCGAGCATCAACTATGCGCTGAACGACAAGGTTACGTTGTTCGCGCAGGGGCTCAACCTGTTCAATGAAAAGACCTTTCTTTATTCGGTGTACAAGGAACGCGTGATTTCGTTCGAAACCTATGGTCCGCGCTATGCGATGGGGGTGCGGCTGAACTTCTGAAGCCGGGGCGGGGTCGGTCGGGTGACCGATCCCGCCCGGTCATGCTAACGCGGCCCACATGTCGAAATCCAGAACCAATGCCGGCACGGTCGATGTGGACGGTACAAGCTACGAATGGCATCTCCGCAGCGAGCCACACCTGTCGGATGACGAGGGCTGGAAGGGGATGACGATCGCATTGCTGGCGCAGGGCGCCAAGCGCGAGGCGCTGGTGGAGTTTCCCGCCCCGAAGCGGTTGCTGAAGGGCCTGCCGCGCGGACGGTTGCAGCTGGACGATGCGACGATCGTCCGCTGCGTGCGGGCCGCCCTGTCGGCTGGCTGGGACCCGATGTCGCGGGGGCGGCCGGTGGTCATCATGGTCGATTCCGAAGGGAATTGAGCCGTCCGCCGGCGACGACCTAGCGCCGCTTTTTGGCGGTCGTCGCGGTGAAGTCCGGGTCCTTGTTCGCGACCCAGTCGACGAATTTCCGTACATCGGGATGCGCCAGCAGCGCGTCGACGTCGGTGCCGTGCCGCTGCAATTCCGAATTGGTGAAATTGGCCATCAGCGTCTGCTGACAGATCGGATGCATCGGCACGACATCGCGCCCGCCCCGGCTCTTGGGAACCGGATGGTGCCAGACGATCGTCTTGCCGGTGGGGCGACCGCACAGCCAGCACAGGACCGGCGGCGGCGCGGTCACTTCGTCCGGTTCCGCGTCGGGATAGGGGCCGTGCCTGGGGTGTTTACGCGCCATGTCGTCAACTACTCGTTTCGATTGATCGGCCGGGGTCAGTCCTGATAGCGCAGCACATTGCCGAACCCGTCGTTCGCCTTCGTCATCTTTGCGATATTGCGCAATGTCGCACGGACATTTCGTTCGAACCGGCGATCGTCATAGACGCCGGTCGTACGATAGTCGTCCTGCGTCAGCAGCGTCTTTATCCGCGCGGCGAACGCCGCCTGATCGTCGGCATGGGTTCCGGTCTGCAGAGCGCGGCAGGCCCATTCCTCGGCCGCGGCCTTGTCGTAATCGTCCTGCGCGGTGTAGCCGCGCCGATCCGCTGCCGCCTGATCCAGCCGTGCGGCGTCTGTCCGGCGTTCCAGCCAGGTTCGGACAAGGCTGGCATCCCAGGGTTTCAGTGCGTCGGTCATCTGCTGTCTCATCCTATCGGCGCGCCTCTTACGCGAAAGCCGGCTGCAAAACAGTGTCGCGTCGCGCCGGAATGCCGTTTCGGTCGTTGTGCGAGCCAGAGGAGAATGTCGCCATGTCCCGACCGTCCGGGCCGAATGTCTCGAACGCCGCTGTCAGCCCGTCAGCCGAGCCACGCGTCGGGCGATGAACGCGCCGTTGCCCCCTTCGCTGCTCGAATGGCGCGAGGCACCGCGCGTCCGGGCGATGAACGCCCGGTCGATCGCCGCCGGGCGCTATGTGTTGTGCTGGCTGCAACAGGCGTTGCGCGCCACCGACAATCCGGTGATCGATGCCGCCGTCCGACTGGGCAACGCCCTGTCCCTGCCGGTGCTGGTCTATCATGGCCTGCGCGAGGATTATCCTTATGCATCGGATCGGTTGCATCGGTTCATCCTGGGGGCCAGCCGTGACCTTTCCACTGGGTGCCGCGAGCGGGGGCTGGCCTGTGCGCTACATGTCGACCGGGCGGGGCACCGGGGAAAGGGGCTGGTATATCGCCTGGCCGCCGATGCGGCGGCGCTGGTGGCGGAGGATCAACCGAGCTTCGTCGCGCGCTGGCAGGTCGAACGGGTCGCCGTGCGGATGGCCATCCCGGCGTACGCGGTCAATGCCGCCTGTCTGGTGCCGCCGCTGGTGCTGGGCGAGGGGATCGGCGGTCGGTCGGGCTTCCTGCGTCGCCATGAACCCGAACGGGCCCCCTGGCTGGAGGCGTCGGACGAACCGGCGGACGTTGCGCCCTATGCCGGGCCGCTCCCCTTTGTTCCGGACACGCCGGACGGTGACCTCGACGCATTGATCGCTGACCTCGACATCGATCACAGCCTGCCGCCCAGCGCCGCCTTTCCGGCCGGTCGTGCGGCGGCAGAGGAACGGTTGCAGCGATTGCTGCGCGAGGTACTGCCCGTCTATGCCGCCGCCCGCAACGATGCGACCCTGCGCACCGGTGCCAGCGGGCTGTCGCCCTATCTCCATTTTGGCGTGCTGGGTCCGCGGGAGGTAATGCGGGCGGTCGCGCAGGCCCCGGCGGGGGCGCAGCACAAGGCGAAGTTCGCCGACGAGCTGCTCGGATGGCGCGAATGGTTTCACTATCAGGCGCGCGGCCTTGTCGCACCCGAACGATATGACCGGGTGGCCCCCTGGGCGCGGGCGACGCTGGCCGATCATGCGAACGATCCCCGCCCGGACCTCGAACCGCCGGCCGCGATGCTGCGCGGCGAGACGAAGGACGAAAGCTGGAATGCCTGCCAGCGGCAGTTCCTGCGTTTCGGCTGGATGCACAACAACCTGCGCATGTATTGGGCGAAGCGGATCATCGCGATGACGCCCGATCCCGAAACCGCGTGGGCGACCGCCTGCTACCTCAACGACCGGCTGAGCCTCGATGGGCGCGATCCGTCCACCTATGGCAATATCGCGGCGACGTTCGGCGGCGCACCGTCCGACGTCGAACGGCCGGTGTTCGGTCGGGTAGCGACGCGCGGCGACGGGTCGACCCGCAGGCGCGAGGGCGGCGATGCGTGGATCGCACGGGCGGCGGCTCGCCCGGTGCCGCAGGTGTCGATCCCGGACGAGCTGCCGATCGTGCCCTACGCCGCCAGGGCATAGCGCCGGCAATGGTCGAGATAGCCGACCTCATGGCTGCCCGCGAGCGAGACGACGCTTTCCCATAGCCACGACGGGGTATCCAGTCCGCGCGACCGGTCGGCGTCGAGCGCCTGTAGCCACCCCGACCGCGCTCGATCGTCCATCTGGCGGGCATGGGCCTTGCCGACGACGAAAGCGAGGTGCCGGGCGGCGCGCATCGCTTCGCCATGGCTGAACTGGTCCACTTCCAGTTTCAGGTCATGTGGGGTCAATTCGCGGATGAAGAGCGACCGCCCCAGCATCCGTACCGGCAGCATCCGCTTGCCGAGATGGGGCGACATCGCGCGTGCCGCCGCAACAACACGCTCCGCATTGTCGTGCGGCATCACCGCATGGGGCAGGGCGGGGGCGACCGGATCGGTCGCTTCCTTCAGGTCGATCAGCGCATAGGACCAATTGCCCTTGCCGGTCTTCAACGCAACGATCGCGGCATAGCGCAGCAGGCCAAGCGAACTGCACCCCTTCATCCAATAGGCCGCATCGACCAGCCGGACGTCGCGATCGTTCGGCTTCCCCTTCAGCGACAGGATCATCGCCGCGACCCGTTCGTCATGGAACAGCGCGCGGAGCGCATCGCGCTCTTCGCCCGACAGCTCCCAGAATTTCTTGCCCAGCGGGATGCGCGGCGCGACCGCATCCAGCCGCTCCTTAGCCAAATGACGCCAACGGCGGCCCAGCGCCTCGCGCCGGATGCTGCGAACCACTTCGGATTCCACGCTCAAATCCGCGCCGGTGGGGTCGGCAATGGCGGCGGCATAGCCATCGACCATCTCTTCCATAATCCGCATCGTCACCACGCCGGGCAGGTCGGACCCGCGCGCTGCCGTCGCCAGCGACAGGCCCAGCCGGATCAGGTCGTGCGCCGGGTTGCCGATCACCGCCTGGTCGTGGTCGCGGATCTGGATTTCGACGGCACCCTTGCCATTCGCGATCGGCCCCAGATTGCCGAGGTGGCAATCGCCGCAAATCCAGATGGCCGGCCCCTCCGGCTCCCGTCGCGCGATGGGCGACGCGGCCAGCCAGTCATAGAATTTCGCGGTATTGCCACGGACATAGGCATGGGCCGATCGCGCCATCTTCAACCTGCGCTTGGCTTCGAGAATGGGGGCACGCTCATTGGGCAGGGGCATTGATGGGCAGACCTCGATACGGTTTGTCCGGTCACAACGCCGCTCGCCGGGGAAGGTAACGAAACATTGCCAGATGGCGTCGAATTATGACGGCGCCCCGTCGACGGACAGAATATTCCTGCCATCCCGCCATGTCGTGACCGCCGATGACCATGTGCCGGATAACCGGGGTGCGGAGCGATGCCGCGCTACAGCAACCGGTCGAGCGTGATGGGCAGGTCGCGGACGCGCGTGCCGGTGGCGTTATAGATCGCGTTCGCCACCGCCGCAGCAACGCCGGTAATCCCGATCTCCCCAATGCCACGCGCGCCCATCGGCGCGTGCGGATCGGGGATGTCGGTCCAGATCACGTCGATCTCCGGCACGTCGAGATGCACGGGTACGTGATATTCCGCCAGGCTGGGGTTCATGATCCGGCCGTTACGGTCGTCGAACTGGGTTTCCTCCATCAGCGCCATGCCCAGCCCCATGATGATGCCGCCGCGAAACTGGCTGGTCGCGGTCTTGGGGTTGAGGATGCGGCCGCAGTCGAACGATCCGAGGAAGCGGCTGACCCGTACCTCGCCGGTCACCGCATTGACCCGCACTTCGCAGAACAGCGCGCTGTGCGAATGCATCGACCAGTGCAGGAATTCGAACGGCATCGATCCGGCCTTGGTCACCGATATGGCGTCCCGCTGCGCCCGTGCCAGGATCGAGGCATAGCTTTCGCGGCGGGCCGGGTCGTCGAGCTTCGCCAGACAGCCGTCGATGCTGCCGACCTCGTTCGCCGACAGCCCGGCCAGGGGGGAGTCGTTGCCCGCGAGCTTCAGCAGGGTGGCGACCAGTTCGGCATGGGCGGCCATCACCGACGCGCCGATCGCGGCGGTCTGTTGCGATCCGCCCGCCATGATCGCGCCGGGAATGTCGCTGTCGCCATAGCCGACCTCGATCCGGTCGATCGGCAGGCCGAGGCGTTCGGCGGCGACGATCGCTGTGGTGGTCGACGTACCCATGCCCATCTCGGCGGCCGCCACCTCGACCCGCGCGTCGACCTGATCGCCGTCGCGCCGCAGCGTGATCCGCGCCTTGGCACCGGGCATCCGGTAATAGGGATAGGTCCCGGTCGCGCAACCCATGCCGATGCGCCATTCCCCATCGCTCCGCGAACCGGGCGCCGCATTCCGCGCGTTCCAGCCGAAGCGTTCGGCGCCGTCGCGCCAAGCCTGCACGACATGGCGTGAGGAGAAGGGCAGGCCGCTGGTCGGGTCCCTGGTCGGTTCGTTGCGAATGCGCAACTCGAGCGGATCGATGCCCAGATCGACCGCCAGTTCGTCGATCGCCGATTCCAGCGCAAAGGTGCCGACCGCCTCTCCGGGCGCGCGCATGAAGGTGTTGGCGAGCATGTCCATCCGCGCCACATCGACCTGCAACAGGATATTGGGCACGGCATAGGCGCTGCGGGTGCCGAGGATGAACGGTTCGGGCATGTTGTTGTGCGGGGTCATCACCGACAGCCCGGTATGGATCAGCGCTTCGAACAGGCCATCGGCACTGGCACCGATCGCCACGCGCTGTTCGGTCAGCGTCCGTCCGCCGACCGTGCGGTACACGCCTTCGCGCGACAGGGCGATGCGAACCGGGCGCCCGGCCATGCGGGCGGCGGCCGCGCCGATGATCTGATGGTTCCACAGCCCCTTGCTGCCGAACCCGCCGCCGACATAGGGAGAGGTCAGGTGAACCTGTTCGGCCTTCAACCCGAACGCATCGGCCATCGCCTGCGCCTGTTGCGACACCATCTGGCTGGCGTCGTGCAGATACAATTCGTCGCCGCGCCACGCGATCGTCGCGGCGTGCGGTTCGATCGGGTTATGGTTGTGGCGTGGGGTGCGATAGCGCCGGTCGACGCGGTGTGCTGCCTTGTTCAGCGCGCCCTCCGCGTCGCCGATCGCGTTGCGTAGCGGCTGTCCCATGAACAGACCCTGCTCCACCCCGGCCGCCTTCGCCGCAGCCAGATCGGTGATCGCCGGTTCCGGGGCATAGGTCACTGCGAGCAACGCGGCGGCGTGATCGGCCTGTTCCTGCGTTTCGGCCAGGATGCAGGCGATCGGCTGGCCATTCCAATGGATGCGATCGTCCTGCAGGATCGGCAGCTCGTCCGGGCCGACCGCATTGCCCGACGTGCCGATCATCGGCGGGGTCTTCAGGCGCGGCGCGTTGCGGTGGGTCATCACCAGCACGACCCCCGGCGCGGCTTCCGCCGCCTGCGTGTCGATCGCGGTGATCCGCCCGCGCGCGATCGTCGAGAAGGCTAGGGCGGCGTACACCATGTCGTCGAAGCGGAACTCGCCGGCAAAGGGGGCGGCGCCGGTCACCTTCAACCGGCCGTCGAGCCGTGAGACCGGGGTGCCGATCAGGCCGTGTTTGCGCGCGATCAGCGGATCGGGGGTGCCGCCCTGCATCCAGCTGTCGGGGGCGAGCGGGACGACCTTCTGCAACGCGCCCATCACCAGCCCCTGCATCGCCAGCTTCGCGGACTTTCCGATGCTCATGCCGCGTCTCCGGTTGTGAGGGCGCCCAGCACGGCGGCCAGCGTGCGGGTGGCCAATATCGGCTTGAAACCATTGTCGCGCAGGGGCCGCGCATAGGCGAACTCGGCCTGTCCCGCGGCAAGGAATGCCTGCGCCGTCGCCGGACCGCCGCGCAGCATGGCCTCCGCCGTTAGCGCCCGCCACGGCTTGTGCGCGACGCCGCCGAACGCGATGCGGACATCGGCGATCCGGTCGCCCGCCATCTCGATCGCGGCGGCGACGCTGACCAATGCGAAGGCGTAGCTCGATCGATCGCGTACCTTGCGATAGGTCGAATTGGCGGCAAGGCGCAGCGGCGGCAGTTCGACCGCCGTAATCAATTCCCCCGGCGTCAGCACGGTGTCGTGGTCCGGCCGGTCGCCGGGCAGGCGATGCAGCTCGGAAAAGGGTAGCGTCCGATGCCCCAGCGGCCCCGCGACATGGACGACCGCCTCCAGCGCGGCCAGCGCGACGCACATATCAGAGGGGTGGGTCGCGACGCAGGCGTCGGATGCTCCCAGCACCGCATGGATGCGGTTGAAGCCGTCACGCGCGTCGCACCCGGTGCCGGGCGTACGCTTGTTGCAGCGCGACCCTTCGACATCGTAGAAATAGGTGCAGCGCGTCCGCTGGAGCAGATTGCCGCCGACCGTCGCCATGTTGCGGATCTGCGCCGATGCCCCGGCCAGGATCGCTCGGGTCAGCATCGGATAGCGGGTTCGCACCAGTGGATGTTCGGCAAGCGCGGTGTTGCGCACGGCGGCACCGATCACCAGCGCACCGGTCCCGGTTTCGACAATCGATGCGGGCAGGGCGCTGACATCGACCAGCCGGTCCGGCAGCGCCAGCCGTTCACGCATCAGGTCGATCAGGTTGGTCCCACCGCCCAGGAACATCACGCCGTCCCCGGACCCCATCGCAAGTGCATCGTCCTGGGTCGCGGCGCGGGTATAGGCGAACGGGGTCATGCGTCGCCTCCGCTGCCGATCGTCGCCCGGATCGCATCGATGATCCCATTATGCGCACCGCAGCGGCAGAGATTGCCGCTCATCCGCTCCTGCACCTCTTCGCGTGTCAGTTCGATGCCGGACGACAGATCGTCGCTCAGAACGCTCGGCACGGCACGCCGCACTTCGGCGGCCATGCCGATCGCCGAACATATCTTCCCCGGCGTACAGTACCCGCACTGGAACCCGTCATGGTCGATGAACGCCTGTTGCAGCGGGTGGAGCGCATCACCCGTGGCCAGCCCCTCGATCGTCGTGACCCGCCGTCCGGCATATTGCACCGCCAGCGCCAGGCACGACAGAATACGCTCGCCATCGACCAGCACGGTACAGGCGCCGCACGCTCCCTGATTGCAACCCTTCTTCGTACCGGTCAGCTGCAACCCTTCGCGCAGATGATCGAGCAGCGAGACGCGCGGATCGACCGGCAGCGCCACTTCCGTTTCATTGACGATCAGCGACATGGTACCCCTCGATCCGTCCGTGGCACATCGTGGAACAGATCAGCTATCCGCAGCGCCGTCCAGCGGATTTCGCACATACCCGAATACCCTGTTGTGGTCGCAGTCGCCCCGCCCACGCTTGATCCGGTCGCGCTGGCGGTGTTGAGAAGACGATCGCAGGCACAGCGGCGCACGTGCCGATCATTCGAAAGGGGCAAAAGGCATGTTGATGACCCAGACGATGCGCTGGTTCGGGCTGAAGGACCCGGTTCGCCTGCGCGATATACGACAGGCCGGGGCGACCGGCATCGTCACCGCGCTGCACGAGGTGCCGAACGGTGCGGTGTGGGAACGCGATACCATCGCCGCGCGAAAGGCGATGATAGCGCAGGCCGGTCTCGACTGGCGCGTGGTCGAAAGCCTGCCGGTCGCAGAAGGAATCAAGACCCGCTCGGCCGACTGGGACCAGCTGATCGATCATTATCGACAGAGCCTGACCAACCTTGCCGCCTGCGGCATCGATGTCGTGACCTACAACTTCATGCCGCTGCTCGACTGGACCCGGACCGATCTCGGCTGGGAACTGCCCGATGGCGCCCGCGCCCTGCGGTTCGAGGCGGTGGCAGTCGCGGCCTATGACCTGTTCATCCTCCAGCGCTCCGGCGCAGCGGCCGACTATAGCGACGCGATATATGCGGCCGCGGAGGCCCGCCATGCTGCGATGGACGCCGATGCGCGCACCGCGCTGGAACGCACGATCATCGCCGGGCTGCCGGGCAGCGAGGAGGGCTTTACCTCGCCGCAATTCCTGTCCGCGATCGAAAGCTATGCCGGGACGGATGCGGCGCGGTTGCGCGACAATCATGTCGCATTCCTGCAGGCGGTGTGCCCGCTGGCTGACGAACTCGGCATCCGGCTGGTCGTCCATCCGGACGACCCGCCGTTCCCGATCTTCGGCCTGCCGCGCGTGGTCAGTACCGAGGCGGACGTCACCGACCTGTTCGCGCTTGTGCCGAACGTATCGAACGGCCTGTGCTTCTGCACGGGATCGTTCGGGGTTCGCGCCGACAACGACCTGCCGGGCATGGTCGACCGGTTGGGCAGCCGGATCGGTTTCCTCCACCTCCGCTCGGTCCAGCGCGAGGCGGAGGGGGCCTTTCACGAAGCGGAGCATCTGCGCGGCAACGCCGGCATGGCGGCGGTAGTGGCGGCGGTCCATCGCCTGTCGCTGCGCGAAGGCCGCAGCATCCCGATGCGGCCCGATCACGGGCATCAGATGCTCGATGACCTGCACCGGTCGGCCAATCCGGGCTATTCGCTGCTGGGGCGGATGCGCGGACTGGCGGAGCTGCGCGGCCTTGAACAGGGCATCGCCCATATGGCGACGCTTGCGGTCCCGCCGTCCGGAGTGCCCGGCGCAGCGGCAGGATAATCCGGTTGCGGGAGCCGTCCCGTGCCGGAACCCCATGATGCCCGCGGGGGCCGGGTGCGCGTGGTTACCGGCGAAGGGTCACGGGGCAGTGACCGGTCGTACATCGAACGTCCCGGCGATCTCGACGCCGTAACCCGCGTTGACCCAGTAATCGAACGCGCCCGGCTCGACCCGCCACAGCCCATCGCTTCCCACCAATGCCAATGCGTCGCCCGCGATGCGGAGCGCCACCCGCGCTTCGGCCCCGGCCGCCAGCGTCACCCGCGCGAATGCCTTCATCTGTCGGGCGGGGCGGGTGCGGCTCGCCACCTGGTCGAGGACATCGACGCGGACCAGTGCCGATCCGGTCCGTGCGCCGACGTTGCGGACCAGCACCGACATATCGACATCCGCACCCGCCGCGACCGTCGCCGGCATGTGCAACGCCGATAGCGCGAAGCGCGTATAGCCCATGCCCGCGCCGAAGGGATACAGCGCCCGGTCCGGGGCGTCGCGCCAATGGCTGCGCCCCGCCGCCATCGGATCGCCGTCCGGTGCCGGCCGCCCGGTACTGCGCCGGTCATAGGACCAGGGTTGCTGGCCGGTTGCCATGGGGAAGCTGACCGGCAACCGCCCGGTCGGTTCGACCACACCGAACAGGATGTCGGCGACCGCCGCCCCGGTCTGTTCGCCCAGGAACCATGTCGCCAGCAGGGCCGGCGCATCGCGGACCGCCCCGTTCAACGCCAGCGCCCGACCGTGGCGCAGCAATACGACGATCGGCGTGCCGGTTGCCGCAATCGCTTCTGCCAAAGCCTGTTGCGCCGCCGGGACGGTGATATCGACACGGCTATTGCCTTCGCCCGACATGTCGGCACCTTCGCCGATCGCGAGCAGGGCGATGTCGGCGGCCTGCGCGGCGGCAACCGCGCGGGCAATCCCGCCCGGCAGCGGTTCGCTGATCCCGCTGCCCGGTTCGACAACCAGCAGCGCCGGATCGGCCATCCGTGCCCGCAGCCCGGTTGCCAGGTCCATACCGTTCCCGGCCGTCTCCGCGAACGACCATGGGCCGTTCAGGTTGGCACGATCCGCCCCGAACGGACCGATCAGTGCCAGTCGCTTGCCATGCCGCGCCAGTGGCAGCAGGTTCCCATCGTTGCGCAGCAACACGATCGATTTCATCGCGACCTCACGTGCGATCGCGCGGATCGCCTTCCTCCCGGTTTCGCGCCGTTCGACCCGCGCATCGATTGATCGGAACGGATTGTCGAACAATCCCAGCCGCTCTTTCAGCGTCAGCACCCGTCGCACCGCCTGATCGACCGCCGCCACCGGCACCTGTCCCGTTTCGACCAGCGCCGGCAAGTGGCGGACATACAGCCCGCTCTGCATCGACATGTCGATCCCGGCGAGGATGGCGAGCCGCGCCGCATCCGCTTCGTCGGCGGCGATGCCATGGGCGATCAATTCGCGGTCAGCGTCGTAATCCGACACGCATACCCCGTCGAAGCGCAGGTCGCCGCGTAGCAGATCGGTAAGCAGCCCCCGGTTGGCGGTGACCGGTACCCCGACGAAATCTGTGAAAGACGCCATCGTCGCGCCGGCCCCGGCGGCAAAGGCGGCGACGAACGGCGGTACGAACGTCTCGCGCAGTTCGGCCATGCTCATGTCGACCGCTGCATATTCCATGCCGCCCCGCACCGCGCCATAGCCGACGAAATGCTTCGGCGTCGCCAGCAGCGCGTCGGGTCGCGTCAGGTCGGGCCCCTGGAACCCCTCGACCCGAGCCTTGGCGAGGAGGCAGTTGAGCAGCACATCCTCCCCCGCGCCCTCCGCCACCCTGCCCCAGCGCTGGTCGCGGGCGACATCGACCATCGGAGCAAAGGTCCAGTGGATGCCACCGGCCGTCGTTTCGCGCGCGATCGCCCGCGCCGCGCGTTGCGACAGGTCAGGATCGAACGCCGCCGCCTCTGCCAATGGGATCGGGAAGATCGTGCGGCAACCGTGCAGGACGTCGGCGGCAAAGGCGAGCGGAATGCCCAGCCGGCTGGCCGGTGCCGCTTCCTGCGCACGCCTGGCGCCGGCGGTGCCATAGCCGTTGAACATCATACCGATCCGCCCGGCGCGGATGTCCGCCAGCATCGCCGCCGCGCCACGCGGATCGACAACGGGATTGAAGACGGCGCCGACCGGGCGGATTTCATCGTTGAAGCAGCTGAGCTGTCCGGCCTTTTCGGCCAGTGTCATCCGCGCGATCAACGCCTCTATCCGTGACGAAGCCGCACGGACCGGACGCGCCACAAGCATCGCCGTAGCGGTCAGCAGGGACGTTCGCAGACCATCCCGGCGGCGAAGCAGCGCCCGCCCCGACCATTGTTGCGCAACCGCCACAGCGCGATCCTATTACATCGTGTTCGTTATACCATGATTGCCGCGTTTCGGGCTGGGGTCTAGATGTAACCGGTCCCAACGATGTCGGGGCCAACGAATTCCAGAGGTGGGAGAGGATCATGCTGTCATTCAATCGCAACGCTGCGCGTGCGGCGCTGCTGGCAAGTGCGGCGCTGCTGCCGGCCGCCGCCTGGGGACAGACCCCGCCGGCGGATGCGGGTTCGGCGCAGGCCGGGACCGCGACAACCGATGACGAACAGGACGTCATCGTCGTCACCGGAACGACCTCGCGCGATCGTCCGCTCATCACCGCTTCGGCAGACATCACGCTGGCCGACCGTGCCGACATCGATCGGCGCGCGCCGCGGTCGACCGCCGATATGCTCGAACTCGTGCCAGGCATCTTCGTCGAGGCGACGGCGGGACAGGTGTCGAACAACTATTCGGTGCGCGGCCTGCAGGGTGGCGGCCAGCGGTTCGTCCAGCTCGAAGAGGACGGGATGCCGATCCTCTATGGCGGCGGCGGGGCCGACTTCTTCTTTGATCAGGACCTGACCATCGACCGGCTGGAAGCGGTGAAGGGCGGTTCTTCGGGCGTGCTGACCGTCAACGGCGCGGGTGCGACGATCAACTTCATCTCGAAGCGGCCGAACTTCAGGGAAGCCGAGGGGGCGGCGCGCGTCACCGCCTATAACTACGGCATGAAGCGTGGCGATTTCTATTATTCGCAACCGCTGAGCGACAAGCTCGCCTTCAATGTCGGCGGCTATATCCAGTCCAGCCCCGGCGTGCGTGAGAACCCGTTCGACTATGCCGGCTGGCGGTTGAAGGGGATGCTGGAATATCGCTTCGATGGCGGCGGCTATGCGCGACTGTCGGCGAAGGGCGGCGATGTCGAAAACGCTTATTATGCCACGATGCCGTACCGGCTCGACGGCGGCAAGGTGCGCGGTATTCCGGGGTTGGACACGCAGGACGGCAATGTCGGCGGCGATTCCTTTGCCAATATTGCGGTGCCGGTATCGACCTTCGCTCATCCCAGCGGCTTCCGCGAATTCCGCTATCGCGACGGGATCAAGGCGAAGACCGCACAGGTCCGCTTCGACATCGAAAAGCCGGTGGGGGATACGGTCGACCTGTTCGCCCATGTCCGCTACCTGAAATATTCGTACGACTTCAACGGGCTGTTCCCCGGTTCGGGGACGGGCAATGCGGGCCTGACCAGCGCGCAGAACTACCTGACGCCCGGTGCGGCCTCGCCGATCAACGACCTGCTGACGCTCGGCCGGGCGGCCTATCCGGCCGCGACTCGCTTCGGGATCAAGAACCTGCGGACCGGCGTGGTGCTGGGGTCGAATCAGACCGCGCAGCTGGCCGCCTTGGCCGGCAACGGTTTTCTCCAGCGGACGACGCTCAACCACGACTATATCGACGGCCGCGATTTCGGTGCGAATGTCGGCGGTCGCTGGGAATATGAAAACGACCGGTTCAAGAACTCGCTGACCGCCGGCGTCATGTACTACAACGTGATCCGCAAGCAGGATCAGTCGGCGACCGGCAGCATGGTCAACGACGTGAAGACCAACAGCGACGTATACGACATCGTGGCGCTGGACGGTAACAACCAGGTCATCGGCACGCTGTCCGACAACGGCCTCGTTTCCTATGGCGACTGGGGCGCCGGCATTCGAGAGCGCCGGGATTCGGCCGTTTCGCTGTATGTGAACGACGAAGTGGCGTTCGGCGACCTGCGCGTCGACGGTGGCGTGCGCTGGGAAAGCGACGATGCGACCGCGCTCGACGGCAATCAGCTGGCGGTGAACCAGGCGGTGCAGCCGGGCGTCGGCGGCGTGGTCCGCAATGTCGGGTCCAGCTTCGACGGTACCTTTGCGACCCGGCAGCGTACGCGGCGCAAGGCATCGTACACCGTCGGTGCAAACTATCTGATTACCCCGAACTTCTCGGTCTATGCCCGCTATGCCAACGGGTTCCAGACGAACAATGTCGACCCGATCACCACCATCGAGCTGTACGAAGCCGGCGTCCGGTATGAATATGGGAGGGTCTTTTCCGGTTCGGCGACGGTGTTCCGGACCAATTTCGACAACCAGAATTATAATTTCGCCAACCCCAACAACCCCTCTCAGCAACAGAACCTGAACGCCGACCTGCGGACCAAGGGCGTCGAGATCGATTTCGTGGTACGCCCGACGAACTGGTTCTCGGTCGATTTCCAGGGGGTGTTCCAGGACCCGCAGCTGCTCAACCTCGAACTGGACGGTGTCGACCAGGGGGCGGCATTCGAAGGCAACCGGCCGGAGCGGACGCCAGCACGGCTGTTTACCATCATGCCGACGCTTACGCTCCCCGACGGGCGGGGTGAGGTCTATGCCCGCTACAAGTATGTCGGCAAGATCTTTGCGGACAACGGCAACGGTATCGCGCTGCCCAGCTATGGCGTTACCGGGATCGGCGTGAACCTGAACCTCAGCCAGCGGGTGCAGCTGAACCTGAACGCCGACAATGTGTTCGACGTCGTGGGCCTAACCGAAGGCAATCCGCGCCAGGGGCAGACGCAGGCGATTACCGATGGATATTTCTATGCCCGCGGTATCGTCGGCCCGACCTATGGCGGGTCGCTGACGTTCCGGTTCTGAACGTCCGGGGTGCCGTGTCTTGCGATACGGCACCCCCTATCTTTACGGAAGAGGTGGCGGATGAAGACTGTAGCGCGGTGGATGCTGGCTGGCGCGATGCTGGCGGGAACGGGACTGGCGGTGGCGCAGCGTCCGGCCAAGGTGCCTGAGCTGGCGTATCAGCTGAACGAGGGACAGAACCTCAACGCCTTTGTCCGCGAGGGGCCGGTCGCGGCGCATCTGCTGCTGCGCAACGGCACCGATCCGCGCATCCTCGTCGCCTTTCCGGCAGGTAACAGCGGCGTAGGGTTGTGGTTCGAACCGCTGGCGCGTGCGGCGACGTGGCGGTTGGAACAGCCACCGCACCCGACCACCGCACCCGGCGTTGTCGGACCGCAGCCCGCGATCGTCATCATAGCCAGTATCGAAGCGCCGCAGCTCCGTATCAGGCAGGCGGTGTTGTCGAGCATCCGCTTCCTCCGCGACTATCAGTCGGTCGGTCGTTTCCCGTCCGAGGTCGCGGTCGATCCGGTCGTCACGGACAACACCATTCGCTGGAGCCGTCCGCGCCTCGATGGCAAGCCCGGCTATCTCCTGCAGGTGCGGCTGTTGTCGGGCAGCATCCGGGGCGGGGCGCTGGTCGCCGACATCGGGCGGCCGATCCGCATGGAGATCACCGCGTCGAGCGGAGAGGCGCCGCTGACCGGCCTTGCCCCGAACGAGTTGCTGAACGCCCGCGCCGCCGATGATCCCGGCGCGCGTAACGCGTTGCGGTTCCTCAGCTATCGCGAGAAGTTCCTTGCCGGATCGTGGCGGTTCCAGACCTATTTCGGGCGCGACACGCTGATGTCGGTGCGCCTGCTGATGCCGGTGTTGCAGCCGCAGGCGATCGAGGCCGGGCTGGGATCGGTGCTGGCGCGGCTGGATGCGCGCGGCGATGTCGCGCATGAAGAAGGCATCGGCGAATTCGCCGTCCTCGACCGGCGGCGGCATGGCGGTAGCGGCGACGCCGCGGTGCTGGATTATGCGATGGTCGATGACGACTATATGCTGGCTCCCGTCGCCGCCGCCTATCTGCTCGACCATGGCAATGCGGCCGCAGCGCGCGCGTTCCTCGACCGGCCGCTGGTCAGCGAGGGTGTGCCCGGCACCACGGCGCCGGCGGGCAAGGGGCTGGTGCGCAACCTGCGCTTCGTCCTCGACACCGCGCGGCCCTTTGCCGACGATCCCGGCTATGCCCGGCTGGTCGCGATCGGGAAGGGGCGGCTGACCGGGCAGTGGCGGGATAGCGAGGAAGGGCTGGGTCGCGGGCGCTATGCCTATGACGTCAATGCGGTATTCGTACCCGCGGCGCTGGAGTCGGCCGCACGGATGCTGCGCGCCGGGCTGCTCGACCGGTATATGACGGCAGAGGATCGTGCGGCACTGGCACGGGCGGAGGCGATGGCGGCCATTTGGCGCCAGCGCGCGCCGCAGATGTTCAGGGTGTCGCTGCCCGCAGCGCAGGCGAAACCCCGGATCGAAGGCTATGCGCGCAGCCTGGGCATTCCCGCCGCGCCGGCGTTGGCCGCGATAGGTGGCGATCCCCTCGTGTTCCATGCGATCGCCCTCGATGACGAAGGACGCCCGATCCCGATCGTCCATTCCGACGAAGGCTTTGCGCTGATGTTTGCCGACCCGTCGCCGGCCGACCTCGAAACCTATGTCACTGCCGCGATGCGGCCGTTTCCGGCGGGGTTGATGACCGATATCGGGATGCTGGTCGCCAACGCCGCGCAGACCGATGCCGTGGTGCAGGCCCGCTTCACCCCCGCCGCCTATCACGGCGCAGTCGTGTGGTCGTGGCAGCAGGCGCTGTTCGCCGCCGGCCTTGAACGTCAACTCGCTCGCCGCGACCTGCCCCCCACGACACGGGCAGTGCTGACCGGGGCACAGACGACGCTGTGGCGGGCGATCGACGCCACCCGCGCGACGCAGAGTTCGGAACTATGGTCATGGGCCTATAGCGGTGGCCGCTACCGGGTCGTCGCGTTCGGCGCAGGCAAGCAGGACGTCGACGAATCCAATGCCGCGCAACTGTGGAGTACGGTGTACCTGGCGGTCCAGCCGCCGCGCCGTCTCAGGTCAGCGACAGGAAGGCGGTAACCGTCAGCCGTCCCCGCGCCGGATCGTCGCTGAGCGTTGCACGGGCCGGGATGACGCCGCTGTGCAGCAGCGCGCTGCGATAGATCACAGCGCGGTTGCGGCGGGCGTCGACCGCAGAGACCTGTTCGAACTGAGCGCTCGATCCGGCGATATAGGCGGCGGGCGGGGGCGCGGTGCGGACCTCGGCGCTAAGAGCGCCGAGATAGGCTGGCGCCCGCAGCGCGTCGATCGTCTCGAACCCCGTTGCGCGGTGGCGGTAGAAGGCGGTGCCACCGCTATCGTCCGTGCCCAGATAATGGACGAGCGCGATCCGGTTCGGGTCGACGGCATCGAAATGCGGCAATCGCTGCTCGATCGACAGGCGCGCGGGCGGGGTGGTCACCAGCGAGAAACTGGCATCGAGCAGCGCGATCCCGCCGCGATGACCGAACACATGTGCCACCACCTGCGACAGCGCCGGTCGGACCGCCTGGAAATAATCGTCCGGCAATGCGCCCCGCACGCCCGGATATTGTCGCCGCGCCGGTTCGAAGCAGGCGTCGGCGGCAAAGGCGCGCAAGCCATCGGCGTCGGGATGGAAATGGTCGACGATTGCGATCGGCTGTCGCTCCGTCCCGATCCGCCGGGCAACGACGTCGGGCGCGGTCACGCCGTACCGATCATCGCCGCCAGCGCGGCGTCATGCATTGGCAGGGTCGGTGCGGCACGGGCGATGACGTCGGCAATCTGGCGAACCTGCGCGCGGTTGGTCACACCGTCGATCGCGTCCGCCAACGGATTATGGCCGCGCGCGACGATCCCCTGACCGTTCAGCACTGCCAGCCAGCTCGCTTCCCGGAACAGCTCGTCGGGATCGAGGATGATCCGACCCGAGCGGCGATACTGGTCCTTTCGCGCGCGCAGGGTTTCGGGCAGCGCCATCGTCCGGCAATGCCGCCACAGCGGATCGTCCCGGCCGCTGGTCGCGTGATAGTGCAGGATCAGGAAGTCCTTGATCCCGTCCATGTCGCGGGCGAACACGTGGTTGAACCGGTCGGCCAGCGCCGGATCGCAATCGCGGGTGGGGAACAGTGTCAGCAGCTTGGTGATACCGCTCTGGATCAGGTGGATGCTGGTCGATTCCAGCGGTTCGAGGAACCCCGACGACAGCCCGATCGCGACCACATTGCCCCGCCACGGACGCCGCCTGGTGCCGGCGGTGAAGCGGAGGAAGCGCGGATCGGCCAGCGCTTCGCCGTCGAGATTCGCAAGCAGCGTCGCGGCCGCTTCATCATCCGACAGATAGCACCCGGCATAGACATAGCCGTTGCCGGTACGATGCTGCAGCGGAATGCGCCATTGCCACCCCGCCGCCCGCGCCGTCGAGCGGGTATAGGGCGTGGTCGCCGCGACGCGGGCGCACGGTACGGCGACAGCCCTGTCGCACGGCAACCAGTGCGACCAGTCCTCATAGCCTTCCCCCATTTCACCCTCGATCAGGAGGGCGCAAAAACCCGAGCAGTCGATGAACAGGTCCCCAGCGATCCGATCGCCGCGATCGGTCGTCAACGCGGTGACGAAGCCGGTTTCGCCATCGCGTTCGACCCTGCGCAACGTCCCTTCCACGCGGACGACGCCGGCCGCTTCGCTCATCCGTCGCAGGAAGGCGGCGTACAGCCCCGCATCGAAATGATAGGCGTACCCCAGCGTCGACAGGATCGACCGCGCATCCCCCGCCGGCTTTGCGAACCGTCCCTGTGCCGCCAGCTGTGCAGCGAGCGACAGCGCGGGCAGCGGCAGGTCCATCCCCTCCGCCCGCGCCTTCAACCAGCGGTGATGGAACGCGACGCCAGGCAGGGTCGCGCCGAACTGGCCGAAGGGGTGAAAATAGCGATGGCCCGGCGCGGTCCAGTCCACGAATTCGATGCCCAGCTTGAACGTGGCCTTCGTCGCACGCAGGAACTCGGCCTCGTCGATGCCGATCAGGTCGTTGAACCAGTGGATCGTCGGGATGGTCGCTTCCCCGACACCGACCGTGCCGATCGCATCGGATTCGAGCAGGGTGATCGCGACGCTCTGTCCGAAGCTGCGCGACAACGCCGCTGCCGTCATCCAGCCGGCGGTTCCACCCCCCAGAATGACGACATGGCGAATGCGATCCGTTGCTTCCATACGATCCTTGGTAGAGTGCCGGGGGATGGTTGAGAACCGGCTATGGTACGATATTGGGTGGGCTGCACGACGCCGGCGACACCATCGTTCGGGAAAGGACGGGCAAGATTTGCCTTCGACCTTCGTATCCGCGACAGCGGGTCGTCCGCATTCCACGCTGCGGCGCGTGAGGTAGGGAAACGGCGATGGACGAATTTGCACGAATAATGAGCATGGAGGGGGTGCGGCCGCTCGGCCAGACAGGTGACAAGCCGCGTCGCGGTCCCGAGAAACGACCGACACCCGCCCGGCAAAGTGCCGTGCCGCCATCGCCATCGCCATCGCTGTCGCCATCGGCGCCGGTCGGTCATGCCTGGGTCGATGGCGCCCGTGCGCGCACCGCCCTGGAAACGTCGCTCACGCGGCTTGCCACCGAAATCCGCGAGGGGCGCCGGGGCTGGGCGACCGGCATTCGTCAGGACGGAACGACGGTCAGCTTGCCCGCTTCCGCAGGCGCGGCCGCGCTGCTCGGCACGGCGGATCGGCAGTCGTTGCGGCTGATGCTCGTCGGCGGGGACGGATGGACCTTCGTCATGCACCCCCTGATGGGTGTCGCGACACTGGACGAGGACCCCGCCGACGGCAGCTAGCGGGGCGATGCGATCAGGGCGATGCCATCGGTTGCTTGCCCGACGGAGCTGGGTCGATCACCAGAACCAGCCGCTGTTCGCCACTGGCGGTGATCGGAGGGGATCGATGGACGATCGCCCCGTCAGGCGCCCAGCCCAGCCCCTTGAACAGCGCCACATCGCCCGGCGCGAGCGACCGGATGTGGAGATCGGCAAGGTCGACACCGCGTCGAAGCGCCGCGGCATCGGCATCCGACAGCCACTGTGTCCCCCGACCGGCATAGGTGGTGATGAGGCGCACCGTGACATGATCGGCGTGGAAGCGCCGGCAGGCATCGGTTTCGACGATCTCCAGCCGGATCGACACGGCATCGCAACCGGCGATCCGCGCGACGCTGGTCGCAAGCAGGCCGATATCGTCGGCGAGCGCAGCGACACATGCCGATGGATAGTCGGCCGCGGCCAGCGCGGTCCGTAGGGCGGCATCGACATCGCACACCGGTGTCGTCAATCCGATGTCGTCGATCGCGGGCCAGCGGCGGGAGTCGGGCAGGGAAGGGCCGATCCGTCGCTCCCAGATCGCGAGATTGGTGCCCTCCTCGCGGATCATATCGAGGATGTCGGCATCGTCGCACGAAGCGACGTGGTTGCTATCGGCACGAATTCGTTCGGCGAGGGTCATGCCGCTTTCGTCCCACGCAGACCAAGCGGCGATGGCGGGCTTACATCGTCTGGCGCGCGGGGAGCGTCCGACGCCATGGCTGCCTCGCCCGATGGTTCGATTGCACGCAAAGGGTCTTTCATCGGCACACCATCACAGTTTTAGAGAGATGAAATGGTATCACATAACATTTGATTGGAAAACGGTAGTAACGGTCGCTACCTGGCGTCCGCCCCTTGGCGATGCCGCGCCCGGTCGCACGAACCTTCCGGGATTAAACCCGGCTCACCGCTCGTTCCCGTCACGAACATGATCGCGAAGGGGGAATGAAACGATGTCGAGAACGATGCTGCGCCGAGCGGTCATGGGCTTGCTAGTGCTCTGTACGACGCCGGCCGCCGCGCAGACGACGGTATCGACCGGCCTCGATCATAGCAGCGGCAGGTTCGGTACCGGCCAGCGGATCGATACGTCGAGCGCGTCGATCGGCGTACGGATGAAGCGCAAGCGGGTTGGCGTGGTTGCCAACCTGCCGGTCGTCCGTGTCGATGCGCCCGAGAATATCGTGGTGGCCGGCGGTCCGCTCGGCCTGCCTATCCTGATCGACCCGACACGCCCCGCCACCCGCAAGCAGCGCAGCGGGCTGGGCGATGCGACGATCGGTGCGTCGGTGCAACTGGTCGAGCCACGCCAGCACCATGTCGCGCTGGCGGTCACCACCGCCGCCAAGTTGCCGACCGCGTCGGCGGCGCGCGGGCTGGGGACCGGCAGGGCCGATTTCTCCGTCGGTGCGGAGGTCGCGCGTCCCGGCAAGCTGACGCCGTTCGCGGCGCTGGGCTACACCGTCGTGGGCCAACCCGCGGCCTATCGACTGGAAAATGTCACGACCGCGCGGGGTGGTGTCGCGTTACGGGTCGGGCGCGAGGCGGAGGTCAGCCTGTCCTACAACCACGCATCGCGCATCAGTGCCGCTGCCGCCGATCGGGAACAGGTAGCTGCCGGACTGGAGACGAACCTTTCGCACCGCCTGTCGCTGGGCGTTCAGGGTAGCGCCGGGCTTAGCCGCGGAGCGCCCGACGCGAGCGCAGGATTGCAGCTGGGGATCAGGTTGTAACGGCGAGCGGGCGCAAGCTGCGCGCCCGGCCGCCCGCCAAGCGCAGGTCCCTTGGCGGCAGGAACCACTTATTGCCGAACCGGCACAAGGGCCTGCCGGATCGGCTCCACCCACCGGTCGCGATCGATGTCGTACACGATGAAGTCGCTGTCGAACTGCCAATATGCCCAGGGAAAGCCATGCGCCTCCGCCTCGCGTCGAACGGTCGCGGTATAGCGGGCTCGCGCCGCCATTGGCGTGCCGCTCTTTTCGTACGCGCCGAACTCGCCCATCAACACCGGGCGATCATTGGCCTTCGACCATAAAGCCACCTTGTCATAATCGGCCTTGATCCGCGCTTCGTCGGCGGCCGTGAACGGCACGTCCTTTACGCCGACCATATCCTTTGCCCATGGCGCGCCCTGATGGGTGAAGCGAAACGGTTCGTACGAATGGAAGGTCACCAGGATATTGCGGTCCGCCTTCGGCAGTTCGAGGCCGGACAGTTCCTCCAGGTTGTTCCACCGCGTCGGTCCGATCACCAGCGTGCGTGTCGGGTTGGTTGCCCGGACCAGCGGGATCAACGTGCGCAGCATCGCGTTCCAGCGTGCCTTGTCCAAGGGCGCGTGCGGTTCGTTCAGCAGCTCGAACAGCACCGTGTCGGGGGCATTCCGGTACCGTTCCCCGATCTGGGTCCAGAAGGCGATCAGCCTGGGTTCGCAGGCGTCCGGGGCGTCGGAACAGATGTTGAAATCATGTTCGTCGATGATAACCCCCAGCCCCGCGGCGGTCGCTTCGCGCACCACCCGGTCGAGGGTCGCAAGCCATTGCGGATCGAGCCGGTTCTGCGCGTCCATATGGTCGAACGACTGCAGCACGACCCGAACGAAGTCGAACCCGCCCTGCTTGATGATCTGGAAGTGGCGGGTCTGGAACCGGGCCTTGGCCGGGTCGCGCCAGAGCGGATCGTAGCCGAGGATATTGACTCCGCGCCGCAGCCGTGACGCCGTGCGCCATGCCGAGGTTGCCCCAGAGGCAGGGGAGGCTTTCGCCTGCGTCGACGCCTGACCCGTCGCGATCGGCTGGGCGACCGCGGGGGCGGCCAGGGTCATGGTCAATGCCAACAGCAAATGGTGATGCCGCACGGTGCGAATCCTTAGAAGAAGGGCGAGGTTCGAACCGATCGGTAGCCGATCTGTCCGGTCCTGTCCTGCCGTCCGATACAAGGCTGCCGTGCGGGGCACCGGCACCCATCGGCGCGACCAGCGTCAGTTCGCAGCGCAACTACCTTCAACTTGGGTGCGGTCCGGGGTTAGGGACGGTGTCATCGGTGGCAACGCGAAGAGGCGGAGGAAATAGCCGACGAACCGGCGGGCCAGTACGTCCATCTCCTCCGATCCGGCCGCCGCAACGCCCCAGAGCCGGCGGTTCTGTTGTGCAGCGGTCATGCCGATCAGCACGCGCGCCATGTCGGTTGCGCCTTCGTCACGCAGCCGTCCGGCATTGATCCCTTCGGCAAGATAGGCGGCCAGGGCGCTTTCGATATGGCCCGCCGCCTGCTGGTAGAAGATCTGGCCCACTTCGGGAAAACGGCCGCTTTCCGCGACCACAAGGCGCCATGCCGCAACCGCATCGGGATGGGCGGTCTTGTTCATGAAACTGCGGCAGAAATTGACGAGCGTTCCCTCCATCTCGCCCGGCGTCAGCAGTTCGCCCTGCACCTGTTGCCGGAACGCGGCGGTCACGTCGGAAATGACGGCGCCGAACAATTCCTCTTTCGAGCGGAAATAGCTCCACAACGTCGCCTTCGATCCGCCCAGCGTCTTGAGCAGGCCCGACATCGACGTGGCGGCATAGCCGTCTTCGAGGAAGGACCGGCGCGCGGCGGCGACGATCGCGTCGCGGCGATCCTGTTTGCGGGCTTCCCGTTTGCCCAGCGGTCGGCAGTCGGTATCGGTCATAAACTGTACCGCCGGGTACAGAAAAATCTTGACAGGTGCAAGGTGCAGGATCATGGGGCGAAGCGTACCCCCTAGTACGGTTTTCGCCATGACCCGATCGACCTTCCGGGATGCAGCGCGCCGCATGGCACCGCTGTCGATCCTGCTCCTGTCCGCCTGCGCGAGCGTGCCGCAGCTCGGCCCCACGCCCGAGGTGGCGACCCCCGCGTCGTTCGCAACCGGGCGCAGCCTTGCCGGAACCGGGGACGCTTCGTGGCCTGCCCAGGATTGGTGGCAGGGCTATGGCGATGCGCAGCTGAACACGCTGATCGCCGAGGCGCTGGCCGGATCGCCCGATCTGGCCGCGGCGACGGCGCGCGTGGCGCATGCGGAGGGTTATGCACAGCAGGCCGGTGCCGCAAGTCTGCCGTCGCTGGACGTCACCGGCAATGTCGCGGCGACCAAGCAGAGCTATAATAACGGCATCCCCGCCGCGTTCGTGCCGAAGGGGTGGAACGATACCGGGCGCGTGCAGGGCGAACTGGGCTTCGACCTCGACCTGTGGGGCCGCAACCGGGCGGCCTATGCGGCGGCGCGGTCGGACCGGGCGGCGGCGGAACTCGACCGGGCGCAGGTCGCGCTGACCCTGTCGACCAGTGTGGCCGACGCCTATGCCGACCTTGCCCGCCTGTTCGCCGAACGCGCAGTGGCGCAGGCGGCATTGGGGGTGCGGCAACAGACTGCGACGCTGACCGCCGACCGCGTGACCGGTGGGCTGGACACTCGTGCCGAGCTGAAACAGGCGCAGTCGGCGGTGCCGGCCGCACGCGCCGATCTGGCCGCGACCGACGAGGCGATCGCGCTGACCCGCAACCGGATCGCCGCCCTGCTGGGCAAGGGGCCGGATCGCGGCCTGTCGATCACCCCGCCCGCCGCGACGATCACCCCGCGCGGCGTGCCGGCGGGCGCCGCCACCGACCTGATCGCCCGTCGTCCCGATATCGTGGCGGCCCGCACGCGGGTCGAGGCGGAGGCAAGCCGGATCAAGGTCGCGCGCGCCGACTTCTATCCCTCGATCAGCCTCTCGGCGGTGTTCGGCCTGCAGTCGCTGGGCCTTGGCAACCTCATCAACGGTGGATCGACTACGGGCAGCGTCGGTCCGGCGATCAACCTGCCGATCTTTCGCGGCGGTCAGCTGCAGGGGCGCTACCGCGTGGCACGGGGCAGCTATGACGCGGCGGTCGCCGATTACGACCGCACCGTCACCGACGCCTATCGCGCGGTCGCCGATGCGGTGGTGAGCCAGCGCGCGCTGACCACGCGGCTGGGGGAATCGCAACAGTCGCTGGCCGATGCGCAGGCCGGGTACGATGTGGCACGGCTGCGTTTCGAAGGCGGACTGTCGCGCTTCACCGACGTGCTGGTCGCACAGGACCGCGTGTTGCAGGCACGCCGGGCCGTCACCGAATTGCAGGCACGCGCCTTTACGCTTGATGTCGCACTGGTTCGCGCGCTGGGTGGCGGTTTCTCCGCACCGGCGACCGCGCAGCGCAATGAGAAGGATTCGACCCATGGCTGATGCCGATCCCGCCGACCGCAGCTTCGCCGATGCCAAGGCCACATCGGACACCGCCGCCCCGACCAAGCGCAAGAAATGGCTGGCCGGCATCGCGGCCGTCGTGCTGATCGCCGGGGCAGGCTATGGCGGCTGGTACACGCTGGTCGGCAGCCATTATGTCGAAACCGACAATGCCTATGTCGGTGCCGAAACTGCCCAGGTCACGCCGATGGTCGCCGGACAGGTCGTGGCGATCGGCGCGTCGGAAACCCAGATGGTGAAGCGCGGCGACGTGCTGGTCCGGCTGGACGACAGCGACGCACGCATCGCGTTGGCGACGGCACAGGCCGATCTGGCCAAGGCCCGCCGCCAGTTCGGCCAGACCGCCGCGACCAGCGGCGCGCTGTCGGCGCAGGTCGAGGCAAAGGGTGCGGAAATCGTCAGTGCCCGCGCGCAGGCGGCATCGGCGCAGGCGGCGTATGACAAGGCACAGGTCGATTACAACCGCAGGCAGAAGCTTGCCCCCAATGGCGCGGTGTCGGGCGACGAACTGACCGCCGCGACGAATGCGCTGGCATCGGCCCGCGCCGCGCTGGCGCAGGCCCGCGCGGCGGTGGCGGAGGCCGCGTCGCAGCGTAGCGCGGCGGCGGGCAATCTTGCGGCGAACCAGGCGCTGATCCAGGGCGCTACGTCGAACAGCGCGCCGGACGTGCTGGCGGCGGAGGCACGGGTGCGCCAAGCGCAGCTCGACATCGACCGCACCGTCATCCGCGCGCCGATCGATGGCGTTGTCGCCAACCGGACCATCCAGGTGGGCCAGCGCGTCGCCGCCGGCACCACGGTGATGCGGATCGTCCCGGTCAACAGCGCCTATGTCGATGCCAATTTCAAGGAAGGGCAGCTGACCAAGGTAAAGCCTGGCCAACCGGTGAAGCTTACTTCCGACCTTTACGGCGACGATGTCGAATATCACGGGCGGGTCGTCGGCTTTTCCGGCGGCACCGGATCTGCCTTTGCGCTGATCCCGGCGCAGAATGCGACCGGCAACTGGATCAAGGTCGTGCAGCGCCTGCCGGTCCGCGTCGCGCTGGACCCTAGGGAACTTGCGGCACATCCGCTGCGCGTCGGACTGTCGATGACCGCCGAGGTGGACGTTTCGGGGCGGTAAGTGGCCCTGCGCCGGACCGTACCCCCGTGCAGGCGGGGGGGGCAGAGTCCGACAGGATACGGTTCGTGCTTGGCCCTGGACACCCGCCTGCGCGGGGGTGCGGGGAAAGCCGGGTTGGAGGGAAACCTTCAAGAAGGAGCAGTCGGCATGACCGGCCAGGATGATTTCAAACCCTTTACCGGCACGAAGCTGTTGCTGGCCGGGCTGGTGCTGGCGCTGACCAACTTCATGGTGGTGCTGGACACGACCATCGCCAACGTCTCGGTCGGGCATATCGCCGGGTCGCTCGGCATCTCGACCAGCCAGGGGACGTGGATCATCACCTCCTACGCCGTGGCGGAGGCGATCTGCGTACCGCTGACCGGGTGGCTGGCCGGGCGGTTCGGGACGGTCCGGACGTTCGTGTTCGGGATGATCGGTTTCGGCGTCTTCTCGATCCTGTGCGGGCTGTCGACCAGCCTCGCGATGATCGTCGTCGCGCGGATCGGGCAGGGGCTGTGTGGTGGCCCGCTGATGCCGCTGACCCAGACAATGCTGCTGCGCATCTTTCCAAAGGAAAAACACGGTCAGGCGATGGGCATGTGGGCGATGACCACCGTCACTGCGCCGATCCTGGGCCCGATCCTGGGCGGGACCATTTCCGACAGCTGGTCGTGGCACTGGATCTTCTTCATCAATATCCCGGTCGCGATCTTCTGCGTGTTCGGTGCGCTCCGCCTGCTGAAACCCGCCGAGACGAAGCGCGAGAAGCTGAAGGTCGACAAGATCGGCCTTGCCCTGCTGATCCTGTGGATCGGCGCGCTGCAGATCATGCTCGACATCGGGCGCGAGCATGACTGGTTCGAGGACCCGACGATCGTCATCCTCGCGCTGATCGCGGCGGTCGGCGCGGCGGTGTTCGTGGTATGGGAACTGACCGAGCGGCAGCCGATCGTCGACCTGCGCGTGTTCCGCCACCGAGGGTTCACGGTCGCGGTCGCGGCGCTGTCGTTCGCGTTCGGGACCTTCTTCGCCTCGGTCGTGCTGATCCCGCAATGGTTGCAGGCCAGCCTTGGCTACACGTCAACCTATGCCGGCTATGCCACGGCGTTCAACGGGATGGGCGCGGTTATCATGTCGCCCTTCGTCGCCAGGATGCTGAAGAAGCATGATCCGCGTGCGCTGGTCTGTTTCGGCATTCTCTGGATCGCGGCGGTCAATCTGTTGCGGGTGCAATGGACGACGGGTGCGGATTTCTGGACGCTCGCCTTTCCCCAGATCGTGCAGGGGTTCGGGATGCCGTTCTTCTTCATCCCGCTGACCACCATCGCGCTCGGCGCGGTCGAGCCGAGGGAAACGGCATCGGCAGCGGGCGTCATGAGTTTCCTGCGCACCATGGCCGGCGCGATCGGGACGTCGGTTTCGATGACGCTGTACGGTGACAACATGACCGTCGCGCGCAGCGAGATGGTGTCGCGGCTGAACGCCGATCCGACGGCGCAGGCGTTGCAGGCGCAGGGTTTTTCGACCGAACAGGCGCGCGGCGTGATCGAGCGGACGGTGACGCAGGAAAGCAGCACGCTGGCGATCAACCACATGTTCCTGCTCTCGGCGATCATCTTTGCCGGCGCGGCGCTGATCATCTGGTTGGCCCCGCGCCCGCGGCGCGCGCCCGCACCGGGGGCGGCGCACTAAGGGGGGGCAGGCCTTGCCGTTGCAAGGCAGTCTTATATTAGAGCTGGATCGACGGTACGCCGATCAGGCGCTGATCGCCTCCGGCACGCGCCAAGGGTCGAAATAGGGATGCGCCAGCACGCGGCGGGCGTTGCGCTCGCCGATCGCGGTGTCGTTGACCAGTCGGCTGCCGGCAACGGTGCGGTAATGGGCGACGCATCCGTTCAGCCGCACGAAGCGCCCCCCGGCGGCGGCGGCACGGGTGTAGAAGTCCCAGTCGTTGCAATTGTGGAAGCTGGGGTCGAAGCCCTGGACCCGTTCCACCAGGCTGCGGCGGACCACCGACCAGCTGGGTCCGATCACGCCGCCGCTCATCAGCCCGGCACCGATGCAGCCGCCATCCCACCCGCATTCGGGTCCCGTCGGCGGGGCGTCGCCCTCAATTCGTGCGAAATGGCCCACGATGATGTCGTGTCCTGCCGTGACCGCCGACGTCAGCATGGTTTGCGCGGCACCCGGCAGCCAGACGTCGTCGCTGTCGAGGAACGCGACCCACTCGGCGGTGGCAAGCGCGACGCCGCTGTTGCGCGCCTGCGATGCACCGACATTACGCGGCAAGATGGCGGCCTGAACCTTGTCATGGGTTGCGGCCAGTGCGCGGATCACCGTCGCACTTGCGTCGCTGGACCCGTCGTCGACGACAATCACCCGGCAGGGCGAATGGTCCTGCGCGAGGACGCTTTCGACCGCGTCGGCAACGACATGCGCGCGGTTATGACAGGGGATCACGACGTCGTACGACGCGAAGCGGGGCGGAATATGCTGCATGTCCGCCCCTTGCCGCCACGCGCTCCCGCGATCAAGGGTCAGCGCGGACCGATCCCGACGCGCGCGCCGGCATAGAAATACCGTCCGACCGGTGAGATCGGCAGATTGGTCTCAAACCCGATGTCGGGCCGCTGGTCGATCAGGTTGTTGACCCCGCCGTAAAAGGCGAAGCGCTCGTTGACGCGCACGTGTGCCTGGACGTCGTGGCTCCACAATTCCTTGTAACGGAAGTAGCGCGGATCGACGAGGGTCGGGTTGCTGTCGGTATCGATCCGGGCAAAGCGGCGGACACCGTTCTGCCAGCGCAGGTTATAGCTGAGCGTCAACGCGCCGTTGTCCCAGGTCGGCGAGAAGGCGAGTGTGTAGCGCGGGCGGAACGGCTGATCGACATTGTTTTCCGCCACCGCACCCGGTGTCGCGACCTGTTCCAGCCGGTCGAGATAGCCCCCCACCAGCCGCAGGTCGAAGCTGCCCATGCGCGCCGTTGTGAAGCGATAGGCGATGTTCAGTTCGGCACCGGCGGTGCGGAATGCGGCGACGTTCTGTGGTTGCACGATGAAGCCGTCGATGAACCCACTGCCGGTCGCGCGACTGATCGCGCCGCAATAGGCATTGTCGAGGCTGGGCTGATCGACGCACAGCTCCGCGATCTTGTTGGCATCGGGTGTCGCGATCGCATCGGTCAGGTCGATGTCGTACCAGTCGAGCGCGACCGACAGGCCGGGGACGAAATCGGGACGCAGCACGACCCCGGCGGTCCAGGTTCGCGCGACTTCGGGCCGCAGGCTGCGATTGCCCGACTGCGTACCTGGAATGAAGATCGTCGCGTTGGGATTGTTCGCGGCGGTGAAGGTCGCCGGAATGCCGCCCGCAGCGGTGATGAGCGACTGGCAGTTGGCGGCGCGGAACTGCGTGCCGAGGGTGCGGTTGGCGAGGTAGCAGGGGTCGGAGAAGAAGTTGCTGGTGCCGGTTGCCGCGCGGAACAGCTCGCCGATATTGGGCGCGCGCACCGAGCGGCCGTACGACCCGCGCACGCTGATCGCGGGGATGGGCGCATAGATGCCGTTCACCTGCCACGTCCGGGTCGTGCCGATCGTCGAATAGTCCGACAGCCGCCCCGCCGCGCCGACCGACAGCAGATGGGCGAATGGTACGTCCTTCAGCAGCGGCGCGTTCAGCTCGCCGAATGCCTCCCACACGTCGAAGCTGCCGCGCGACGGGGTGGGGATGATATATTCGTCATATTGGTAGAAGGCGTTGTCGAGCAGCGCCTGTGCCGGATCGAACCGGCTCGATTCCCTGCGATATTCGCCGCCGGCGGCAAAGGCGACCGGGCCGCCGGGCAGCGCGAAGAACTGGCCGAAATCGCCGGTCAGCGCGGCGTTGACGACATGCTGTTCGATCCGCGCGTTGCTGACCGGATTGCTGAGATAATAGCCGAACGAGCGCCCGTCGACGGTCCGCCCGCCAAAGGTGTTGACCGGTACGCAGCCAGCCGCCCGCGCACTGGCCGATCGACACACGATCTGTCCGCTGACGTCTCGTACCGCGTCGACCGCCTCCAGAAAGCGGTCGTTCAGCCGGTCGTTCAGCTTGGTCGCGCGGACGTCGGTCCGGCCATAGGTGTAGGACACGTCATAGGCCGCGTGGTCCGACACCCTGCCACTGACGTCCAGCACCCCGCGCCAGGTCCGGCGGCGGTCGGTCTCACCCCGCCTTGGAATGTCGAAATTGTTGCGGCTGATATCGACCGAGGTCAGGCCGGCGGCACGCGCGGCGGTCAGGATCGACAGCGGAATGTACGGATTGTCGAGCGCGATGGTCGCGGGATAATTGCCGCCATAGCCGCTGAAGCTCGTCACCTCGCTCTGGACGAACTTGCCCTCGGCCGACAGTTTGAACGCGTCGGAGACATCGAACCGAGCGAGCGCGTTGACCGCGTGCCGTTCGGAGCGCGGCAGGATGTCGCCGATATACCCTGCAACCGGCGTATCGTCGCCGCCGATCGAATAGCCGTCGTTCAGCAGGAACCGGCCCGGCGTATAGACTGCGCCGTCCCCGCGAAACACCTGGTCGCCGATCACGACATAGCCCTGATTCGAGCCGTAGGGGTAGCGCAGGTCGCGGATCGGGGCGACCTTGTAACTGCCCGAGCGCGTCGGGTCGTAATCATCGACGTTCACGAAATATTGCCGCTGGGCGAGCGTCAGATAGTCGCGGTCGTCATTCGCCAGCGGATCGTCGGCGTTATATTCATAGGCGAGCGTCAGGTTGCCGCGCCCATCGGCGAAATTGCGCCCGGCGATGATCGAGGCAAAGCGGTTGCCGGCATCGCCGCGTTCCGAAATGCCCGCCTGCACCCGCGCCGCCACGCCGTCGAAATCGCGGCGCAGCACGAAGTTGACGACGCCCGACACCCCGTCCGCGCCATAGATTGCGGAAGCCGCACCGGTCAGCACGTCGACGCGCTCGATCAGGTCGGTCGGGATCGCATTGATATCGACCGCCGCCGTATCGGGCTGTCCCGCGACATGCCGTCGCCCGTTCACCAGCACCAACGTGCGGTTGGCGCCCAGCCCGCGCAGGTCGAGCAGGTTCAAGCCGACTTGTCCCAAGGCTCCATCGGCCTGGCTGCGCCCGGCGGTGCGCGTGCTGTCGAGCGAATTGGTGAGCGCGGGCACGCGTTGCAGGAATGTCGTGACGTTGGTCGTCCCCGACTGGCGCAAATCCGCTGCCCCGAACGATACCACCGGGTTGGGCGCAGCATAATCGGGGCGGGTAATGCGCGATCCGGTGACGACGATGTCCTCGCCGGTGTCGGTCGCCGGTGCGTCCTGCTGGACAGTCGGTGCGTCGGGCGTGGCGGTGGTCTGGGCCTGTGCGCTGGCGGCGGCAAGGAATGCCACCCCGGACAGGAGGTGGCGGCGCGCAATGGTCGGCATGGTCGAGATATCCCCCTGGACCGTTCGATCTGCGTCGAACGATCTTCAAGGGCACAACGCACCATACGGACGATCGGCACCGTACGCCAACGGACCATGATTTGGCGATAATGATGCGGTTTCAGCGACATCGCCGCTGGCGTGGACGCCCGCGATCCGGCACGGTCGGTGTGTGACGGGTTCCGACGATCGCAGCGGGCCGACCCGCAGGACAGTGCTGGGGTTGCTGCCCGCGCTGGCCGTCGGCGGGTGCGGCACGGCGGCGGGGGTGCCGCCGCTGCGCGTATGGGCGATGAGTTACGAGGGCGATTATTCCCCGCACCTGATGCCCGATTTCACCGCCGCTACCGGCATCCCGGTCGATGTCCAGTCGCTGCCGACCACCGCTTCCCATGAAAAGCTGCTTACGGCACATGCGGGGAATGCGCTGCCCGATGTGCTGATGCTGTTCAACGGGTGGATTCGCGAGTTCGCGATGATCGGCGCCGTGGGACCGGTGCCGTCACCCGCGCTTACCGCTGGGCTGATTCCCGGTATTCGCGAATCGCTGCGCATCGACGGAATCGACTATGCGGTGCCGTGGTCGGTGGCGCCGCAGGTACAATATTTCCGCCGCGATATCGTCGAGGCGGCGGGCTATGCCACGCCGCCGCTCGACTGGGCAGGGTGGTTGCGGATGGGGCGCGCGATCAAGCGGCGTCGGCCCGACGACTATGTCTTCCTGATGCTGCTCAACTGGCCGACCGCGCTGCTGACGATGATGACGCAGGCCGGCGCCACGATGCTGCGTGACCGGGCGACGCGCGGCAATTTCCGCTCCGATCCGGTGCGCGAGGCCTTTGCCTTCTATGCGCAGCTCTTTGCCGAGGGGTTGGCCCCGCGGGCATCGTCGACCGAGGTGCAGGACCCGCTGGCGGCGTTCGCGCAAGGCTATTTCGCGATCTGGCCCAGCAGCCCGACGACGCTGCTCGACCTGAGCCGCCGGGCGGCAGAAATCCCCGCGACGCACTGGGGCACCGCGCGGCTTGCCGGGCCGAAGGGTCCCGGCCCGGTATCGGGCGACAGCGCCAGCCTGTGTGTTGCGGCGACTACGACCCGTCCGGCCGCCGCCTGGGCGTTGGTCCGGCATATGACGTCGCGGGCCAGCGAACTGAAGTTCCAGCGGATGATCGGCAATCTGCCTGCCCGGATCGATGCATGGGATTCGCCGCAACTGGCACAACCGGTGCTGGCGGCGTTTCGCGAACAGATGACCGATCCCGCCCCGATCCCGCCCGCGGTCGAATGGGAACGCATCCAAGTCGAGGTGCAATTGGCCGCCGAGCGGGTGGTGCGGGGGCTTCAGACGATCGAGGAAGCGCTGGGCGCGCTGGACGCGCGGGTCGACCGGTTGCTGGCGCAGCGCCGCGCGCTGGTCGATGCGGGAAAGATCGCATGACGCGCGAACACCGCGCCGGATGGCTGTTCACCCTGCCGGTGCTGACGATCATCGTCGCGGTGTTCGTGCTGCCGACGCTGCTGGCGATGGGCATCGCCTTCACCGATTATTCGATCTATGCGCTGGCCGATCCGGGCAATTTGCACGTCGTCGGGTTCGCCAATTTCGCGACGCTGTTCGCGACGCCGCTGTTCTGGCGCGCGATCGGCAATACGCTGCTCTTTGCGCTGCTGGGCGTGCCGATGGCGATCGGTGCGTCGCTGTTCGCCGCGCTGTTGCTGAACGATGCGACGGTCAGGTGGAAACCATTGTGGCGGGTGGCGCTGTTCGCGCCCTATGTCACCAGCATCGTCGCGACCGCCGTCGTGTGGCGGTTCCTGTTCAATACCCGGTTCGGCCTCGTCAATCAGGCGCTGGGCGTGGTCGGCGTACCGGCGATCGACTGGCTGGGTGATCCCGCGACGTCGATCCCAGCGATCCTGATCTTCGTGACGTGGAAGATTTTCGGCTACAACATGATCGTGTTCACTGCTGCGCTGGCCGCCGTGCCGACCGACCTGATGGAGGCGGCGCGCCTCGACGGGGCGGGGCGGTGGACGCGGTTCCGCCATGTCACGCTGCCCGCGATCGGGCCGACATTGGTGCTGGCCGGGGTGATGAGCGTCGCGGGGTTCCTGCAGATCTTTGCCGAACCCTATGTGATGACGCTGGGCGGGCCGGCGCAAAGTACGACGACGATCCTGTATTTCATGTTCGACGAAGGCTTCAAATGGTGGAACCTGGGACAGGCGAGCGCGGTGGCCTTCATCCTGTTCCTGATGATCCTTGCCGTCACGCTGGTACAGACGCGTTACGCCCGGCGGCGCGAATGGCTGTGAAGCGAAGGCGAGCGATCGTCGCCAACGTAGCGGTCGTCGCACTCGGCGTGCTGACGCTCGCGCCGCTGGCCTATATGGTCGTCGTGTCGTTCATGCCGCGCGGGGAATCGACCATGTTGCCGATTCCGTTGTGGCCGTCGCGCTGGACGCTGGAGAACTATCACGAGCTGCTGGTGCGGCGGCAGATCGACGGGGCGTGGTTCGATTACCGCATCCTGCCGGCCCTGCGGAACAGTATCGGGGTCGCTGCGCTGTCGACGCTGCTGGGCCTCCTGCTGACCGTGCCGGCGGGCTATGCGATGGCGAAGCTGCGCTTTCGCGGACGCGAACGGGTGCTGAAACTGCTGATCGCCGCGCTGGTGGTGCCGGGACAGGTCGCGATGCTGCCGCTGTTCCTGATCTTTCGGCAGCTGGGGCTGGTCAACAGCTATGCTGGCGTCATCCTGCCGGGCCTCGCCGCGATTTTCGGCGTGCTGTTCGTGCGACAAGCGATGCTGGCGATCCCCGACGACCTGATCGATGCGGCGCGGATGGACGGGGCGGGGGAGGGGCGCATCTTCATCGGCATCGTACTGCCGCTCTTGACCCCGGTCGTCATCACGCTGGCGCTGTTCCTGTTCCTTGGCAGCTGGAACGATTTCCTGTGGCCGCTGATCGTGCTGGCCGACCAGCATCGCTACACGCTGCCGGTCGCGGTCGCCGCGATCGCGCGCGAACATGCCGCCGATGGCGAATTGATGATGGCGGCATCGGTGGTGACGACGATGCCGGTATTGCTGCTGTTGCTCGCGCTACAGCGCTTCTATCTGACCGGGTTGCTCGGCGGCGGGGTCAAGGGATAGGCGCTGCCATCGGGCGCAAAGAGGTGCGTGTCGGCGGGCGGCACGGCGAAGCGCAGCACCTCGCCCAGATGCACCGCGCGGTCGCCGGGCAGCTGCGCGACGATCGCGCCGGCGTCGCTCCGCCGCCCGAGATGCGCGAATGATAGCGGCCCCAGGCGCTCGAACAGCTCGACCGCGCCGACGAACGGCCCGTCCCGGTCGGGCAGGAGATGTTCGGGGCGCACGCCCAGCGTCACCACGGTCCCGGCCGCATGGACGGGTACCTGCGCCAACGTCCGTACGACTGCGCCGTCGCCGGTCCGGACGCTCGCGCCATCCGCATGTCGTTCGACGATAGTGGCGGGGAGCAGGTTCATGCCGGGAGAACCGATCGCTTCGGCCACCGCGAGGCTGGCCGGGCGGCGATAGACGTCGAGCGGCGCGCCGACCTGTTCGATCCGCCCGCGGTGCATCACGACGATGCGATTGGCGAGCGTCATCGCCTCCAGCTGGTCGTGGGTGACATAGATCATCGTCATGCCCAGCTGCTGGTGCAGACGCGCGAATTCATGCCGCATCCGCGCGCGCAGGCCCGTGTCGAGGTTCGAAAGCGGTTCGTCGAGCAACAGCACCTGCGGCTGGCGGACGATGGCGCGGGCGATCGACACGCGCTGACGCTGCCCGCCCGACAGCGCGCGGGGCTTGCGCGACAGCAAATCGGTCAGGTCGAGCATGGCGGCCGCTTCGCGCACCCGCTGGGCGATCTCCGCCTTGGGCAGGCGTGCGATCTTCAGGGGGAAGGCGATGTTGTCGGCGACGCTGAGGTGGGGATACAGGGCGTAGGATTGGAACACCATCGCCACGCCGCGAGTGGCGGGCGGGGCATCGGTCACATCGCGGCCGCCGATGGCGACGGTGCCGGCGCTTGGGGTCTCCAGCCCGGCAGTCATCCGCAGCAGCGTGGATTTGCCGCAGCCCGATGGCCCCACCAGCACCACGAATTCGCCCGCTGCGATGCTAAGCGTCGCGGGCTGCACCACGGTCGTATCGCCGAACCGCTTGGTCAGGTTCGTCAGTTCGACATTTGCCATCGGGCGTACTCCGTCCGTCTCCACGACCGGACGGCGCATCGTTCGCCTATCCTTGCGCCAGCGTTAGCGCATTAACGCGCCCGGTCCAGCTTTGGTACGGCATCGCTTGCGAGCAGGCGGTTGGCAGGATCGGACGCTATCCCAGCGCGATCCGCGTTCCGAGCGCCCCGAGCAGCGCCAGGGGCATCGCGACCGCACCGATCTTCAGGAACCGCCAGAAGCCGACATCCTGCCCCTCACGCCGGATTGCCTGCAACCACAGGATCGTCGCCAGACTGCCGGTGATCGACAGGTTGGGACCCAGGTCGACGCCGATCAGCAACGCATCGACTACCAGTCGCGGCGGCTGCGCCTGTGCGACCGCGGTGCTGGCGACCAGCCCGGCGGGAAGGTTGTTCATCAGGTTCGACGCAAAGGCCAGGATGGTGCCCGACATCGCGGCTGCCGGCACCGGATCGGCCGAGGCGGCCCGGAGCGCGGCGGCGACCTGCCCGATCACCCCGGTCAGGTCCAGCGCCTCGACCAGCACGAACAGCCCGGCGACCAGCGGCAGAACGCTCCACGACACATCGCGCAGGAGCATGACGGGTGAAGAACGCGCGATCGCGCAGACCGTCAGTGTGGTTAGGATGCCGGCAATCGCGGTCGGCAGCCCGAGTTCGATGTCGAGCGCCGATACCACCAGCAGCACTGCCGCCGTAGCGACGATGCCGACGAACGCCGCCTTGCCACCCGGCGTCAGCGGCGTACGCTCGACGGTGCTGACGCAGGTCCCCGCCAACCGGTCGCGTTCCAGCCAGCGCAGGACGAGGAAGGTGATGCCGATCGCCGCGACGGAGGGGAGGGCGAACGAGGCGAACCACTGGCCCAGCGGCGGCATCCTGCCCCCGTACAGCACGAGGTTGGCGGGATTGGAAATCGGCAGGACGAAGCTGGCCGCATTGGCGATCAGCGCGCAGGCGAAGAGGAGGGGCAGGGGATCGGCCTTCGCCTTCTTCGCAGCGGCATAGACCGCCGGTGTCAGCACCACCGCGGTCGCATCGTTCGACAGGAACGTCGTCGTGACGATGCCGGTTACATAGACCAGCGCGAACAGCCGCGAGGTCGATCCGCGGGCATGGATCGCGGCGGTGGCCGCTACCCAGTCGAACAACCCTTCGGCGCGTGCGACCTCGCTCAGCAGCATCATGCCGATCAGGAACAGATAGACGTCGCCGCCCTTCGCCACCGCGCCCAGCGCCGCCGATAGCGGCATCAGGCCTAGGATCAGCAGCAGTCCCGCCCCGGCCAGCGCCCAGATCGCCTCCGGCCAGCGGAACGGCCGCGCGATGACCGCCGCGGTCGCCGCTGCGCAGATACCCCAGGTCGCTCCGGTCGCAAGGATCACCAATGTCGTCCATTCTTGTTGGGGCCGAGCTGCGTACCCGAAATGCCGTGTTCGGGCCATGCACCGATATGGTGTAGGTCGCGGCCGGGGGCGATCGGCATGCCGCGACGGGGAATATCCGTTTCGCCGCGCACGAGTATCTTGATCACATCCCGGTCCTCCCCGGCCGTGACGGCAATGCGATGCGCGCCTGCCGCCAGGTCGACCATCGCCGACCACAGCGCGCCGTCGTCGGTTGTCGTCATCGGTACGGCGGCGCCGTCATCGACCGACAGCAGCACCGGGACATCGCCGGCACCGAACAGTTTGGCGACGATCTCGACCAAGCCGGGGCGCGGTACCTGGGTCGGGTCGGCAGGGCGCGTCACCAGACGTAGGTCGGCGGGCGCGACGATCTGGACGAACGGCCAGACACCGCCGGTTTCCTTGAAGCGCCAGCTCGGCACGCGACCATGCAGGGTAACGATCGAGAAGCCGGGTCGCCCGTCGCCCTCCTCGATCTCTCCGGTCGACCGGGTCGCGCCATAGATGACCCGACCGTCGTTCAGCAGTTCGTTATAATGGGTGTGGCCGGTATCGACGAACGCCACGCGGGCGTCGGCGAGGATACGGGCAATATCCTCGCCATCCGCGGCCAGGTCGCCGGGATAGGCGTGCATGAACACGACCGGTACCTGACCCTCGGCCTCCGCCCGCGCCAGTTCGGCCAGCAGACGGTTGCGGTGATGCATGGTCAGCCGGAAGTCCGGGCCGCCCGCACCCGCCGATACGATGTCGAGGAAGATGCAGCGATGCCCGCCGATCACCTCCGCCTCCGGCCGGTTTGCGGCGGGGAAGGCGCCGTCATAGTTCGCCAGGTCGCCCAGTTCATAGTCATGGTCGCCGGGAATCACGCGGTAGGGCAGGCGAAGCGGGGCCAGCGTATCGGTGATGACGCGATATTGCCCGACGGTCGCGTGATTGGCATTGTCGCCCGGCAGATAGACGAAATCGGCGGCGTCGCCGATATGGGCGTTGATTTCGGCGATGATCGCCGCCAATCGATCGCGGCTTTCCCAGCCATTGGCCTCGTCCATGTGCAGGTCACCGACATGGACCCAGCTGAGTACGGGCGGGCGCGTCACTTGTGCGTCTCCGGCATGGCGGTCAGGTACAGAACGAAGCCGATCGCGGCGATCGCCGCCAACGTGAAAAAGCCCGCGCTATATCCGGCCCAGACGATGATCGATCCCGCCAGTGTGGCCGATAGCGCAGCTCCGAGGCCGAAGACGCTCGACACGACGCCCTGCGCGACGTTGAAGCGGCCCGATCCCTTGGTCAGGTCGGCGACGATCACCGGGAACAGCGCCCCGAAGATGCCCGCTCCAATGCCGTCGAGTGCCTGCACCCCGACCAGCCACCACGGATCGTTCGACAGGGTGTAGAGCGCGCCGCGGACCGCGAGGAAGCCGAACGCGGCGAGGAACATGGGCTTGGTTCCCCAGCGTTCGGTATTACGACCGACGACGATCGCCACCGGCACCATCACCAGTTGCGCGGCAACGATGCAGGCGGCGGTCAGTGACGTCGCCTTGTCCGTACCCACGGTGCGGCCCAATAGCTGGCTGACCGATGTCAGCATCGCGGCATTGGCCAGGTGAAAGGTGAAGGCGGCGAGTGCGAAGATCATCAGCGGTCGATTTTCGACCAGCGTCTTCCACCCGCTCGGCTCTTCACAGCCGTCTTCCGCCTCGCAGTCCAGACCGCGAGCGACGGCGTTGTCGATGTCGTCGTTGTTGATCCGGGCCGACACCACGACGCTGGCGACGGTCAGCGCCGCCATCAGCCAGAAGACGACCACCGGCCCGAACGACCACGCCAGTACCCCCGCCAGCCCGGCCGACACCGCGTTGCCGGCATGGTTGAACGCTTCGTTTCGACCCACGCGCTTCGCGAACAGCTTGGGACCGACCAGCCCCAGCGTGATCGCCGAGATGGCCGGAGCGAAGATCGCACCCGCCGCCGCCGCAATCGACTGGGTGATCGTCACCATGGTAAAGCCCGATACGATCGGCAACGACAGGCTACTGGCGGTCACCAGCAACGCAGCGATGATGACGATACGCGGCTTGTTCCTTGCCCGGTCGATCAAGCCGCCGGCCGGCGTCTGCGACAACAGGCCGACGATGCCGGCGATCGTCAGGACGAGACCGACCGTCGCCTCGTTCCAGCCATGCGACGGACCGCGCACGACAAGCAGGTAGATGGCGAGATAGGGCCCGAGGCCATCTCGTACGTCGGCGAGAAAGAAATTCAGCGCATCAAGCGTTCCCGATGGCGGTTTTCCGGACGGCGTACGCGCCGGACTGGAAGGAGCGATCACGGTTGCCATTACGTGTTTTCCCGTCGTTCATACGCGCAAACAGGCGAACGACGCGCTTCGCGGCGCGTCGCTCATACTCCTCCAGGCCCGGTCAATCTGTTCGGAAGCGCCCGGCCGAGAAGTCGAAACGAACCTCTGGCGGCAGGGTGAACAGGAACGCCGACCGACGCTGGCATGGTTCGCGGCTAATCGAGCAACGTGATGAATCTGTTCCGATACAATATAGAATTATTGTTACATGGGTGATGTTCGTGGCGAGTGGGCAATCGATAAGACGCGGTATGAAAACCGAGCCGCGATAATCGGGATGCCCCTTATGTTGCTGTAGGATATACTTAATTTCGCCGCCTTAGGATTGCGCGTGGGCCAGTTCGCCCCGCCCAGCCAACGCTGGCGGGCGTGTCAACGGATGCAAACGGGCGAAGAGTACTGCCGCCAAAAAGCGCCCGACCTATCCGCAAAACACGCCCAGCCATCAGATGGAAAACGCCGAACCGGACGCCGCACGTTGCAGGCAATCCGGTATCGGCAACGCCCCTATTTCGCGGCCTCCACAATCGTTTTGACGATAGTCGTATGTACGGTCTGACCGGTGGTGCGGTCGAACAGCCCCAGGGTGTGATTGCCGGTCGGACCATTGTCCCAATAGATCGGTACCATCCCGTGCTGCACTGCCGACCGGGTAACGTATCGATCCCATTCGGTCCGGTATTTCTGGGTCGGATCATACTCGGTCTTGGCGATCGCACCATATTCACCGAGGATGACCGGTATGCCCCGATCGGCGAAGGTCACCTTCATCTTCTGAAACGTCGCATCGACATATTGTTCGTTTGCCCAGGCCTGCACCGCCTTCTGGTCCGTCGCGGCCGCGCCCCATTGCCAGATCGCGCTCTTTTCATTCAGCGCGAAATCATAGGGGTCGTAGTAATGGACCTCCATCATCATGCGTCCGACAACGTTGTCGGACGGGAGCGAGGCATTGCACGCGATGGTGTGATCGATGTTGGTGTTATAGCCCTGCACGACGAGGTAGCGGTTCGCATTGCCGCCGCCGGTGGCGCGTACCGCATCGACGAACACCTTGTTGAAGCCGTTCTGCACGGCGCAATTCTCGGCAGTCGGTGCGTTGTAATTGTCCTTCACCATCACTTCGTTCGTGCCGGCGAACAGCAGTCGATCGTCATAGTCGCGGAACCGTGTCGCGATCTGGGTCCAGAAGCTCTTGAGCCGCGCGTTGGCCGCCGCCTGATCGGCATAGGTCGGTTGCAGCCAGCCGCCGTCCCAATGAACATTGATGATGACGATCAACCCGGCCTGCCGTGCCTGATCGACCACCTGCGCGACGCGATCGAACCAGGCGGATGCGATCCGGTCGTCGGCGTCGGCATATTGTTTCCACGATACCGGAATGCGGATGCTCTTGAAGCCTGCCGCCGCGACCGATTTCAGCAAGGCCTGCGATACGACCGGATTACCCCATGCCGTTTCCTGCGACGCGGTTGCCGGGGCAGGGGCATTGCCGATCGCTTCCAGCAAATTGCCGAGGTTCCAGCCCGGTGCCATTTGTGCGGCGAACTGCGCCGCAGTCGTCGTCGGTGGGGCTGACGGCGTAGGCGTAGGCGTCGGTGCGGGTGCCGCGGATACGGTTCCGGAGGCGCTGCCGGCACCGGAACAGCCGGCGATCAGACCGATCGCCATGGCAGCCAGAGCAGCATTGCTTCCCATGCGCAGGGGTTTTGCCAGATAGTCTAGCTGTCGGGTCATCCTGTTGTCCCTGGATATTGACGTCGCCCCTGCGGTACATGACGCGGAAAGGCCGCGGCAGCGATCCCGGCCATGATGCGTGCTTTCCGGGAAAAGTCCACCATGCCGCTTCGCCGTCAGCCATCGCTGCACTGGGCGAAGGATTGCGTCTTCTTCTCCGCATCCGCCCGCACCCGCTGCCCGAACCGCGCATAGAGCGTCGGCAGGACGAACAGCGTCAGCAGCGTCGCCGAGAGTAGCCCGCCGATGACGACGGTCGCCAAAGGCTTCTGTACCTCCGCGCCGGCGCCGGTGGCGAAGGCCATCGGCACGAAGCCGAGGCTTGCGACCAGCGCGGTCATGACGACGGGACGCAAGCGCTGGATCGCGCCGGTCCGCGCCGCCTCTGCCCGGTCCATGCCGGACCGGATCAGGTCCTGGACGGAACTGACCATCACGAGACCGTTGAGGACGGCGATGCCCGACAGCGCGATGAACCCGACGGCGGCGGAGATCGAAAAGTCCATGCCGCGAACGAACAGCAACAGGACGCCGCCGACCAGCGCGAACGGCACGCCGGTGAACACGATCGCCGCGTCCCGCACCGACCCCAACGCCCCATAGAGCAGTAGCAGGATCAACACGAAACAGGCCGGCACCACCAGCTTCAGCCGCTGGCTCGCGGACTGGAGATTCTCGAACTGCCCACCCCATTCTAGGTAGGTGCCGGCCGGCAGGCGCACCCCGCGCTCCACGGCTGCCTGCGCATCCGCCACGACGCTGCCGACGTCGCGCCCGCGCATATTGGCCTGGACGACCACGCGGCGCTTGCCGTTCTCGCGGCTGATCTGGTTCGGCCCGTCGACGACGCCGATGTCGGCAACGCTCGACAGCGGTACATACCCCCCGCCGGCAACCGGTACCTGCACCTGTTCCATCCGGCCCAGATCCGCGCGTTCGGCATCCGCCAGGCGGATGACGACGGGAAACCGCCGGTCACCTTCGAAGATCATGCCGGCCTCCCGTCCGCCGATCGTCGCGGTAACTATGTCCTGCACATCCTGCGCGGTGACGCCGACCCGCGCCATCGCATCGCGGTTCACCCGGATGTCGAGCATCGGAAGCCCCGTCGTCTGTTCGACCTTCACATCGACCGCCCCCGGCGTATCGCGCAGGACCCCGGCGATCTGTTCGGCGGTGCGGTTCATGGCAGTGAAGTCGTCGCCGAAAATCATTACCGCGATATCGCCGCGCACGCCGGCGATCAGTTCGTTGAACCGCATCTGGATCGGCTGCGTGATCTCATATGCGTTGCCGGGGAACCGCGCCAATCTGCTTTCCAGCCGTTCGACCAATGCCGCCTTTTCCAGTTTGGGATCGGGCCATTCGGCACGCGGCTTCAGAATGACGAACATGTCGGTCGCGTTGGGCGGCATCGGGTCCGACGCCAGCTCCGCGGTACCCGTCTTCGAAAAGACGAACCGCACCTCCGGCTGCCGTGCGATCATGCGTTCGATCGGCACCTGCATCGCCTGGCTCTGCTGGACCGACGTTGCCGGGATGCGCAGCGACTGGATGAGCAGGTCGCCTTCGTCGAGCTGCGGCAGGAAGACCTGGCCGAGGCTGGTGAAGGCGAGCGCCGCCAGCACAAGGCTGACCACGCCGGCGCCGATCGTGATCGACGGACGCCGCATCGCGCTGGCCAGACCCGGTTCGTAGCGCCGTTTGAGCCAAGCGATGATGCGCCCGTCCTCCTCGATCACCTTCCGCGACAACCACAGGGCGATCGCCGCGGGGACGAAGGTCAGCGACAGGACGAAGGCGAACAGCAATGCGATGATGACGGTCAACGCCATCGGCACGAACGTCTTGCCCTCCACGCCGGTCAGCGTGAGCAGCGGGACGTACACCAGGATGATGATGGCCTGTCCATATACCGACGGCCGGATCATTTCACGCGCCGCTTTCGCCACGACCTCCGTCCGTTCCGCCACGCTCAGCAGCCGGCCCTCATGGTGCTGCTTCTCGGCCAAGCGCCGCAGCGCATTTTCGACGATGATGACGGCGCCGTCGACGATCAGCCCGAAGTCGAGCGCGCCCAGCGACATCAGGTTCGCCGAAACGCCCAGCCGGAGCATCCCGAACCCGGTCAGCAGCATCGTGACCGGGATGACCGCCGCAGCGATCAGCGCGGCGCGAAAATTGCCGAGCAGCAGGAACAGGACGACGACGACCAGCAACGCGCCCTCCGACAGGTTCTGCGCCACCGTCCGGATGGTCGAATTGACCAGCGCGGTGCGATCGAGGACCGGTTGTACCACCACGTCGGGTGGCAGGGACGCATTGATCGCCTTCAGCCGTTCGGACACGGCGGTCGCGACGTTTCGGCTGTTTTGGCCGATCCGCATGACGGCGGTACCGACGACGACCTCCGTACCGTTTTCCGACGCCGAACCCATCCGGATCGCCTGGCCCGTGCGGACTGTGGCGACCTGATCCAGCGTGATCGGCACACCTTCGCGGGTGGCGACGACGGTGCGCGCCAGTTCGCCGGCATTGCGCACCAGCGCATCCGACCGGACCGCCAGCCCCTCGCCATTGCGGTCGACGAAGCCGCCGCCGACGCTGGTGTTGTTCTTTTCCAGCGCGGTGCCAAGGTCGGTCAGCGTGATGCCGAGCGACGCCAGCTTCGGTATGTCGGGAACGACCAGATATTGCTTGGCATAGCCACCGATCGAATCGATCCCCGCCACGCCGGGTACGTTCTTCAACAGCGGCGTGACGATCCAATCCTGCGCAGTACGCAGATAGGTCGCCTTGTCCTCCTCGCTCGTCAGGCGTTCGCCTTCGGGCGTGATGTAGCTTCCGTCCGGCTGCTGCCCCGGTTCGCCGGGGCGATGCTTGTCGTCGTCGCGGTGTTCGAGCCGGACGGTCCACATATAGACCTCACCCAGCCCGGTTGCGATCGGACCCATTTCGGGGTTCACGCCGGCTGGCAGGTTCCCCGTGACGCCCTGCAACCGCTCACCGACCTGCTGGCGGGCGAAATAGATGTCGGTGGATTCATCGAAGACCGCAGTGATCTGTGCGAAGCCGTTGCGACTGAGCGAGCGCGTGTTCTCCAGCCCCGGAATACCGGCCAGCGCGGTTTCGATCGGGAACGATACCTGCTTCTCGACCAGTTCGGGGGACAGCGCGGGCGCACGGACGTTGATCTGCACCTGATTGTTGGTGATGTCCGGCACCGCGTCGATCGGCAGCCGGTAGAGCGAATAGCCGCCGATCACGGCGACGATGGCAGTGAGGAGGAGGACGAGCCAGCGCTTCTCCACCGCCCAGGTGACGATACGGGCGATCATGGCATCAATCCTCGTGCGCTGCTTCGCCCTTGCCGAGTTCGGCCTTGAGCGTGAAGCTGCCGGTGGTGGCGATCCGTTCCTGACCCGTGAGGCCGGAGCGGAGGACGACGGTATCGCCCGCGGCATCGCCCAGGGTGACCGGGGTCGCCTGGAACCCCTTCGGCGTCCGGACGAACACCACTGATTTCCCCTCGACCGTCTGTACGGCCGTCGTCGGCACGCGGACCGCGTTGCCGCCGCCGCTGGTGCGCAGCTGGACCGATGCGATGACCGGCTCCCCAACGCGCCACTGGCCGCCGCCATTGTCCAGCGTCGCGATGACCGGTACCTGTCGTGTCTGCGGATCGAGTGCGGGCGATACGAAGTTGATCCGTGCGCTCGCCTGACGCCCCGGTGCGGTCACGCGGACGACAGTGCCGGGCGCTACCCGACCGGCATCCTCGGGCTTCAGGTTGAGCGCCAGCGATACCCGGCGCAGGTCGGCGATGCGGTACAGCTCGCTGTCCGCCGCGACCGTCTGTCCCAGCACGACCGGCCGGGCGATGACCTGTCCGGCGATCGGCGCGGCGATACCGATCCGGTTCAGCCCGCCGCCGCCACCACCCGCAGCCGACACCTGACTCTGCGCCAGTCGGTAGGCGATGCGCGCTTCGGTCGCGGCGGTACGCGCAGCGACCAGATCCTGTTCGGGCGATACGCGCTGCGCGAACAGCCGCTGCTCGCGCGCGAGATTGGCGTTGGCCAGCGACAGGCGGGCACGCGATGCCTCTACCTCACCCTTCAATTGCGCCGCTTCGCGGCTTTCGATGACGGCGATCATCTGCCCGCGCCCGACCGACTGGCCGAGGTTGCGCGTCAGCGCGACGATCCGCCCGCCGATCGCGGCCGACACGACCTGCATCCCCTGCGGGTCGCCTTCGATGGTCGCCGGCAGCTCGATCGTCCCCGCGCTGCCGGTCAGCGGGCGCCCGATCTGTACGCCGGCGGCAGCGATCTGCTCCGCCGAGAGCGTCACCGCCCCCTCATCGGCATGGGCGGTCCCGTGGCTATCGGGTTTCGCTTCGGCGGCGGCTTCGTTCCGGCCGTCCGGATCGCTGCCGCAGGCCGCCAGTCCGAATGCGAGGGCGAACGGCAGGAGGCCGCCCGTCAGGATGGTCTTCATCGATCGGTTCCCCGGATAATGGTGGTCGGCGCGGGCGCGGTCAGCCGCTCCAGTCGCGCACGGGCATCGTGATAGCTGGCAAGCGCGTCGATCGCGGCGACGCGGGTTTCGGCAAGCGTGCGTTCGGCATCGAGCAGGTCGAGCTGCCCGAACTTGCCTTCGCGGTAGCCGATCCGGGCGATCCGTACGGTTTCGGTAGCCGCCGCCAGCGCCGGCCCGGCGGCTGCGCGCGCGGAAGTCGCCGCATTGTCCGCCTCGGCCTGTGCATCGGTAATCGACTGTTCGACATCGAGTGTGGTCGCGCGGCGTACCGCGTCGGCCCGCATCCGCTCGGCACCTGCCGCCGCGATGGCGGCACGGCCGTTGTCGAAGAGCGGGATCGGGACCGAGATCGCAAAGACTGCGGCGGTGTCGTTGGTCGCCTCCAGTCGCCGGAGCGCCGGTCCGACATTGAGGTCGGGTATGCGGTTGGCGCGCGCGAGCCGGATGCCGGCGTCCGCGATGGCAAGATCGGCATCGGCCGCTGCAAGCGCAAGCGTCCCGGCGGCCCGTGCTGGTACTGCCGGACCGAAGGTCGCCGGTGGCAGCCGGTCGAGCAAGCCGGTATCCAACCTGCCCTTGATCGGGGAGCCGATGCGCCGTGCGAGGTTCTCGCGTGCGGCTCCGGCGAGCCGGGTAAGGCGTTCGACCATGGCGTCGGCGTTGACGCGGGCGACATCCGCGCGTTGCTGTTCGAGCGGCGATGCCCGTCCTGCCTGTACCCGGACGCCCGCCGCGCGCAGTACCTCAGCCGCGATCCGCGCCTGGTCCTGCGCCGCCAGCAGGCGTCGTTCGGCGGCGACCGCCGCGATGTACAGTTGCGTGACCTGCGCGCGGATATTGGCGGCGACGATCGCGCTCTGAAGCTGGGCGCGCGCTATCTGCGCATCGGCAACACCGATGCGCGCACCGCGCTTGCCGCCAAGCTCGATCGGGATCGCGACTCCGATCGTCGTCTCGGCACTTCGTAGGCCCTGATACGGACCGGAACCGACGATATTCTCGACCTGCCCCTGGACGACGGGATTCGGCCGGAGTCCGGCTACGGTCCGGGCTGCCTGTGCTGCTTCGGTCGACGCCGCGGCGGCATCGATCGCGGGCGCGGAACCGCCGGCGGCAGCTACCGCCTGATCGAGCGAGAAACCGGGATGCGGCCATGGCGTAGATGGAGTTTCGGACGGGTTGGCCGCCTTCGGCAACGCCCCCTGCTGCGCCTGCGCCATCGATGCGCACGACGCCACGACCAGCATGGCCGCGAGCATATTTTTCATGGGATATCGATCCTGACAGAACATGTCGGGCCGGCGATTGCCGGCCAGCGGGTGTCGTCAGGCGGCCGGGGGCCTCAGCGCAGGGTCGACCAGTCGCGATGCGAACGCGCTGGCAGGGGCAGGAAAGGGCTGCAGACCGTCCGTGCCGGCGATCGAGGTCAGCGTGCCACTCGCCGGCAGATCCAGCGATGATCCGTGGCAGGTGCCGTGATGGTGCGGAAGCGCCTGATCCATATCGCCCTGCGACTGGTCGGCGTCACCCTCGTTATGCACCGCACCGCTGCATTCGATCGTAACCGGTCCCGGAATCTCACGCGCATGGATCGCCGCTGTCATCACCAGCGATGACACCATCAGCATCAGGAACAGGCGCAGCATTCGGCTCACGACGCGGTGTCTAGCGCATGGCTGACGATCTGTCATCGGGTCGCTCGTCCAGGGTGACGCTACCGGCCAATGGACGTAAGGGCTGTCCATGGCACCTTTTTTCGAAAGGTTCAGGGTTACGAGACGCTGGACCCCGTCGCGCTTCCGTGCGCTGCTCCGGACCAGTGGACCGCAGTCGGTGCAGTTCCGCACCCGTACCGCGATCCTGGCCGGTGCGATCGTGGTGGGCATCGTCGCGACGCTGTTCGCCGAGGCGTCGGATTGGGCAGGCGATGTCTTCAGCCGTTATGCCCGTGCCGCTCGCTGGTGGGCGCTCCTGACGACACCGCTAACGTTCATGCTGTTGGTGTGGTTGACCCGTCGCTACGCCCCCCTGTCGCGTGGATCGGGCATTCCGCAGGTCATTGCCGCACAGGCCGATCCGAACGCGGCAACCGCAACGCTGATCTCCATCCGGACCGTTGCGGCCAAGGCGGCGCTGACGGTCGGTGCCGTGCTGGGCGGTGCCTCGGTCGGCCGCGAGGGGCCGACGGTACAGCTTGCCGCCGCAATCATGGGTGCCACCCACCGGGTCATGCGGGTGCCATTGCGCGGCGGGGTCCTGATCGCGGGTGGGGCGGCCGGCGTGGCCGCGGCGTTCAATACGCCGCTGGCAGGCCTGTTGTTCGCGATCGAGGAACTTGCGTCCGCCTATGAACAACGTGTCACGTTGCTCGTGCTGGCGGCGATCGTCATCGCCGGCATGGTCGCCCAGTCGGTGCAGGGCGATTATATCTATTTTGGAGCAATCGGCGCGCATATGCCGCTGTCGTCGGCGCTGATCGTCGTGCCCGTCGCCGGTATCCTGGGCGGGATGTCGGGGGGGCTGTTTTCCCGCCTGCTGCTGGCGATGGCGACCGGGCGCAACCGCGTGACGTCATGGGCACGCGCGCGGCCGGTGTGGTTCGCGGGCATCTGTGGTGGCATTGTCGCGGTGCTGGGGGTTTCGACCGGGCTGACCTGGGGGACGGGCTATTCGGCGGCGCGGGCGATGATCGTCGGTGTCGATGCGCCGCTCTGGTTCGGACCGGCAAAGCTTGTCGCGACCGCTGCCACGGCGATCGCAGGGTTGCCCGGCGGCATCTTCGCACCATCGCTGGCAGTCGGGGCAGGGGTCGGCAACCTGTTGCGCGAGGTCTTTCCGGATGAACCGGCCAGCGCCGTCGTCATCCTGGGCATGGTCGCCTATTTCGCGGGCGTCGTGCGTGCGCCGCTGACCGCCGTCATCATCCTGTCTGAAACGACGGCGAGTCGCGGGCTGATGCTGCCGATGTTCGCGACCGCGTTCATCGCCGACTTCGCCAGCCAATGGATCTGTCGCGACAAGCTGTACCACGGGCTGGCGCAGACATTCGCGAATCCGGGCGGACCAAAGGCGAACTGACGGTCCTGGGCGGCCCGCCGTCACCCCGCTATCCCTGGCGTGGACGGCTTTTTGTCGTCCCCGGTCCGGTGTCGCTGCCCCCTCTTCAGCAATATGCGCGATTTGTCGGTAACAGCGTCAAGATGGGACACTAATCAATAGCTAGGTAATCCTACGCATATGACGAATCGTTAATTCGCGGTAAATACTTCCCAACGATCCGCAGGATGTCCTGCTTATAAAAAACGGATCTACTGGGGTGGTGTTCGTCCCTCGACGACCTCCACCGACATGGGGAGGCTGTATGACTAGGCTGATCATATCGGCAGCTGTGGCTGGCGCTTTTTTTGCAATTCCGCCTGCCCGCGCCTCTGATATCGTTTACACGCCGATCAACCCGTCTTTCGGAGGAAGCCCGTTCAACTCGGCACACCTCCTCGGGATCGCCTCTGCCCAGAACAAGTACAAGGACCCGGCAAGCGATTCCAAAAATAGTCCGGCAGACCAGTTCGTCCGGACGCTGCAAAGTCGGTTGCTGTCGTCGCTGTCGACCCAAATTACCAATTTGATATTTGGTGAAAACGCGAAAGACAGCGGCCTCATCAAGTTCGGCGATCAGGAGATTTCGTTCGTTCGCGGACTGGATTCGGTGACGCTGACGATCACCAACCTGTCGGATGGCAGCGTGACCGAGATCGTCGTGCCGCTGCTGACCGGGGGTGACTTCTGATGCGCCGGGGCAGGATGACGCGGGGTCTGGCGCTGGCGGCGCTGGCCTGGTCGACCGGCGGTTGCGCCGTGCATAACCAGGCGGTGTGGGAGCCGGCCCAGGCGACCCGGCCGACGCCCGCGACGAAGCAGCTGGGCCTCCTCCCCCCGGCGGGCGAGCGGGTGTCGGTCGCGGTCTATAACTTCGTCGACCAGACGGGGCAGTTCAAGACGAGCGACAATGTCCAGACGCTGTCGCGCGCGGTGACGCAGGGGTCGACCTCGATCCTTATCAAGGCGTTGCAGGAAGCCGGCAACAATCGTTGGTTCACGGTGATCGAGCGCGAGAAGCTCGACAACCTGCTGCGCGAACGGGCGGTGATCCGCGAGATGCGCGCGGCCTATCTGGGCGAGAAGAAGGTCAATCCCCAGGCGCTGCCGCCGCTGTTGTTCGCGGGCGTGCTGCTGGAAGGGGGGATTATCGGTTATGACAGCAACACCAAGTCGGGCGGTTCGGGCGCACGGTTCCTAGGCATTGGCGGCAGCACGCAGTATCGCGAGGATACCGTCACCATCTACCTGCGCGCGATCAGCGTTCGGACCGGGGAAGTGCTGACCAACATCAGCGTGCGTAAGTCGATCGCGTCGGTCGGCATCAATGCCAACGCCTTTCGCTATGTCGCGTTCAAGGACCTGCTCGAGCTGGAGGCGGGGATCGCCTATAACGAACCCGATGCGCTGGCGCTGCAATCGGCGATCGAGACGGCGGTCTATGGGCTGATCGTCGAAGGCGCGACGATGAACCTGTGGTGCCTGAACACGACGCCCGACTATGCCCAGGGGGTGCTGCGGCGTTATTATGCCGGGCGCGACAATATCGCCGCCGACAAGGTCCTACTGCCCAACGGGCCAGGAGGGCGGCCGGTCGACGGGTCCTGCACCAGCGCGCAAATAGTCGCGCAGCGCACCGGGGCCGCGCGCGTCGCCGCCAACGCGGCACCCCGGCCCATGCTGTTGCCCATACAGAGATCTTCGCCGCCGGCACCTTCTATTCCCAGTGGCAACGCCGAGCCGGCGGCGGAGACCAGGAAGAACATGTAGCTGACCGGCCAAGATGCCGGAGAAATCGACGGACCCGTCGGCGCTAAGGATTGGCGTCTCGACACCGGCGGGTCCGGATCAGTTCGGTTACGGGAACCGAGCTGGCGTGAGACCAGGCTCACCCGGACAACATGCGCGCTTGCCGCTTCGGCTGCAAGCCCCGTCATGCGGTTCGCCACGCCTTGCTCCCGCGATGTCCCGTCGGTCGCGCAACGCCGGAGGCGCGACGGTTCGTCGATCCGGCACAGAACAGGGCGGCGATCATCGACGCCCGCAAAAAACGGGAGAGAAGACGTGAAAACCATCCTGCTCGGCGCCGCCTCGGCGCTCGCTCTCACCATCTCGTCGGGCGCCATGGCCCAATCGACCAGCAGCGTGACGCAATCGAACACCAGCAACACCGCGAACGTCAACCAGCTGGGGTCGGGTGCCGGTGCCGCATCGGTCGTCAACCAGTCGGGCGCACGCAACAACGCCGATGTCCGCCAACAGGACGACGGCTCCAACTTCTCGGGCGGGTCGATCCCCCCGGCAAGCGATTCGACCATCGACCAGACCGGCAGCGACAACCTCGCCCGCGTGTCGCAGACCACGACGCTCAGCTTCAATCCGAACGCGTCGACCATCAACCAGGCGGGCAACGCCAACGCCGCCTATGTGACGCAGGTCGATGACGAGAACAGCTCGTCGATCGACCAGTTCAGCAGCAACAACAGCGCGAGCGTGTCGCAGGGCGATGCCACCGCGGCACTCAGCGATTCGAGCTGGGGCAATTCGAGCAGCATCACCCAGGCCGGCGCCGGCCATCACAGTGCGATTGTGACCCAGCCCGGCCGGCAGAATGACAGCACCGTCGCGCAGCTGGGCGATACCGACACCGCCACCGTGGCACAGTCGGGCGTGCAGAACGGTTCGACCGTGATGCAGAGCGGCGTGGCGGACATGGCCGATGTCGGCCAGTCGGGCGACGGCAACATGTCGGACGTGATCCAGGGCGGCACCAACGTGCTGGCCACCGTGCGCCAGTCGGGTGACGACAATACGTCGCTGGTCAACCAGACCGCTCCCGGCGGGGTTCGTCCCGTCAACTCCGCGGCTTATGTCAGTCAGGCGGGCGACGACAACAACTCCGACGTCTATCAGCGCGCCAATTCGGGCTATGCCGAAGTGCTGCAGAACGGCAACAACGGTGACGCGCTGATCCGCAACTATGGCAACCGCTCGGTCGCCTATGTCTGGCAGCTGTCGGGCAACAACAACGATGCGACGATCGAACAGCGCGGCGAGGATAGCGACGCCCTTGCCCGGCAGACCGGTAATCGCAACACCGCGCGCATCATCCAGCGCGAAGACAGCCCGCCGACCGAGAATTACTCGGCCGCCATCTATCAGAGCGGCGACGACGGCATGTCGTCGATCGACCAGGACGGCGACAACCATGTCGCGGTCAACGTCCAGACCGGCGACGACAACGACTCGTCGATCCTGCAGACTGGATCGGGCAGCTATGCCGGCGTCGGCCAATATGGCGACGACAATGATTCCGTCGTGACCCAGGCGGGCACCGGCCAGTATGCGCTGGTGATCCAGTCGGGTTCGGGCAACGCGTCGAGCGTCAACCAGAGCGGCACCGGCAACGCCGCCTTCGTGACCCAGACGTCGAACAACGACATCTCCACCGTCCTGCAGAGCGGATCGTCGAACCTGGCGACCGTGGTGCAGTGAGCGGGGCCCGGCCCGGAATGCCATCCCCCTGTCGTCCGGGCCGGGTTTCTCTTTTTGGAAGGAAAGTCATGCGGAACCACCTCTGCGTCGGCCTGGCCGCCATCCTGTTGCTGCCCGCGACCGCCGGTGCGCAATCGACCACGACCATTCGACAGGGCGGCCAGAACAACGAAGCCCGCGTCGATCAGGTCGGGGCCGATGGCGCGATCGATATCGTGATGGACGGGGCAGAGCAGCGACTGATGGCGCGGCAAAGGGACCTGGCCTCGCTCGATGCCCGGCTGGGCGGGGGCGGCAACCGGCTGGAGGTCGATCAGGGCGGCGCGGCGACTGATACCAATACCGCGCTGGTGACGATGCAGGGCAGCGACAACCAGGCGACCCTGCACCAGATGGCCGACGGCATCGGGCATCACGCGACGATTCAGCAGCAGGGTGCCGCGAATGTCGCACTCCTGTGGCAGGACGGCAGCGCCAGCAGCGTCAGCCTGACCCAGATCGGCGACACGAACCAGGCGAGCGTATCGCAACTGGGCGCGGGCAACGATGCGATCGTCACGCAGATCGGCAATGCGCTAGGAATTGCGATCGATCAGATGGGCGGTGCGCAGATCAGCGTGAAGCAGACGCAATGAACGCGCGTGCCAGGATCATGCCGATGGTGCTGCTCTCAACCGCGATCGCGGCCACCGCCTGTGCGCAGGCGGTCCATCGCGCGGCACAGCGGCGGACGGAGGCGACAGGTCAAATCGCTCATCAGCCCGGCGGCACCGATCGGACGGGCATGGCGCAGATCGCGCGGCCCACCGCCGATACGCGCATCGGCGCCATCGGAAGTGAGCGCAGGTCGACGACGGTCAGCCAGCTGCCACCGCTGCTCGACATCAAATCGAACGACGCCGCTCCCGAAGCCGAACTGGAGACGGCACCGGTCGATCCCGACCGCGCCTTGCAGGCAGAGGTGCTGCGCGCATGGCAGTCGCTGCGCCAGCGGGGACAGCAACCGACGCCCGAACTGGTGGCAAAGGAAATCGGGCCGGAGGCGCTCGCGCGGTTCCTGGCGACCGCGCCCGGCGCGGAACGGCTGTTCGACGGGCATACCGCGCCGCCGGTTCCCCCGCCTGCAGCGCAGGTTCCGGGGGATACCGACGGGGATAGGGGGCGGCCATAAACGGCGGTTTCATTCTGATGGTCGCGCTGGCCTGCACGGGCCCGACCGGGGAGGAGGGCATGATGCACAGGACGGCGCGTCCCCTGGTTCTGGACGTTATCGCCGATGGGCCGACGACGACATTGATCGTCGCAGGCAGCGCGCCCGATCTTCAGCGGGTCCGCTATTCGCTGATCGTCGAGGGGCAGTCCTATACCCGGCACGCCGGCACCGCGACGCTGTGTGTCGACCGCCAGGTCGTCTCGCGCGTCCGGCTGCATAACGGGGAGCGATGGACGGCCACGCTGACCGTCGAGAGCGAAGGCAATCCGCCCTACCGGCTGGTACGAACTAGTGCGCAGTGACCGTTAAGCAGGCGGAAGACAATTTCGGATAAGCACTGGGGATTATACGAATAGCGCCGGCATCGTGAGAATGATAACGATTGTTATACGGGGGAGGGATCGTGGCAAGCACGACCGTTATGGGCGAGGGGAACACGGTATCGATGCCATCGGGCGGCCACGGCATCGTGCCGGTTGTGCGGCATAGTCCAGGCGCCGGGGCGGATTGCTGATGGCGTCGTTCGCTCCGCCCAACGCGATGTTCGCCCGGCTCATGCCGCCGATCGGCACCGCGCCGGCCGATCCCGATACGCGGGAGGCGCTGGGGCTGTTCGCGACCCATGTCGCGGATCGCGCCGTGTTGCTGACCGATCCTGATGGCGCGATCCTGTTCTGCAACGACGGTACCGAACGCCTGTTCGGCTATGATCCGCAGCAACTGGTCGGTTGCGATATAGCGGACCTGATGCCGGGCAATGCCCGACAGGCCCGCCGCGACCGGCATCAGGCGATCGAGGCTGCGACGGTCCGTTTCGAAACCCGCTGTCTGCACGTCGGGCGCGGGCCGTTCGACGCCGATGTGACGATCACCCCGATTCCGGGGAATGACGGTCGGCTGCGGGCCTTTGGCTACAGCATCTTCGACATCAGCGACCGCAAGGCGGCGGAACGCAGGCTTGCGGAGAGCGAGGCGCATATGCGCTCCGTCTTGGCCACGGTGCCGGATGCGATGGTGGTCATCGACGACCGCGGCCGGATACAATCGTTCAGCGCCGCAGCGGAACGCCTCTTCGGCTATCGCGAGGCGGAAGTCGTCGGCAGCAACGTCGCCGTCCTGATGCCGCTGGACCATCGCGCCCGCCACAACGCCTATATCAGCCGCTATCTCCGGACCGGAGAACAGCGGATCATCGGCAGCGGTCGGATCGTCGTGGCGCGGCGCAAGGACGGCAGCGAATTTCCGATGGAGTTGTCCGTCGGCGAGGCGAGGAGCGGCAGCGGACGAATCTTCACCGGCTTCATTCGCGACCTGTCCGACCAGCAACGCGCGGAGATGCGCGTCCGTGAACTGCAGGACGAATTGATCCACGTTTCGCGGTTGAGCGCGATGGGTACCATGGCATCGACGCTCGCCCACGAACTGAACCAGCCGCTGACCGCTATCGCCGCCTATCTCGAGGCGGCACGTCGTCTTGTCTCTCAATCGGCGCACGACGGTACGCGGGTAGGGGAGGCGATGGACGCCGCCGGGCGGGAAGCGTTGCGCGCGGGGCAGATCGTGCGGCGGTTGCGCACGTTCGTCGCCCGTGGCGAGAACGAACGCCGGGTCGAGCCGTTGGCGCCGCTGATCGAGGATGCGAGCCGCCTTGCGCTGACCGGCGCGCGCGAACTGGGTGTCCGAGCCTTTATCAGGCTCGACCCGGCCGCCGATGAGGTCTTTGCCGATCGTGTTCAGGTGCAGCAGGTCCTGGTCAACCTGATCCGCAATGCGCTGGATGCGATGAACGGCGCCGAAGTCACCGACCTGACCATCACGACCCGGCGGGATGGGGACAGCATCCGCATCTCGGTGATCGATACCGGTTCGGGCCTGTCGTCGGACCGGATACCGCGCCTGTTCGAAGCATTCGCGACGACCAAGCCCGATGGGCTGGGCCTGGGGCTGTCGATCTCCCGCACGATCGTGGAGGCGCATGGCGGGCGGATCTGGGCAGAGGCGGGTGTAGTGTCGGGCAGCATCTTCCATTTCACCTTGCCCGCAGCCCGATCGGGGAGCCTGTCGTGACAGGGCGGCGCACCATCCACCTGGTCGACGACGACGAAGCGGTTCGCCAGTCGGTGGCCTTTCTCCTGTCGACCTATGATGTCGATGTCGTCACCTATTCCTCTGGCGAGATGTTTCTGGCGGGCAGGGCGGATGCGACTCCGGGCTGCCTGATGCTCGACATCCGGATGCCCGAACTCGACGGGCTGGAAATGCAGCGCCGACTGGCCGATGAAGCCTTTGACTGGCCGGTCATCTTCCTTACCGGTCATGGTGATGTCCGGATCGCCGTCGAGGCGATGCAGAACGGCGCAGTCGATTTCGTCGAAAAACCCTTTTACGGGGCCCGCCTGATCGAAGCGGTCGAATGTGCCTTTCGCCAGTTCGACAGGACCAACGCCGCCCGAAGGGCGACGCAACTGCTCAGCACCCTGAGCGAGCGGGAGCGGCAGGTGTTGGTCGCGCTGGCCGATGGCTTGTCGAACAAGGCGATCGCCCGGTCGCTCGGCATATCGGCCCGCACGGTCGAGGCGCATCGGGCCCATATCATGAGCAAGCTTCACGCTGACAGCTTTGCCGACGTCCTGCGGATCGCGCTGACTGCCGACAAGGGACCGGCGCCGGCCATGGACCATGGCCGGACGCAGCAGCAGGGCGTGTCCGTTCCGCGATAATATCGAACATTATCCGACCCAATTCGATCGGCCCGACCGCCGAAGCCGGACAGAAGCATCAATCCGGCGCGTCGGACGCCAGGTCGGTCACATGCTGCGCAATGGCACCTGCCGTCGTCCACCAGATGCGGGAATCATCGGCTTCGCGCAGCCGGGTCAGGACCCGATCGAGATGCAGCGCCCGGTGCGGTTGCCCCATGATATAGGGGTGCAGCGCGATGCCCAAAACCAGCGGGCGGCGGTCGCATTCGCGAAGCAGTTGTTCGACACTGTCGGCGATCATGTCGGCAAAGGTCGATGCTTCTTGGTGACGGGCGATGATCGAGGGGATGTCGTTGATCTCCTGCGAATAGGGCACTGACTAGATCCCCTTGCCGCTGCGCGTGCGCAGCCGCGTCGGTTGATCGTCATGCGCCCAGTCGAGAACATAGTCGAACCCGGCTTCCTCCAGCAGATCGGGCGTGCGACGGCTTTCGGAAATCCACGGCCCCAGCCATCCGCTGGGACGCACGCCGATTGAAGCGAAATCCTCCAACGTCCGTGCGATCAGGTCGCGCTCCCCCTGCTCGCTTTGCTCGCCTTCGGCCTTGGCATTGGTGCGGCCATGGGCAGCGATCTCATCGCCCCGGTCGCGACAGGCTTCGGCCAGGCCCGGACAATGGTCGATGATCGCGCTGTTCAACAGCGCGGTCGTCTTCAGCTCCAGGCGATCGAACATTTCCATGAAGCGCCATGCGCCGACCCGGTTGCCATAGTCGCGCCAGGCGAAGTTCATGACGTCGGGATCGGTCTTTGCCGGCGCAAGTTCGGCACCAAGGCCGTCGCCGAACGCGAAGACCTCATGGTTGACGCCGAGATAGAGCGCCAGCCGCCGCCCCTCCGGCCAGCTATAGTCCGGGCGTCTGACGATCGGACGATAGGGATAGCGGCCATGGTGGGGCAGGGCAGCCATGTTCAATTTCCTCGATAGGTGGAGTAACCATAGGGACTGACGACCACCGGAACGTGGTAATGGCCCTCGTTGTCGGTAACGCGGAACGTCAGCGTGATTTCCGGAAAGAACGGCGATGCCGCCGCATCGGAATAGCGGGACATGTCGAAGCGCAGCTGGTAGCTGCCCGGTCCGAACGACTTTGCGTCCCCGAACGTGCGGACACGGCCGTTGGCATCGGTCGTGGCGGTTCCCACCTGCTGCCATCCGCCGTTTCCGACGCGCCTCAGCAGAACGACAGGAATGCCCGTGCCGCCGACCCCGCGCGCGAGATCGAGGACGTGGGTCGAAATGTCCGCCGCGGCGGCGGGCGTAGCGAATGCTGCGCCCAGCAGGGCTAGTGCGATCGTTTTCATCATCCATATCCTCGTGCAGTGGTGGAGCGGGCAAAGCGGGTAGCGAGTTGCGAAGGGCGCCGATGGTACATCGCGTTCACGGTCGACGGCCTCGATAGGGTCCAGTTGCCGATTGAGGCCGTATCGGTCCTGCGGCCTGGTACGATCGGGCATCTTGCCGTGCGCATGAGGGATACTTTCTCCGCCGAAGCGCCGCTGTCGCTGGTTGTCTATGGATAAGCGCGTAAGCGGCGGGCCGGCGAACAGTAGGGATCACTGATCGCTGGCGTAGCGGACCGGCAACCCGATTGCGGCTGATGCCCGCCCCGTGGTTTCGATCATGCAGGCCGCACCGCGAGGAAGCGATCCGCCGTCCGCAGCGACAATGCCATGATCGTCAGTGCCGGATTGGCGGCAAGTGCGCTCGGGAAGACCGAATTGTCGCAGATCAGCAGGTTGGGAATGTCGAAGCTGCGTCCGTCGGCGTCGACCACCGCGTCATCGCCGTTTGTCCCCATCCGGCAGGTGCCGATGGTATGCGCCGACCGATCGACCGCAAAAATGTCGCTCGCCCCCGCCGCTTCCCAGATCGCGGTCATCGTGCGGCGGGCATGGCGGTCGATCGCGTGTTCGTTGTGATGATAGCTGAAATCGATCCGCGCCTTGCGTTGGCCGAACGCATCGGTTTCGTCCGAGAGCGTCAGACGGTTGTCGGGATGCGGCAGGCAGTCGCCGTTGATCCCGATCCCCGCCATGCGGTTGTAGTTGCGCAGCAGCGCGCAAAGCGGTTCGCCCCATAGCCCGGCGCCCCGCGCAAGGCCGCTGGCCAGGTTGACCGGCAGGACGCCCAGGCTCTGGATCAGATAGCCGCCGACGAAATCGGCGTCGTCCGGCCGCAATCTGTCTTCGGTGATGAGCGACGAGGGATAGCCGCGATTCATCCGCATTTCGGCGTCGAAGCTGCCCCAGACCTGCGTCGCGACATGCGCCATGAAGTTACGGCCAACCTGCCCGCTGGAATTGGCGATGCCAAGGTTGAGCAGCAGGCGTGGCGTCTCCACGCCGCCCGCGCACAGAAAGACCGCGCGACAGCGCTGGCGGTGGTCGACCCCTTGCCGGCGATAGACGACCCCGCTGATCCGCCCGTCACTGTCGAATTCGAACGAGAGGACCCGCGCCTCGGCCCGCACTTCTGCGCCATGGGCGATCGCATGGGGCAGGTAGGTGGTGTCCATGCTGGTCTTGGCGGCGTTGCGACAACCCTGGTGACAGGTGCCGCAATTGACGCACGCCTGCCGCTGGCCCCAATCGGGCTGATCGCGGTCGCGCGAGACCAGCGCGGCGGGCGCATCGGTGACGGTGATGCCGACCGCGGCACATCCGCGCGCCATCGCATCCGCCGGGGCGTTGCGCGGCACGGGGGGATAGGCATAGCGGCGACCATCATCCCATGGATACTGCGCTGGCCCCGACACGCCGGTGAAATCCTCCACCTGTTCGATATAGCCGGTCAGTTCAGCATGATCGATCGGCCAGTCGGCCCCCTGTCCGGTCAGTGTCCGCAACTGCAGGTCACGCGGATCGGGGCGGGGGCAGAATGCACCCCAGTGCAGCGTCGATCCGCCGACGCCCATGCCGGAATTGTTCGGACCGAATGCGGTCGGGTCCGTGCCGCCGCTCAACCGCTCCTCCATCCAATAGATGTCGGCGGCCAGCTCGTCCGCGACATGCTCGTGCGGTTGAAAGGCACGGCCGGCCTCCAGTGCGACGACCGACAACCCCGCCTTCGCAAGTCGCGACAGGAGCGGCGCGCCGCCGGCACCGGTGCCGATAACAACGGCATCGACGACTTCGCCGGTGGAGAAGGGGGCGCGGCTCATGCGGACGTCTCCGCGGCCTGCTGCCATCGTTCGATGTCGTCGGCGGCGGTGCGGGTGTAGCCCTGCCTGCGCGGACCATCGCCGCCCACTGCAAAGCCGTCATAGCCGATCGCGGCCATCGCGGCGGGGGTCGCCATCCATTGGCGTACGATCTCGGCCCGGACATCGGCGAACCACAGCGCCATCTGCGCCGGTGACAGATGATCGGGATCATCCGCGATGCCTGCTTCTGCGGCATCGATCCGCTGTAACCAGTCGCGCTGCGCGTCGTCGGGCTGGCCTGCGAAGCCGCCGGTGATCCGGTCCAATGTCGCGAGGCCCCTTTGCCACGCCACCGGATCGGGCGGCAGGTCGGCAAAGCGCCAGCCATCGCCCGGCCCCTGCACGGCTACGCCGACCCGCCGCGCCAGATCGTGATCGGCGCCGCAGTCGGGCAATATCTGCGCGACCAGTGCGGCGACCAGTTGCAGCTCCGCGGCGGACCAGCCTGACGCCTCGCGCGACACCGGTCGGGTCCGCGCCAGCATCGCGGCGCGGGTCCGGCGGCTGACCCGATCCGATCCAAGCAGCCGCACGAACCCCGCCGGAAGCGTGGCACCTGCAACGGCGGCGATATGCCCCGCGATCGCGTCTGCCAGTGCTTCGGGCTGTTCATAAGGGATCAGATGCGCCGCGCCGTCGATCGTCGCGACCTTGCCATGCGGATAATGTGGTAGGTTCAGCGCTCGTTGTGCCACCTCGCCCAGATCGCCGTCCTCGGCCCCTGCAAGGATCAGTGCGGGGATGGCGACGGTTCCGACCCGCGACGACCAGTCCTCTCGACTGCCGCGCTCCAGCCAGCCCAGCCATGCCTCGCGGCTCGAGCGTAGGACATCGCCGATCGCCTGTTCGCGCAGCGGATCGGGCAGCGGGGCGGCGCAGTTGGCATCGACGAAGGTTTCGGCATCGGCCCGCGCAATCGAACCATCGGCGACCCAGGCTATCATCTGCGCCCTGCGATCGTCCTCCATCGGTTCGGGTGCGGGCGGGGACGCGGCGACCAGCACCACGCCGAGGATGCCGGCCAACCCTTCCTCCCCAGCGCCAGCCCGTGCGGCCACCAGCGAGACGATCTTGCCCCCCATGCTGTGTCCCACCAGCACACAGGCAGTCAGGCGATGCGCACGAATGGTATCGGCAAGGGCATCGGCCATCGCCGCGACATCGGCATAGCCGCGATCGGCACGCTCGCCGAACCCAGACAAGTCGAGCGAGAGGGACGGATGGTCGGACAGGTGCCTGCGTACAAGGTCCCATTCCCCGCCGCTTGCGCCGAGTGCGTGCAGAAATACCAAGGTCGGTTGCGTCATGCGGCCTCATCCAGCGAAGTCCCCTGCTGGACGACGCAGCGACGTCCGCGTTCCCGAATGTTCACGTCCAACAAAAATTAATTCGGATCAATATCCTGCAGGCGATCGGTTCCCGCCTTTCATGGCGCTCCATCTGCAGGACCGGCGATAGCGATGAACGCTCCCCCGCGATCAAGCCCTTTGTCGCCATGCCCCGATCTGGCCCGGACCGCCGGGCGTTGGGTTGTGGTCCAGCGGATGGGTCGTTGGCTGGCAGGCTGTCTGCCGGGACAGGAGCTTGGCGACCATATCGGCGTAGCGTTCTGCTGGTCAGGGCAGGACGATCTCCATCTGCGCCATGTCCGGCACGTCGGCTCCATCGACGACCGCACGATCGCTGGCGTCATGCGGGCGCTGCTGACGCCCTTTGCCGCCAGCCGGACGGCCCGACCATCGCGCCCTACCCGCACACGGCGGAATCCGGTCATCGCTGGCGACACACGGCGATGCCGCTCCCACCACGGCGATTAATGGGCGTTTACCGACGTCGATCCACCAGCCTCCAACCTCCGGATTCCTTCTTGAGGCCAATTCCTTAACATGTCTTACTGGTCCTACCAGAAACGACCATGTTGCGTTACGCTTAATTGACCTAATGCCAAAACCGGCAGATTAAAAACATAAGAATGCATCTCTGGTACTACCAGAATATCAGGAGAGGTGCCGTGGAAGTCTGGGCGCAGAATTACGATCCGTTGGGCAATATCTGGCTATCCAGCCTGGTTGCGGCCGTCCCGATCATCTTCTTCTTCCTCGCGCTGACCGTCTTTCGACTGAAGGGCTATGTAGCAGGTACCATCACGGTCGCGCTGACGCTGGCGGTCGCGATCGTTCTCTATGGTATGCCGGTCAACAGCGCACTGGCCGCCGGCGTGTTCGGCTTTTTCTACGGATTGTGGCCGATCGCGTGGATCATCCTCGGCGCGGTGTTCCTGTACCGGATCGCGGTCGCTACCGGAGCATTCGACATCATCCGCCAGTCGATCCTGACTGTTACTGAGGATCAACGGTTGCAACTGCTGCTCGTCGGGTTCGCGTTCGGCGCGTTTCTGGAAGGGGCGGCGGGGTTCGGCGCGCCGGTCGCGATCACCTCGGCTTTGCTGGTCGGGCTGGGGTTTCGTCCGCTCTATGCTGCCGGGCTATGCCTGATCGCCAATACCGCGCCGGTCGCCTTCGGCGCGATGGGCATCCCGATCGTCGTCGCGGGCCAGGTGACGGGCATCGATCCATTCCTGATCGGGCAGATGGCGGGGCGGCAGCTGCCGCTGCTGTCGGTCATTATTCCGTTCTGGCTGATCCTGATCATGGACGGTCCGCGCGGCGTGCGGGAGACATGGCCCGCGATCCTGGTCGCCGGCGGTTCGTTCGCGATCGTCCAGTTCCTGACCGCGCAGTTCATCGGTCCCGAGCTGCCCGACATCACCGCCGCGCTCGCCGCGCTGGTCGCGCTGCCGGTGTTCCTCCGCTTCTGGCAGCCCGAGCGCATCTTCCGCTTCGATGCGGCGGAGGTCGCCGCCGATGGTGCGGTCCCGGTTGCGCCGATCACGACGCAGACGGTGCGCCATACCCCGGCGAAGATCGCCTGGGCCTGGTCGCCGTTCCTGATCCTGACCGTGTTCGTCACGCTGTGGAGCCTCGCCCCGGTCAAGGCGCTGTTCGCGGCCGACGGGCCGCTTGCCCATCTGGTCCTGAAACTGCATGTGCCGTTCCTCGACAAGCTGGTCGCGAAGGTGCCGCCGATCGTGAAGCAGGTCACGCCCTATGAAGCGGTCTACAAGTTCGACTGGCTGTCGGCGACCGGCACCGCGATCATGCTGGCCGCGATCGTCACCATCGCCTTCCTGCGGATGAAGCCTGCCGCTGCGGCGCGCACCTTTGCCGAAACGCTCAAGAGCCTGGCGATCCCGATCTATTCGATCGGCATGGTCCTCGCCTTCGCGTTCCTTGCCAATTATTCGGGATTGTCGGCGACGCTGGCACTGGCGCTGGCCCATACCGGCTCGGCATTCACCTTCTTTTCACCGTTCCTGGGGTGGCTGGGCGTGTTCCTGACCGGATCGGACACTTCGGCAAACGCGCTGTTCGCCGCCCTCCAGGCCAATACCGCGCATCAGATCGGGGTCAGCGACGTGCTGCTGGTCGCGGTCAACACCACCGGCGGCGTCACCGGCAAGATGATCTCGCCGCAGTCGATCGCGATCGCCTGCGCCGCGGTCGGGTTGGTCGGCAAGGAATCGGACCTGTTCCGCTTCACCGTGCGCCACAGCCTGCCATTATGTGCGCTGGTCGGGATCATCACCACGATCCAGGCGTATCTCGTTCCGTGGATGATCCCGTGAGCGCCGCCGGAACCGCGGTGCCCAGCGTGTCGGGCCGGGCGGAGGCCGCGATCGAGGCTCTGATCGCCGAACGCAAGCTGCTGCCCGGCGCGCGCCTTCCGTCCGAACGCGCATTGGCCGAGACGCTGGGTGTATCGCGCAACATCCTGCGCGAGGCGATGACGCGATTGGTGGCGCAGGGGCGGATCATCGTCCGCCCGCGCGCCGGCGCGATCCTTGCCGAGCCGTCGGCGCAGTGGACCGAGCAGATGATCGCCGAACCGCTCGCGCCGCTTGTCGAGGGTAATCCCGGCTATGGCCACGACATCTTCGAGGTCCGCGAGTCGCTCGACGGGACCGCGGCCTATCACGCGGCGCGACGTGCCGACGCGGTCGACAAGGACCGCATTCGCCGCCGCTTCGACGCGATGGAGAAGCTCCACGTGATCGGCGACGTCGCGGCCGAGGCACATGCCGATGCTGCCTTCCACCTCGCCATTGCCCATGCGTCGCGCAACGCGGTACTGACGCACGTGATGTCCAGCCTGTTCGGGTTGCTCCACACCAGCATTTCGCAAACCCGCGAAAAGATTTACGCGGTGCCGCACACCTTCGAGGAACTGTCGGCGCAGCACCGCGCGATCATGGATCGGATCGTCGCGGGCGATGCCGACGGCGCACGCGATGCGGCCGACGTCCATCTCGAATTCGTGCGTACCACCGTCCGGCGGGTAGAGGACGACATCGCCCGAACCGAACGCGCCGCTGCCGCGCGCAGCGCCGGCACCGTGCTTTAATCTCAGGAACGAGCCGATGATCATCTCTGCAACCACCGACTATCGCGAAGCGGCGCGGCGACGCCTGCCGCCGTTCCTGTTCCACTATATCGACGGCGGGGCCTATGCCGAACATACGCTGCGCCATAATGTCTCCGACCTGTCCGAGGTCGCGTTGCGCCAGCGCGTGCTGCGCGATGTCGCCGATATCGACCTGTCCACCACCTTGTTCGGCCGGTCTCTCGCGATGCCGGTGGTGCTGGCGCCCGTCGGGCTGACCGGCATGTACGCGCGGCGGGGTGAGGTGCAGGCGGCACGAGCGGCGGCGACTAAGAGGATACCCTTCACGCTGTCGACCGTCTCGGTCTGCGCGATCGACGAGGTGCAGCGCCAGTTGAGCGCACCGATCTGGTTCCAGCTCTATGTCCTGAAGGATCGCGGCTTCATGCGCGACGCGCTGGAGCGCGCGCAGGCGGCCGGGGTCGAAACGCTGGTCTTTACCGTGGACATGCCGGTGCCGGGCGCACGCTACCGCGACGCGCATTCGGGGATGTCGGGGCCGAACGCCGCGTGGCGGCGGATGCTGCAGGCGGTTACGCATCCGCGCTGGGCATGGGACGTCGGTATCCACGGCCGGCCGCACGATCTGGGCAACATCTCGGCCTATCGCGGCGCCGCGACCGGCCTTGCGGACTATATCGGCTGGCTTGGCGCCAATTTCGATCCGTCGATCAGCTGGCGCGACCTGCAATGGATCCGGGACATCTGGAAGGGGTCGATCGTCATCAAGGGCATTCTCGATGTCGAGGATGCGCGCGAAGCGGTGCGTTTCGGTGCGCAGGGCATCGTCGTGTCGAACCATGGCGGACGGCAGCTCGACGGCGTGTTGTCGTCGGCGCGTGCGTTGCCGGCAATCGCCGATGCGGTGAAGGGGCAGGTGTCGATCCTCGCCGACTCCGGGATACGCTCGGGTCTGGACGTCGTGCGGATGCTGGCGCTCGGCGCCGATGCAGCAATGCTCGGCCGTGCGTTCATTTATGCGTTGGCCGCCGATGGGCAGGCGGGGGTCGCCAACCTCCTCGAACTGTTCGACCGCGAGATGCGGGTGGCGATGGCGCTGACCGGCGTGCGGACGATCGCGGACATCGATCCGACCATCATCGCGCGCTGACGCCGACCGCACCGGCGCGGACGCCGGACCATCAGGATAGGGGATACAGGATGCCGCACTCCAGGCAGCGGACGACCCGTGCCGTCTTGCTTTCGGGACTGATGCTGGCGGGCACGACGCCCGCCGCTGCGCAGACCGCCGCGGACTATCAGGCATTGCGCAACAAGGTGGACGCGTTGCAGCGACAGCTCGACACGGTGCAGCGCGCGCTGGCCGCGACCCAGCCGAGCCAGACGTTACCGGCCGTGGTGGCCGCCGCATCGCCCACGGCCACGGCCGCCACGTCACAGCCGCAGGGCGTCCGCGACCCGCTGCCCCGGCCGGCGGGTGCGCCGTCGATTACGGCGCAGGGCGGACCTTCGACGCTGCCGGCGGGCTATGGCTTTCGGATCGGCGAAACCAGCTTTCGCATCAACGGCTTTATCAAGGGCGACCTGATCTTCAGCCGCTATGGCAATGGCGACACCGCGACCAATCCGCTGGGACGCGAGCTGTCGCTGCCCCAGTCGATCCCGGTCGGCGGGCGGCGATCGGGCATCCTCGCTGATGCGTCGGCGAAACAGTCGCGCATCGCGTTCCAGACCGCGACACCGGTCGGCGCCAGCACCGTGACGACACTGATCGAGGCGGATTTCCAGGTAGCCCCGACGGTTTCGGGCGGAGAGCGCGCGCTCAATCCCTATGCCTTCGGCCTGCGCCGCGCGGTCGCGGGCTATGGTGGCTTTGCGGTCGGACAGGATTGGAGCAACTTCCAATATGTCGCAGCACTGCCCGAAACCGCCGATTTCGTCGGGGTGACCGATGGCACCGTGTTGGTCCGCCAGATGCAGTTGCGCTACAGTCGGCCGGTTGGCAGGGGGTGGAGCATCTCGGCCTCGATCGAGAACCCGGAAACGGTGTCGGCGATGGCGGGTGCGCCCGCCTTGTCGGACAATGACGACGACAGCATCCCCGACCTGACCGGGCAGCTGCTCTGGTCGGCGAAGGGGGCCAGCCTGTCCCTGACCGGATTGTTGCGTTCGATGCGGGTCGATCCGGCGAATGGTCGCCCGGCGGCCACCGCACGGGGCTATGGCATGTCGCTGGCCGGGATCGCGCCCCTGCCGACCGGAACGGGGGATGATATCCGCTTCATGATGACGGGCGGGCGCGGGCTGGGTCGGTATGTCGGTGCGAACGTTGCCGCCGATGCGATCTATGATGCCGCGGACGACAGGCTGGAGCCGGTACCGCTGCTCGCCGGGTTTGTCGGCGTTCGCCATTTCTGGACGCCGGGGCTGCGCAGCACCTGGATGGGTTCGTTCCAGCGGATCTGGAACCCGGCATCGGCATCGCCGCTATCGACCCGACAGGTGTGGGACACCGCGGTCAACCTCTTCGTCTCGCCGCTGCCGCGCCTCGACCTTGGCGTCGAGTTGCGTGTGTCGCACCGCGAACTCGCCAACGGCGTGAGCGGGACGCTCGACCGGCTGCATTTTACCGTGAAGCAGGGCTTCTGAGCCGGATCGAACACAGGAGCGCGGGCCGCTGCCGTCCTTGTCTGGCCTAGGCCGACGGACACTGACCCTGGCGAGGCTATGCTCGCGTACTGGCTTCCAGTTTCAGTTCCCTCATCACGGTGGCGAGATGGGCCAGCGCCGCTTCGGTCGGGCCGGGATATGCACCTTCGATCGGTTGATCGCCGATATAGCCCATATCGGCCTTGCCTTCGGGCAGGCTGTAGAAGCCCAGCACGAACAGGTTGCGTAGCCTGTCCATGAACGCGACCGGCTTAACCATGGCGGCGGCGGGGGAGGCGGCGGTCAACGCGTCGAGTAGCATGGCGCGTTGCGCAGCGGTCAGCGCGATGAAGGATGCCTGGTGGAGCGATTGGCTCTGCGCGTCGAGCCATGCCAGCCCGGCGACGATCGTGGTCCGGTCGTCCTGTTGGCGCGGATAGGGCGCGCTGATCCATTCGTCGACAAAGGCACCGACGCCGAGCTTGCCGGCACCCGGCGACGCCGCATCGGCCGGCAGGATCATGTCGCCGAGCATGTCGATGGCGGCACGCTGCGCCTTGGTAAAGGTCAGCGGCCACGGCACCTTGGGATCGGCAAGGTCGGGATCGCGCCCATAGCCCCTGGTCGGCGGCAAGGGGGCAACCGTTGCCGGCCAGTCGGCCACGGCGAACGGGGGTGGCGTTCCGGCCCCTGTCGCGACCGCGCCGAATGCTGGCGTCCATGGCGCAATCGACAGCGTGGTGGCGGTAGCGAACCATTGCAGCGTCGTACGGCGGGTGATCGTCATGCCAAGGCTCCCGAGGTCAGGCGTGCGGCCAGTCGTTCCGATGCCCGCAACGCGAGCGCGAGGATGGTCAGCGTAGGGTTCTTGTGCGGTCCCGATGCAAAGGTCGCGCCGTCCATCAGCACGATATTGTCGACGTCCCATGTCTGACCGAAACTGTCGACGACCGAGCTTCGCCGGTCGACACCCATTCGCGCGGTGCCGAGTTCATGGATGATCTCTCCGCCGGCGGTCATGATTTTTTCGGGCGGCAGGTCGGGATCGAGGATCGTGCCGTTCAGCCGCCGGAACACCGAATGGGCGGCGCGGCGGCCATGCGCGACCTGATTGACTTCATGTCGCGACCATTTGAACGCGAAGCGCAGCACGGGGATGCCGAAGCGGTCCTTCACCTGGGGATCGATCTCGCAGAAACTGTCCTTGTTGGGGATCATCTCGCCGCGCAGCACGAGCGCGATCGTCGCGCCGGAGCGTTCGCGCACCACCTGTTTCAGCGCCGAACCCCACAGCCGTGGCAGAACGTTGTCGGGCGGGATGCCGAAGCGGCCGCCAATCTCAAAATGATAGCCGCGCGGAAAGTCCAGCTCGCCGCGCTTCTGCTGTTCGTACAGCCAGAACGGAATGTAGATATGCTGGCCGCCGATCCCGTCCTCATTATAGCGGGGTCGGTTGGCGAGGCCGGGGATATAGGCGCGAAACGATGCGCCGGTGGAATCGGTCAGGTTGCGGCCGAGTTCGCCCGACGAATTGGCAAGGCCGCGCCCCTCCTGACCCGAATTGAGCAGCAGGCGGGTCGTCTCACCGGTACCGGCGGCCAGCACGACCGCGCGTGCCGTTACCTGATGGCGCCGACCGGTCTTGCGATCGACATATTCGACGCCCGCCGCACGCCTGCCCGACGCCATCACCACGCGCGACACCATCGCATCGGTCACCACGCGCAGCTTGCCCGTCGCCCTGGCCATCGGCAGCAGCGAGGTCGTGGTCTGGAACATTGCGCCGATCGTGCAGCCACGCGTGCAGGGCGTGGCGTTGAAGCACGCGTTGCGCGGGGCGACCTTGTCGGGCATGTCGCGGGTCAGCACCGCGGTGTGCGCGGCGCGGACGGGAATGCCCAGGCTTTCCGCCGCCGCGGTAATCAGCATTTCGGGCACTCGCGGCTTTGGCGGGGGCATCAGGCAGTCGGCGGGCGAATCCGGGTGGTTCTCCAACCCGATCGGGCCGCCATTGACCCCGATTAGGCGCTCGACCCGGTCATAGAATGGCGCCACGTCGTCATAGCCGATCGGCCAGTCGACGCCCAGTCCGTCGCGCGAAAAGGGCTTGAAGTCGTAGGCGCCGAAGCGCGGAACGTGGCGCCCCCAATGGTTGGTGCGTCCGCCCAGCATCCGCGGGCGATACCAGCGAAAGTCGGTGCCCTCGCGGATCGTATATGGCTCGCCATCGACCTGCCAGCCACCATCGACCGTCGCGTCGAAATAGCCGAACGGCTTGTCGGGCGTGCCGGTCCCGCGCAGCGGGGCATCGCTTTCGGGTGCGAACATATTGACCTCGGCCTGCGGGTCGTAATTGCGTCCGGCCTCCAGCATCAGGCAGCTAAGGCCCGCCTTGGTCAGGCTGTAGGCCGCCATCCCGCCGGCCGCGCCCGATCCGACGATGATGATGTCGACCGTGGCGTCGGCGGCAGCCCTTGCCGCCTGCGTCACTTTGCCGCTCCCAACGCCGACGCGCCGATCCGGCGCAGCTTGATGTTGCGGAACGCGACCGGCTCGCCGTGGTCCTGCAAGCCGATCACACCGCTGGGAAACGTGCCGAACAACGGCATCTTTGCGAATTTCGATCCGGCGACCCGTTTGCGCCATGCATCGTCGCCATAGGAAACGTCTGCGGTCAACGTCCCGTTCAGCCATTGCCGGATGCGTCCGCCTTCGACCAGCAGCCGCGCCCGGTTCCAGCTTCCCGCAGGACGCGATGCGTCGGCCGGGGGCACCGTGATGTCGTAGAGCGAACCGGCCCGATGGGTCGGGATCCTGCCATCCGAATGCCCCTGATCGTCGAGGACCTGCATCTCCAACCCGGTCTGGTACAACAGTGGTGCGTCCGGCATCCTGCGCGCCAGATAGAGGATGCCGCTGTTGCCGCCGCGTTCGACCTTCCAGTCCAGCGTCAGCTCGAACGCACCAAAGGTATCGGCGGTCACCAGATCGGTTCCGCTCATCTGCCCGTCGGCCTTGGTCAGCGCGAGCGTGCCGTCGCGCACCGTCCAGGTCGACGCCGGGGCTGAACCGTCGAACGATCGCCATCCCGACAGGTCGCGTCCGTTGAACAGCAACTGCCACCCCTGCGCGCGTTCCTGCGCCGTCAGGACGTTGGCACGTTCCTGGGCGGGCTGCGGTTGGACGGCCGATGCCATCAGCACGAGGGACGCGCCGATGCCGAATGCGATGCGCATGGTGGTTCTCCTAAGTTATCGCCGTGCATATACGCCGCCGTTGTCAAAGGCTTACCGACTCCACGCTCGTTTACAAGGGAGCCAACCGAAGCTGCGCGTGGTGCTATGACGTCCACGGCGGCACGTGCATCGATGGGTGTGGCCGCACCGAACGTTGCAAGCGCGAAGGCACACCGATCTAACCGACCGTCGCGCAACGCCGCCTTGCGGTGGCAGCAAATCCAACGGGCGATGACCTGCACGAGCCTGCTTGACGAATAAATCTACATATGTGACTTTTGCGCATGGCCCGAGTCCGCCGCCCTTCCAGACAGATGCTTGCGCTGCTCGCTGCGCTGTCCGCGCGTACGCAGCAGTGGCGCTATGGCTATGACCTGATGAAGGAGACCGGGCTGCAATCGGGTACGTTGTACCCGCTGCTGATGCGGATGACCGATCAGGGGCTAGTCGAGGCGGAATGGCATCCTCCCGAGCGGCTGGGCCGTCCGGCGCGCCACGCCTATCGCCTGACTGCGACGGGGGTTGCCTTGGCACATGAATCGATCGATCCGGCAGGCTTTCCGGGCAGGGGAGTGGTGCAGGCATGAAGGCATCGCTGGCACGCGCCCTGATGGCATTGGCCATCGCCTGCATGGAGGAACGTCGTCGTCCCTGGGGTCTTGCCATGCAGGCAGAGCTGGAGGTTGCGATCGAGGTGGGCGGTGCGCTTCGCTTCGCATCGGGTTGCCTGCTTGCCGCCGTGGTTCGCCTGCCGGTCCATGCGGAAGGTCGCTTCACCCTGACCGCGCATTTCCTCGCGCTTGGCCTGATGGTCCCGCTGGCGGGGTTGCAGCTTGGTTGCGCGTTGTTCGATTTCCCGTTCTTCGTCCCGGATGCCGGGGTCATCGACCTGATCGCACGACAGAATCCGCTGACCGTCAGCGCCTATCGAATGGTGGTGCCATCGGTCATCGGCCTGTTGCTGGTTCTCGGCGTCGGACATCTGCGCATGGCGTGGCTCATCCTCGAAAGGGACTGGCCACGGGTCGTAAAGACGGCGTCGCTGACGCTGGCGGCGACCGTCACCGTTCTTCCGGTCATGGCGTTGCTATACCTCGATCTGACGCAGCTGTTGTTACAGACGGCGATCCTGATCGTCGAACTGTTCATGCTGAGCGCAATGGCGCGCTGGCATGGTGAATTGTCCGAACGCGGCGTGCCGCGCAACGTGGCCGACTGACGTCCTGAGAATTGTGAACGCCGCTGCGTCGCCGCGCTGCGCATCGGAGCCGCTTGCCCGTTTCACGAGAGGAGGCCGATCATGCGTATGATCCCGACATTGCTGTTCCTCGGCGCGCTGGTCGCGGGTCCCGCGACGGCCCAGGCGCGAGATTGTCCGATACGCGACGAGGCGTCAGGCGGACCGGTCGATGCTCGCGTCCGTCGCATCATGGCCAACCTGCGTCTTCCGGTACAGGTGCCGGGCGAGCGCGCGTCCACGCTGGGCGAACGGATGCGGGCCTATGGCGTGCCGGGTGTCAGCGTCGCGGTCATTCATCGCGGCAGGATCGCCTGGGCGCGAGGCTGGGGTGTTCGGGACGCCGCGACCTGCGCGCCGGTAACCCCGGATACCATGTTTCAGGCCGCATCGATCAGCAAGGTGGTGACCGCGATGCTGGCGCTGCGGCTGGTAGAGCAGGGCAAGATCGCCCTCGACAACGACATCAACACTGCATTGCGCAGTTGGCATTTGCCGCCCGATGCGAAACTCGCACCGCGGGGCGTGACGCTGCGGCAATTGCTCAGCCATACCGCCGGTCTGGGGGTACACGGGTTTGCGGGCTACGCGACCGGGGCGCCGCTCCCAAGCACGGTACAGATCCTGGAGGGCAGTTCGCCGGCGAATAGCGAAGCGGTCCGCAGCACCCTGCCAGCGGGCGGGCAATGGCGCTATTCGGGTGGGGGGTATGTCGTGACCCAACTCGCCTTGTCGGATGTGAGCGGCCTGTCGTTCGCTCGGTTGGCCGACCGTGACATTCTACGCCCGCTTCGCATGGCGCACAGCACATTCTCGCTGACATCCGCCCCGACGATCCACAGCGATCTCGCCTTCGGACACGCGAACGGCCAGCCGATTGCGGGTAATTACCACGTCTATCCCGAACTCGGCCCCGCCGGGCTATGGACCACTGCCCGCGACCTGGCGCGATTGCTGATCGACGTGCAGGCGTCTGCGCAGGGTCGGCCGGGCCACCGATTGTCACCGGCGATGACCGCGACGATGCTGACCCCGGTTCGCGGCAATTGGGGGCTTGGCCCGATGCTCTACACCGATGGGGCAAGGCGCTTCGGGCATGACGGGGTGAACGAGGGCTACCAGTCGTCGATGGTGGCCTATGCCGACAGGGGCGATGGGATCGCGATCCTGACCAATGGCGGGCAGGGGCGACGTCTGATGGACGAGATCGTCCGCGCGGTAGCGACCGAATATGGCTGGAGCGAAATCGCGGCGCCCGCCGCCACGGAACAGCAACTGTCCGCGGCCGCATTGTCCAAACGGGCGGGGCGGTTCGATGGCGGCGACCTGTCGGTCACCTTCGAAGCGCGCAAGGACGGGCTGTACGCGCATACCGGCGGGCCTGCTCCCGAACGGCTGATCGCCCTGCCCGGCGATCGGTTCTTCACAGCCGGCATGGGCATCGTCATTCGGTTCGCCCCGGATGCCGACCACTTCGACATCATCGAAGGCGGGCCACCGATCAGGTTCGAGCGTCAGCCGACATCTGAAAATACGGAAGGACCGAAGCCGGGCTGATCTCGGATTGGCATGTACGATCGTATCCGGTCGAAACGCGGACCGTATCAGTGCTGATGGTACGACACTCCGGCGGAAGAGGTGTCCGTAAAAACTTGGGCAAGTTCAACAGGTCGATAGATTTCCCGACCTTCATGCCCACTTCTCAGTATCAGACATTCCGTTGCGAACCGGTTTAATCTGTCGATCCGACGATTTCTGCGAGATGCTGTCCCGACAGCCAGGCAGCTTCGATCCGCGGTCCGAGAAGCCAGTCGCCGCAGGCGCCTAGCCGGATATCAACGTTCCAGATCGCGCTGCGGTTCAACGCGTCGACCTTCGCATACCGCCAGCGATGGACGCTGGTCGCGATGACGGCAGGCGTGCCGGCGCCGATATGGTCCGCGAACACCTCAAGAAGCGCGCGTTGCACCGGGTCGGGATCGTCCTCTAGATGCGCGCGCGACCAATCGGCATTGGCCTGAAGGACCCAGGCCTCCGGTCCAGTCCGATCTGGCTTGGCCGAGTTGCGGACGGCGGATCCGATGATGCCAAGGTCTGTAAGCCGATCGCGATCGATCGGCACGGGGCCGTCATATGCTGCCATGACGGTCCAGCACGGGTCGGACACCGCGCAACGGGCCGCATCGGCCATCGCGACATCGTGGGCGGCGACCAAGGGCGCGACCTGTTCGGCGGGCACCGCGACGATCGCTGCGTCGAACCGCTCGTTACCGATCCGCCATTCGCCGTCATAGGTCAGGGTGTCGATGACCGTGTTCCAGCGGACGTCGCCGTCGCGCGCCATCGCTTGGATCGGCGCGTTCATCGCGGGCGTCCCGACCCATGCCTCCGCGCCGGCGGGCGACCAGCGCGCGACGTGGCCGTCTTGCGCCCAGCGTTCGACCTGCGCGACGAACGCGGGGTCGCGTGCCGTCAGATATTGCGCGCCGTGATCGAACGCGGCTTCACCCAGCGGGGTGTCGATGCGGCGGGTCGACATCCGGCCACCCGGCCCACGCCCCTTGTCGAACACGATGACATCGTGCCCCTGATGACGAAGCGCCTGCGCGCAGGACAGGCCCGCCATTCCCGCCCCGATGATTCCGATCTGCATGACTATCCCCGTGCCGGCATTCAGCAAACGAACGCGCTGCCGACCGTACAGCGTCAAACGCGGAGTTTGTCGATTGGAGCCGGTAGCGCGGAGATTTCGTCTCGGGCGAGCGGCTTCAGGATGACGGTTCAGCTTCGAACGTCTCCGCCGCCGAAGACCACCTGGTTGCGCAGGGCGGGGGCGAACAGGCTGTAGAGAAACGGCAGGTTGCCGCCGCTCACCGTATCGAGCGTAGCACGGTGATCGGGGGAAAGGGTAAGGCCAAGTGCGGCGACATTGTCGGTTACCTGCTCCGCCCGGCTCACGCCCATCAGTGTCGATGTGACGCCAGGCTGTCCGACCACCCAGGACAGCGCGACGCGCGCTGGCTTCTCGTCAATCTCCGCGGCGACGCGTTTCAGTTCGTCGAGGATCTGCCAGTTGCGCTCGGTGAACAGCGTGTCGCCGAACGGATTGTCGCCATCGAGCCGCTTGTCGTCGGTGGGCCGCGCCGCGCTGTCCTGCCCGGATTGGTTGGGGACGCCGCCCGCGCGCCTGGGCCCCGCCTCGACGGTCGCGCGGTCGTATTTGCCGGTGAGCAGGCCATAGGCGAGGGGGCTCCAGGGAACGAGACCCATGCCCGCCGATCGCGCGAGCGGCAGGTGTTCGGCTTCGACCCCGCGTTCGACCAGCGAATAGAAATATTGCAGGCCGATCGGCGCCGGATCGCCCTGGACCCGTGCTAGTGTCGCGAGCTCGGCGACATACCACGCCGGCGTGTTGGATATGCCCCAGTAGCGAATCTTGCCCGCTGCGACGAGCGCGGTCATCGTCCGCAGCAGTTCCTCGGGCGGCGTGATACCGTCCCAGACATGTACCCAGTACAGGTCGATGAAGTCCGTCCGGAGTCGGCGTAGCGATCCTTCTACCGACGCCAGAATGTGGCGCGTGCCATTGCCACCTGCATAACAGCCGCGGCCGGTCGCAAACCCCGATTTCGTCGCGATCACCAGCCGGTCGCGCGACGATTGCACGCCGACAAAACTACCGACCATCTCTTCCGATCGTCCGCCCGCATAGACGTCGGCGGTATCGATGAAATTGCCGCCAAGATCGGTGTAGCGATCGAACACCGCGCGACTTCCACTCTCGTCCAGCCCCCATCGCGGCGTGCCGAAGGTCATCGTACCGAGTGCCAGTGGGCTGACGAGAAGGCCGGACCGGCCGAGCGGGCGATAGCTGTCGAGTTTCATGATCGCATCCTCCAGTGTGTCGGCTCCAGATGGACGCAGGACGGCGCGAGGATTAGATCATCCGCAGCGCATGGGTTGCTGAAGGATGTTCAGGAATGGATCGCGATCTCTGGTCCGGTCTCGCGGTGTTCGAGACGATCGTCGACGCCGGCAGCTTTGCGCGAGCGGCGACGCGGCTTGGATTGTCCGCATCGGCCTTGAGCCATGCGATGCGGTCGCTCGAAACGAAACTGGGCGTCCGACTGCTCGACCGTACCACCCGGTCGCTGGCGCTGACGGATGCGGGTGAGGAACTGCTGGCGCGGTTGAGGCCGGCGATCGCTTCGGTCGCGGGCGCGCTGGCCGACCTGGATAACGCCTGCGAACGACCGGCGGGGCGGATTCGCGTCAGCGCACACCGGGTCGCGGCGCTCTACGCCATCCTGCCGCGATTGCCCGACTTTGCGCGCGCTTATCCCGACATCGCCGTTGAACTGGTGGTCGACGACGGGTTCGTCGACATCGTCGCGGACCGTTTCGACTGCGGGGTCCGGCACGCGCAGACGCTGCAGGCCGACATGATATCGGTGCCGATCAGCGCGACGGTGCCACTCGTCTTCGTTGCCGCCCCGGCCTACCTCGCCGACTATCCTGCACCCGCCGATCCCGACGATCTCGTTGCGCATCGCTGCCTGTGTTACCGGTACACGTCCTCCGGCGTCGTACACCGATGGGAATTCGAGCGGGATGGCCGCACGGTGGAACGGTCGGTCCGTGGCGACTTCATCACCAACGATATCGACGTGATGCGCGACGCCGCGGTGGCAGGGCTGGGAGTAGCTTGCCTGCCGCTGCCGCACGCTGCGCAGGCACTGGCCGACGGTACGCTGGTCGAAGTGCTCGCCGGCTGGGCGCCCGTACTCGCGCCGAACCACCTCTACTATCCCAGCCGCCGCCAACCGACTGCCGCTTTCCAGGCCTTCGTGGCGGCGATGCGCGTCTGATCGCAAGCGGGCGTTGTTAGGATCAGGGGCATTCGACGATCAGGATCACGGGACGCTTCGTTCGGTAAGGTCGCCGTCAGCCTTCACAAGTTCAAGGGCATGAATGAGCATCTGGAGTTGTGTAACGGGAAGGCCGGCCCGAACGTCTGGACGTGGGTCAACCCTATCCTTTTCGGATTGTACCATAGGTTGGCTCTCGAGACGAGAGACGCCGGCATTGTTGGCGGAAGAGGTGGGATTCGAACCCACGGAACGGTTGCCCGCTCGCCGGTTTTCAAGACCGGTTCCTTAAACCACTCGGACACTCTTCCTCGGCCGTTCCGTCGCCTAGAGCGGGTGGGCCGCTTTGTGCAAGCCTTTGTCGCGCGGGGGGTTCATCCGCAAGGCCCGCTGTGCCAATAGAACGGACTAGCGGGAGGCCGGTATATGCGTTTGGCAAAGGCGGGGTTGGCGGTCGTTCTGAGCCTGATGGCAGGAACGTCGGCGTCGGCCCAGGATGCGGAAGGGTTCCAGTCCTATCTGCGCGAGGTCGCGGTTCGGGCGCGGGCGCAGGGGGTACGGCAATCGACGATCGATGCTGTGCTGCCGACGCTGACCTACAATCCGCGCGTCGTCGAACTGGACCAGCAGCAGCCCGGATCGTCCAATACGACCACCGTCTCGCGCTTCGCCCCCTATCGGATGCGGCATGTCGATGCCGCGCGGATCAATCGTGGCCGCACCGCCTATGCCGCGCAGCGTTCGCGGCTGGCGTCGATCGAGCGGACGACCGGCGTTCCCGAAGAGATCATGATCGCCATCTGGGGCCATGAAACCAACTATGGCAGCTATACCGGCGATTTCGACCTGCCGCGCAGCCTGGCGACGCTGGCCTATGAAGGGCGCCGCCGGGCGCTGTTCGAGCCAGAGTTCATCGCCACGTTGAAGATGATCGACCGCGGCGTCCCACGGGATCGGTTGAAGGGGAGCTGGGCCGGCGCGTTCGGATACCCGCAGTTCCTGCCGTCCATCTATCTGCGACTGGCGCGCGACGGCGACGGCGACGGGGTGGCGAACATCTGGTCGAACGAGGCGGATACGCTGGCATCGATCGCCAATTATTTTGTCGATGCCGGCTGGCGGCCGGGACAGCCCTGGGGTTTCGCCGTCCAGTTGCCGGCCGGGTTCGACCGGTCGATCCTGACGCCCAAGTCGCTGTCGCCGCGTTGTCCGCGCGTGTTCGAGCGGCACAGCCAGTGGCGGTCGCTGTCCGAATGGCAGGCGCTGGGCGTCATAGCCAGCGATGGCCGACGGCTGGACCCGACCATCCAGGCCACGCTGATCGAACCCGATGGTCCGGGGCAGACGGCCTATCTGCTCACCGGCAACTACCGGGTGATCCTCGATTATAATTGTTCCAACTATTACGCGCTGTCGGTCGGCCTGCTGGCGGATGCCGTGGCCCAATGAGCGTCGGCGCGGTCGCCCTGTTGCTGATGGGGATCGGACAGGTCGGAGCAGAGGCACCGCCGCCCGTCATCCATGAGCAGCGGCTGGATGATGTCGGCGCGGTATCGATCGGTCCCGAACCCTCGAAGCTGACCGTGTCGCATCGCGGCCTGCCCACCGGCAGCTTTGCGGAGGTCACCGATCTGGCCAGTGGGCGCACGATCATCGCCCTGGTCGAAGCCGATGCGTCGCCGGGCGGTAACGACGTCGGCCGGCTGTCGGCAGGTGCCGCTCGCGCGCTGGGATTGGGCCAGGGTGGCACTGCGAATGTGCGTATCCGCCCTGCCGTCCCGTCGCCGGCGGAGCAGGCCGCAGTCCGTAGCGGCACCACGGTCGCTCGCCTCGATGCGCCGGCGCGGTTGCTGGCGGCGCTGCGGCGCAGGCTGCCTACGCCCGCACCTGTTTCGCAACCGACACCGATACCTGCCCCGACGGCGAAGCCGGTGCCGACCGCCCCCGCCAGACCATCGCCAACTCCGAAGCCCGTTCCCGCCAAGCCCACACCGGTCGCCGCGCGTGGACGCTGGTTCGTACAGGTCGCCACCCTGTCCGACGCTGCCCGCGCCGCCGCGCTCGCAAAATCGGTCGATGGCGTTGTGCGTTCGGCGGGCAGGCTGTACCGGGTGCAGGCAGGCCCATTCGCCACCCGAGCCGCTGCCGAAACCGCCCGTGCGTCGATCGCCCGTCGCGGGTTCGGCGACGCCCGGATCATCGCCCAGGACTGAACGGAAACTCGTGCCCCATGCGTAAGATCGCCCTTTCGAGCATCGCCGCCATCGCCATTGCCACCCCCGGCATCTCCGCCGCGCCGCCGTTCGATACGCCGGCACCGGTCGCCTTCATGACCGACCTGTCTTCGGGCGCGACGCTCTATGCCAAGGATGCCGATCGCCGGATGCCGCCGGCTTCGATGGCAAAGATGATGACGGCCTACGTCGCATTCGACCTGATCAAGAAGGGCGAGCTGAAGCTCAGCGACACGGCGATCGTCGCGCCGGAAACATGGAAGAAGTGGCACGGCCCGCAGGCCGGTTCGACCATGTTCCTGTCGGTGAACGAGAATGTCAGCGTCGAGAACCTGTTGTACGGGATCATCGTCCTGTCGGGGAACGACGCCTGTGTCGTACTGGCCGAGAAGATCGCCGGTTCGGAGGAAGCGTTCACCAACCTGATGAACCAGCGGGCCAAGGAACTGGGCCTGACCAACAGCCATTTCGGCACGTCGAACGGCTGGCCGGATGAAGGGCGCACCTATGTGACGGCGCGCGACCTGGCAAAGCTGGCAACGGCCACGATCCAGAACCATCCCCAGCTGTACAAGAAATTCTATTCAAAGACCGATTTTACCTGGGGCAAGACGTTGGGCGAAGGGGCCGCGATCACGCAGGCGAACCGCGACCCGTTGCTCGGCCGGGTCCGCGGTGCCGATGGGCTGAAGACCGGCCATACCGAGGAAGCGGGCTATGGCTTCACCGGGTCGGCCGAACAGGATGGTCGCCGTCTGGTGATGGTCGTCGCCGGGCTGACCAGCGCGAACCAGCGGATCGCCGAATCGGTCAAGTTCATGAACTGGGGATTCGGCGCATGGCGCGCGCGCCCGATTGTCGCGGCTGGCAAGCGGGTTGAAACCGCTGAGGTGCAGCTGGGCGATTCGGCGACCGTCGGACTGGTCGCGCCGCGCGCGCTGACCGTCACCATGCCAGCTGGCACCAGCAGCCCGATCACCGCGAAAGTCGTCTATACCGGCCCGATCAAGGCACCGATCGCCAAGGGCCAGCATATCGCCGACCTGGTGATCGCATCGCCCGACACCGGGGAACAGCGGATGCCGCTGGTCGCCGAAAAGGACGTGGCGGAGGCCGGCTTCTTTGGCCGCGTCTGGGCAAGCCTGACGTCGCTGTTCGCTTGAGCGCCGGCCGATTCCTGACGCTCGAGGGCGGGGAGGGGGTCGGCAAGTCGACCCAGGCCCGCGCCCTCGTCGCCGCGCTCGAGTCACGCGGCATCCACGCGGTGCTGACGCGCGAGCCGGGGGGGAGCGAGGGTGCGGAGGCGATCCGTGCCCTGTTGATGCAGGGAGATGTTCGCCGGTGGAGCGCCCATGCCGAGGCATTGCTGTTCGCCGCCGCCCGCGCGGACCATGTCGAAAAGCTGATCCGGCCGATGGTGGACGCCGGCAGCTGGGTGATCTGCGACCGCTTCATCGATAGCACCCGCGCTTATCAGGGGGCACAGGGGATCGACGATGCCGCGATCCTCGCGCTGCACGGCTTCGGATCGCGCGGCTTGCTCCCGGATCGGACGTTGCTCCTGAGCCTGCCCGATGGCGTGGGGGACGCGCGGGCGCGGGCACGCGACGGTGCGGCCGCCGACCGGTTCGCTGCGCGCGACGACGACTTCCACCGCTCGGTCACCGCGACCTTTCACCGGATTGCTGCGGCGGAACCCGATCGGGTGCGGCGCATCGATGCCACGGGCGCCGTGGAACAGGTGACGGCACGGCTGATCGACGCGATCGCCGACCTGCTCCCGTGACCATGATCGGCAACGACGTTGCGCGGGAGGCTTTCATCGCGGCGGCGGACGGCACGGCGTTGCACCATGCGTGGCTCCTGACCGGACCGGAGGGGATCGGCAAGGCGGCGTTCGCTCGCGAGATGGCACTGCGCCTGCTGGCGAGCGCGCTCGACGGTCGTAGCCGGATGCGCGGGGACATCGCCGACGACCACCGCGTGGCCCAGTTGATGGCGGCCGGTGCCCATCCCGACTATCGCGCTCTTGTCCGCCTGCCCAAGGACCCGGACAAGCCCGATCAGGACATCGCCCGCAGCATCAAGATCGATCAGGTTCGTACGTTGCAACCCATGTTCGCGACCAAGCCCGCATTGTCGTCGCGGCGGGTCGTGGTGATCGATGCCATCGACGATCTCGAGCGGCCGGGCGCGAACGCCCTGCTGAAGAACCTCGAGGAGCCGCCTGTCGGAACGATCTTCCTGCTGGTCAGCCATTCGCCCGGCCGATTGCTGCCGACCATCCGATCGCGGTGCCGTCAGCTTCGTTTCGATCCGCTGCGGGATGCGGAAGTCGCGCGGGTATTGCGGGAAACGGTACCGGAGATCGAAGGAGCGGAGGTCGACGCGCTGGTCGCAGCGGCCGATGGTTCGCCGGGGCGCGCGCTTGCCTATGCCGGCCTGTCGGTCGCCGCGCTCGATCGCGATCTGGCGGCCATTGCGGAGACGGGCGACGGCGACAACCGTATCCGGTCGCGCCTTGCCAAGGCGTTGGCGGGCAAGACCGCACAGCCGCGCTACGCGGTGTTCCTCGATCGCGCGCCCGCGCTGATCGCCGCCGCCGCCCGTTCGCGCAGCGGACCGGCGCTGCGCGACGCGCTGGACGCCTATGACAAGGCACGGGCGCTTGCCGCGATGGCGCCGGCGCTGTCGCTGGTCGCGGACACGACGGTTTTCGAGATGGCCGGCCTCGTCGCGCGACTGGCGCCCGCGCGCGGGATCGCCTAGAGGCTCGGGCCATGTCCGATCCATTCTACATCACCACCGCGATCCATTATCCCAACGGTCGGCCGCATATCGGCCATGCCTATGAAATGATTGCCGCCGACGCGATCGCCCGCTTTCATCGGCAGGCCGGACGCGACGTCTTCTTTCAGACCGGCACCGACGAACACGGCCTGAAAATGGTCAAGACCGCGCGCGACCGGGGCGTCGAAGTCCGCAACCTGGCCGACGAAATGTCCGGATATTTCCGTGAGATGGCCGGAATTCTCAACATCTCGTGCGACCGGTTCATTCGCACCGTCGAACCGCAGCATTATGCCGCGTCGCAGGCGATCTGGACCGCGATGCGCGACGCAGGCGACCTGTATCTCGACCGCTACGAAGGCTGGTATTCGGTCCGCGATGAAGCGTTCTATGAGGAAAAGGAACTGACCGAGGGCGAGGGCGGGGTACGTCTGTCGCCGCAGGGCACGCCGGTCGAATGGACGGCGGAGGAAACCTGGTTCTTCCGCCTCTCGAAATATCAGCAGCCGCTGCTCGATTTTTACGCCGCCAACCCGGATTTCATTCAGCCCGAAAGCCGCCGTAACGAAGTGCTGCGCTTCGTTGAGGGCGGGCTGACCGACCTGTCGGTATCGCGGACCAGCTTCGATTGGGGTGTGCCGGTGCCCGACAGCCCCGGCCATGTCATGTATGTCTGGGTCGATGCGCTGACCAACTATCTCACCGGCGCCGGCTATCCCGACGCGCCGAACCGTTATTGGCCGGCGGCATTGCATCTGATCGGCAAGGATATCGTGCGGTTCCACGCGGTCTATTGGCCCGCCTTCCTGATGTCGGCCAATCTGTCGCTGCCGCACAAGGTGTTTGGCCACGGTTTTCTGCTGAACCGCGGGGAGAAGATGTCGAAATCGACCGGTAACGTGGTCGATCCGATCAAGCTGGCCGAACTCTACGGCGTCGACGCGCTGCGCTATTTCCTGCTGCGCGACATCAGCTTCGGACAGGACGGGACGTTCTCCGACGAAGCGATCGTGACGCGCGCCAATAGCGACCTTGCCAACAGTTTCGGCAACCTGGCGCAGCGGACGCTGTCGTTCATCGCCAAGAATTTGGAGGGCGCGCTTCCCGATGATGGGTGCGGCGATCCGGCGGACGATGCGTTGCTCGCGTCGGTCGGCGAAGCGATCGATGGCTATCGCAGCGCCTTCGCCGACCTGGCGCTCGGGCAAGCGCTGGAGGCGTGGATGCGCGGCGTCTTTGCCTGCAACCAGTATATCGATGTTCAGGCTCCGTGGGCGCTGCGCAAGACCGATCCGGACCGGATGCACGCCGTCCTGGGCACGCTGGTCCGCGCCATTCGCGACCTTGCCATCGCGATCGAACCGGTCGTGCCGGCGTCTGCTGCCACGTTGCTGGGACAACTGGGACAGTCGGGCAGGGGCCATGATGCGCTGGGCGACCATGGCTGGTATGGCGAACAGCGCGCCGCCGGGTTCCGCATGACGCCGCCGGTGCCGATCTTCCCGCGACTGGCGCTGGCGGAGGTCGAACCCGCATGAAGCTGGCCGACAGTCACTGCCACCTGAACTACAAGGGCGTGGCCGAGGCGTCGGGTGAGGTTCTGGCCCGCGCCCGCGCCACGGGGGTCGTGGCGATGCTCAACATCTCTACCCGCGAAAGCGAATGGGATGCGGTCGTCGGTACGGCTGAGCGCGAGCGCGATGTCTGGGCGACGGTCGGCATCCACCCGCATGAGGCGGACGAGCATCCGCATATCGATACCGCCCGCCTCGTGGCGGCCGCCGCGCATCCGCGGGTGGTCGGGATCGGAGAGAGCGGCCTCGACTATTATTACGACCATAGTGACCGTGCTGCCCAGCAACGGAGCTTCCGGGCGCATCTGGCCGCCTGTCGCGAAACCGGGCTGCCGATCGTGGTCCATACCCGCGACGCAGAGGGCGACACCGCCGCGATCCTGCGGGACGAACTGGGGAAGGGGGCTTTCCCAGGCGTCCTGCACTGCTTCACCGGATCGGCCGAATTGGCGCGGACCGCGATCGACCTGGGCTTCTACATCTCGATATCGGGGATCGTGACCTTCAAGAGCGCGCAGGACCTGCAGGCGGTGGCACGCGACTTGCCGCTCGACCGCTTGCTGATTGAAACCGACGCACCGTTCCTGGCACCCGTACCGCATCGGGGCAAGCAGGGCGAACCGGCGTTCGTCGCCGACACCTGCCGCTTCCTCGCGCACCTCCGGGGGGAGGATGCTGACGCGATGGCGGATGCGACGCGGTTGAACTTCCATCGCCTGTTCGCCAAGACACTGGCATGAAAATCCGCATCCTCGGATCGGGCACATCGTCCGGGGTACCGCGAATCGGTAACGACTGGGGCGCGTGCGATCCGCTGGAGCCGCGCAACCGCCGCACGCGGGTATCGGCGCTGGTCGACTATGCCGACACGCGAATTTTGATCGACACCGGTCCGGACATGCGCGAGCAGTTGCTGGCCGCCGATGTCGCGACGGTCGACACCGTGTTGTGGACACACGATCATGCCGACCACTGCCACGGTATCGATGACCTGCGTCAGCTGTTCCATAACGCCCGCAAGCCGGTCGCCGGCTATGCGCGGGCGGCCACGTTACACAGCCTGCAGGCACGGTTCGACTATGTTTTTGCCGGGCGGGCAGGGTATCGGGCGACGGTGACCGGCGCGCTCCTGCCAGACCGGATGGCGATCGGCGACATATCGATCCGCTGCACCGATCAGCCGCATGGATCGATCGAGTCCGCCGGGCTGCGGTTCGATACCGATCGCGGGTCGATCGGCTATGCCACTGATTTCAGTGCGGTGACGCCGGCGATGTTGGATCTGTATCGCGACGTCGACATTCTCATCGTCGATGCGCTGCGGGTCGCGCCACATCCGACCCATCCGTCGCTGGCCGAAGCGATCGCGTTTTCGCGGAACTGCGGGGCGGGGCGAACCGTCCTGATCCATATGGATCATTCGATGGACTATGCATCTTTGCGCGAACGGCTGCCGGCCGGTATCGAACCCGGCTATGACGGGATGGAACTGACGCTGTGAGCGATGACCGGACCGTCTATGTCCTGCTCGGTCTGATGATGCTCATTCTGCCGCTATCAGCGCTTCTGGCACGAAGGCCATCGGTTGGCAGTGTCGTCCGGGCTTTGATTGGCTGGGCAGTCGTCGTCGCCGTACTCTATGCGATATTCAGCTACCGCGATAGGATTCTAGAACTCACGGGAACAATCGGGGAACGACTGGGCGTTGCGGAGCAGAGCGTCGATGGCGACACGGTTCACATCCGGCAGTCGGTCGATGGCCATTTCTGGGCGGTCGCGCGGTTGAACGGCATCGAACGTCGGATGCTGATCGACAGCGGTGCTACGTCGACCGCCATTTCCGAAGCGACCGCCAAGGCGATCGGCGTCACGCCGCGCCGGCTGCCGCCGGTGCTGCTGACGACCGCGAACGGCACGATCGAGGCAGCCCGAGGACGGATTGAAACGGTACGGATTGGCTCGCTGGAAACACGGGACCTGCCAGTGGTGATTTCGCCAGCGTTCGGCGAAATGGACGTAGTGGGAATGAACTTCCTGTCACGGTTGGGAAGTTGGCGGGTGGCCCGCGGAACGTTGATCCTGGAAGCGGACAAACCAGCTTAATTTTACATAATGTTTATTATCGGAATTGAAAATATGGTCGCGGAGGATGCTGGGAATGTCGGCCGATCGTTAGGCTCTACCGACGGGTCGAGTGATTTGGCAACGCATGATCGAATGACATCCAGTATGGCCGTTAGCGAGCAGTCGGTGCTGGACGGCTCGTCCGGCGCCGTCGCTTCCTCGGACGATGTTGTCGGCCGTATCGTTGCCATAATGGCGCGACTGCGTGATCCGGAACGTGGCTGCGAATGGGACCGCGTGCAGACCTTCGCCACGATCGCCCCCTACACGATCGAGGAAGCGTACGAGGTCGCGGACGCTATTGCGCGTGGCGACATGGCGGACCTGAAGGACGAACTGGGCGACCTGTTGCTGCAGGTCGTGTTCCACAGCCGGATCGCCGAGGAAGCTGCGTTGTTCGACCTGCGCGACGTTGTGAATGCGATCAGCGACAAGATGGAGCGGCGCCATCCGCACATTTTTGGCGACGCTGAAGTCGGTGGTCATTACCTGTGGGAACAGGTCAAGGCGGCTGAACGCTTTGAAAAAGCCGGCCAAAACGGGGCACTGGCCGGCGTGGCTTTGGGTCTGCCGGCACTGGCGCGAGCGGAAAAATTGCAGAAGCGGGCGGCGCGGGTCGGCTTTGACTGGCCGGATGCGACAGGGCCGAGGGCCAAGATCGACGAGGAACTGGCCGAGGTCGAGGCGGCAAGCGCAGCGGAACGTGAGGAGGAGGTCGGCGACCTGCTATTTTCGGTCGTCAACTGGGCAAGGCATCTGGGCGTCGATCCCGAAGCGGCGTTGCGCGCCGCCAATGCCAAGTTCGAGCATCGCTTCGCCGTGATGGAAGCCGAAGATGCCCAGTTTGCCGAGCGATCGCTGGCCGAAAAGGAAATCGCATGGGTTCGGGCGAAGATCGGCCCCCTTCCCTGACGATTTTCGATAGTTTTCGTAAAACAGGCCGTAGAGTCGTCGGGAGTCGCACAGGTAGCTAGCATAGAGCGTCGGCCCGACGAGTCCTGGGCGGCGTTTTTGGGACGCTGGCAGACTCCTGCCCTTCCCGCCCGTCAGATCGGGACGCGCGAAACGCGCCCCCTGCCCGGCGGGTCGACGGATTATCGGGTCAGGAACCGCTCGTAATCGGCCGGCGCCATGCGCACGTCGTACAGCGCGCGATCCTCGTCGATCCAGTGGTCGGTGACCTCACCATGCGCGTACAGCCACGCCGCACTTGCACCGTCCTCAGGTGCCAGTGCGATGCGGTAGCGCCGATGTCCTTCGGTCAGCCGATCGCCAACGGTGCGGACGAGGCGATCCACCCCCTCCCCGGTCAGCGCGGACAAGGCGACGATGTCTTCACGGTGTGCCGCCTCCCCCAGCATCTCGATCCGATCGTCTTCGCTCAACAGGTCGAGCTTGTTCCACGCTTCGATCCGCGGAGTCGTTTCGTCGACACCGATCTCCTTCAGCACCGCTTCCACATCCGCCGCCTGCGCCGCGGTATCGGGATGCGCCACGTCGCGGACATGGATCAGCAGGTCGGCGGACACCACCTCTTCCAGCGTCGCCTTGAACGCCGCGACCAGTTGCGTCGGCAGGTCGGACACGAAACCCACCGTGTCCGACAGGATCGCCTTGTCGATGCCGGGCAACGACACTTGGCGCAGCGTCGGGTCGAGCGTCGCGAACAACAGGTTTTCTGCCATGACATCCGCGCCGGTCAGGCGGTTGAACAACGTCGACTTGCCGGCGTTGGTATAGCCGACCAGTGCTACCACCGGCCAGGGCGCACGCTGGCGCCGGTCGCGATGCAGCGTGCGGGTGCGCGATACGCCGTCGAGTTCCCGCCGCAACCGCGCCATGCGGTCCCGGATCAGGCGGCGATCCGCCTCGATCTGGGTTTCACCCGGACCACCGAGAAAGCCGAAGCCGCCGCGTTGCCGCTCAAGATGGGTCCAGCTACGGACCAAGCGACCGGCCTGATAATCGAGGTGGGCCAGTTCGACCTGCAGTCGACCTTCGGCGGTACGGGCGCGCTCGCCGAAGATTTCGAGGATCAGCCCGGTGCGGTCGATAACCTTGCACCCTAGCCCGGTTTCCAGGTTACGCTGCTGGACCGGCGTCAGTGCCGCGTCGAAGACTGCCAGTTGCACGTCCCCGTCACGCACCATCTGCGCAAGCTGGTCCACCTGCCCGCTGCCAATCAGCGTCGCGGGCTTTGGCGCCCGCACGCGGAATGGCACCCGATGCCGCACATCGACACCGATCGCGAGCGCGAGACCGGCGGTTTCCTCGAGCCGGGACTCCGCATCGCGGGCCGACCCGCCCATGTCGGGCAGGACGACGATCGCCGATGCGCCACGCGTGAATTCCTGCGCGTCGCGGTCGAAACCGGTACTCAAGCCTCGTCCGCTCCCGACGCCTGTTCCTCGGCAAGGTTTAGCGGGTTGGCCGGCTGAATGGTCGACACGGCGTGCTTGTACACCAATTGGGACATGCCTTCGCGCTGGAGCAACATGCAGAACAGGTCGAACGCGGCGATCTGACCCTGCAGCATGACGCCGTTGACCAGGAACATGGTGACGTTTTCCTGCGCCTTGCGTACGGCGTTCAGGAAGATTTCCTGCAGCGGCGCGTGCTTCGATGTGTTTTCCGACGCAGCCTCGATGACCGACGAGAGGTCGGTGGGACCGGCGGGCATGATTGTCGAGATCGCGTGCTTGTAGATCAGCTGCGACTGACCGTCGCGGCGCAGCAACACCGAAAAATTGTCGAACCACGTCACGATCCCCTGGAGCTTCACGCCCTTTACCAGGAACATCGTGACCGGCGTCTTCGACCGGCGTAGCGAGTTGAGAAACAGGTCCTGAAGCGACCCCTGCCGTTCGGCCATGGCTTGCCCTTGTTCTTGGCGGGAATTTCCCGCTGAGTGTCTTTAACCGTCACCCGGTTGCCGCGCCCCTGTGGTGCGGAGCCGTCAATCTAGGTCGGACGCCGCGCTGCCGCAATGGTTCGAACGCGGCTATTCGTCGCCGCGCGTCTCGGTGATGCCAAGCAGCTTTAGTTTGCGGTGCAACGCGGAGCGTTCCATGCCGATGAACGTCGCGGTGCGCGAGATATTGCCGGAGAAACGTCGGATCTGCACGCGCAGATACTCGCGCTCGAACGACTCGCGCGCCTCGCGCAGCGGCGACCCCATGATCGCGCTGGCGGTTGCGCCTCCTCCTCCGTCACCTCCCGATCCCAATACTTCAGGAGGAAGCAGGTCGATGTCGATCCGCGCGATCCGGTTGCCCGGCGCCAGGATGACGGTACGCTCAACGACGTTGCGCAACTGGCGGACATTGCCCGGCCACTCGTAGCTTTGCAGTGCGATCATCGCATCGGGGGCGACCTCCGGCGTCTGCACCCGGCGTTCGTTGGCGTAATGCGCCACGAAATGCTCGACCAGCGGCGGAATATCCTCGCGCCGTTCGGCAAGCGACGGAATCTGCACCGGCACTACGTTCAGCCGGTAATACAGGTCTTCGCGAAAATTGCCGTCGATGATTTCCTGCTGAAGATCGCGCCCGGTCGCAGAGACGACGCGGACATCGACCTTCACCACCCGCGTGCCACCAACGCGGGTGAAGCTCTGATCGGTCAGCACCCGCAGGATACGCGCCTGCGTCGCGATCGGCATATCGGCGATCTCGTCGAGGAACAGCGTGCCGCCATGCGCCTGTTCGAGCAGGCCGGGGCGGACGAGGTTGCCCCCTTCCTCCACGCCGAACAGCTCTTCATCGACCCGTTCCGGGGTCATCCGCGCGGCGCTGACGATGACGAAGGGTGCCTGCGCCCGCTGGCTCCAGCCATGGAGCAGGCGGGCCGCGACCTCCTTGCCGACCCCTGCCCCGCCGGTGATGAGAACACGGCTGCCGGTACCGGCAACTCGCTTCAGCGTCGCGCGAACGCTGTTGATCGCGGTGGAACTGCCCGTCAGGTCGTCTTCACGTCCGGCAGAGGCGCGCAGCGACGCCACTTCCTGTCGCAGGCGTTCGGTTTCGGTCGCGCGCTGGACCAGGAACAGCAGCCGTTCCGCCTCGAACGGCTTTTCGATGAAGTCGACCGCACCGCGCCGGATCGCGGCGACGGCGGTATCGATATTGCCGTGCCCAGAAATGACCAGCACCGGCAGCGAAGGATCGCGTGCCTTCAGCTCGTCGAGCAGTTCCAGCCCGTCGAGCCGCGATCCCTGCAGCCAGACGTCGAGCAGCACCAGCGACGGCCGGCGCGTCGCCACCGCCTCCAGCGCGGCATCGCTGTCGGCGGCACCGCGCGTTTCATAGCCTTCGTCCTCCAGCACGCCGGCGACAAGTTCACGGATGTCGGTTTCATCGTCGACGACGAGGATGTCGAGCTTCATACGGGCGTTCCGGTCCGGGTAAGCATGGGGTGGCGCGTTGTAACCTCCTGTGAATCGTCATCTTCGGACGTGCCCGTTCCCGCCAGCGCGGCCAGGATCGCGGGATCGAAGATGATCGATACGATCGTTCCTCCACCGGGACGGTCGGCGAACGATATGGTTCCGAAATGTTCCTCGACGATCTTGCGAACGATCGCGAGGCCGAGGCCGGTGCCGCCCTTGCGCGTCGTCATATAGGGCTCGGCGATGCGGTCGCGTTCGATCGGCAGGCCGATGCCGTTGTCGCTGGTATCGATATGCATCCGCCCCTGCGCGTCATAGCGGACGTCGATCTCGATCCGCCCACGCGGGGTACCTTCGGGTCGGGCGGCGACGGCTTCGGTCGCGTTCTTGACGATGTTGGTAAGCGCCTGGCCCAGTTGGCGGCGGTCGCAGACCAGCGGTGCGGCACCGGCTGAATCGAGCGTAAAGTCGATGTCGGGGTGTGCGACCTCGTGCAGGAACAGGCTCTGGCGTGCCAGTTCGGCCAGCGATTCGTGGCGGAATACCGGCTTGGGCATCCGCGCGAACGACGAAAACTCGTCGACCATGCGGCGCAGGTCGCCGACCTGCCGGACGATCGTTTCAGTCAGGCGGGCGAAGGTGCCGTCGTCCTCGACCAATTTCGTGCCGTAGCGGCGCTGAAGCCGTTCGGCGGCCAGCTGGATCGGGGTCAGCGGGTTCTTGATCTCATGCGCGATCCGGCGGGCGACGTCGGACCATGCGGCACGGCGCTGATCGAGCAGCTGCTGGGTGATGTCGTCGAAGGTCAGGATATGCTGCCCATCGTCGCGGGTAATACGCACCGCCAGCGTCTTGGCCTCGCCCCCGGCGGCGAGCTGAATGATCGCGTCCTGCGTCTCGCCGCCCAGCAGATCGTCGAGTTCGGGAGCGACTTCCGCCAACGGGCGGCCGACGAGCGAGCTTGGGCCGGTCTTCAGCAGAGCGGTCGCCGAACTGTTGGCCAGGCGGATGGTCCGGTCGCGACCGACCGAGAGGACGCCGGCACTGACGCCCGACATCACCGCCTCGATCAGGGCACGGCGGCTGTCGATCTGGGCATTGGCCGCGACCAGCTCGCCGGTCTGTTCCTGCAACCGTTCGGTCATGCTGTTGAACGCGCTGGCCAGCGTACCGATCTCGTCCTTCGTCCGCGTTCCGTTCGGTTCGGGCACGCGGGCCGACAGGTCGCCCCCCGCCACACGGCGCGCGGCGCCCACCAGCGCCCCGACCGGGCGGACGAGGCGATCGGCCACCGCCAGCGCGACGAACACCGCCAGGCCGACGATGATGAGCGACACGATGAACAGCGCGATGTTCAGCTGGAGCTGTACGCTGCGGGAGCGCGCAAGCAGCGCATCGTAATCGGACAGGATCGCGCGGGTGCGGCTGAGGCGTTCGGTATAGGTCGCAAGATCAATGTCGCGCGCGGAATAGACGAAGTAAGGCGTGTCCATTACCCGCGTCACCGACTGGACCTGCCGGTTGCGGACGCTGACATAACTTGGCTTGCCCGAACGAAGCGCCGCGATCGATTTGGGGTCGATGCTCCAGCGCAGCGGTCCTTCGTAGATCGATGCCGAGGCAAGCGAGCGCGGACGGCCATCGGCGGGAATTTCGAACACCACCGAATCGCTAAGCGACCGGAACACGATGCTGTTCTGGTACAGCAACCGGAATTCGTCGCTGTCGATCGAATAGCGATTGTTGAGCAGCATCCGGCGGATGTCGGACGCGACGGCGACATTCTGCCCGTCGACCGCATCAAGGAACTCGTTGTAGGACGACTGCGCCAGCACCTGCGCATTTTCGAAGATGCCGCGCGCGCGCTGCGAGGACCAGAACTCGACGCCGTATTGGAACAGGAACGACGCGACGATCGTGACCAGCAGCATCGGCACGCTGGCCAGGATCGAAAACAGCGCGACCAGGCGGACGTGCAGCGTGCCCGTCCCCCCGATCTGCGACCGCGCGGCGCGGCGCATCGCGATCCGCCGCCCGACCAGTACGAGCAGTGCCATGGCCGGGATCAGGTTGGCGATGAGCACCAGCGCCATCAGCGACGGGGTCGGCAGCCGCCCCCGCGCGCTTTGCGACCCGTCGAACAGCAGGTAGCTGCCGACGCCGACGGCGATCACCGCCAGCAATACGGCGACCTCGATCGCCGGGAACCACCGCGCCGGGATCGATGTGGCGCGCCTCGGTTCCGTTAACGCTGCAACCATAGTTGCCGTTTTACAACATTCGCAGCCCAACGCACGTCAAATCGCAACATTATCGCAACTTGGCGAGATTAGCGTTCCTTCTCCGCATGATAGGCGCGGACTGCCGGATCGATGCCAAGGTCGTCGAGCCGTTTGCGCAGCGTGTTGCGGTTCAGTCCCATCGCCTTTGCAGCACGCAGCTGGTTGTTACCGTGGCGATCGAGCATCGCTTCGATCAGCGGTCGTTCGACATCGGAAATGAGCCGGTCGTAGAGCGTCCCGTTCTCCAGCGTCGCCGGTTCTTCGCGCGCGATGCGGCGGATCCAGGCGCGGACGGCATCGTCCAGATCGGCATCGGGCTGGGCCGCAGGCCGACCGCCGCTATCCCCCAGCGCACTGCGCAGCTCGCTCGCCTCGATCGCGGTGTCGCGGCCGAGGACGGCGACACGGCGCATCAGGTTTTCGAGTTCGCGGACGTTGCCCGGCCAGTCGTGCGCCTCCAGCAGTTCCTGCGCATCGATCGTCAGCGTCTTGCGCGGCAGTCCGTCGCGTGCCGCCTGGTCGAGGAAATGTCGGGCGAGCAGCGCCACATCCTGCCGCCGTTCACGCAAGGGAGGCAGGGCGATCGGCACGACGTTCAGCCGGTAGAACAGGTCTTCGCGAAACTGGCCGGATTGGACCTGTGCCGCCAGCGTCTTGTTGGTGGCGGCGACGATGCGTACGTCGGCGCGGATGACGCGCGCGCCGCCGACGCTGGTGAACTCGCCGGATTGCAGGACGCGCAGCAGCCGGGTCTGCGCCTCCATCGGCATGTCGCCGATCTCGTCGAGGAACAGCGTGCCGCCCGCAGCCTGTTCGAACTTGCCGGCCGAGCGCTGCGCCGCGCCGGTGAAGGCGCCGCGTTCATGGCCGAACAGCTCCGCCTCGATCAGCTCGCGCGGGATCGCCGCCATGTTGAGCGCGATGAACGGCGCACGGCTGCGTCGGCCCAGATCATGGATCGCGCGAGCGACCAGTTCCTTGCCGGTACCGGATTCGCCCGTCACCAGCACGGTCAGGTCGGTCGCGACGACCCGTGCGATTACCCGGTACACGTCCTGCATCGCCGGCGATCGCCCGATCAGCGGCAGCGAGGAATCGATCGCCTCGACCGGCTGTTCCTCGGCACCACGGGACCGGCGGGCCAATGCCCCGCGCACGGCCAGCGCCAGCGTATCGAGGTCGAACGGCTTGGGCAGATAGTCGAACGCGCCCGCCTCCGTCGCACGCACGGCGGTGGTCAGCGTGTTGCGGGCCGACAGCACGATGATCGGCAGGTCGGGAAATTCGGCGGTCAGTTTCGCTGCCATTTCCAGCCCGTCGCCATCTGGCAGCACGACGTCGGTGACCAGCACCCCCGGCAGCCCGGCCCGCAGTTCCGCCCGCAACTGCCCAAGGGTCCCGACGCTCTGCACCTCATGGCCTTCGCGCCGCAACGCCTGCGCCACGACCGTCCGGATCGCGGCGTCGTCATCGACCAGCAGGATGCGTGACGAAGCGGTCATGCGCGCGGCAGGTGGATGCGGAACACGGTCATCGGCGGGTATCCTTCACGGGCATAGCGGACGAAGCCATTCATTTCCCCGACCAGTTTCTCGACCATCGGCAGGCCGAAACCCCGCCCCTCCCGCTTGCCCGACACGAACGGTTCGAACAGGTGGCCGGCGATATCGGCCGGTGCGCCGGGGCCGTTGTCGGTCACGGTCAGTTCGATGGGCACGGCCCGACGCGCGCCGCCACCAATGCCGTGTGACATGCCGTGGCGATAGGCGGTGCCGAGGATGATGCGCGGCTGCTCGACCTGTTCCAGCGCCTCGGCAGCATTCTTCAACAGGTTGACCAGCACCTGGACAAAGGCATCGCGATCGATCCGTACGGGCGGCAGCGAGGGATCGAAGCGCTCCTCGATCACGACCCCGCGCGCGAAGCCGGCAGAGGCCAGTTGCACCGCGTGGGCAAGGACCGGATAGATGTTCTGCGCGTGCAGCTCGCGCGGGCGATCATCGGTGAAGTCCTGCATCCGGTCGATCAGCGCGGCGATGCGATCGACCTCCGCGATGATCAGGTCCGTCAGCACGCTGCGGTCATCCACCTCACTCGCCAACAATTGCGCCGCGCCGCGAATACCCGACAGGGGGTTCTTGATCTCATGCCCCAGCATCGCCGCGGCACCGATCGCGGCACGGGAGCCAGCAGCGCGCGACCCGCTATGCCCGTCGCGGATACCGTAGAGCATAACGACCCGCCACGCCGATCCATGGGTGGCGGGCGTGTCGTGAAAGTCGACCCGAAGCCGCCCGCCGCGCCGCAGCTGCAATTCGCAGTCGTAGCTGACAAAGGCACGTCCATCGCGCGGGTCGCCATAGCCGGGCGGGACCGACACGACCTGTTCGAGCGACAGGCCGCGCATCGCCCGGTCGGACTGGTTGAGCAGCATTTCCGCCGCGCCATTGGCATGGGCGATACACCCCGCATCGTCCAGCACCAGCGCCGCCGCCGGCAGGCCGGCAAACAGTTCGGCGAACGAGGGCATCCCCTCGACCGCGCTCATGCCGCCGCGCGCGTACACCATGGCGCATAGAAATCGGCGAGCATCCCCAGCACGGTGCGGGAATCGGGCTGCTGGTTCACCTTGTTGCGGAACTCGGCCGATCCGTGCAGCCCCTTGGTGTACCAACCGATATGCTTGCGCATCATGTTGACGCCGGTTTCCTCGCCATAATGGTCGAGCATCATCTGATAATGCTCGACGATCAGGCGATATTGTTCCTCGACCGACGGGTCGGCAGGCGCCGTGCCGCCCGACAGCGCGGCCATAACCTGCGCCAGCAGCCAGGGGCGGCCATAGGCGCCACGCCCGATCATCACGCCGTCTGCACCCGACTGGTCGAGCGCGGTGCGCGCATCGTCGACCGAGCAGATGTCGCCGTTGACGATCACCGGCACCTTCACCGCATCCTTCACCTGGCGGACGAATGCCCAGTCGGCATGGTCGCGATACATCTGGTTGCGGGTACGCCCATGGACCGTCACCATCCGCGCGCCCAGATCCTCGGCGATATGCGCCAGTTCGGGCGCATTGAGGCTGCTATGGTCCCAGCCCATCCGCATCTTGACGGTAACCGGCACGTCGACCGCCTTGACCACCGCGGCGATCAGGTCGGCGGCGAGCGGCAGGTCGCGCATCAGCGCCGAACCGGCATCGCCGTTCGTCACCTTGCGCACCGGGCAGCCCATGTTGATGTCGATGATCGCGGCGCCCTTGTCCTCGGCGAGCTTGGCAGCCTCCCCCATTTCGAGGGGCGTGCAGCCGACTAGCTGCAGCGACACCGGCTCCTCGGCCGGGTCCCACATCGCCTTCTGGATCGACTGGCGCGTCTCACGGATCGCCGCCTGACTGGCGATCATCTCGGTGACGTTCAGCCCCGACCCGTGCCGCCGCACCATCTTACGGAACGGCAGGTCGGTGACACCGGTCATCGGCGCAAGGATCACCGGCGTATCGATGACGACATCGCCGATGCGGATGGGTGCTAGGGTCATGGATTATGCCTGAAAATTGGGCACGCCCTACCCGATCCGCGCTTCGAGGGCAAGGCTGGCGGGCGCGTGCGGCTTGCGCTAGTCGAGCGCCATGCAGACCGGTCCCACAGTCGCCCTGATCGTCGCCGCCGGAACCGGCGTCCGATCGGGCAGCAGCCTGCCCAAGCAATTTGCCCCTGTCGCGGGGCGAGCGCTGATCGCCCATGCTTATGCCGCGTTGGTGGGTCATCCCGGTATCGACCGGGTGCTGGTCGTGATCGGCGCAGGCCAGGAAGCGTTGCTGCACGCGGCAATCGGCGAGGTCGATTTCGTCATCGGCGGGGCCACGCGGCGTGAGAGTGTCGCCGCTGGGCTGGCCGTGATCGGTGATGCCGGCAGGGTGCTGATCCATGACGCAGCACGGCCGTTCGTGCCGGCGGTGGTCGTCGATCGCCTGCTTGCGGCGCTGGACCACGCACCGGGCGCGGTGCCCGTGCTGCCGGTTGCTGATACGCTGGCACTAGGTGGCGAGGGGCTTGGCGACGTCGTACCGCGCGATCAGCTGGTCCGCGTGCAGACGCCGCAGGCCTTTGCGATTACTGCCATCCGTGACGCCCATGCGGCATGGAATGTTAGCGCCGAAGCGACCGACGACGCGCAGATACTGCGCGCTATCGGCATGAACGTGGCGATGGTCGAAGGGGACATCATGCTCGACAAGATTACCTATCCGGCCGATTTCGCCGCCGCCGAAGCCCGCGCCCCGTCCACGCTCGTATCGCGCAGCGCCTCCGGCTACGATGTCCACCGGCTGGAGGCAGGTGAGGAGTTGTGGCTGGGCGGGGTGCTGATCCCGCACGATCGCGGTCTGTCGGGGCATAGCGACGCCGATGTCGCGCTCCATGCCGTCACCGATGCGCTGCTCGGCACGATCGGCGCGGGCGACATTGGGACGCACTTTCCTCCGAGCGATCCGCAGTGGCGTGGCGCGGAATCGGGCCAGTTCCTGCAGCACGCCGCGTCGCTGGTCCGAGCAGAAGGCGGGATCATCGATTTCGTCGACCTGACACTGATCTGCGAGGCACCCAAGATCGGGCCGCATCGCACGGCGATGCGGGCGCGGGTCGCCGCGCTGCTCGACCTGACCGAGCGGCAGGTCAGCATCAAGGCAACGACCAGCGAACGGCTGGGCTTTACCGGTCGGCAGGAAGGGATTGCTGCGCAGGCGATCTGCACCGTGCGGGTGCCGGCATGAAGCGGCTCGCCGCGCTGCTGGCGCTGGCCGCTTGTGCCAATGCACCGGCGCAGGGCACGCCAGCGTGCGTTACCCCGGCAGAGGCCGAAGCGCTCGTCCTGTTCGTCGCGCCCGAACTGATCCGACAGGCTGGCGCACGCTGTGCCAACGCCCTGCCGCCGAACGCGCTGTTGCGGCGGAGCGGTGGGCCGTTCCTGTCGCGCTATGAAGCCGAAACCGACGCCGCATGGCCGCAGGCGAAGGCGGCGCTGTCTCGCCTGACCGCACCACAGGCGATCCAGTTGCTCGATTCAGCCTTCGCCGCGCCGATCGTCGCGTCGCTGATCGCGCCAATGGTCGTCGGCAATATCGACGCGGCCGACTGTCCCCGCATTGAACGTGCCGCCAATCTGGTGCAGGCGCTGCCGCCGCGCAACGTCGCCGGGCTGATCGTCCTGTTCGCACAGGTCGACGCCGACCGCCCCAACCCCCAAATGCGCCTGCCGCTATGTCGGTCGGCCGCCCGGAATTGATGTGATGGATAGCATACTCCCACCCCAACTGGTCGAGGCCGCCCGCCGCGTGGTCGAGGAAAACCGCGCGGCCGGTCGCCGCGTCGCACTGGCGGAAAGCTGCACCGGCGGGCTGGTTGCCGCGGCTATCACCGAAATTCCCGGCTGTTCGGAAGTGTTCGAGGCGGGGTTCGTGACCTATTCGAACGAGGCGAAGATCGAGCTGGTCAAGGTCAGCTCCGACGTGATCGAGACATTCGGCGCGGTGTCGATCGCGACGGCATGGAGCATGGCGCAGGGCGCACTGGAAGTGACGCAGGCCGATGTCGCGGTGGCGATCACCGGGGTCGCAGGCCCAGGCGGGGGCAGCGAGAAGAAGCCGGTCGGCACCGTCGTCTTCGCGCGCGCGGAAAAGGGCGGCGATCCGGCTAAGGTCGTCGCCGACCTGCGTCAATTCGGCGACCAGGGCCGGGGAGCGATCCGGCTTCAGGCGGCGTTGTGTGCGCTCGAACTGTTGCTGCCGCCAGAGGTGGCGCCCGAGGAACCCGTCGCCGAATCGCCGTAAAGCGCGGCTGCGCGATCTTCGAACGCGCCGATCATCTTGCGCAGCGCCCGATCGAACACCTGCCCCGCCAGCATCTCGAACACGCGGTTCTTGAACTGGAAGTCGACGCAGAACTCGACGATCGTGCCGCCCTGCCCGTCCGGTTTGAACCGCCAGTCGTTTTTCAGATATTTAAGCGGCCCGTCGAGATAATCGACCCGCAGATGGCCGGGCCGTTCCTTCTGCACCTTCGACGTGAAGCTCTCCCGCAGGCCCTTGAAACCGACAATCATGTCGGCGACCATTTCCGTCGCGCTGTCTGACCGTACCCGGATCGCGCTGACCCACGGCAGGAACTCGCCATAGCGGCCGACATCAGCGACCAGGTCGAACATCTGCTCCGGCGTATAGGGCAGATGCCGGGTTTCGCTATGCTTGGGCATTACGCGCGGATAACGCCCAGCTTGGCATCGCGATTGGCGCGCATCCGTTCGAAATCGTCGCCGGCATGGTAGCTCGACCGGGTAAGCGGCGACGATGCGACCAGCAGGAATCCCTTGGCGCGGGCGATCGCGGCGAACCCATCGAATGCCTTGGGGGTCACGAAGTCGATGACCTTGGCGTGGCGGGGCGTCGGCTGCAGATACTGACCCATGGTCAGGAAATCGATGTCGGCCGACCGCATGTCGTCCATCACCTGATGCACCTCCAGCCGCTCTTCGCCCAAGCCCAGCATGATGCCCGATTTGGTGAAGATCGACGGGTCGAGCTTCTTGACGCTCTCCAACAGACGCAGCGAGGCATAATAGCGCGCGCCCGGACGGATCGTCGGATAGAGCCGCGGCACGGTTTCGAGATTGTGGTTGTAGACGTCTGGGCGTGCCGCCACGATCATCTCGACCGCCGCTTCGTGCTTGTTGCGGAAATCCGGGGTCAGGATCTCGATCGTCGTCGTCGGGTTTGCGGCGCGGATCGCCTCGATCACCTTCACGAACTGCTTGGCACCGCCATCGGGCAGGTCGTCGCGGTCGACCGAGGTGATGACGATGTGGTTGAGGCCCATCGCCGCTGCCGCTTCGGCGACATGCTGCGGCTCCATCGGGTCGACGGCGCGCGGCATCCCGGTCTTCACGTTGCAGAAGGCGCAGGCGCGGGTGCAGGTGTCGCCCAGGATCATGACGGTCGCGTGCTTCTTCGACCAGCATTCGCCGATATTGGGACAGGCGGCTTCCTCGCACACGGTCGTCAGGCTCTTCGACCGCATCAGCGCACGGGTTTCGGCCACGACTTTTCCGGTCGGTGCCTTTACGCGAATCCAGTCGGGCTTGCGTTCGCGCTGCGGGCGGGGAAGCGGCGTCATCTCGTTCATGTGCGTCAGATAGCGATGCGCGGGCAAACGGACAACCGCCTGCAACATTCCCGGCCCCCGTGCGTCGTAGCGCGCGAGGGAAGAGCACAACTTATGATGGAGATTCTTTGATGCACTTCAGCGACCTCAAGGAAGGGTATTACCGTTTCCGCGGCACCGAATGGCAGCAGGAGCGCGAACGCTGGAGCGAACTCGCCACCGGGCAGAGCCCCAAGGTGATGGTCATTGCCTGTTCCGACAGCCGCGTCGATCCGGCGACGATCTTCGGCACGCGGCCGGGCGAGATTTTCGTGGTGCGCAATGTCGCCAACCTGGTCCCGCCGTTCGAAGATGATGGCGGTCGCCACGGCGTGTCGGCGGCGCTGGAATTTGCCGTCACCAAGCTGGAAGTAGAAGAGGTCCTCGTCCTCGGCCATGGTGCGTGCGGCGGCGTGAATGCGTGCCTGACGCAGGCGCTCGCCAATACCAAGCCGGGCGAAGGCGGCTTCGTCGCGCACTGGATCGACCTGCTCGACGAGGCGCGCGAGAAGGTCGTGGCGGAACACGGCACCGGTCCCGAAGGGCAGAAGGCGCTGGAGCAGGAAGGCGTGAAGGTCTCGCTCAAGAACCTGATGACCTTTCCGTTCGTCAAGCAACGGGTCGAGGCCGGCACGCTTAAGCTACACGGCGCGGTGTTTGCAATCGACGATGGGCGGTTGCGCGTGCTGGAAGGCGATACGTTCGAGAACGCCTGATGCAATGCGGGGCGGGGTTTGATCCCCGCCCCGCGAAACGCTTATCCTTCCTTCGGACCGTCCGCTGTCACCCGGATATTCAGTTCCCGCAGCTGTTTCGGCGTCGCATAGTTCGGCGCACCCATCATCAGGTCTTCTGCCTTCTGTGTCATCGGGAAGGTGATGACTTCCCGGATGTTAGGCTCGTCGGCCAGCAGCATGACGATGCGATCGACGCCCGGCGCCGAGCCACCGTGCGGCGGGGCGCCGAACTTGAAGGCGTTGATCATGCCGGCGAAGTTCGTGTCGACATCTTCCTGGGTATAGCCGGCGATTTCGAACGCCTTGTACATGATCTCCGGACGGTGGTTCCGGATTGCGCCCGACGACAGCTCCACGCCGTTGCACACGATGTCGTACTGATACGCCAGGATGTCGAGCGGGTTCATCGTCTCCAGCGCTTCCATCTCGCCCTGCGGCATCGAGAACGGGTTGTGGCTGAAGTCGACCTTCTTCGCATCCTCGTCATATTCGAACATCGGAAAGTCGACGATCCAGCAGAATTCGAAGCGCTTGTCGTCGATCAGGCCCAGCGTCTCGGCAACGCGGGTGCGCGCCAGGCCGGCGAGCTTGGCCGCCTGTGCTTCCTTGCCCGCCGCGAAGAACACGCCGTCGTCGGGGCCGAGGTCGAGCGCTTCGGCGATCTTCGCCATGCCCTCTTCACCATGGTTCTTGGCGATCGGGCCGCCCCACTCGCCGCCCTTGCGGGTGGCATAGCCGAGGCCCGCGAACCCTTCGGACTGTGCCCACGCGTTCATGTCGTCGAAGAACTTGCGGCTCTTGTCGGCGGTCTTGGGCGCCGGCACCGCGCGGACGACATCACCAGCCTCCACGATCGAGGCGAACCGGCCGAAGCCCGATCCGATGAACAGATCGGACACGTCGGTGATGATGAGCGGGTTGCGCAGGTCGGGCTTGTCGTTGCCGTATTTCAGCATCGACTCGCGGTAGGGAATGCGCTGGAACGGCAGCGGCGAGACAGTGCGGCCCTTGCCCTGCCAGTTGGCATATTCCTCGAACACGCCGTGCAGGACGGGCTCGATCGCGGCGAACACGTCTTCCTGCGTCACGAAGCTCATTTCGAAATCGAGCTGGTAGAATTCACCCGGCGAGCGATCGGCGCGGGCGTCTTCGTCACGGAAGCAGGGCGCGATCTGGAAATAGCGATCGAAGCCGGCGACCATCAGCAGCTGCTTGAACATCTGCGGTGCCTGCGGCAGCGCATAGAATTTACCCGGATGGACGCGGCTGGGGACCAGATAGTCGCGCGCGCCCTCGGGCGACGATGCGGTCAGGATCGGCGTCTGGAATTCGGTAAAGCCCTGATCGATCATCCGGCGGCGCAGCGACGCGATGACGTTCGAGCGCAGCAGGATGTTCGCGTGCAGGCGCTCGCGACGCAGGTCGAGGAAGCGATAGCGCAGGCGAATGTCTTCGGGATATTCCGCCTCACCGGCGACCGGCATCGGCAGTTCCTGCGCGGCCGACTGGAGCATTGCCGAGCGTGCGTAGATTTCGATCGCGCCGGTGGCGAGGTTGGGGTTCTTGGTCGCCTCGCTGCGCAGCTTCACATTGCCGTCGATGGTCAGCACCGATTCGGTCCGCGCCGATTCGAGCAGCGCGAGCGCGGGCGAGTCGCTGTCCGCGACGATCTGGGTAATGCCGTAATGGTCGCGCAGGTCGATGAACAGCACGCCGCCATGGTCGCGCTTGCGATGCACCCAGCCCGACAGGCGGACGGTTTCGCCGTCGTTCGCGTCGGTCAGTTGGCCGCAGTTGTGAGTGCGATAGGCGTGCATTGAGAAATAACCCTGCTTGGTCGTCATTCCCGCGAAGGCGGGAATCCATAGACGCCGGCGTACCGGCTTTCACGCGGACCTGCGCGTATGGATCCCCGCCTCCGCGGGGATGACGGTGGAATTGCTGGTTGGCCGCTTCCCTCCCCCACCCCCTTTTGTCAAGGCGCGGAACCCTTGCTATGCGGAGCCGATGCACATCCATCCGTTGATCGAGGACAGCGCGACCCTCGCCGCCCTCTGTACCCGCCTCGCCCAGTCCGACTTCGTTGCCGTCGACACCGAGTTCATGCGTGAGAACAGCTATTGGCCCGAACTCTGCCTGATCCAGATCGCCAATACCGAGGAAGCCGCCGCGATCGACCCGATGGCGCCGGGGATCGACCTGACCCCGCTCCTCAACCTGCTGACCGACAACGAGGACGTGCTGAAGGTCTTCCATGCCGGTGGGCAGGATATCGAGATCGTCTATAACCTGACCGGCAAGACCCCCTTCCCGCTGTTTGATACGCAGGTGGCGGCGATGGCGCTCGGCCAGGGCGAACAGGTCGGCTATTCGAACCTGGTCGATGCCTATCTGGGCATCACGGTCGACAAGGGGGCGCGGTTCACCGACTGGTCGCGCCGGCCGCTGGACGACCGGCAAATCGACTATGCCATCGCCGACGTGACGCATCTGTCGGTGATCTTCCCCAAGATGCTGAACAAGCTGCGCAAGACCGGGCGCGGGTTGTGGCTGGATGAAGAGATGGAGCGGATCGCCGATCCCTCCAACTATTTCAACGACCCGGAACAGGTGTGGCAGCGCATCCGCGTCAACAGCCGCAAGCCCGAGGTGCTGGGCCGGCTGAAGGCGCTGGGCAAGTGGCGCGAGCTGGAGGCGCAGGGCAAGAACCTGCCGCGCGGCCGCATCGTCAAGGACGAGACGATCGCCGACCTGGCGGGTAACCCGCCGCGCCGGCAAAGCGATCTTGCCAAGGTGCGCGGGCTGTCAGCGGCGTGGGCGCATAACGACATTGGCGGGCGGATGATGGAGGCTCTGGCGAATGCCGGGCCGCTACCGGCCGACCAGATGCCCGGTCGCGACGAACGCAAGCCTGCGCTGGGTAAGGAGGGCGCGCTGGTCGCCGACCTGCTGAAGCTGCTGCTGAAGATCCGCGCGAACGAGATCAAGGTCGCGTCGCGGCTGTTGGCACGGTCGGACGACCTGGAGGCGCTGGCCGCCGGACAGCGCGAGGGGCTGTCGATCCTGAACGGCTGGCGGTTCGAACAATTTGGCCGCGATGCGCTGGCGCTGGTCGAAGGTCAGCTTGGGTTCACCGTGCTGGGTGGAAAGCTGAAGATGACCAGAGCGGAGGTAGTGGAATGAAGCCGGCCATCCTGATCGCAGCATTGGCGCTGGGCGCCTGCATGACGACGAAACCGAGCGACAGCCCTCCGGCGCTGGCCGATTCGTGCGATACCAGCATCCTGGCCGGGATGGTCGGCAAGCCGTTTTCGGCCGCGGTCGAGGCCGAGGCGAAGAAGCAGTCGGGGCTGACTAACGTCCGTGTGATCCGGCCGGGCATGGCAGTGACGATGGATTTCCAGCCCGGTCGGCTGAACATCGACCTTGATGAAAAGGGCGTCGTGACCGGATTTCGCTGCGGCTGACGTCCAAAGTTCACAAAGTTCACACTTGCGCGCCGTTTCGCGTTTCGTCGTTTCCTTCCCGCATTTGACGCTCCACCGAAGGTTGGGGCCTCATGCGGCTCCTGCTGTGGCCCGCAACCAGGCGATCCCGGCCTTCGCCGGGATGATGGTTGTGTCGCGGAGCCTATCGGCGTTCGATGGCGTAGGAAAGCATCAGCGCGTGACCAGTGCCGCATCCATGCCGAGCGCCGCCGCCAGCGCACGGTGGCGCTTCTGGACCGCTTCCCCATAGAGCGGCGCATCGGCGGTCGGCACGATCAATTCCACCTGCCCGCGCTTGCGGCGGACATCGGTGCGCTGGAGCGGCGTCGCGACGCCGCCGCTCAACCGTTGGCCCAGCCGCATGGCGAGGCCCCAGCGATGCGCCGCTTCCAGCGCGGCGATGGGGGCAAGCCGGCCGAGTGGTTGGGGTGGGCCATCGGCACTGCCCCCGCCCAGGCAACTGTGCAGCGCCTGTGCGACGATCGCCCGGCCGGCGGCATCGATCGCCACCCAATTGCCATGCAGCGCGATCTCCACGCCGCGTTCAGCGCGAAACTCCGGGTTCGCGTGCCAGCCCACATCCGCCAACAGGCAGGCGGCGTGGCGCAGGCGGACGGCAGCGGGCGCGTCGTCGGGAAACAGCGGCGCGATCCATTTATGAAGCAGGTCGCCATGTTCGACGAAGCGGCCCTGCCGGGCGCCTTCGTCATGGGCGGCGACGATCAGCGGGTCCTGCTTGCGGACCGCCGGGGGCAGCGCGGCGTAGAGCAGCCCTTCGCGCAAGCCATAGGCGGAGATCATCGTCGTCGTACTGCCCAGCTGTCGTGCCATCGCCGCCAGCACGGCGGTGGCGTTGTCCAGCGTCGGCACGCGCCCGCCCGACAGGTTTGGCACGGCCTTCAGGTCGGCGCGCGGGGTTTCGGCGATGATCCGCTCCAGCTGAGCCACGCGAGCGAGCGTCATGGTGTAACCGTGTGCGATCGGCAGCGGATAATCGGTAAGGTGCATGTCGAAGCGCGCCAGCGCACGCCACGATCCGCCGACCAGATAGAAGGGCAGCCCCTTCCCCCGCCCGGTCCAGCCGGCATCAGCGACCAGCCGTTGCACCACGCGATCGAGTTCGCCCGCCCGCCGTTCCCGGATCGCCCCAATCCGCAGGACGCCGAGCGGGAAGGATACGCGGTCGCCGATCTTGCCGTTCCTGATCCGGACCAGTTCGAGGCTGCCCCCGCCCAGGTCGCCGACGATCCCGTCGGCGTCGGGGATTGCGGACAGCACGCCGTTGCCCGCGGCCTGCGCCTCTTCCTCCCCGGTCAGCGTCTCGACCGAGAGACCAAGCGAATCGGCCAGTGCCACCAGCTCGTGCCCGTTAGCCGCGTCGCGGACGGCTGCGGTGGCGACGGTGCGGACGACCTCAACCTGCATTTCGCGGGTCAGCCAGGCAAAACGGCGCAGCGCGGTGCCGGCCAGCGCCATTGCTTCCGGTTCGATCCGGCCGGTTTCGGCAAGCGATCGCCCCAGCCCGGCCAGCACCTTTTCATTGAACAACGTGGCCGGAATGCGATCCGGCCCGCCATAGACGACCAGCCGGATCGAGTTCGATCCGATGTCGATGATCGCACTATGTGCCGCGCTGACCGGGCGGCTGATCCACGGCAGGCGGATCAAGCCGCGCCGTCCCGTGCCGCCCGCCACGCGCGCAGCGATAATTTCTGCGGCACGGTCGCCGACCCGCCCTCGATCGCGGCACCGCGGCCGGAGAGCGACGGGTTGGTCATGAAATAGCGGTGGAGGTTGAACGGACGATCGCCCTTCGCCACGCGTCGATAACTGCCATCGGGACCCAGTTCCCAGGTCTGTTCGGTGTCGAGCAGGTTGGCGACCATCACCTGATCCAGCACCTGGTCATGGACGGTCGGGTTGTTGATCGGCAGCAGATATTCGACGCGCCGGTCGAAGTTGCGCGGCATCCAGTCGGCCGAGGACACATAGACCAGCGCATCGTCGTTGGGCAGCGCCTGCCCGTTGCCGAAGCAGTAGATACGGCTGTGTTCGAGGAAGCGGCCGACGACCGACTTGACACGGATATTGTCGGACATGCCCGGCACCCCCGGCCGCAGGCAGCAGATGCCGCGCACGATCAGGTCGATCTGCACACCCGCCGCCGAGGCTTCATAGAGCTTGTCGATCAGCGCGGGGTCGACCAGCGAGTTCATCTTCAGCCAGATCGAGCCTTCGCCGCCCGAGCGTGCGGTCTGGATTTCGCCCTCGATCAGCGCCTCCAGCCGATTGCGCAGGTCGCGTGGCGAAATGGCGAGCTGTTGCAGCGCCTGTGGTTCGACATAGCCGGTGATGTAGTTGAACACCTGCGCCGCATCGCGCCCGATCACCGGATCGGCGGTGAAGAAGCTGAGGTCGGTATAGATGCGCGCGGTGATCGGGTGATAATTGCCGGTACCGAAGTGGCAATAGGTGCGATAGCCCTGCTCCTCACGCCGGACGACCATCGAAATCTTCGCGTGGGTCTTCCACTCGATAAAGCCATAGACCACCTGCACCCCGGCACGTTCGAGGACCGAGGCGAGATTCAGGTTCTGCTCTTCGTCGAAGCGGGCCTTCAACTCGACCACTGCGGTCACCGACTTACCGGCTTCGGCGGCGGCGACCAGCGCGGCGACAACGGCGGACTGCTTGCCGGCGCGGTACAGCGTCTGCTTGATGGCGACGACATCGGGGTCGGCGGCGGCCTGCTTGAGAAAGGCCAGCACCACGTCGAAGGTTTCGTACGGATGGTGGACGACGATATCCTTCGCCCGGATCGCCGCGAAACAGTCACCGCCATATTCGCGGATGCGTTCGGGGAAGCGTGGGCTGAAGGGCGGGAATTTCAGGTCGGGGCGGTCCTCCGCCACCAGCATCGACAGGTCGCCGATGCCGAGGAACCCGCCGGTTTCGGTGATGAGCGCGTCGCTGCCGCCCATTTCGTCGCGCAGCAGCTGGACCAGTTCGTCCGAAATGCCCGATTCAATTTCGAGGCGGATGATCCGGCCACGGCGGCGGCGCTTGATGGCGGTGCGGAAGTAGAGAACGAGGTCCTCCGCCTCTTCCTCCAGTTCGATGTCGCTGTCGCGGATCACGCGGAAGGCGGCCGAGGCGCGCACGGTGTAGCCGGGGAAGAACAGGCCGGAGAAATGGCGCAGGATCGTTTCGATCGCGACATAGCGCGCTGCCTTTCCGGGCAGGCGCACGAAGCGTGGCATGGCCGGCGGCAAGAGGACGACTTCGCGCACCTCCACATCATCCGATCGGCGGATTAAATCGAACAGCATCGCCGAGCCGAGGTTCGGGATGAACGGGAACGGATGCGCCGGGTCCAGCGCCTGCGGGGTCAGGACGGGAAAGACCTGTTCGCGGAAATGGCGTTCGAGCCAGACTTCGGTGTCGCCGTGGATCGCATCGGCACCCAGCACATGGATATCGGCCTCCGCCAGCGCGGCGGCAATGTCGCGCCAGATGCGCTGCTGGCTGTCGACCAGCCCGGCGGCATCGACGGTGATCGCGGCGAGTTGCTGCGAGGGCGTGAGGCCATCAACCGATTCATGCCCGACGCCCTGGTTCTGCTGCCCCTTCAGCCCCGCCACGCGGACCATGAAGAATTCGTCGATGTTGGTCGCGGAGATCGACAGGAACCGCAGCCGTTCGAGCAACGGGTGGTCGGGGTTGCAGGCCTCGTCCAGCACACGGCGGTTGAACGCCAGCCACGACAGTTCGCGGTTGAAATAGCGGGCTTCCGGCGCGGCGGCGACCGTGGTGCGGGCGGAGGGGACCGGATCGTTCACAGCAGGCGGTCGAGCAACAGGGGGCTGTCGGACAGCGCGGCACGCGCGGTCGGGATCGTCAAACGGCGCGTGGAGCGCAACATCGCATCTTCCTCCAAAGCCTCGACGATCCGAAGCACCGCAAGGTGGCTCCGTTCGACGCGGCGGGCAAGCCAGCGCACGACATCCGGCGCGGCGACAAGCTCCTTCCTGTCGAACAGATATTGCAGCAGTGTTTCGATCAGCAGTTCGTCCGGCGCCTCCAGCCGCAGCACCGGCGTCGCCCCCATGCGCGACCGCAGGTCGGGCAGGCCGATCCGCCAGATCGGCGGCGGGGCGTCGGCGACGATCAGCAGCGGCTGGCCTTCGCTTTGTGCCCGGTTCCACGCATGGAACAGTTCGGTCTCGTTCCAGCGTTCCGCATCGTCGGCGATGTTGCCGCCGCTGCGCGCGACGAACGATCGGGCGAGCAGCGTCCGCCCCGATTTGCGCGGGCCGACCAGCAGCGCTGCCTTGACCGGCCACGTTTGCCAATGGTCGAGATGGTTGACGGCAGCTTCGTTCGAAGGCCCGATCAGGAACAGGTCCTGCCGGGCGCCGGCGGGCAGTTCGAGAGAGAAGGAAAGCTGTGCCGATCCGGTACGCGACTGAGTCATCCCTGCGGCGTACTCGGCGCGGGGGGAGCGGCTGCGGCGCGGCGGCGGATGCGCAACGCACCCTCGCCCGGCTGCACCTGCCATCCGCGCGCCTCAAGGGCGGCGGTCAGGATCGCGGCGTCGCCGTCGAACGTGACACGCAGCACCGATACGCCACCCAGCGCCAGGCTGGACGTCGCGGCCGAGCGGACGCCGGGAACCGCGCGCAATGCCGCTTCGGTCGATTCGACGGCGGCGGCATTGGGGGTGTCGACCTGGATCGACAGGGTGATCGCTTCGGCGGCGGGCGCCGGTGTCGGGGTGGCATCCGGGCCGGTCAGGGTTGGGTCGACCGCCTCTTCCTCGACCGGGGCGACCGGCGTGCCGGGCGGCGGTGCGGCGAGGACGACATCGGGGCGTAAGGTCCCGGCCTGCAACGCCTGCTGATACATCGCATCGATCCGGCGGACCCCTTCGTCGAGGAGCGCAGGGATCGCGTCGCCCTGTTCGACCCGCAACGAAAAGCTGCCGAGCAGGCGATTGTCGGGGCCGTAGCCGGCGGTGAAGGTACCGATCACCGGGCCGCCGGGCCATTGGCGATACAGGCGGATCTGCGGGATCAGTACGTCGGACGCACCATATTGGTTGAGGACGGTACGCCACCAACCGCGCCCGCGCCGGGTCACCTGGCCGGCGTTCAGCAGCAAGCCGTCGGCACCGGTGCCGCTGGGACGAACATAGTCCATGACGCTGCCCCCGGTGCGAAAGCGTGCCCATGCCGCCTGCCACGGAGTTGCGCGTTCGAACACCGTGCCGGTGCCACCATCCCAGATCAGCGGCACGACCAGCATCGCCGGACTACGTTCCGATACGCCGGCAATGCCGAGGATCGAGGCGGCGCGCCCGCGATTGAACAGGACGCCCAGTCGCGCGATGTAGCGTTTCGGGCCGATCTGTTCGCTTTCCACGACGATCCCGCTGACCAGCGAATCGAGCGTGCCGTCGGGCAGCGTGCGTGCCTGACCCGTCAGCCGCTGCGACAGCATCTGCCACCCCTTACGCTGGGCAATGCGCCAGCCCGCCGTGCGCGCAGCGTCGGCGGAGGGGCCGGCGACGTCGACGCGCACCCCGTTCACCTCGAAACTGCCCGAACTGTCGACGGCGGCGACACCGCCCTGTTGCGCCACGACCGCGCCGGTGGCGACGACGCCCAGGGCGACGGCGGCAAGGATGCGGCGGGGCTGATACGAAGTCATGGCTGCCTTTTGACGAAGCAGGCGTGGAAATCCAAGCGCGATGTAGCTAACCGGGCGACATGAGCAACGAAGCGGACCGCGGCGGCGGCTATACCTACGCACAGGCAGGCGTATCGATCGCGGCGGGCAATGCCCTGGTCCGTGCCATCGGGCCTTTGGCGAAATCGACGCGGCGTTCCGGCGCCGACGCGGAACTTGGCGGGTTCGGCGGGGTGTTCGATCCCAAGGCGGCGGGGTTCAAGGACCCGTTGCTGGTCGCGGCGAACGATGGCGTGGGCACCAAGCTGAAACTGGCGATCGAACACAACGCCCACGACGGCGTGGGCATCGACCTGGTGGCGATGTGCGCCAACGACCTGATCGTGCAGGGTGCCGAGCCGCTGTTCTTCCTCGACTACTATGCCACGGGCAAGCTGGTCGCCGAGACCGCCGAGCGGGTCGTGGGATCGATCGCGGAGGGGTGCCGCCAGGCCGGCTGCGCGCTGATCGGTGGCGAAACCGCCGAAATGCCGGGCATGTATGAGGGTGAGGATTACGATCTCGCCGGCTTCTGTGTCGGCGCGGTGGAGCGTGAGCAGCTGCTGACCGGTGACAAGGTTGCGGTCGGCGACGTGATCCTCGGCCTTGCGTCGTCGGGGGTGCATTCGAACGGCTTCTCGCTGGTCCGGCGCCTGGCAGCGGACAAGGGCTGGAAGCTCGACCGCCCTGCGCTGTTCGATCAGGACGTGCTGCTGATCGATGCGCTGATGGCGCCGACCAGGATTTACGTGAAGTCGTTGCTGCCGCTGTTGCGTGAAGGCCGTATCCACGGACTGGCGCATATTACCGGCGGCGGGCTGCTGGAGAACATCCCGCGTATCCTGCCCGAGGGCGCCCATGCACAGGTCGATGCCGATGCGTGGGAACAGCCGCGATTGATGGCGTTCCTACAGGCGCAGGGCAATATCGAACCGGAAGAGATGGCGCGGACCTTCAACTGCGGCATCGGCATGGCGGTGCTGGTTGCCGCGGACGATGCGGAGGCGGTCACCGCCGCCTTGACGGAAGCCGGCGAAACGGTGGTGCGGATCGGTACTGTCGAAGCGGGCGACAAGGGCTGCACCGTCAAGGGCAGCGCCGGCACGTGGAGCGCGCGGGCCGACTGGAGCGCGACGCATCTTGGCTAGGCACCGTGTCGGCGTCCTGATTTCGGGGCGGGGATCGAACATGGCGGCGCTGGTCGCGGCGGCACAAGCGCCCGACTGTCCCTATGAGGTCGTTCTGGTGGCGTCGGACAAACCCGACGCCGCCGGCCTGACCCACGCGGCCGGGCAGGGTATCGCGACCTTCGCGCATTCGCCCAAGGGCATAGCGAAGGCGGAATATGAGGCGGCGATCGACGCCGCCCTGCGCGAGGCGGGCGTCGAGACGATCGCGCTGGCGGGCTATATGCGGTTGCTGTCGGGCGACTTCGTGGCGAAGTGGCGCGACCGGATCATCAACATCCACCCGTCGCTGCTGCCGGCGTACAAGGGCCTCGACACCCATGCGCGCGCGATTGCGGCGGGCGACCGGGAGGCCGGCTGTTCGGTGCATGTCGTCACCGAGGAACTGGATGCCGGGAGCGTATTGGCCCAGGCGCGCGTTCCGATCCTGCCCGACGATACCGCCGATACCCTGGCGGCGCGGGTGCTGGTGGAGGAACATCGCCTCTACCCGCAAAC